>NZ_JBIVYL010000015.1:0-121994 GCF_044772225.1 Rhizobium sp. NPDC090275 | reverse complement strand
CCCCGGCCAGCCGGTCGGATCGGGAGCTGATCCCAGCAGCCAGTGTCGCGTTTCTAAATGGCTGACAACGTCGCAGCCCTATTCAGCTTTGACATGTGGTGCACGGGGGTGGATTCAAGGATGAAGTGCAACGACATTCCAGTCACCTGCGGCATCTGTGTAGCCTGTAGCTGTTACCGCCAGTCCGGAAACTCCGCATTCCAAAAATCGGTCGCCTGAAATGTCCATGCGAAGGTCGGCGCAAACCGTTCATCCGGGGTCTTCGAGACGCTCTCGATCAAAAGCTTGGCGTCTTGGAGCTTCAGATTGACGTTGTTCTCGCAAAGAAGGTTTAGGACGCGCTCCCCGCGCTGCGTATCCTGCAGCGCCCGCCGCACCAGCCGGCGATAGCTGCGCTCCTTGAAGAACATGTCTTGGGCAACGGCCTGCAGAGCGTCATGTTCCGCTCGGGTGACCAAGCCAAGCTCCAGACACCGCGACAATGTCGCGCGAACGTTGACCAGCGGCTCGCTGAGCGGAAGGTATCCCATTTCCGCCGGCGCATGCGATTGCGCGACATCGGAATCATCTTCCAGCGTGCCCGATGCGAAACCCTGGTAAATTTCACCAATGCCGATCATTCCGAAGGAGGCGCACTCCGCCGCGCGCAAGGCGCCCATGCTCGCGGCGCCGAACATGTGCACCCCTCGCGACAGCCCGAACAGGATCTCCTTGTGCCAGATGGCCGGCACATGTTCGTAGATGCCGTCGATCAGGCCGATGACGTTTGCGCCATCCATGATCGCCCGGTAGACGTCGCCCTGCCTTGCGGGCGGACGCAGCTCATAATCCGCGCTGGGCGGCAGATCCGCACCAAAGAGCGTTGGTCCGGCAAAGATCACTCGCATCTTTATCCCGATCTTGTCTCGCGCGCCCAAAAGACCATACGTTGTTTTGCGCATTCACTTGCAAATGCGGAGTGTGAGAAGCTGAAAGTGAACGCTTCCGAGCGCGAGGATAGTACAACCTTTGCGTCTCGCAAGTGCGAATGCAGCTGTTGAATGTCGGCGCGCATCGTGACAAACTGCCTGTTGGGATGAAGGCGGCGCCCACGGAAACCAGGCTTATCAGGGGTGAAATGACGTTCGTTCTGGAGACCTTTGGAAAGCTGCGGTTGGCCGGCGAGGATGGCAGCGTCATTGCCTTGCCCGAGAAGGGGCTGTTGCTGCTTGCCTACCTGCTGACGCTCGACGAAGGATCGGCCTATCGAACCACGATCGCCCGCTTCCTGTGGGGCGAGACGGATAACGGCGCATCCGACACGACGTTGCGGAAGCTGCTCTCCCGGCTGAAGGCGTATCAGAGCGACCTCGGTTCCAGCTTCGTATCCTTCGAGGGCAGCACGATCTCGATCGATCGCGCGCTGCTGACGTCGGACATTCAGCTCATTCGGGAAGACGAGGCGTCAGCGCCGTTCGCGCGGCTGCGGCGGCTGGTCAAGCTGCTCGATCAGCCCTTCCTCGGCTCGGTCAAGATCCAGAGCCGGGAGTTCAAAAGCTGGGTCGTCGATGAGGGTAACCGGCATGTCGAGCTTCTCGAACGCACGCTGAGAGAGGCGCATGGCGAGGCTCAGACTCGCGAAGACGCGGAAGTGTTGCGCAAGGCAGCGGTCATCCTCTTCCGTTCCGAGCCGCAGGATCCGGAAACGCTGCAGTTATTGCTGAAGATCTTCAATGCCGAGCAAGACGTTGAATCGCTTCAGAATTATTTCGCCAAGCGGCGCGGTTCGATCGAGCGCGGCGCCAAGTTCTCGGCATCCGACAAGAGTATCGGCAGCGCCAAGGTTGCGGCTGAAGCGAGAGCGCCTTCGCGCAATGGCGCGGCCGCCGGCTTGTCGGTCGAGGCAGGCAGCATAGCCCATGCGATCCCGCGTCTCGTCCTGCTTCCACCCAGCAACCAATCGGTCAGCCCTGATGCGGGCCTCATCGCCTCGTCGCTGATCGAGGACATCACCATCGGCTTCTGCGCGTTCAACAGCCTGCGGGTGATCGCCCCCTACTCCGCGGTCCAGGTCGGCCACAATGTAGAAACGCAGGCCGCCTTCTTCGAGCGACAAGCCGTCAACTATGTGCTGGAGACACGCATTAGCGGTGGCGGGGACGACGTGACGCTTTTTGCGCAACTGATCTTCGTCGATGACGCCCAGGTTCTCTGGGCCGAGCGCTTCGGGCTCCACCGCCTCGATCTGTTGCGCGACAAGCGCGCGATCTCCCGCCAGATCGCCCTCTCCGTCTCGCGCGAGATCGCCCGCCATGAGGAGCAGCGCGCCGATATCGAGCTCAATCCGGTGGCCTATCACCGCTATCTCGTCGGCAAGCGCGACATGGCGCGCATGACGCTTCCCAATCTCCGCCGTGCGCGCAAGGAAATGAAGGCAGCGCTTGCCGCCAGCCCCGATTTCGCGCCGGCGCTGAGCGCCATGGGGCGCACCTATTCCAAGGAGTGGCTGCTCACCGCGCGCGGCGATATCGAGCTCTTGAAGCAGGCGGAGAACCTCTCGCGACAGGCGATCGAGAAACGCTCGGACTTCGCCGATGGCTACCGCGAATTCGGGGTCGCCAAGCTTCTGCAGGGCGATTTCGACGAGAGCGCCGAGGCGATGGAAGTGGCCGAAGCGCTGGCGCCGCACTACGCCGACGTCATCGCCGACCACGCCGACACGCTGGTACACTGCTCGCGACCGAGCATGGCGCTGCAGAAGATCGAACGGGCGATCGAGCTCAACCCGCTGACGCCGGACATGTACCTCTGGACGGCGGCCGGCGCCAACTACGCGCTCGGCGAATTCGGATCGTCGATCGATTACATCGGCCAGATGTCCGACCCGAGCCTCGCGGATCGCCTGGCGGCAGCCAGCTGGGCGATGATGGGGCATGCCGACAAGGCACGCATCCTCGTGCGACGCGTGCGCGAGGCAAACCCGAATTTCGACGTCGATACCTGGCTGGCTGCAGTGCCCAGCAAGGAGCAATGGCATAAGGACCTCTACCGAGAGGGCCTCAAGAAGGCAGGCTTTTAACAGTTCATCTTAGAGGGAAAGAGAACATGAGCGCAGTCGTTGTCATCAGCATCACCGGCGAAGAAGGTCTTTGGGTCGCCGATCTCCGCGCCGGAACCGTCACCCCGCTTGATCCACCGGCCGGCAGCAAGCTCAAGGAGGTCGCCGATCTCCGCAAGAGCGGCACGTCGATCACGAAGGACGTCAATTTTGCCGTCGTCGTGAAGTCCGCCAAGGAAGCCGCGTCCGGGCACTACGAAGGCTAGTCCGGACCAAGAATCCGAGTCTTTCATTCGGTCGGCGCCTTGTATTGCGCAAGGCGTCGGCTTTGTCGCGCGCGTTATTTATGGGAGTGCGGTATCCCCTTCTCCGGCAATCCGTCATTCTGAATCGCCGCCGTTTTGGCTCAGCCAAATCGAGTCCATTGGCATAGCCATATCAAAATAGGCTATAAACTCAATTTAATTGGATCATTTGACCCAGATTCAGACAATTCCGCCTAAAATCAGGTGAGTTTGCTCGGCCCGTTCCAGATTACAATCCACGTCGCCATCCCCAGCAAGGAGAAAGACCGTGGAAACCCCTCGCCTCGCCCCAGCGCACACAGCATTGTCGACATTCCGCGACGGTCTCGCAGGTGCGGATGTCATCGCCGCTCTTCGCGACGGGCTGGTCGGAGCGAAAGCGAAGATATCCGGTCCCTATGGCGAAAAGAGCCTCGTCTACGCCGACTATGTCGCGTCGGGCCGGGCGTTGCACCAGGTCGAGCGCTTCGTTCTCGAAGAGGTTCTCCCCTATTACGCCAACAGCCACACCGAGGCCTCCTACTGCGGAGGCTTCATGACCCGCATGCGTCGCGAAGCCCGCGGGTTGATCGGCGGCTTCTGCGGCGCGAGTGCTGATCACGCCGTCATCTTCACCGGCTCCGGCGCGACGGCGGGCATCAACCGGCTGGTCTCGCTGTTCGGCGTGACGGACGCGATTGCGTCAGGCAAGCGCGTGCGCGTCGTCATCGGCCCCTACGAGCATCACTCCAACATCCTGCCCTGGCGCGAGAGCGGCGCGGAGATCGTCGAGATCGCCGAGCAGGCATCCGGCGGCCCTGACCTTGGTCTGCTCGAAGCAGCACTGCGCGACAGCGACGCGGACCTCACGATCTGCACCCTCTCGGCCGCCTCCAACATCACCGGCATCACCAGCGACGTCGCCAGGATCACCGGCATCGTCAAGGCCTCCGGCGCCAGGATGATCTGGGATTACGCCGGCGCCGGCCCCTATGTGCCGATCGCCATGTCACCGGCGCCCGATGTCGAGATCGACGCCATCGTCATTTCTCCGCACAAGTTCATCGGCGGCCCCGGCGCTTCCGGCATCCTGATCGTGCGGCGCGACGCTGTCTCGGCAACCAAGCCTTCCTGGCCGGGCGGCGGCACGGTGAAGTTCGTGTCGCCCACGACGCATGACTATAGCGACAGCCTCGAAGCCCGCGAGGAAGCCGGCACGCCGAATGTCGTCGGTGATATCAGGGCGGCGCTTGCCTTCATCGTCAAGGACGCGATCGGCGCGCAGGCGATGGCCGAGCGCAATCATGCGCTTGCTAAGCGCGCCTTCAGCGCCTGGGAACAGGTCGAGCGGCTGGAAATCCTCGGCCTGCCTGGCCCGGACCGTCTACCGATCTTTTCGTTCCGCGTGAAGGACGGCAAGGGCGACTATGTCCACCAGCAGCTGATCACGCGCATGCTGAGCGACCGCTTCGGCATCCAGGCGCGCGGCGGCTGCGCCTGCGCCGGGCCTTATGTCCACCGGCTGCTTTCGATTGACGATCAGCAGTCCGAGGCGATCCGGCAGGCCATTCTGTCCGGCGACGAGATCATGAAGCCTGGTTTCATCAGGTTGAATTTCAGCGTCCTGCTCGATGACGAGAAGGTCCGTTTCATTCTCGACTCCGTCGCGCAGATCGCCGCCGATGCGACCGCTTTTGAGGGGGATTACGACTTCGATCCGAGCCGGGCGATCTTCTTCCCGCGTGTGGCGGCAACGGAGAGCACCGTTTATGCAGCAGCCTGAGGTCGCCGGCTTTCACGATGTGCGCACCGGCAGCATCCAGTATGTGGTTTCCTGCCCGACCACCCGCAAATGCGTCATCATCGACCCCGTGCTCGATTTCGACGAGAAGTCGGGCTCGACGGCAACGACGAATGCCGACCGGCTGCTCGACCACATCGCGCGCCATGACCTGACGCTCGAGTGGATCCTCGACACGCATCCGCATGCCGACCATTTCTCCGCTGCCTCCTACCTCAAAAAACGCACCGGCGTGCCGACAGCGATCGGCGAGCATGTCGTGCAGGTGCAGCGGATCTGGAGAGAAATCTACAACTGGCCCGACCTCGCCTGCGACGGATCGCAATGGGACCGGCTGTTTTCCGACGGCGACACGTTCAGGATCGGTGATCTCGAAGTCCGCGTAATGCATTCGCCCGGTCACACGCTGGCGTCGATCAGCTATATCATCGGCGACGCCGCCTTCATCCACGACACGCTCTTCATGCCCGATAGCGGCTCGGCGCGGGCGGATTTTCCAGGCGGCAGCGCCGACAGCCTGTGGACGTCGATCGAGCGCATTCTGGATCTCCCCGACCAGACCCGGCTCTTCACCGGCCACGACTATATGCCCGGCGGACGCGAGGTCCTGTGGGAAAGCTCGGTTGCCGAACAGAAGCAAAAGAACCCGCATGTCGCGGGCCGTTCGCGCGCCGCGTTCATCGAAATCCGGGAAGCCCGCGACCGGACCTTGCCGATGCCGAAGCTCATCTTGCATGCGCTGCAGGTCAATATCCGCGGCGGCGCGCTGCCGGAGCCTGAGGCCGACGGCCGGCGTTACCTGAAGGTCCCGCTCGACGCCCTGCCCGGATCAGTCTGGGGGAGATGACGCCGTGGATGGACCGCTCCAGCATGTCCTTTTCGCGCTCGGCTCCGGCTCGCTGGTCGGCTGCACGCTGGGCCTGATCGGCGGCGGCGGCTCCATCCTCGCAACGCCTCTTCTGATGTATGCCGTGGGCATGCGCGACGTGCACACCGCGATCGGAACCGGCGCGCTTGCCGTCTCCGCCAATGCCTATCTCAACCTCGCGGGCCACGCCGCCAAGGGCCACGTCTGGTGGCGCTGCGCGCTGATCTTCGCGGCCGCCGGCGCGCTCGGCGCCTATCTGGGTTCGAGCCTGGGCAAGCTCGTCGACGGCCAGAAGCTGCTCTTCATGTTCGGCCTGCTGATGATGTTCGTCAGTTTCGCGATGCGAAAGACCCGCACCGCCCCTGACGTCACCGCCCACTCGTTGACCATGGCGGTGCACGGCAAGACGACCGCGATCGCGTTGCTGACGGGTATGTTCTCGGGCTTCTTCGGCATCGGCGGCGGCTTCCTGATCGTTCCGGCGCTGCTGCTCGCAACAGGCATGCCCCTCATCAACGCCGTCGGCACCTCGCTCATGGCCGTCGGCACCTTCGGCCTGACCACCGCCGCCAATTATGCGACCTCAGGTTTGGTCGACTGGGCAACTGCCGGCTATTTCATAACAGGCGGCATCGGCGGCGGCATCGTCGGAACGATCGCGGCGACGCGGCTCGCGGACCGGCGCAACACGCTGGCCACGATCTTCCGCGGCGTCATCTTCGCCGTCAGCCTTTATGTGCTGTGGCGCAGCTACATCGCGCTTTAGCCGTTTATGGTCGCTCGGCGATCCCCGAGCCGGAGGCCGGATTGTTCTTGGACTGCGCGCGATGCTCCCGCCACATGGTGAAGAGGCCGGCGCCGACCACGATCGCCGAGCCGAACAGCATGTTCCAGCTCAGCGTCTCCCCGAAGAACATCACCGCAATCACCGCGCCCACCACGAGCTGGAGGTAGGCGAGCGGCTGCACCTCGGAGGCTTGCAGGGAATCGTATGCACGAATCAGGCAATAGTGGCTGACCGTGCCGCAGACGCAGAGTGCGGCGACCATCGGCCAGTCCGAGACGGCGATCGGTGTCCAGTAGAAGGGACCGAGCAGCGAGATCGCAACCGCGCCGCCGACGGCGGTATAGGCCAGGCTGGTAAAGGTCGAATCGTTGCGGCTCACCGCCCTGGTGGCGACGCTATATGCCGCGAACATGGTCGCGCAGGCGAGCGGCAGCAGAAGATAGAGGCTGAAGGCGCCGCCGGTCGGGTTGATGATTAACAGTACGCCGAAGAGCCCGGCGACAACGGCAAGCCACCGCCGCCAGCCGACGCTTTCCCCAAGGAACGGGATCGACAGGATGGTCACGATCAGCGGCGTCGACTGGAAGATGGCCTGCGTGATCGCAAGCCCGGTATGTGCCAGGCCGAACACGAAGAGCGCGATCTCCGCGACCAGCAGCACGCCGCGCATCACCTGCATCAGCGGATGTTTCGTCACGAAGGCGCCACGCACACCACCGGGCTTGCGCATCGCCAGCAGCATCACGAAAGCCGCGAACGCCCAGAAGCGGATCATGGTGATCAGGATCGGCGAGTATCGCTCACCGAGATACTTCGAAAAGCTGTCCTGGACGGCGAAGATGAAAACCGCAGCCAAGGTGAAGATGTAACCCTGCAGCTTGGGGCTGATGCTGTTGGAAATTGTCGTATTCTCCGCTGTCGCTTCAGCCAAGGGACTAGTCCAGCCCATCCGATTGCTCAAGCCACGGAATCGTTTGAATCCGATCTATTTCGAAGTTTATTTCGACACCCGCGTCAAACGACGGTTTCGCCGCCGTCGACGACCAGAATCTGCCCGGTCATGTAGGACGAGCGGTCTGAGACGAGAAACAGGATGGGCTCAGCGATCTCGGAAACATCTGCCCATCGTCCAAGCGGCACCTTCTCGGCGATGTAACTCTCGATCGCATCTCTCCCGCCCATCTGCGCGATGAACGGCTCGTTGAACGGCGTGTCGACCCAACCGGGGCATAGCGCGTTTACGCGCACACCGAACTTCGCATAGTCGCCGGCCATCTGCCGGGTCATCGCGATGACCGCGTGTTTGGTCGTGGTGTAGGCGATCATTTCGCGATCGTAGAGAACGCCCGAGGACGACGAGGTGTTGAGGATGACGCCCTTGCCCGCCCGTGTCATCAGCGGCATCACCAGCCGGGCGGCCATGAAATGGGCGCGTACGTTCAAGGCCCAGGACTTGTCGAAGCCCTCTATCGCGACCTGCTCAAGATCGCCCGCCACCTGCGCGCCTGCATGGTTGTGCAGGATGTCGATGCGTCCGTGCCTGCTGGCAATCGCAGATATGCCGTCTTCCAGAGCCCTGTCGTCCGTGACATCGAGCACCAGGGGCTCGGCGCTGCCGCCGGCTGCAACGATCTCCCGGACGGTCTCGTCGGCATTCATGAAGTCGACATCGGCGACAACGACATGGGCGCCTTCCCGCGCCATGATCGAAGCCCCTGCCCTGCCGATGCCGGAACCGGCACCGGTGACGATTGCAACGCGGTTGGCGAGAATCATGGTGTTTCCCCTAATGTCTTTTGTTGTTTTTCACGCATCAGGAACCGTGCGATCAGGATCATCGCGAGCGAGGCGACCAGCACCATGGTTGCGATCGCATTGATCTCTGGCGTCACGCCACGGCGGATCGACGCGAAGACATAGATCGGCAGCGTGGTGTTGGAGCCGGCGACGAAGAAGGCGATAATGAAGTCGTCGAACGAGAAGGTGAAGGCGAGCAGGAACCCTGCGAGGATAGACGGCAGGATCTGCGGCAGGACGATCTCGCGAAATGTGGTGAGCGGCGTGGCGTAAAGATCGCTCGATGCCTCGACGATGTCGCGGCCGAGGCTGGCGATCCTGGCTTTCACGATCATCGTCACCAGCGCCATCGTGAACAGCCCGTGTGCTGCAATAATCGAGCCGAAGCCAAGCTGGAGCCTGGGTGGCTGCTCGCCCGGCCAGACGGTGGCGAGCAGAGGATTGAGGATACCGAAGACCTCGACCAATGCGACCAGCGTCGCAATGCCGATGACCACACCCGGAACGACGATCGCCGCGGCGAAGAGACCATCGAACACTGCGCGGGCTTTGGGGCCAAGCCGCTCCATGCCGATCGCCGCCATCGTCCCGAAGATCGCCGCCAGCGTCGCGCTGGTGAACGCGATGATCAGGCTGTTCTCAAGCGCCTGCATCAGGAAGGTATTCGACAGCGCCTTGCCATACCACTGCGTGGAAAAGCCGGTGAAATCCGATGCGTTGCGCCCGGCATTGAACGAAAACAGCACGACCAGCGCGATCGGCGTATAGAGAAACAGATAGACGGCGGTGACGAGGCTGCGCATCAGACGAGATCCACCTGTCGGGTGCCGGCGACGCGCCATGCGATGCGCATGGCGACAAGCAGCACGATGACGACGACAACCACCAGCGTAACCGCGATCGCGGAGCCGAAGGGCCAGTTTCGCGACTGCAGGAAGAGATCGACGAGCGCGTTGCCGATGAAGAAGACCTTGCCGCCGCCAAGCAGCTGCGGGATCAGATATTCGCCAAGCAGAAGGATGGTGACGAGCGCCACCCCGGTCATCACGCCGGGAAGCGAGAGCGGCAGGGTTATGCCGAAAAAGGTCGAGAGCGGCTTGGCGCCGAGGTCGGCCGAGGCCTCCAGCAGACGGCGGTCGAGCTTTTCGAGGCTGACATAGATCGGCATGATCATCAGCGGCAGATAGCCGTAGACGATGCCGAGCAAAACGGCGCCGGGCGTGTTCAAAAGTCTGACATTCTCGATGCCGACGAATTCGAGCAGATGCGGAATGCCGCGCGCACCCAAAATATACATCCAGGCATAGGTGCGCACGAGCAGGCTGGTCCAGAACGGCACCACGACCAGCGAAACCAGAAGCAGGCGGTGCCGTGGGCTCGCTTTCACGGCCAGATAATAGGCCACGGGATAGGCGACGAGCAGGCAGGCGAAGGCGCCGATCGGCGCCAGCACCAGCGTGTTCTTGAAGGCAGCGGCGCGCGAGCCGAGATTGGCGAACTGCGCGAAGGTGAAGGCCGCCTGATAGCCCCCTTCCGGCGCCCGCTCGCCGAAGGAGAACACCACGATGGCGATGAAGGGCAGCACCAGGAAGATAAACAGCCAGGCGCTCGCCGGCGCGACCAGCGCGGCGGTAACAAGGCGTTTCTTGGTGTCCGGTGTCAGGGTCATCTTGGTCCAGAGAAGCGTTCGCGAAAGGGGCAGTGTGATCGATGCAAGGCACGCCTCCTTTAAGGGCGACGTGCCTTGGCGATGGATCAGGCCGACTTGAAGCGCGCCATCAGTTCGGCGCGGCTCGGGTCGGTGAGCGTCACGGCGGCGCCGAATTCCAGAGGCGTCAGCGAAGCTTCATCCGGATAGACGATCTTGTTGGAGGTGATCTCCTGCGGCAGCAGCGCGATAACGCGGCTGTCGGTAGCCGGCGCGCCATTGGCGATGTGCTCCTTGGCGGCGTTGGCGGGGTCCATGAGGTAGTTGAGCAGCGCGTAGCCGGCGGCCTTGTTCGGCGCATCCTTCGGGATCGCGTAGTAATCCGTCCAGATCTCACCGCCGTCCTTGCCGAGAACGAAGGCAAGCTCCGGCATGTCGCGGTTGAGCTGTGCGCCGTCATTGGTCCAGCACATGGTCATCCAGGCGTCACCGGCGCGCATGCCGGGTTGGTAGTCGCTGTTGATGGCGAAGAGATGCGGCTTGACCTTGATCAGCAGATCTTCGGCCTTGGCGAGCTCGTCGGCCTTGATCGAGTTGAAGTCGTAGCCGAGCGACACAAGCGCGCTGCCGATCGTTGTCAGCTGGTAGTCGTGCACCATGGCGCGGCCATCGGCCTCGGTCTGGGCGATCTCGAAGAAATCCTTCCAGCTGGTGAGCTTGGTCTTGATCTTCGAGGTATTGACCGAGAAGCCGGTCGTGCCCCAGTTCTTCGGCACGGCGTAGGTCTTGCCGTCGATCTGGCCTTCCTTGGTGAAGCGCGGGTTCTCGGCCGTCTGGCTGAAGTTCGGGATCTTCGAGAGATCGAGCTCATCGATCAGGCCGAGCTTGTGGTGGGTCGAGATCGTGTAGTTGGTCGGCACGAAGAGCGACCAGCCCGATGCGCCGGCCTGGAGCTTGGCCAGCATTTCCTCGTTGGAGCCGAAGACGTTGACCTCGACGGCAACGCCCGTGGCGGCCTTGAAGTTTTCGAAGGTCGCGGGGTCGTGGTAGTTCGGCCAGGTGGCGATCGACATCTGCGTGCCGAGTTCGCCGGCGGCATAGGCGGGCGTCGACAGCGCGCCAGGGAAACGCGACATCACGGCGGTGGCGAGGCCGAGGCCGGTGATGCCGAGGAAGTGACGGCGGCTGATGGAGCCGCGCTTCAGGCGCATGAACTCGTCCATGAATCCTTCGGCGGAAATGGGGAGATTATCCTTGTAGTCCTTGCTCATGATGCTGTTCCCTTTTTGTGGTTTTATGCTGCATTGGAAGCTGGAAAAACATGCGCCCCGGCCGGATCGAAGCCGAGGAAGACCGTCTCGCCGGGTTCGACGAGATCGCTTTGGCTGTCACGACGATCGGCCGTGACCAGGAAGTCGCCGAGCCCGGGCACCGCCACGGCATATTCCGCCGAAGATCCCAGGAAGATGCGGTGCGTGACCGTTCCCTTAAAGCTTGCACCGCCGCCCGCCTGAACGCGGGTGAGCCTGATCGCTTCCGGGCGGATCGCGACAATGGCCTGGCCGGACAAAACGCCCTGCCCCGCCGAAACAGGCAGCGCCGAACCGTCGCCCAGTCTGAGCGTCCGGCCATCCGTCTCGACCATTGCATCGACGCGGTTGGTCTTGCCGACGAAATCGGCAACGAAGAGATCCGCCGGCCGGTCGTAGACCTCCTGCGGCGAGCCGAGCTGGCGGATGCGCCCTGCGCTCATGACGCAGACGATATCGGCCATCGACAGCGCCTCTTCCTGATCGTGCGTGACCAGAACGAAGGTAATCCCGAGCTCGCGCTGCAGCGTCTGCAACTCGATCTGCATGGCCGACCGCAGCTTCTTGTCGAGCGCGGCCAGCGGCTCATCGAGCAGCAGCACCGAGGGGCGGTTGACGATGGCGCGCGCCAGCGCCACGCGCTGCTGCTGGCCACCGGACATCTCCTGAATACGGCGTTTGGCGAAGCCGCCGAGGCGGACCATTTCGAGCGCTTCGCCGACGCGACGGTTGATCTCGGCGGCAGCGATCTTCGGCCGCATCTGCCGCAGCCCGTAGGCAACGTTCTGCTCGACGTTGAAGTGCGGAAACAAGGCGTAGTGCTGAAACACCATGTTCACCGGCCGCCGATAGGCCGGCACGCCGTTCATCTCGCGCCCGTCGATCAGCACCGTGCCGTCGCTTGGCTGCTCGAAGCCGCCGATCATGCGCAGGCATGTCGTCTTGCCGCAGCCCGATGGCCCGAGCAGCGCCAGGAATGCGCCCTTGGGCACATTGAGGTTGATGTCCGTTACGGCGGTCACGGAGCCATAATTCTTGGTGACCGAACGGAATTCGATATCGTTCGTCGAAGCGGATGCCACGTCTGTTCCCTGCGGTTGGTTTGGCGGCAGTCTACGCTGCCTTTTGCCACCGGCGTTGGGAAAAGACTAAGCCCGCCCTTCCCTGACGGTATATACCCCAAGAGTGGTATTTAAGGCCTTGCGGCTTCGTGGAAGGTATATACAGGGGTATGCGGATATCCGCGGCCCGATGGGGAGGTTTTCGGCATGAGCATGGATCTGGAGGCGCTGTTGCAGGCCTTCAAGGCCACCGTCGGCAAGCCCGTCATGAGCGATGCCGAATTCGGCGAGACCTTTCGCCAGATGATGGCATCCCTTGTGCGCTTCGACTACGTCGTCGTCTTCGCCTATCGCGGCAAGGAAAGGCCGATCGATCTCTACAGCACCTTCGATCCGAAGGAGCACATCATCTTCGTCACGCTCTATCAGGCCGGCCCCTATCTGCTTGATCCTTTCTACCACACCGCCCGCGCGCGCCGCAGCGGCGTTTTCCGCATGCGCGAGCTCGTGCCGGACCGCTTTTTCTCCAGCGAATATTACCGGACCTACTATGTGCAGACGGGCCTCGCCGAAGAGATCGGCTTCTTCGTGGAACAGGATGACGACATTACCGTCGTCCTGTCACTGATGCGCCGGGAAGCGACCGGCGTCTTTCCGCCGGCGGAGATCGCCCTGCTGAAGAAGGCCGAGCCGCTCGTCACCCGGCTGACGCAGCACTATTTCGCCGGGCTCGCCGAGCGCTTCGATGGCCAGGCGCAATCGACGAGGCGGCGCACGCGCAAGCGTGGCGAAGACAAGGTCGAGATCCAGCCCGCCGACGCCGTGTGGCAGGATCTGAACCTCACCAGCCGCGAGACCGCCATCGTCGATCTGGTGCTGCAAGGGCACTCTTCGGAATCGGTGGGGCTCAAGCTGAACATCTCAACCGGCACCGTGAAAGTGCACCGCCGCAACGTCTACCGCAAACTCGGGATCTCCTCGCAAACGCAACTGCTGGCGATCTATCTCAAGGCGTTCGGTGGGCTCAGCCAGTAGAAAGCGTGCTCACCATAACAGGCGTTGATGGCTTGCGACTTCAATGACATAGTGCGCCGCGCGCATCCATTTTCCAGACAAAGACATGAGCATGACCAATCCCGCCGCCTCGCCTTCCCATAAAGTATCGCAGTCCCCTCGCCCGCTGGCGAAGATCAGCCTGAAATGGTCGATGATCGAAGAGGACGGTCTGTCCATTCTCGAAAAATTCCAGCTGCTGCGCGACCTCGGCTTCGATGGCGTCGAGCTCGACTCCCCCAACGACCTGCCGTCGCGCGAGGTGCTCGATGCCCGCGACAAGACCGGCGTGGCCATTCCGGGTCTCGTCAACTCCATGCATTGGAAGACCCCGCTGACCGATGCCGATCCCGCGGTCCGCCAGGCTTGCGTGGACTCGATGATTGCCGCGCTTGACGATGCCAAGCTCTACGGCGCCGACACAGTGCTCCTAGTGCCCGGCGTCGTTCGCAACAGCCCGACGAGCTACAAGACCGCCTATACCCGCGCGCTGGAGGAAATCGCCAAGATCACTCCTCACGCAGAAAAGACCGGTGTCTCGATCGCGCTCGAAAACGTGTGGAACGAGTTCCTGCTCAGCCCGCTCGAGGCCGCCGCTTTCGTCGATGCCTGCAATCATCCGAAGGTCGGTTGGTATTTCGATGTCGGCAACGTGCTGCGCTATGGCCGCCCCGCCGACTGGATCGAGGCACTCGGCCACCGCATCCTCAAGATCGACGTCAAGGAATACAGCCTCGACAAGATGAACAGCGAGGGTCCGTGGAAGGGCTTCGAGGTCGAGATTGGCGATGGCGACTGCGATTGGGCGGCGGTCAACCGCGCGCTCGCCGAAGTCGGCTATTCCGGCTGGGCTTCCGTCGAGGTACCCGGCGGCGATCGTCATCGGCTGGCCGCGATCAAGGAGCGAGTCGATCGTATATCCGCGTTGATCGCACCGGCCTGATTTCTCTAGCGCTTGGCCAAAGCCACCCGCCCCCTCTTCATCGTCTCATGAAGTTTGGCCTTGATCAGCTCGAAGAGTTCAGGCGGGATCATACCATAATGATAGCGGCTGGGATCGGACGGTAGCGTCCTGAGATGGATACCCGGCCACTCGAACCGATTGACCTCGCTGACGCGAATCCAGTTGGCGTCGTCATCGAGGCCGAGTTGGCTGCGAAGTTCCGGCGGAACCTCGATCGAGAGGTCCTCCTCGCCAAGCTCGGGTGGTGAATGCGTGATCGGCACGACAATCGTGTCATTGGTCCGGGAGTGGTACACGACAATGGCACAAGGCCGGTCCTTGCTGCCCAAAGCGAAACCTTCGCTCTTTTCCTTGTCCCACAGGTAATTGTATCGGATGACGAGGCCCGCAACCGGCGTCGGGTAACTCACTCGGAAACTTTTCCGTACTCGGAGTTCATGATCAACGCCATGGTTTCGTCATCCATGTCGCTGACCCGTATCACCTCGCGCTCACGCCTTACCATGTCGTGATAGTGGCTAAGTTCCGCGGCGGACAGGAAGCCCCCGATCGTGCGATCATGAGCGGTGATCTCGATGACCCCCTCCGACTGCACGCGCTCCCTGAAAGTCGTGAATTTACGAGCGAACTCGGTCGCAGACACTTTCAAAGCTTGAGCCATGACGCATTGGTCTCCCCATCAATGTGTAAAATACGTATTTTACACATTTCGTCAAGCGGCGCGCCGATCATCGCCCGCAGCTTCAGCCCTTGATTTCGGCAAACAACCTGCGGGCGTTGGCAAGGCCGGTCTGGCAGCCATAGAGCGTCGGTTCGTTGCCTTCGTATTCCAGCGAGACGAAGCCGTCGTAACCCGAATCCACAACGCTCTTCAGCATCGACTTCACCGGCAGGTCGCCGAAGCCGAAGACGGAGCCGCGGATAAACTGCCCGTTGAGCGTCTCCAGCCAGCCCGGCCCCGGGCTCTCGGCGCGCACGTAGAAATCCTTGATGTGCACGAAGCTCGCATGCGCGATCGACGCGCGCGTGCCGGTCACCGGGTTCTCGTCGACGCAGAGGAAGTTGCCGACATCGAGCGTCATCTTGAAGTTCGGGCTGTCGACAGCGTTCAGCAGGCGTTTGACGCGCTCGCTGGAGTTCATGAAGAAACCGTGATCCTCGACGCTGGCGATGACGCCAAGGCGCTCCGCATGGTCGGCCACCTCGCGGCAGCCGTCGACAATCATTGGGAAGGCCGTTTCGAACTGCGCGGCATTCGTCGCCCGCAGCGACCACGGCACGACATCGTGGCGCAGGAAGCGGACGCCGAGGCGGTCGCAAAGCTCGACATAGCGTTTTACCCGGTCGATTTGCGCCCGTCGGTCGTCGCCGATGAAGTTTCCGGCGATGCAGAGGCCCGACAGCGGAATACCGGTCTCGGCGGATGACTTGCGCAGGCGCTCGATGCTGTCCTCATCCTTGATCAGCTCGTAGTTCAGGTCGTCGCCACCTGGCGCGATCGACAGCGTCGCCAGCTCGAGGTGCTCGCCGCCATTGTCCCTGAGCCAGGTGAACAGGTCCTCGATCTGCATCGAACCATCCAACATCAGCGGGCGGAAACTGTAGGAACTCAAACCGAACTTCATGGGGACTCCTCGCAATCAGTGGCGCCACCATCGGAAACGCGGTTGAGACTGTCAATATCGAGATTGACAATCACCGCGATACATCCTTGTTTGTTATCAAAGAGATGAAGTGCATGGAGCATGCAGGAATGGTAATAAAGTCCGCAGACGTCGTCATTGTGGGAACCGGTCCGACTGGCTCGGCCTATGCCCGGGTCGTTCGCAACAACTGGCCCGAAGCGCGCATTGTGATGGTGGAGGCCGGACCGCAGATCCTGCCGAAGACAGGCGCACATCTCGACAACGTTGCCGATCTCGACGAGCGCGGCGCGCTCGAAGTCCTCGCCCAGGGCGGCGACCGCAGCCCGCGCATGCCGATCAACAAGGAAGAGTGGGAAGCGCGCCGCGCCGGTGGTTTCGATGGCTCGCTGCTGCGCCGCTCGGGCCTGTTCATCGCCAATGACGGCGACCCGCAGGACGAAAACCTGTTCGCCGGCTTCTCGGCCGCCAATGTCGGCGGCATGGGCACAAAATGGTCGACCGGCACGCCGGTGCCGTCGGAAATCGAGCTCGTGCCCTTCATCCCAGCCGGCGAGATGCAGGCAGCACTTGCTACTTCCGCCAAGCTTCTCGGCACCAACACCGATCCGAATGCCGGCGATCCCGCTGCCATTGCGCTTCGCGAACGCCTCGGCGCCGTCTTCAACGCGGGCCGCACGCCTGACCGCTTCGTCCAGCCGATGCCGCTCGCAGCCACGCCCGGCCCCGACGGCCTGCACTATCACGGCACCGACGTCGTGCTTGGCGATCTCGTCGATGAGCCGGCCGAGCGCTTCTCCATCCTGAAGGAGACGGCCTGCCGCCGCGTCATCCACGACGGCAAGACCGTCACCGGCGTCGAGCTTGCCGGCACGGGTTCCGGCGACACTTTCGTGGTCAACGCCGGAACCGTCGTCGTCGCCTGCGACGCGCTCCATTCGCCGCAGCTTCTCTACGCATCCGGCATCCGCCCGGAAGCGCTCGGCCGCAACCTCAACGACCACTACATCGTCTCGCAGATTTCCGAGATGGATACCGATGTGCCGATGAAGGCCATGAACTGGATTCCGGCCACCAAGGAACTCCCCTACTCGGTCACCATTGCGCCTGCCAGCCTGCACAGCATGCCGCGTTCGGGCGACATTCTGGGACAGCCGATCGGCATGGGCGTCTTCGTTTCCTCCGATATCAGCCCCGACAACCGCGTCACCTTCGACGACACCCGCACCGACTGGCTCGGCCTGCCCGCCATCTCGATCCAGTGGCGTCAGTCGGAAGGCGACAAGGCGCGCCTCGAAGACGCGAAGAGCCTCGCGGTGAAGATTTCCAACATCATCGGCCAGCCCGCTCCGGGCTTCGCCACCTTCGTGCAGCCGGTGGGCTCGTCGCTCCACTTCCAGGGCACCATCCGCATGGGTGAGGCCGACGATGGCACCAGCGTCTGCGACAAGACGTCGAAGGTCTGGGGCTTCGACAATCTCTACGTCGCCGGCAACGGCGTCATTCCCACCGCAACCGCGACCAATCCCACCCTGTTCTCGGTCGCCCTAGCCAGCATCGGTGCTCGCGCGATTGCCGAAGCGCGCCGGACGGCGGCCTGAAAAACGAGGCGAATGTCATGACAAATCCAAAGCTTAAAGTCCTTGTGGTCGGCCTCGGCCAGATGGGCAAGAGCCACGCGCTCGCCTACCATGCGCATCCCGGCTTCGAGATCGTCGGCCTCGTCAACCGCTCGACACCGACGCTGCCGGAAGAGCTCTCCGGCTATCCGCTGCGTAACGACTATGCCGCCGCGCTCGCGGAATTCTCGCCCGACGTCGTCTCCGTCGCCACGCACACCAACACCCATGCCGACATGGCGGTCGCTGCCCTTGAAAGCGGCGCGCACGTCTTCGTCGAAAAGCCGCTGGCCGCTAATGTCGCGGATGCGGAGCGCGTCGTCGCCGCCGCCAAGGCCAATGGCCGCAAGCTCGTCATCGGCTATATCCTGCGTCATCATCCCTCGTGGATGCGCATGATCGCCGAATCGCGCAGCCTCGGCGGTCCCTACGTGTTCCGCATGAACCTCAATCAGCAATCGAGCGGTGCCGCATGGGACATTCACCGCTCCATCATGCAGACGACCTCACCGATCGTCGATTGCGGCGTGCATTATGTCGACGTCATGTGCCAGATCACCGATTCCAAGCCGGTCGAAGTGCGCGGCATGGGCGTCGGGCTGGCGCAGGGCCTGCCCAAGGGCATGTATAATTACGGCCACTTCCAGGTGCTGTTCGAGGATGGCAGCGTCGGCTGGTACGAGGCCGGCTGGGGTCCGATGATGTCGGAGACGGCCTTCTTCGTCAAAGACGTGATCTCGCCCAACGGCTCGGTCTCGATCGTCATGGATGAAGGCGCAAGCTCCGCCAGCCTCGACGCCCACACCAAGACATCGCGCCTGCGCGTCCACCACGCCGGGACGGATGCTAAGGGCGCTTTCGCTCGGTCCGACGACTGGCTCGACATGCACGACGAGCCCGACCACCAGATGCTGTGTGACCGCGAGCAGGATTTCGTCTATCGCGCCATAACGGAAGATCTCGACCTCACCCGCCATATGGACGACGCCGTCACCTCGCTGAAGATCTGCCTTGCGGCGGATGAAAGCGTGCGCACTGGCCAGGCCGTCAAGCTCTGACGCCTCGAAGACTGACGGCCGGCTCACATAGTTTTGACTTGATGAACCGGCCCGAAGGCCCGATGCGGTGGTGGGGAATAAACACGCCAGCCACCGGATCGTCTCAATGGTCATCAGCCGCCGCCATATGCTGCAACTCGCGGGCGTGAGCTCGCTCGCAGCCGCATTCAGTCATGCCGTAAAGGCCGAAGCGGGCGCGATGCCGGCGGCCGCCTTGCCATATGGCGTGACCACCGCCGCGCATATCAAAAGCGCGGCGCTCCGGGTCCGCGACCTCCCCGGCATGAGCCGCTATTATCAAGACACGCTGCGCCTCCAGGTGCTTGCCGAAAGTGCCGAGGAGGTCATGCTCGGCGTGGCGAACGAACCGCTGCTTTATCTGACCAGCATACCCGACGCCGGCTTCGAGGATCCGACCTCCGCCGGGCTCTTCCACGTTGCCTATCTGATGCCGACGCGGGTCGATCTCGCGCGCTGGCTGGTGCATGCCGCCGTCGCCAAGATCCCGCTCGACGGCTTTGCGGATCACAGCGTCAGCGAGGCCATCTACCTGACCGACCCTGAAGGCAATGGCATCGAGGTCTATTCCGACCGGCCGCGAGACCAGTGGCAATGGAAGGACGGCGTCGTCACCATGGGCACGAAAGAGCTCGATATTGACGCGATCGCCGCGCTGACCGACATGTCGAAGGACACCTATGACGCGGCACCCGAGGGGCTGCGCATCGGTCATATCCATCTGCGCGTCGGCGACATCGACGAGGCGAATGGCTTCTACCGCGATCTGCTCTGCCTTGCCGCCACCAGCGCCGAGCGCGACAACGCAGCCTTCCTGTCATCCGGCGGCTATCACCATCACGTGGCGGTCAACACATGGCGCAGCGCCGGCGCCGGCGGCCGCGACAGCTCGAAGACCGGCCTCAGCTGGTTCTCGCTGACGGTCTCGGAACCCCTGCTCTATGAAAAGCAGATCAAGCGCTTCAACACGGCCGGCATCGGCGGCCATGTTCCCGGCGGCTATATCGCGATGGATCCCTGGGGAACCGAGGTCCGACTGATCAAGGCCTGACGCCCTTCACTAGCCGCGTTTACCTGATCGCCTCAGCCAGCCATCAGGTGTTCGTAGAGAATGGTCGAGCCGAGAATGATCAGCGCAACGCCGGCGACACCCTCGGCGTAGCGGCCGAAGCGCTCGCCGATCAGGCGTCCGACCAGCATCCCGCCCGATGCCATCAGGAAAGTGGCGGCGCCGATCGCCACCGCGATGACAAGAATGTTGACCTCCAGGAAGGCCAACGAGACGCCGACGGCCATGGCATCGAGGCTGGTGCCGATCGCGGTTGCGATCAGCATGGCAAAGGACATGCCTGGCTTCTTTTCTTCTTCCTGCTCGGTGCTCATCGCTGCCCGAAGCATGTTGATGCCCACCGCGGCAAGCAGGCCGAACGCGATCCAGTGGTCGACCGCCGTCACGAAGCGGGCAGCGGCAACGCCGGCCGCCCAGCCGATCAGCGGCGTGATCGCCTCGACGATGCCGAAGACGACGCCGGTGCGCAGCGTCTCGCCAAGACGCGGGCGGCCAAGCGCGGCACCCCGGCCGACGGAAACGGCGAACGCGTCCATGGACATGCTGAACGCCAGCACGATGATCGATAGCAATGACATGGTTGAACCCTTCAGGAGATTCGTAGCTGAGCCAATTCACCCTGTTTTGGCCAGGTGACGTCCGCCACGGTCTTGCCGAGCCGATCTCGTCGGCCGAACGCGCCACGTGCTCTCGCACGAGTATGTTGACACGCTCCCGCCCTCAGGCGGTGGCTACTCCCCGATGCCGGCTGGGTAGGCGAACCGCCTCTTGCTGTCAACGACAAAAGCGGGAAAGAAAACAGAAAAAATCGCTACTTAACAATGACTTGCAAGTGCATCTTCCAGTTTTTAATGCAGCTGCGAAGCATTCGCAGAATGGGCCGTTCATCTGCATAGTGGCGGCAGCCCAGAGAGGGTTGACTTAGCGCTCTGGTAGACCGGCCTTGCGCAATCCCTCAGCCATCTCATCCGCCCACTGCGGCACGGCCCGAAAAACCGGCCGGGTCAGATAGCGCTGGATCGTGAAGTCCGGCTCTGCAATCAGCAACTTCTCAGCCGCCCAGCGCGCCGTCTCCTCATCTCCCTGCATCGACGCCCAGGCCGTCATCATCCGGTAGGGCCAGGTCACATCGGGATGTCGGGTGACGACCTCCCGGGCGATCGACACCGCTTCGGAGAGAGAGCCGGCAAGAGCCAGCGCCAGTGCGAAGCCCATCCGCATGTTGAAGGCAAGCGGATCGGCCGGGCTAAGGGTCATCGCGCGCTCGAAGCGCTCCTTGGCGCGATCGGGCTCTCCCCTGTAGCTTGCGACCCAGCCAAATCTCGCCCATGCCCAGGAATTATTCGGATCGAGCGACAACGCCCTCTCCAGATAGACCGCCGCGCGCGGCTGATCACCGCAATGGCTGATTGCTCCGCCGACCGCGGTCAGGGCCGTCGGGTCATCGTCGATCGCGCGCGATGCGGCGTCGATCGCGGCAAGCGAGAGCGCGAGTTCCCGTTCCGGATCGTCGGTCCAGATGTAGCCGAGGTTCTGGGCGTGACACCATGCCAGAAACGCGTGGGCGCGGCCGTAGGCCGGATCGACCGCGATCGCATCCTGAAGAAGCGGAATGGCGCGCGCGATGCCGTCCTTGTTGTGTCCCCAGAGATAAGGACAGGCGCGCATGACAAGGTCGTAGGCACGCAGGCTACTGGGTGGCTTGCGCTTCGCCAGCTCGATTTCGGCGCTGCGGA
The DNA here is from genome assembly GCF_044772225.1 of Rhizobium sp. NPDC090275. NCBI lineage: Bacteria > Pseudomonadati > Pseudomonadota > Alphaproteobacteria > Hyphomicrobiales > Rhizobiaceae > Rhizobium > Rhizobium sp. NPDC090275. Next base: position 100,241 of record NZ_JBIVYL010000015.1, on the reverse strand, counting down.
TGGCCGGATGGATCGCGCCCGCGACTTGCGCCGCAATCCGGTCCTGGAACTCGAAAAGGTCCTCGGTCATGCCTTCATAGCGCTCCGACCAGAGCTGGGTCCGCCGTTCTGCATCGACCAGCTGGACGGAAATGCGCAACCGGTCCCCGCCCCGGCGAACGGTGCCCTCGACAACGTAGGCGACCCCGAGCTCCCTGCCGACGTCACGGACGTCGATGAACTTGCCCTTGTAGGTGAAGGCGGATTGGCGCGCGATGACGAAGAAGTCCCGGACACGCGACAGCGCCGCCGTGATCTCCTCAACGACGCCATCCACGAAATATCCGTCGCTTGGCCCGCTGAGATTGTCGAAGGGCATGACGACAAGCGACGGCTGGTCCTTGTCGAGCCGGTTGGCGGACCAGGCCGAAGTTGCGACCTGATCGTCACCGACCTCTTGCGACCAGTCCACCCGAAACACCGAAATCGGCCTCGGGATGTTCTTCAGGACACGCTCGCCGAGGCTGGCAAGCGTAAACGGCACCTTGCCGTCGAGATGCTCGCGGACGGAGCCGGAAATCGCGATGCCCGACGGGCCGGCTATCTCCTGCAGGCGGGCAGCGATATTGACGCCGTCGCCGAGGAGGTCGTCGCCTGCAACCACCACGTCGCCGAGGTTGACCCCGATGCGGAATTCCAGGCGCCGGTCGGTCGGCTGGCCTTCGAAATGGCGCAGAAGCTGGCGCTGGATCTCCACCGCGCACCTTGTGGCTTGAACCGCGCTGGGGAACTCCGCGACCAGCCCATCGCCGGCGCTACCGAAGACGCGTCCGCCGTGCTCGCCGACCAAATCCGCGATATGCCCATGGCAAACATGGAGCGACTGGAGGGTGCGCTCCTCGTCAAGCGCGGCAAGCCTGCTGAAGCCGACGACATCAGTGCAGAGGATGGCTGCAAGCTTTCGATCCATCGCGACGGCCGCTCCTGCAAGGACAAGATTGTTGCATGGACATGCGCGCATTCCCTGCCGCGATCCTACATCCGCTAGCACCCGAAATCCATCGCGGTGCCCGCCCCAGGCACCTTCCTACGCTCAGTAGTCCGCCAGCAGATACTCCGCATCTGGGCTTCCGAAGCGTGGCGCGACGCCAAGTAGCGGCCCGGCGCGGCCGATGATGGATTTGATCATCGGGGCGGCCGTGGATGCTGCCGTCCGGCCGCCATGCTCGCCCGTCTCCGGCGCGTCGATGATCGTCAGCACGATGTATTTCGGCCGGTCCATCGGAAAGGCGGCGACGAACGCGTTAAAATTCTTGTCGCTCGCATAGCGGCCATCGACCACCTTGTCTGCCGTGCCCGTCTTGCCACCGATGTTGAAGCCCTCGACCTGGGCGCTGCGACCGGAGCCCTTGATGCCGTTCCAGGTGTAGAGGTAGCGCATGTCCTGGCTCGTCTTGTCGCTGAGAACGAGCTTGGCGATATCCCCCGCCTGCTGGGAGCTGCGCGGCAGGAAGGTCGGGGGAAGAAGCTTGCCGCCGTTGATCAGCGAGGCGGCGGCGACGGCCGTCTGAAGCGGCGTCGTCGCGACACCGTGGCCGAAGGAGATCGTCACCGAGTTGATCTTCTTCCAGGTTCGCGGCTGCGTCGGCGTCGCAACGCCTGGCATCTCCGTCTCCATTTTGGAGAGCAGCCCGAGCTTGGTCAGGAACTCCCGGTGCCTGTCGATACCGACCATGTCGGCGACGGCGGCGGTGCCGATATTCGAGGAATACTGGAAGACCTCGGGGATCGAGAGAACGCGGTTCTTGCCCTTGAAGTCCTTGATGATGAAGCCGCCCATGCGGATCGGCCGGGTGGCATCGACCATCGAGTTCAGGTTGATCTTGCCCTCATCCAGACCCATCGCCAGCGTGAAGCTCTTGAAGGTCGAGCCCATTTCGAATGTCGCGTTGCTGATGCGGTTGAACCAGCCCTTCTCGTATTCCTTGTCGACCTTGCCGTTGGCAAGCGTTCGCGACGGCTGGTTGGGGTCGAAGTCGGGCACCGATGCCATTGCCAGGACCTCGCCGGTCTCCACGTCGAGAATGACGGCGCCCGCTGCTTCCGCACGGTATTTGACCATGGCTTCGGCGGCGACCTCGCGCACGATGTTCTGCACGCGCAGATCGATGGAGAGCTTCACCGGCTCCAGCGGCATGTCGCTCGTCAGCCCGGCGGCGCGAAGGTCGAGCAGCCCCTGCTGGTCGAGGTAGCGCTCCATCCCTGCCACGCCGCGATTGTCGATATCGACATAGCCGAGCACGTGGGCGGCCGTATTCCCACCCGGATAGAACCGCTTCTTCTCCGGCCGGAAACCGACACCCGGGATGCCCAACTCGAGAATCTGGCTCTGCTGGCGCGGCGTGATCTGCCGGCGCAGCCATGCGAAGCGCGACGATTTCACGGAAAGCTTGGCGTAGGTCCCCCGCCGATCGAGATCGGGGAAGATGGTGGCGAGCTTCTCCACCGCATCATCGACATCGACGATCTTGTTGGGCTCGGCGAACATCGAGACGGTGCGAACGTCGGTCGCCAGCAATTGCCCGTGCCGGTCGAGAATGTCGGGCCGCGAGGCCAGAAGCTTGTCGGATGGCAGGATGCCGGATGTCGCCTCGGGATCGCGAGCCCCGTATTCGACAAGCCGAGCGGCACTGGCCGTAAAGCCCATGACGAGCGCCAGCGCGACCAGAAGCACACGCGTCTTGCCCTGCCCGTAGAGATCGACCTTCTTACGGCGCCCCCTGTTGAGCGCCGAGACATTGAGATGGCCGCGACGTTTCGCGAGGATGATTTTCGATACGAGGCTCATCGTGCGCGCGCTCCCGGTATCCGGAGATATCGCGGCGAGGCAGGCAGGCTCTTGGGTGCGTCAGCGAGTAACAACATCGGGGCTCTCTCTCGAGCAGCCCTGATATCATCAGGAGATCGTCAGGCTGCTCTGGCTAGGGAATCGGAACGGGAAAGAGCGCCGCCGCCGATCGGCGGTCGATACATGGGATCGAGCGTCCGGCCTTCAAGATGGATCGGGAGATTGGGATGGTAGCTTACGTCGGCGAGTTCCCAGGCACTGGGCCAGGCATCGACAGGCGGCCGCCGCGTCCAGTGCTCGGCATCATGGACATGGCTGACGTCGCGGCTGTCGTCACTGGAGAGCGCATCGCCTTCAGTGATGACTTCGGTTTGGCAGGGTGCTGCGAAGGAAGCGCTCGGAAGGCAAAGCTGCGCACTGCCGATCGTGGTCAGCATGATCATCACAACAATGAGGATGCGCCGAATCATCTTCTACCGAGTAAGGCTTCGTTAACGCTAACCAGCCTAGCGCCAGAACCTTACCCAATTCTCAATATTTCAGACGACGCGCATGGAGCCTCTCGGCAACGCGCCTCCCTTTAACCGCTTTCATTGTGGCAAAAGGCCCTTCCTCAAAGACAGGGGAGCGGCCATTGGTCCTTCTTCTTCTCAGCCGGAAAGATCGATATGCTGGCGCAATGAATGTCGTTTCGGTCAAACCACCCCGCAGGATGTCGCGCCAAAGGCTTACCTTGGCGTGGCAATTCGGCATCGCCGGTGGTCTGGTGCTGGTGCTCGGCATGGTGCTGATCGGATTGTGGGTGACGAACCGCATCGAGAGCGCGGCGGTGCGCAACACGGCGAGCGCCACGGCGCTCTATGTCGACAGCATCATCGCACCCCTCACGCAGGAACTCGCCTCCGGCACCTCGCTTGGCGAAGGCGCCAAGCTGGCGCTCACCGAAACCCTGCAGCAGGGTGTGCTGCGCGGCAGGCTCTATTCGTTCAAGATCTGGCGGCCCGATGGGACGGTGCTTTTCAGCAGCGAGCCCAGCCTTGTCGGCAAGCACTTCGAGATGACCGAGGGGCTCGCGACGGCGCTCGCCGGCTCGGTGCATGCGGAGTTCGACGACCTCAGGGGCGAGGAAAACAAGCTCGAGCAAAAAAGCGGCCAGCCGCTTCTGGAAATCTACAGCCCGATTCGCGAGCCCTGGTCGGGCGACATCATCGCTGTCGCCGAATTCTACGAGATCGCCAGCGACCTGCGCTCCGAACTCGCGGTCGCCAGGCTGCAAAGCTGGCTGGTGGTCGGCACCGTCACGGCCGGCATGCTCGCGCTGCTCTTCATCATCGTTGCTCGAGGCAGTCATCTGATCGACGTCCAACGCCGGTCGCTTGACGCACAGGTCATCGAGTTGTCGCGGATGCTCGATCTCAACCGCGCACTGCGCCAGCGCGCCGACAAGGCCAATCAACGTACCGCGACGCTCAACGAACGCTATCTGCGCCGCATCTCCGCCGAACTGCATGACGGCCCCGCACAGCTGCTCGGCTTTGCCGCGTTGCGATTGGAGGCGATCGCCAAGGGAACGGCGAAGGGCGACGATGAATCGCTCGTCAGCAGTTCGATCACCGAGGCCATTCAGGAAATCCGCAACATATGCCGCGGCCTGACGCTGCCGGAGCTGGAAAAGCTCTCGGGCGATGATGTCGTTCGCCGCGCCATCCAGGCGCACGAGACGCATTCGCGCAGCAAGATCGTCTCGAATGTCGAGCCGCTCGATATCCCGGCGCAGGCCGCCAAGATTTGCGCCTACCGCTTTATCCAGGAGGCGCTAAGCAACGCCACCCGGCATGCCGGTGCGTCGAAAATCTCGGTGACGGCATCCGAGGACGACCACCATGTCACGATCACGGTCGAGGACAACGGAGCCGGCTTTGTCAGGTCTGGAGACGAACACGGACTTGGCCTTGCCGGGCTTGAGGAACGGCTGGCCGGGCTCGGCGGGCGCCTCGACATCACGTCGGATACGAGCGCCGGGACCACTTTGCGGATGATGCTACCGAGGAGACCATCGGAATGACTGCGAACACGCTGAGAGTGGCGATCGTCGACGACCACCCGATCTTCCGTAATGGCCTGGCGCGAAGCCTTTCCGACGAGCCCGGTTTCGAAGTGGTCGGCGAGGGCGCCAGCGCCGCCGATGCGATCGCGCTGTTCAGCCAGCATCGGCCCGATGCGCTGCTTCTCGATCTCTCCATGCCCGGCGGCGGGCATCACGCGCTGCGGGCGATCATCAAGGATGACGCGGCCGCAACCGTCATCGTGCTCACGGCTTCCGAGGAGGACAGCGATCTCTTCGACGCGCTCAAGGAGGGCGCGAAGGGTTACATCCTCAAGGGGGTCAACGCCTCGACGCTGGTATCGGCGGTCCGCAACGTGGTGGCGGGCGAAAGCTATGTGTCTCCGAGCCTTGCCGCGCGCATCCTGACGGAAATGAAGGGCGATGCCGCCCAGTCCCACCCTGCCCCGGCGCGCAATGCGCAGGAGGATGCTTTGGCCTTGCTGACGCCACGCGAGGAGCAGATTCTCGGATTGGTCGCCGACGGCAACAGCAACAAGGAGGTTGCCCGCCAGCTCAGCCTTCAGGAAAAGACGATCAAGCACAACATGACGCGCATTCTTCAGAAGCTGAAGGCGCGCAACCGCACGGAAGCCGCGATGTTCCTGCGCGACGCGCGATCGCGGTCCTGATCAGTCCGGGTTACTTAGCGGAAGCGGTCGATATCGGTTTTCTTGGCGTCGCGACGGATGACGAGGCGGCCTTCGGGATCGAACAGCTCATAGCGGCCGTTCCTTATGCGCTCGCGCCAGCCGCCATCAAAGGCGCGATCCTCGCGCGGGGATATCGAGCCGGTGCGATCATCCCGGCCGCCATGCCGGCCACTTCCCGAGCGGCTGCCGCCATCGTCGTCCGACGAGTAAGATCCGGATGAGCCTGAGCCCGAGGAGCCGGAAGACCCCGAACCGGAGGATCCGGAATGGTCGGAACCGGACGATCCTGAACCGGATCCCGATCCGCCGCCGCCCGAGCTGCCGCTGCCACTACCGCCCGAGCTCCCGCTCCCGCCCGAACCACCGCCACCACTTCCCTTGTCCGCCCATGCGGAGACCGGGCCCGCCACGACTGAAATCGTGCAGAGAATGACGGTACAGGCGATTTTCGGCCAGGTGTTCACGAGCGATCTCCTTGAGCGGTAGTCCCGGCCCTCAACGGGCCAGGACATGACTGGCATCGCGATCAGCGGCGTCCGCCGTGATCGTCGCCGCCGCCACCTCCACCTCCACGTCCGCCGTGATCGTCGCTACCGCCACCGCCGTGGTGGTCTCCACCGTGGTCGTCGGCCCCATGATGCTCATGGCTTGCGGAATCATCCGAGCCGCGTCCACGGGATGAGGAGGAGGATGCCGACGACGCGGACGAGCTGTGGCGGACGTGGTCGGGGCCGTCATCGAGCCCGCGACCGTGGCGCTTGTGCTTGACGAGATCGTCGGCGCCTTGGCGCACGAGTATTGCCACCGGCGGATTGAGTGCGGTGATGCCGGCATTCGGCGACAGAGGTGCGGCGCCGGCTGAGCCAATCGCCAGAAGCAGCGATCCGGCGGTAACGCAAGTGTGAACGATGATCTTCTTCATGCCTACTCTCCCATGTTTTCCGGCCGGAACGGTTGCGATCTCGTGAAATGCTGCCGGTCGGGTCCCACCAATTCTTACGGATTTGGCGGCCTTTCCTAGCGGCCCCGGCCCTCTACGGCGGCCAATAGGGACTTTAGTCCCCATGGTCAGGACCAACGGCAGACGATAAGTGGAGTGCGTCGGAATAGTTTTAGCCGGAAGCGCCGGCCGGAGCATTCAGACGCATTGCTAACCAATTCATAGCGACCGAAAACTTGAGCCGATCCGGGCCTGGTTTCGCTCCAATCAGGAGTTTGACATGAAGAAATCCATCAGCCTGAAGCTGGCCTCCGCAGCCGCGCTTCTTGCCGCGACAGCCTTCGTAAACGGCGCGTTCGCGCAGGATGCCGAAGGCATCGTCGTGTACAACGCGCAGCACGAGGGCCTCGGCACTGAGTGGGCCGAAGGCTTCACCAAGGAAACCGGCATCAAGGTCACCGTCCGCAAGGGCAGCGACATGCAGTTCGCCAACCAGATCGTCCAGGAAGGCGACGCGTCGCCGGCCGACGTGTTCCTGACCGAAAACTCCCCGGCCATGGCACTGGTCGCCTCCGCCGGCCTCTTCGCACCGGTCGACAAGGAAACGCTGGCCCAGGTTCCGCCTCAGTTCCACCCGGCCGACGGCACCTGGACGGGCATCGCCGCTCGCTCGACCGTTTTCGCCTACGACAAGACCAAGCTCACGGAAGACAAGCTGCCGAAGTCGATGATGGATCTCGCCGATCCGGCCTGGAAGGGTCGTTGGGGCGCATCTCCTGGTGGCGCCGACTTCCAGGCCATCGTTGGCGCGCTGCTGCAGCTGAAGGGCGAGGAAGCGACCACGGCTTGGCTGAAGGCCATGAAGGAAAACGCAACGCCTTACAAGGGCAACAGCGTTGCCATGAAGGCCGTCAATGCCGGCGAAGTCGAAGGCGCCGTGATCTACCATTATTACTGGTTCGGCGATCAGGCGAAGACCGGCGAAAACAGCAAGAACGTCAGCCTCCACTACTTCAAGAACGAAGATCCGGGCGCGTTCCTCAGCGTTTCCGGCGGTGGCGTGCTGAAGTCGAGCAAGCATCCGAAGGAAGCCCAGGCCCTGCTGAAGTGGATCACCTCCAAGGCTGGCCAGGACGTTCTGAAGAACGGCACGTCCTTCGAATACTCGGTTGCCGGCGATTCCAACGCTAAGCTGGTCCCGATCGCCGACCTGAAGGCACCGAAGGTCGAAGCCTCCAAACTCGACAACAAGAAGGTCGTCGAACTGATGACCGCAGCCGGCCTGCTCTAAGGTTTTTGAGCCTCCCAAGGCTTTAGAGCCGCGCGTCGAAAGGCGCGCGGCTTTTTGCGTCTGTGCGTGGCGTGAGCTTTTAAAACCAATAGCTTACACGAATTCTCTGCTTCAATTTTCCCCGTTTGAAAAACCTCGGCTTAGAATAACGTCGTCCCGTCATCGGATACACCGGCAGGCGTGCCGGCGAGGCGGGATCGGCGCTGGGTGTTTGAGGAGGACGCAAGCTCTCTCATCCGGGGTTCGCAGAAAATGGTCTCCCTCCGGTGACGGCGGGTTCTATCGCGAGATAGGCCCGAGTTGAGCCCGGACGTGCCTGTGAGGCACACATGGTCTCGTCGCGAAGTTGGGCGAGAAGGCAGAGAGACCGGAGTTGCGGGCATAAACCGCCGAACGGGGCGCTGGGAAGCGCCATATTCTACTTACTCAATCGAGGTGATTTCCAGCGCCCCGTCCGAGTGAAGTGCATGGTGGAGACACGGGCTTTCGGGCGGCGTGGGGTTTTGGTGTGTCGGTAGCGATGAGCGTGGCGGTCGATAGGTTGTGCCGTGTGTTACCCCCCTCTGCCCTGCCGGGCATCTCCCCCACAAGTGGGGAGATTGGCTGGGCTTGCCCGCTCGCTCCGACCTCAACGTTTGGATGGGGAGCAAGCCACGAGTCGATCTCCCCCCTTGTGGGGGAGATGCCCGGCAGGGCAGAGGGGGGTATCACACGGCAAAACGCCAAAATCGGCCGTCAGACTAGGTTCCCGACGCCCCCCCACCTCAAGACGCCGGCGTAAACCGCGCCACCAACGCATGCTTGTCGCCGGGATAGGTAAACCGCACATGGGTGACCGGCCCGACATTGCTCCAGGTACGACGCTCGACCACCAAGCAGGCGGTGTTCCGGGGAATATCGAGCAACACCGCAGCCTCACTTCCGGCTGCGACCGCGTGGATCCGGTGCTCGGCGCTCGACCACGGGATCTGGTTGATCAGCCAACTGCCCGGAGGAACGGTCGAAAAGTCGGCGTCCTCCGCCTCCGGCACGGTGGCAAGACTGATCAGGCGCTCTTCGAGACAGAAGGGCCGACCGCCGGCCAAATGGATGCAGACCACCTCGACGACCGAGGAACCCGGCTGCAGCTCGAGACGCCTGTTATCGTCGGCATCCGCCTTGCGCCTTGCGCGTCTGGCAACCGAAAACGAGTAAGCGAGGTTCAGCGATTTCACCTCGGCGGCGATGTCATGAATTTCGAGGACGGCCGATTGGGCCTGCGGCTGGGTGACGAAGCTGCCCGACTTCTTGCGGCGCTCGATGAGGCCCGCCTTGGCGAGCTGGGTGAGCGCCTTGTTCACCGTCATCCGCGAACAGTCGTATTCCTTGGTGAGCTCGAGCTCGAACGGAATGCGGTGACCCGGCGGCCACTCGCCCGAGACGATGCGGCCTTCGATGTCGTTCACGATCCGCTGATGCAAGGTGATATCCCTGCCATGATCCATCGTCACGCTCCGCTTTTCTTCTCGGTCTATCGGCATTGCCTGAGTCTGGAAAGACTGTCGGGAAAGGCCGTCAGGCCGCCAGCAGTTCGCTCATTGCCTTGAGGAAGCGCCGGTTGATCGCCTCGCGGCCGATATGCCGTCCGCCCTCGACCCTCTTCTCGCCCAGCGCCCAGACACTGTCGACCGCGACACCACCGGCAAACATCCAGTGGTCGAGCAGCTGGTCGCCGGCGAGATAGGGGACGGCAGATGTATCGAGCGCGACAATATCGGCGTGATGCCCGATCGCCAGCCCGCCCGGCGCCTTCAGCGCCGCACCGCCGCCCGTGATCGCATGATCGAAGAGGCTGCGCGCCGTCGAGCCGCCAGACGCGGCGATCACGTTGCGAGCCCTCAGCGCCAGACGCTGCGAATATTCGAGCTGCCGTAGCTCGCCGGGCAGCGAGATCAGCACGTTGGAATCGGAGCCGACGCCATAGCGCCCGCCCTCTTCGAGAAACAGCGGCGCCGGGAAGGTGCCGTCGCCGAGATTGGCCTCGGTAATCGGGCAGAGACCGGCGATCGCGCCGCGCCGTGCCATCTCCCGCGTTTCGCTGTCGGTCATGTGGGTGGCGTGGATCAGGCACCAGCGGCCATCGACATCGGCATTGTCGAGCAGCCACTCGATCGGTCGGGCGCCGGACCAGGCGATGCAGTCCTCGACCTCCTTCACCTGCTCGGCGACGTGGATATGAACAGGCCCATCGCCCGCCATCGGCACAACCTTGATGAGCTCTTCCGGCGTCGCCGCCCGCAGGCTGTGGGGCGCGAGCCCGAGCTCGGCGCCGGCAAGCCGCGACGTTACCGTGCGGCAGCCGTCCATCAGCGCCGCGAAGCTGTCGAGCGAATTGATGAACCGGCGCTGTCCCTCGATCGGCTCGGCTACGCCGAAGCCGGAATGGGCGTAGAAGACGGGCAGCAGGGTCAGCCCGATGCCGGCTGTGGCACTCGCCGCGCCAATGCGTTCGGCCAGTTCCGCGATGTTGGCATAAGGCCGCCCATCCTTGTCATGATGCAGATAGTGGAACTCGCCGACGCGAGAAAAACCGGCCTCCAGCATCTCCATGTAGAGCTGCGCGGCCACGGCCTCGACATGCTCTGGCGTCATCGACAGAGCGAACTTGTACATGACGGTGCGCCAGCTCCAGAAGCTGTCATTGGCAGGCCCCCTCACCTCGGCAAGACCCGCCATGGCGCGCTGGAAAGCATGGCTGTGAAGGTTCCCCATGGCCGGGACGAGCGTATGATGGCGTTCGTCGGCAGGTTCTGGCTGAACCGCTGTCTCGATGCGCGATATGCGCCCGCCCGCGAGTGTCAGTCGGACATTCTCCCGCCAGCCCTCAGGCAGAAGTGCTGCGCGTGCGTGGAGTGTCGTCGCAACGGTTTGTGCCATGACCGATTTCTCTCCTTCTGGCGGAAGCATCTCTTTCTTTTCCAGAGATACGCCCAAATTTTCCCTTGTCACCTGTTTATTATGTATATACATGTTGAGGCATAAGGAAAGGCGCAAAGCTGATGAACGGGAACAATTTTTCAGACGAGCAAGCCTCCGCAGAGGTTCGCCCGCACTTGTGGCGCAATGCCCGCCTCGCAACACTCGATCCAGGCAAGGATGGCCTCGGCGTCATCGAAAAGGGTGCCGTTGTCGTCGAATCCGGCCGCATCACCTATGTCGGCCCGGAAAGCGAATTGCCGGTTCTGGCGATCGAGCGCGCCGAGATCACTGATCTCGAAGGCCGCTGGGTGACACCAGGTCTCGTCGATTGCCACACCCACATCGTCTATGGCGGCAACCGCGCCCGCGAGTTCGAGATGCGCCTTGAGGGCGCCACCTATGAGGAAGTCGCTCGCGCCGGCGGCGGCATCGTCTCCTCGGTCAAGGCCACCAACGCCCTCTCCGTCGACGGCCTCGTCGCCGCCTCGCTTCCGCGTCTCGACACGCTGCTGTCGGAGGGGATGACGACGATCGAGATCAAGTCCGGTTATGGCCTCAACATCGAGGCCGAGCTGAAGATGCTGCGCGCCGCCCGTGCACTGGGCAATATTCGCCCGATCCGCGTCGTCACCTCCTATCTCGGCGCTCATGCGACGCCGGTCGAGTACAAGGGACGAAACGGCGATTACATTACCGATGTCGTGCTGCCCGGCCTTGAGCAGGCGCATGCCGAAGGCCTGGTCGACGCCGTCGATGGCTTCTGCGAGGGCATCGCTTTTTCAGTCGAGGAAATGCGCCGCGTCTTCGATCGCGCCCAGCAGCTGGGCCTCCCGGTCAAGCTCCACGCCGAGCAGCTCTCCAACCTTGGCGGCGCCCGCTTCGCGGCCTCCTATCTGGCGCTGTCGGCCGACCATCTCGAATATCTCACCGCCGACGATGCCGTCGTCATGGCCGCGGCCGGCACCGTCGCCGTGCTCCTGCCGGGCGCCTTCTACGCCATCAACGAAAAGCAGAAGCCGCCGGTCAAGGCGCTGCGTGAGGCCGGCGCCCATATCGCCATCGCCACCGACTGCAACCCCGGCACCTCTCCGCTGACGTCGCTGCTCCTGACCATGAACATGTCGGCCACCCTGTTCGGCCTGACCGTCGAGGAATGCATCGCCGGCGTCACCCGGGAAGGTGCTCGCGCCCTTGGGCTCATCGACGAAACCGGCACGCTCGAAGCCGGCAAGTCCGCCGACTTCGCGATCTGGGATGTCGAGAGCCTTGCCGAACTCGTCTACCGCATCGGCTTCAACCCGCTTCACGCACACGTCTTCAAGGGCAAAAGGATCGACCGTTGACCATCACTCTTCATCCCGGCTCCGTATCGCTCAAACATCTGGAAACGATCTACTGGACCGGCGAGCCAGCCGTGCTCGACCGCTCCTTCGACGCCGGCATCAACAAGGCCGCCGCCCGCATCGCCGAGATCGCCGCCGGCAATGCGCCCGTCTATGGCATCAACACCGGCTTCGGTAAGCTCGCTTCGATCAAGATCGACAGCGCCGATGTCGCGACCCTGCAGCGCAATCTCATCCTGTCGCATTGCTGCGGTGTCGGCGCGCCGCTTCCTGAAAACATCGTCCGCCTGATCATGGCCCTAAAACTCGTCTCCCTCGGCCGCGGCGCCTCCGGCGTGCGGCTGGAGCTGGTGCGGCTGATCGAAGGCATGCTGGAAAAGGGCGTCATCCCCGTCATTCCGGAAAAGGGATCCGTCGGCGCCTCCGGCGACCTCGCGCCGCTGGCGCATATGGCTGCCGTGATGATGGGCGAGGCCGAAGCCTTCTATGAGGGCGAGCGCCTGACCGGCGCAGCAGCGCTCGACAAGGCCGGCCTGACCCCGGTGGTTCTCGCCGCCAAGGAAGGCCTGGCGCTGATCAACGGCACGCAGACCTCCACCGCGCTGGCGCTCGCCGGCCTCTTCCGCGCCCACCGCGCCGCCCAGGCAGCGCTGATCACCGGCGCCATGTCGACCGACGCCGCCATGGGCTCCTCGGCCCCGTTCCATCCCGATATCCACACGCTGCGCGGCCACAAGGGCCAGATCGACACCGCCGCTGCGCTGCGCGCCCTCCTCGACAATTCCGTCATCCGCCAGAGCCACATCGAGGGCGACGAGCGCGTCCAGGACCCCTATTGCATCCGCTGCCAGCCACAGGTCGATGGCGCCTGCCTGGATCTCCTGCGTTCGGTCGCCAAAACGCTTGAGATCGAAGCCAACGCGGTCACCGACAACCCGCTGGTGCTGTCTGACAATTCCGTCGTCTCCGGCGGCAATTTCCACGCCGAACCGGTCGCCTTCGCCGCCGACCAGATCGCCATCGCCGTCTGCGAGATCGGCGCCATCTCGCAGCGGCGCATCGCACTGCTCGTCGATCCCGCCCTCTCCTACGGCCTGCCCGCCTTCCTCGCCAAAAAGCCCGGCCTCAACTCCGGCCTGATGATCGCGGAAGTGACCTCGGCGGCGCTGATGTCGGAAAACAAGCAGATGTCGCACCCGGCCTCGGTCGACTCGACCCCGACCTCGGCCAACCAGGAAGACCACGTCTCCATGGCCTGCCACGGCGCCCGCCGCCTGCTGCAGATGACAGACAACCTGTTCTCGATCATCGGCATCGAGGCGCTGACGGCCGCACAGGGCGTCGAATTCCGCGCCCCGCTCGCGACCAGCCCGGAACTTTCGAGCGCCATCGCTGCGATCCGCATGGTGGTGCCGACGCTCGAAGTCGACCGCTACATGGCGGGCGATCTGCAGGCGGCCAGCGATCTGGTGGCCTCGGGTGGGCTGAATGCGGCGGTGTCTTCGGGCATTCTGCCGGTGCTGGAGGGGTGATGGTGATGTCGGCACTCGTGGCGCCCCCCTCTGCCCTGCCGGGCATCTCCCCCACAGGTGGGGAGATTGGCTGGGCGCTCCCGCTCGCTTTACACTCGTTGTTTGGCACAGACCTTAGCCGCAAGCCGATCTCCCCCCTTGTGGGGGAGATGTCCGGCAGGACAGAGGGGGGGAATCCACCCGCAACCCGTGGAGCATTCAACCAATGACCACCCACGAAACCCGCCAAGGCACATCCCCCATCATCCTCGGCTTTCCCCACACCGGCACCGACGTGCCGCCTGCCATCTGGGACCGCCTGAACGACAACGGCAAGCTGCTCGCCGACACCGACTGGCACATCCACGATCTCTATGACGGCCTCATCGATGGCGTGACCACAGTCCGCGCCACCTTCCACCGCTACGTCATCGACGCCAACCGCGACCCATCCGGCGCCAGCCTCTATCCCGGCCAGAACACCACCGGCCTCGTTCCGGAGACGGATTTCGACGGCCTGTCTATCTGGAAGGACGGCGCCGCACCCAACGAAGCCGATATCACTGAACGCCTGCGCGATTTCCACGCGCCCTATCACGCGGCGCTTGCAGCCGAGATCGAGCGGGTGAAGGCGATCCACGGCGTTGCCATCCTCTACGACTGCCATTCGATCCGCTCACACATCCCCTTCCTCTTCGAAGGCAAGCTGCCGGACTTCAATATCGGCACCGATATGGGCAAGACCTGTGCCGTGGAGTTTGAGCGCGTCACAGCCGAGATCGCCGGTTATGCGGCCGGCTACACCAGCATCGTCAACGGACGGTTCAAGGGTGGCTGGACCACCCGGCACTATGGTCAGCCCGCGAACGGCGTCCACGCCATTCAGATGGAACTGGCGCAATCGGCCTATCTTGAAACCGAACAAGTGCCCTTCGCCTATGACGAAGAGAAGGCGACGGCCTTGAGGACGCATCTGAAGACTATTCTCGCCCGCATCGAAACGGCGGCCCACGAACTCAAAGCAATGGGGAACTGATCATGAATAATCCACGCCACAACATCCGCGAAGTCAGAAGCCCTGTCGGCCCCGAGCTCAACGCCAAGAGCTGGATGACCGAAGCGCCGCTGCGCATGCTGATGAACAATCTCGACCCCGACGTCGCGGAAAACCCGCACGAGCTGGTGGTCTATGGCGGCATCGGCCGCGCCGCCCGCACCTGGGCGGATTTCGACCAGATCGTCGCGACGCTGAAGACGCTGACGGAAGAAGAGACGCTGCTGGTGCAATCCGGCAAGCCGGTCGGCGTGTTCCGCACCCACAAGGATGCGCCGCGCGTGTTGATCGCCAACTCCAACCTCGTGCCGCACTGGGCGACCTGGGACCATTTCAACGAGCTGGATAAGAAGGGTCTCGCCATGTACGGCCAGATGACCGCCGGCTCGTGGATCTACATCGGCACGCAGGGCATCGTGCAGGGCACCTACGAGACCTTCGTGGAAGCCGGCCGCCAGCACTATAATGGCGACCTCAAGGGCAAGTGGATCCTGACCGGAGGTCTCGGCGGCATGGGCGGCGCGCAGCCGCTGGCGGCCGTCATGGCCGGCGCCTGCTGCCTCGCGGTCGAAAGCGACGAGACCCGCATCGATTTCCGCCTGCGCACCCGCTATGTCGACGCCAAGGCGAAATCGCTGGATGAAGCGCTTGCCATGATCGCCGAATGGACAGCGAAGGGCGAAGCCAAGTCGGTCGGCCTGCTCGGCAATGCCGCCGAAATCTTCCCTGAGCTCGTGGCTCGCATGAAGGCCGGCGGCCCGCGTCCCGATATCGTAACCGACCAGACCTCGGCGCATGATCCGCTCAATGGGTATCTGCCGATCGGCTGGACGGTCGCCGAACACAAAGCCAAGCGCGAAAGCGATCCGAAGGCGGTAGAGGCCGCCGCTCGCGCCTCGATGAAGAAGCACGTCGAAGCCATGGTCGCCTTCTGGGATGCCGGCGTGCCGACGCTCGACTACGGCAACAACATCCGTCAGGTCGCCAAGGACGAGGGGCTGGAAAACGCCTTCGCCTTCCCGGGCTTCGTGCCGGCCTATATCCGCCCGCTGTTTTGCCGCGGCATCGGCCCGTTCCGCTGGGCGGCGCTTTCGGGCGATCCGGAAGATATCTACAAGACCGACGCCAAGGTGAAGGAATTGCTGCCCGACAACAAGCATCTGCACAACTGGCTCGACATGGCCCGCGAGCGCATCTCCTTCCAGGGCCTGCCGGCGCGCATCTGCTGGGTCGGCCTCGGCGATCGCCACCGCCTGGCGCTGGCCTTCAACGAGATGGTCAAGAACGGCGAGCTCTCGGCCCCCGTCGTCATCGGTCGCGACCACCTCGACAGCGGCTCGGTCGCCTCGCCGAACCGCGAGACGGAAGCGATGAAGGACGGCTCGGACGCCGTGTCCGACTGGCCGCTCCTCAACGCGCTCCTCAACACCGCCTCCGGCGCCACCTGGGTGTCGCTGCACCATGGCGGCGGTGTCGGCATGGGCTTCAGCCAGCATTCGGGCGTGGTCATCTGCGCCGACGGCTCCGACGATGCGGCCAAGCGCCTGGAGCGCGTGCTCTGGAACGACCCGGCCACCGGCGTCATGCGCCACGCCGATGCGGGTTATGACATCGCACTGGACTGCGCCAAGGAGAAGGGCTTGCGGCTGCCGGGGATTCTCGGGAACTGATAGGGCGAGACGCCGGGCCTCAGAATGGTATGAGGCCCGGATATTGAAGGATGGTCGAGAGGCTGCAATCAGCGTCCTCGCGTAACATCCCCGCTCATTCCTTGTCTGTTAGGATTGGCTTGTCATCGAACGGCGTCCTACTCCCCTCCCATTTGAAACCTCCGGAGATACCATGCCCCGCGCCACAATCCTGACCGCCAGCAGCTATCGCCGCATGCCGTGGAAGAACGGTGGCGGGGAGACGGTGGAGATTGCGATTTCGCCGGAGGGAGCCGCACTGTCCGAGTTCGACTGGCGGATCAGCATGGCGACGGTCGCGACCGATGGGCCGTTCTCGATCTTCCCCGGCATCGACAGGACCTTGTCGATCCTCGATGGCGAAGGGATGTCGCTTGCGATCGACGGCCGCGCGCCGTTGCTGTTGACGCAGGAGAGCGCGCCCCTCGCCTTCCCCGCCGATGTCGCGGTGTCGGCAACGCTCAAATCCGGGCAGATCACCGATCTCAACGTCATGACACGTCGCGGTGGCCTCTGGCACCGGGTCGAGCGCGTCGTGGTCGACAGCGAGGTCACATTCGGCGGCGCGGCCGGCACGCTGCTGGTGTTCTGCCATCGCGGCACGCTCAATCTCACCTGGACGGACGGCCAGGCGTCGCTTACCGAAGGCGATACGCTGCTGCTGCAGGACGCGGCAGGCATGTCGCTCGAGATGGATGGCCAGGCGCTCTGCTACCTCATAACCATGGATGCCGCCTGACGCGGCAACGACCGACAAGCCGCAATTGTCCGCCCGGCAAATCAGACGCAAAACAATATTGTCGCTATACTCTATAAAATAGATAGTTTTATCTGTGTGCCGCCCATGGCCCGCCGTAGTGTTTTCCCGTCGAAACAAGTTGAGCCGACGCTCAAGCGCGGCATTCGGGGGCGAAACATGAATATCAAGGGCATTATCGCAGGACTTACACTTGGCGTGGCAACCGTGGCCGCGCCGTTGCTCGCGCAGGCAGCCGACAAGAAGGTTGTCGTTGCCTACCAGACGGACGCGCTGCCGTCTTCGGTCGCCATCGCCAATGGCGACTTCGCCAAGGCGACGGGATACGACATCGATTTCCGCAAGTTCAATTCCGGCGCCGAAATCTTCGCGGCGATCGCCTCGGGCGACGTGCAGGTCGGATATGTCGGCTCCAGCCCGTTTGCGGCCACCACCTCGCGCGGCCTCGCCGTCAAGGCGTTCTACCTCTCCTCGATCTCGGGCATCGACGAGGCGCTTGTCGTCCGCGACGGTTCGGGCATCAACTCGCTCAATGACCTGAAGGGCAAGAAGCTCGCCGCAGCGCCCGTCTCCACCGATCACTACCAGCTGCTGGCGCTGATCAAGTCGCTTGGGCTCAGCGAGAAGGACGTGCAGGTCTTCGCGATCCCGCAGCCCGAAATCGTCGCCAGCTACAATCGCGGTGATATCGATGGCGGCTTCGTCTGGGATCCGGCGCTGACCGAACTGAAGAAGAAGGGCAAGGTGCTGGTCACCTCCAAGGACGTTGCCGACAAGGGCGTGCCGACCTTCTCCGCCTGGGTCGCGGCTTCGAAATTCGCCGATGAGAACCCCGCCTTCCTGAAGGGCTTTGCCGGCGTCATCAACACCTATTACGCCTCCTTCGCCAAGGACAAGAAGGCTTGGGACGCCGATAGCGAGAACGCCAAGCTGCTCGCCAAGGCGCTAGGCGGCACGCCTGAACAGCAGGCGGCGGCGCTGAAGAACCTGACGCTACTGACGCCCGACGTCCAGGCATCCGACGCATGGCTCGGCGGCGGCGAAAAGGCAGGTGCTGCCAAGATCCTCAAGGATACCGCCACCTTCCTGAAGGAGCAGGGCAAGGTCAGCGAAGTGCTGCCGAGCTACGCTGCCTTCGTCACCGCTGATGCGCTGACCAATCCGAGCAACTAAGCCGTTTCCGGCAGGAACGCCGGCGCGACACCGCGCCGGCGTCCTCATTTTCAAAGAGACCTGACATGCTCAAAGTCGATCACGCGAGCGTCTATTTCCAGACACGAGACGGCCGGACGGTTCATGCGCTCGACCGCGTCTCGCTCGCCATTCCCGAAAACAGCTTCGTCGTCGCGCTCGGCGCGTCCGGCTGCGGCAAGTCCACCCTGCTCAATGCCATCGCCGGCTTCCTGCCGTTGTCGGAAGGCGCGATCACGCTGGACGGACGGCCCGTTACCTCGCCGGGTGCGGATCGCGGCGTCGTGTTCCAGAAGGATACGCTGCTGCCCTGGAAGACGGTGATCGACAATGTCGCCCTCGGCCTGAAATTCGCCGGCGTGCCGAAAGGCGCCCGCCGCGAGCGCGCCGAGCAATTGTTGCATCTCGTCGGCCTCAAGGATTTCGCAGCCGCCTTCCCGTATGAACTCTCCGGCGGCATGCGCCAGCGCGTCGGCATCGCCAGAGCGCTCGCAACCGAGCCCGCCGTGCTCTTGATGGACGAGCCCTTCGGCGCGCTCGACAGCCTCACCCGCGAGCAGATGCAGGAACTGCTGGTCTCGATCTGGAAGGAGACGCATACCCGCATCTTCTTCATCACCCACTCGATCGAGGAGGCGCTGTTTCTCGGCACCCAGGTCGTGGTGATGTCGCCACGCCCGGGCCGCATCGTTGCCCGCTTCGATCTCGATTTCGTCCGTCGCTTCGCCGAGACTGGGGACGCCAGGGCCGTGAAGACATCGCCCGAATTCGCCAATCTGCGGGAAGAAATCCGCGACATCCTGCATGGATCGGAAGAACTGAGGAGTGCCGCCGAATGAGCGATTTCACCGAAACCGGCCGCGTCGTCATCGGTTCGCCCGCAGAACAGCCGAAGCTCGTGAAGATGAAAGGCTTCGGCGCCGGCGAAAAGCCGACCGTGCTGATCAGCATCGCAACCGCGCTGGTGCTTCTCGCCGCCTGGTGGCTCGTGGCCAAACTGGCGCTGGTGCCGCATCTCTTCCTGCCGACGCCGCAGGAGGTGTGGACGCAGCTGGGCGCGATCTACAATGACGGCTATGCCGGCGCCTCGCTTTACGAGCACGTCTCCGCAAGCCTGTTCCGCATCGTCACCGCCGCCGCGATTGCCACAGTCGTCGGCATTCCGGTCGGGCTGCTTATGGGGCTGAACCGCTGGGTCAAGGGCGTGCTGGATACGCCGATCGAGTTCTACTGGCCGCTGCCGCCGCTGGCCTATCTGCCGCTGATGATCATCTGGCTCGGTATCGGCGAGACCTCGAAGGTGACGCTCCTGGTGCTCGCCATGTTCGCGCCGATCTGCCTTTCGGCGCAGGCCGGTGTCCGCTCGCTGCCGATCGAGCGCGTCAACGCCGCTCGCTCGCTCGGTGCCCGTCCCTGGCAGATCCTCGTCAGCATCGTGCTCCCCTCGGCGCTGCCCGAAATCCTGACAGGTCTGAGGATCGCGCTCGGCATCGGCTGGGGCACGCTGGTGGCAGCCGAGCTGATCGCCTCGACGCGAGGGATCGGCTACATGATCATGTCGGCGTCGCAGTTTCTCGCAACCGACGTGGTCTTCGTCGGCATCGGCATCATCGCCGCCTGCGCCTTCTCATTCAGCGCCGCCATCCGCATCCTGGAAGCCGTGCTGGTGCCGTGGAAGGGGAAGAGCTAGCGATCGCGACAGTTCATCCCCCATTCGCGGGGATCGGGTACTCTACCCGTGAGCAAGCCTTGGCCGCCGTTGCCAGACGGCCGGCCGATGCCTAGATTGCGATGCCGCAGAACAGACCGAAATGGACCGCAGATCGTGAATGTCGACGATACCTTCCCCTCCCCGGCTGAGCTGAGCGCCGCGCGCCGCCGGCCGCTGGTCGCGATTATCGGCGGCGGTATTTCGGGCGCGGGTGTTGCCTATCACCTGGCGCTCGCGGGGCGAGACCACCCGCCGGCCATCACCGTCTTCGAGCCGCGCGCCGAGCTCGGCCGTGGCCTCGCCTATGACACCAACGACCCCGCGCACCGCATCAACGTGCCCGCGGCGAGAATGAGCCTTCTGCCGGAGCATCCCGCTGATTTCCTCGAATGGATCGAGCTCAACGATGCCATCGCCGACGATCTCGCCGCACGCCGCGCCGATGGGGCGATCTTTCCGCGCCGTGAGCTGTTCGGCCGATACGTTGCATCGGCATTGCGGCCGCTGGTCGAGACCGGAGCCGTCAGGCACCGGCGAGCAGTCGTCACCGATGTCGAGCGCGACGGCGCCTTCTGGAGGATTTCCGATAGCCAGGGCGGGCAGACCTTTGCCGATTATCTGGTGATCGCGACAAGCCACCCCTCGCCCTCTCCGCCCTCGGCACTGATGGCGCTTGCCGGTCACCCGAAATTCGTCGCCGATTCCACCGTGCCCGGCGCGCTCGACGTCATCAGCCCAGACGATCGTCTCCTCGTCGTCGGCAACGGGCTGACGGCGGCCGATGTCGTGGCGTCGCTCGATAGCACCGGACATCGCGGCCCGGTGACGTCGATCTCCCGACGTGGCTTGAGATCGCGGGGCCATCCGGCGGTCGCACAGGATCCGTTTGGCGCGTTCGAGACGGTGCCGGTCGAGAGCGCCACGCAGCTATTGCGCCTCGTCCGCCGCACCATCCGCGAGGCCGAACAAGCGGGGCTCACATGGCATGCGGTGCTGGATCAGGTGCGCGGTCACGGGCATGCGATCTGGCGGGCGCTGCCTGTGTCGGAACGCCGCCGGATCGTCCGTCACCTTCGCCCCTTCTGGGACGTGCACCGCTTCCGCATCGCGCCACAGGTGGAGGAGGTTCTGGACCGCGCGGTCGCCAACGGCCGCATGGAAGTGCTGGCCGCCTCCGTTACGAGCATCAGGCGCGAGGGCGATGACATCGGCGTCGTGTTGCGACAGCGCAACGGCGGGCTGCTGGAACGGGTCTACGATGCGGTCGTCGTCACGACCGGCCCGGCTCACGGCGGCATCCTGAACAGCCAGCCGTGGCTGGCCAAGCTACGCGATCTCGGCCACCTGGCGCTGGACCCGACCGGGCTGGGCATCGCCTGCAACCTCTCGTCCGAAACCCTTGCCGGCGATGGCCGACCGGACCCGACGCTGTTGATCTCGGGCCCCCTGGCGCGCGGCACGTTCGGCGAACTGATGGGTCTGCCGCAGATCACCGAACACGCGGTCTTCGTCGCGAGCGAACTTGATCGAAAAGTCGAGAAAGATCTCGAACAGGATTGATATCGCTTGATAAACGATAGCTTCGTTATCGAGCGGCACCCTCGGCGAAAGCCTCAAGTTCCGGGTCGAAATCGACTTCGACGACGTTGTTGAAGACGGCGGTGGCGATCATGATGCCGGCGAAAGCGACGAGATCGACCAGCGTCTTGGCGTCGTAGCGCTGCTTCAGCGCAACCCAGATTTCACTCGGGATGGCGTTAGAATCGGCCACGATCGCCTTGCCGAACGCGTCGAGCAGCATCTCCTCCTCGGAGAGCTCCAGCGCATCAGGATCAAAGCCGTTGTTGATCAGCGCGCGGCGGAAGAAGGTGATGGCGATCTTCGACTTGCAGGCTTTCGAAATCGCATGGGAGAAAATCCAGATCGGCCGGTCGCTGATTGCGGCCAGCTCGGCGCGCAGCGTGAACCATTCCGCGTAGATGCGATGCGCTTGAGGCGAATGCAGCAGCGTCCGCTTCATGTTGGTCATCCGGCCGCGAACCCTGACTTCCTCGTCGTGAGCGGAGCGGATTTCCTCGGAAGCGGTGTCGTAATCAATCTGCGGAATATGGCTCATGTCTCGGTGCTCGTTTGATCATGTTGGTGCCAAGCTGTTAGCTCAAAAGCGCATGCCGTGGAAAGCGACAAGCGGCCGCGCATGATCACACATTCAGGAGAAAGTTGCCCGTGCCCTAAGCCGCGTGGGTCTGCGACGTGAAAGGCTGATGGGCTACGCTGAAGCGGTTGCGGCCGCCGCTCTTGGCGGCGTAGAGCGCGCCGTCGGCGGCCGCGAAGATGTCCTTCGGCGCAAGATAGCTGGCGGCGAGCGCCACACCGACCGAGCCGCCGATGCCGATATGGCGGCCATCCTCGTCGCAGGATGCCGCAAGCGCGCTGACGATGGAGCTGGCGATACGGGCCGCCTCGTCGCTCGACCCACAGCGATGGAGCACGGCGAATTCATCGCCGCCGATGCGCGCCACGAGCTCGGCGCCGCCGAGCACGGATCGCAGGCAATTGGCCGCCACGCGCAAGCATTGGTCTCCGGCCTGATGGCCGAGCCGATCATTGACCTGCTTGAAGCCGTCGAGATCGATAAGGAATAGGGCCACGCTCTGCCTGGAGGTCTCGGTCGCGCACAACCTCTCGAAGGAGGATTGGAACTGGACGCGGTTCGGCAGGCTGGTCAGGAGATCGAATTCGGCGAGATAGCGGATCTCGTCGAAGAGCTTCTTCTCGGCCGTGATGTCCTGTTTCATCCCGAAGATGCGGACCGGCTGGTCGCCCTCGCATTCGACCGTGGCGGTGATGCGGATCCAGCGATGGTTGCCCTTGGCCGTGATGATCTCGGCGTCGAGGCTGAAGCCGGATCGCTCCTTGATGGCCCGGTCGCGCAGCATGGTCAACTCTATGCGCGATCGCTCGGTATAGAGCTTGACCGTTTCGTTGCGGCTGAGCGGGTGGCCGATCGGCAGATCGAAGAGCTCATAGACCATGTCGGTCCATGCCAGCGTCTCGTCCGGGAGATTGCATTCCCACACGCCGATGCGGGCAGCGCGCGACGAGTGGTCGAACAGCTTCTTCAGGTGGACGAGTTCGGCGGACTTATCGGCGGAAAACGCGTCGGCGCCGATCTCGGAGCAATCAGGACGAGCGGATGGGCGTCCCGTAAGCCGTGACCTGACTTCGCGTACTATCGATGAAAACATTCGCCGCCTCTGCCATGCAAGAAGGCGATCATGCCTTCGACTTTGCATATTCTTCAGCAAAGGTTGACGTTGTACTCCAGCGATCGTTTTCCCACTAAATTATAATGGAAACAGATGATCGTGCCTAAGGAAGCGTTAACGCGCGGCTTAGCCAAATGACGACTTCGTGCCATGGCGGGTCATCTTGCCGAACGGCGCGACAAAGCTGATTTTCCCGGTGTCTCGGCTCGATCGTCGCGGTCCGCTTCGCGCATGATCCGGCCCATCGTCTTCAACCGCTCGATCAAGTCGCTTCCGTCGGCGGAGGCGCGCGTCCGCTCCAACAACTGATACTCGCGAGCTGCCTGCTGCCAATGCTCGCCGCCGCGCCCGTCAGGCCGGCCTTCCGCTTCCCACAGCGCATAGGCGCGCTGGTTGATCCAATCGTCTTTACTCAAAAACATGAAAGACCTCGAACAACGGATTATGAAAATCAATAGATCCGAGGCTGACAAATGGAGCTTAGCAAGTCGTTACTTCGGCGCGACTTTCGTCGTCCCCGTCGCAATATTATCGGTTAAGCTTCGTCGCGATCGTCTCTCCTGTCTAAAGCGCGTCTTCCGGCAGCCAGGAGCGGTATAGGGGATGATCAGAAAGGATCGGCAGGGATGTCGGAAGTCCGGTGCGCTGCGAGTGGTAGGCGGCGGTGACCAGTTCCAGCGAATTGCGGGCGTCGGCAAGCGTCACCGGCGGTTCTTCGTTGCGGACCAGCGCCTGATGGAAGAGCTCGAACTGGCGGGTATAGCCGTCCTCCTTGACCTCGTAGCGGGCGAGCGCCGCGTCCACCTTCCGCTGGTGCTCCTCGTTGCCCGCCTTGAAGCTCCAGGGATCGCGGCCCATCGTGTAGGGCTCGATGATGCTTTCCGCCACCAGATCGCGGAAGCAGAAGCGCAGGCGCGAAATCTCCTCGCGCGAACCGAGCGTCATCGACAGGCTGGCGAGCGATCCGTTCTTCATCTTCACCGACAGCGCTGCCGTATCCTCGACCTCGATCGGATTGACCAAGGTCGCTCCGAAGGAGAAGAGCTCGGCGCAGGGGCCGTGGATGTAGTTGAGCATGTCATGGGCATGAATGGCGTGGCCGAGCAGGCCGCCGCCAAGCTCGGTCGCCCATTTGCCGCGCCAGGGCACCGCGTAATAGTCGGTCCCGCGCCACCAATGGGTCTCGATCGTCGTGAGGAACGCCTCGCCGGTGAGCCCGAGCTCAATCAGCATCTTCAGCTTCTGAAGACCGGAGCCATAGCGATACTGGAAGATCGGCATCAGCTTCGGGCCGTTAGCCTTGGCGACGATGCCGGCCATCTCGTCCACTTCGGCGATCGAGCCGAACAGTGGCTTCTCGCAGATCACATGCCTGCCCACCTCGATCGCCTTGCGGCAGAGATCGAAATGGGAGCTCGGCGGCGTGCAGATGTCGATGATATCGAGATCGGCGCGGGCGATCATCACCTCGGCATCCTGCGTGTACTCAGGGATCCCGAACTCCTCGCACAATGCCTTGCCGCGATCGGCGTCGAGCGAGCACAAGACCACGACGTCGAACAGCTCCTTGTTCCAGCTGAAGCCAGACAAATGGCGCGCAGCGATGCCGGCGCCGATCACGCCGACGCGAAACTTCCTGCTCATCTCAGCGTCCCCCGACCGGAGCTTGACCTTGGCCGATCCTCACCGCATTTGCCTGCGCCTCGAGCGACAGCCGGCAAACTTCGTAGACATGCGCCTGCGGCATCGCCGTCTCCGTACGGTCGCGCACGTCGGCCAGGAACGCCTCGAAGTAGTCGAGCTTCTCGTCGCTGCAATCGATGTGGGTCATCTCCTTGCCGTTGACGAGGAAGAGGTGATCCTTGCCGGGACGGCCGGAGATGTCGATGTATTTGCGCAGCTCGATATAGCCTTCGGTCCCGAGAATCGTCAGGCGACCGTCTCCCCATGTCGGCAGGGCCTCGGGCGTGAACCAATCGACGCGGATGTAGCCGGAGCCCTTGTCGGAGCGCAGAAGCACCTCGCCGAAATCCTGGAAGGCCGGCCGGTCGGGCATGCCGAAATTGCCGATCGAGCTTGCGGCAACCGTGGCCGATGTCGAGCCGGTGTAGAACAGGAACTGATCGACCTGGTGCGAGGCGATATCGACGATGATGCCGCCGAATTTCTCCGGGTGGAAGAACCAGTCGGGCCGCGTCGGAAGCTGCAGCCGGTGCGGCCCCATGCCGAGCGTCTGGATGACCGTGCCAATCGCGCCCGATTGGACGAGCTTGCCGGCCTTGACGGCCGAGCGCACGCAATGGCGTTCGGAAAAGCAGATCGAGAAGATACGGCCCGTCTCGGCCACCGTATCCTTGACCGCCTGCAACTGCGCCGATGTCGTCACGCCGGGCTTGTCCGTCATCACGTCCTTGCCGGATTTCATGGCGCGGATGGCGAGATCGGCGCGGTCGGCCGGGATCGCCGCGATGCAGATCACGTCGATCGAGGGATCGGCGAGCAACTGCTCCCGATCGATCTGCGGGGCATCGGGATAGGTCTTCTCGAACATCTCGCGAATGGCCGGAACGGATGTCTTCGGGCAATAGCCGACGAATTCGGCGCCGGCGGCCAGCAGTCCCTTCACGTGATCGAAGGTATGCCCATGGTCGATCCCGACAACGGCAAATCTCAACATAGAAACGCGTCCTCCTCACTTGCAGCGCGAAGCCCAGATCTATCGGGCTTCACCGCACTCCTCGTGACAAGACAGACAGCGAAAGCGATATGCTGTCAAGATCGGACGATCCGGTCGGATTGCTCTAATTCAGGCTATAATATTGTTTTTAAATGGAAATCTTTTGTATCTAAATAGTTATTTACTGACGCAATGGCCGCGTCAGAACGTCACCATCAGCCGCGCATTCACGCCCTGATCAACGGTGTCGCGCGACAAGGCTGCGTTATAGGACAGGCCGAGTCTCGTATTGTCCGACACCAGCGCATCAAAGCCGAGCTCGATGAGCGCCGCGTTCCTGGTTGCTGTGAGCCCGGTCACGCCGAAGGACGAGCCGCCGGAAAAGGCGACGACGTCGACCGGTGCGAGATCGCCGAACGCATAGCGCCAGCCGATCATTCCTCTGGCTTCGACCGTAACGTCCTCGATTGAGAAGGCAGACGTGGTTCGTAGCCCCAAGGTGGTGAGCCCGACATTGTCGTTGCCATCACCCACCTCTAGCGCGGCATCCCCGCCAGTTTCGTTGAAACCATTGGAGCGCGCGTTGACATAGGCGGCGCCGGCGAATGGTTCGAGCGTTGCCTGACCGAGGTCGATCGCGTATCCGGCCTCGCCGAAAATCTGCGCCGTCGCCGCCGAATAATCGGCTGAGAGCCTTTCGCTGAACCCGGGGAAGACGACGTTGCGGGTCGTATCGAGGTCGTGCCAGGTGTAGGCAACACCACCTCTAACCCTGACCTGGCCGAAGTCCGCTCCGGCATAGAACGCGATGTACCAGTCGTCACTGTTCGCGCGGGCATTGCGACCGTCATCGTCGAAAGACGATCTGCTGTAGCCGCCGGCGAGGCCAATCCTGACGGTATCGCTCATTTCGCCATCGCCGCCGAGGAAGAAGCCGCCGATGGAGCGGTCGAGAGCGGATGCTTCCGAGGTTGCGTCGCGGGTCGCCCATGAGCCGACACCTTGAAGCCAGAGGCCGTTTGCGGGCTCCTCGCTCCGCGCCGTCTGGCCAGTGCCATAGAGGCGGTCGTTGAGCGTATCTCTGATGAAGCGGCTGTCGTCGATCATCGAGGAGCGGATGGATGCGTAGCTCTGGCCGGAGAGCTGATCGAGGGCCGTGTCGATGGCGGTCGTGGAGACCTGCCCCACGATGGCGTCGAAAACGGGATTGCCCGAGCCCAATGACTGCACGCCGGTTCCCGTGCCGATCCGCGCGAAGCTCCGCGCCGCGATGGCGGAGGTGATGGGCTGGCCGTTATAGGTCACGTCGAGATAACCGCTGGAGGCATCGTAGGCGAAGGCGAGGTCGGCCAGCGGGAGCTGCTGTGGTGTGTTGGCGAAGAGGCCACTAACGCCGCCGGTTGCCGTGATCAGCGTGTAGCGGGCCGGACGAAAGAACGAGCCGACGAGATCGAGCGACGAACCGCCGATCGTGGCCACGCCGGTGACGTCAAGAAGATCGCTCGTCCCCACAAGACCCGCATAGCCGATGTCCGCCCTATAGGTCGAGCCGGGAGCCAGCAGCAGATTGCCCGCGATGGAGAGCACGCCGATGTCGTGGCCGGTGCTGCCAGGCGAGATGAAGCCGCCCGCGTTTACCGTCGTCGACGGCAAGGTACTGTCATAGCCGGCGATCGTGCCGCTGGAATTCACGGTGAGCGAGCTTGAGCTCGACAGGTCCATGCCGTTGATGGCGAGAGTACCGCCATTGACGATTGTCGCACCGGTATAGGCCGCCGTTCCCGAAAAGACCTGTGTCCCGGCGCCGGTCTTGACGATACCGAGCGGACCGGCGGAGAAGCTGCCCATAAACGCGACTTGCCGCCACGCCGCCGTATCGATGGTCAGCGTCGCCGCACCGCCCGACGTGCCGACGCTTCCGGCGCCCGAGAGAGAGCCGATCGTCGCCACATGTCCCACGAGGTCAAGGCTTCCGTTGACGATAAAGCCGCTCGTTGGAGAAAGCACATTGTCCGCGCCCGCCTGCAAGGTGGCGGCGGATCTGATCGTCGTATCTCCGGTGTAGCTGTTCGCTCCGCCAAGGGTGAGCAGGCCGCTTTGCAGCGTCAGCGCGCCGCCGCCCCTGATCGCGCCGGATATGGTCGTGTTGCTTGCGCCGACGGCCAGTTCGCCGTCTGAAATCAGGATGCCGCCAAGCAGCGTCGCGCCGGTCGAAAATCCGAGAAAGGTCGAGCCGCCGGTCTGCAAGCCGTCCGCGCGCGTGGCTCCATCGCCGCTCAAGCCGCCACTGATCGCGCCACCGTTGATGATCGACAGGTCCCGGCCGATGATGCCGACACCGCCCGCGCCCGCCGCCCCAGGCGTGCCGAAGAGGCCGCCCGACCCGCCGGCTCCGCCAGCGCCGCCGGTGATCGTAGCGCCTGCGCCGATCGTGACTGCGGTCGGGACAGTTGCGAGGAACCCAGGGCCGCCCGCACCGCCGGCGCCGCCGGTAGATCCCGGCGAGCCTGAAGCCGCACCACCCGCGCCCCCTGCCCCGCCCGATAGCGTGGTGCCCGGTGCAACGTCGTACGGGACGCGCTCTTGTGCTTGCGAATGGACCGGGACAGCGAAGGCGGCGGTGCAGAGCAGGAGTGCCAGCGGAATTTGGAAGCAACGGAGGGCATTCGCCCCGGCGATATGCTCGCGGTGGCCAGTGTTGCGATGACGAGATAAGCGCCAACGATTGATAATGGACGTGTCCCCTCTGCCCAGAATCTCAGCGTAAGCAAGTATTTGCGAATTGTCTAATGGATGCGTACCGAAATCGCAGCGCGGGGATGCCAATTTGTCCTGATGGTAAATTTCGAAGGCTGCCGCGCATCGGCGCCCGGAACGCTATCGAGCCGATCCGGGGGCGGCAATTGGCGCTTGGCACGAGATATGCATCGTCGTCTTCGGGGTTCCTTTGCTTGGAGGGAAGAATGACGGCTTTGGTCACTGACATCGTGAGTGCCACCGGACAGCTTGAAACCGCCATCTTGAACGCGACGATTGCGTCGCCGGATATCTGGATCGGTTCCAAATCCATGAAAACGAAAGCAAAACTGCTTCCGCACGTGCTTGTGCAGCAATATCCCGAACTGTCCGAGATCGAATGCGAGCTGCGCGGACTGTTCGAGACATGCTCAAAGGCGATTGACCGGAATTCGATCAATCCCGTGGTTGCAAAAGCGGCAATCTCGCTTGCCCACGAATATCAGGCCGTCATCGAGGGCCTGCGCCGCTAATTTTAGAGGCGCGTCCAGATCAGCGAGCGGCAGATGACCTTCATGGTGCAGCCGCGCATCTTCACGGTGTCACCGGAGACGGTCAGCACGCCGTCAAACGTCTTCTTGCTGTCGGGCTCGATGATCGTGCCGGTGAAATTGCCGTTCTCGCCGGTAAACGTGCCGATCTTCTGGCCAGCATGATCGCCGGTCTTCATGGTGATGCAATAGCCGTTGCCGCATTCCGAAATCGTCGCCGTCGTTCCGACCTGCGTCTTCCAAACACCGACCACCGGCTCCTGCGCTAACGCCATAGGCGTCAACGCCAGCTGCGTCACGAGCGCCAGGGGCGCTGCGATTGAAAAGAGCGGTTTCATGGGATGCTCCTGTATCGTTCATGCCTAAGCGCGGGGTCGCCAAACGGCCGATCGCGCGAAATTGCGCCCATCCGAGCGCTGCTCCAACCCTTCGTCGGAGCGCTGAGACCGATATAGGTCGAATGGCGGCGAACGCCAGAAAAAAAGCGGGAACCCGGCGCCCGAATTCCCGCTTTCTCACATCATCATGGAAGACGATGGATTATGCCTCGAGCCACTTCACTTGCTCGGGTGTCAGCTTGATATCGAGCGCCGAAAGGCTGTCCTCCAGCTCGGCGATCGTGCGTGGTCCGATCAGCGGAATGACCGGGAACGGCTGCGCGATCACATAGGCGAGCGCGATGTGGATCGGGCTGCGGCCAAGCTTTTCCGCGAGCTCGATCGCACGGTCGCGGCGCACGAAGTTGCGGTCGGAATACCAGCAACGGACGATTTCCTCGTCGTCGTGCTTGTCGCGGCCGGCGCGGTCGGTGAAGAAGCCACGCCCCTGGCTGGACCATGCGAAGTTCGGCACCTGCCGCTCGTTGAGCCATGTCTTCCACTCGTCGGTCGACGACGTCACGCAACCGGCCCAGATGGGGTCGAGCATTTCGGCCAGCGAATAGTTGTTCGACAGCGCAGCCGGCGCCAGCTTGCCGTTCTTCTGAGCATAGGCCGCAGCCTCGTCCATGCGCTCGCGGGTCCAGTTGGAACCGCCGAAGATGCCGCGGATGCGCCCGCGCTTGACCTCTGCGTCCATGGCATCGACGAACTCGCCGACCGGAACGTCCGTGTTGTCGCGGTGCATGAAGTAGATGTCGACATAGTCAGTCTTCAGGCGGTTGAGCGACTGGTCGAGCTGCTTGGCGATGACATCGGGGTAGACCAGCGGCGAGTGTGCGCCCTTGCCGATCAGCACGATCTCCTCGCGGTTGACATTGCGGCTGGTGTGCCAGTCGCCGAAGATGCTCTCCGTCTTGCCGCCGCCATAGATGAAGGCGGTGTCGAAGACATTGCCGCCGGCTTCATAGAAGGCATCGAGTGTCAGCGAGGCGGCGGCGAAGTTCGGGAAGAACTCGAAGCCGAGCGTGACCACAGAGGCGGGCTTGGAGATGCCGGGGATGGCGCGCTTGGGAATGCTGTTGCCGAGCGTGACCTTGTCGCCGGCGAGATTGCTTACGCGCTTTGCAGCCTTCTCGACGCTGTATTCCAGGCCGATCGACGCGCGCCACTGATCGAGCACGCGCAGATTGCCAATGGAATCGGCCCAGCCCATGCCGGGAGAAGTGAATTCCTGCTGGCCGGCGCGGATGGCATCGCCTGCCGCATCGACTTCGAAGGAATAGAGCCAGCGATCTTCCTTGACCTCGATCGTCTGCTGCTCGTTGCCCTTGAAGAGCTCGATCTTGCCGACGCCGCCCTTGTGGCCCGAAGCGAACCAGAAGTCCTTGACCTCGATGCGGCCTTCCGAGCCGATGATGCGCAGCGTGTTGTCCTGGTTCGCCATGATCGAGCACGAGACTTCGGCGATGACGCCGCCGGGGAACTGCAGCACGGCGGACGCCCACTCATCGACGCCCGACTGGCCGAGATGGCCGACGCCCGCGACCTTTTCCGGCTCCAGGAACGGCTTGCCTTCGGCAGCCCCCGCGATCAGCCGCGCCATCGAGACCGGATAGCCGCCGACATCGAGAATGCCGCCGCCGGCGGTCTCGTTGGCAAACAGCCGGTGTTCCGGGCGGAACGTGCCCATGTTGAAGCCGAAGCTGGTGCGGATGATGCGCAGCGCGCCGATCGCGCCCGATTTCACCAGCTCGACGATCTTGGCCGTCTGCGGATGGACGCGGTACATGAAGGCCTCGCCCGCGAAAACGCCGGCCTTCCTGGCTTCATGGTAGATGGCGTCGGCATCGTAGGCTGTCAGCGCGATCGGCTTTTCGACCAGTACATGCTTGCCTGCCCGGATCGCCTTGATCGCCCATTCGGCGTGGCCGGTGTGCGGCACGGCGATGTAGACGGCGTCGATCTCGCTATCTTCAAGCAGCGCCTCGTAGCCCTTGACGATGCGGGCGCCGGGGAAGTTTTCAGCGAGACTCGGCTTTTCGGGATTGCGGGTGGCGATGGCGACGAGCTTGCCGGTGCGCGAATGCGCGATGCCATCGGCGAAGGTGCGCGCAATGGTGCCCGGGCCGATGATACCCCAGCGGATCGGTTGATCTGAGCTCATGGGAAAGTCCTCTTCTTTCATGTCAGTCAGTTGCAAGTCTTGGGATGGAAAACAGGTCAGCGCAGGCGTTTGCCGGCGCTGTCGAACAGGAAGACGCGTTTTGCGGCGAGCCCGACGGTCAGCGTGTCGCGCTCCGCGGCGGTGCGTGATTCCGGGCGCTCGATGATCATCTGCTCGCCGCCTTTCGTGGTGGCGTAGATGTAGCTGGTGTTTCCGAGGTGTTCGGCGACGTCGATGGAGACAGTCAGATCCGTATCCCCCTGCCCGGCATCGCTGAAGTGCTCCGGCCGGATGCCGACCGTGACGTCAGCGCCCTTCTCGACCGCCGAGGTGACCGGCAGCGTCAGGCGAACGCCCGGCTCGCCGGCGATGGCGACGGTGGCCGTTCCGCCCCCTGTCTCGATCACCTTGGCCTTCAGGAAGTTCATCTTCGGTGAGCCGACGAAGCCGGCGACGAACTGGTTGGCGGGATCGTCGTAGAGATCGAGCGGCGCGCCCACCTGCTCGATGTTGCCGGACCGGAGCACGACGATCTTGTCGGCAAGCGTCATCGCCTCCGTCTGGTCGTGGGTGACGTAGATCATCGTGGTGCCCAGCTGCTTGTGCAACCGCGAGATCTCGACGCGCATCTGCACGCGCAGCTCCGCATCGAGGTTGGACAGCGGCTCGTCGAACAGGAAGACCTGCGGCTCGCGCACGATGGCGCGGCCGATGGCCACGCGCTGACGCTGGCCGCCGGAGAGCTGCTTCGGGCGCCGCTGCATCAGCTCGTTGATCTGCAGGATGTTGGCGGCATGCTTCACGCGCTTTTCGGTATCCGCCTTGGGATTGCCGTTCATGCGCAGGCCGAAGCTCAGGTTCTCCTCGACCGTCATGTGCGGGTAGAGCGCATAGGACTGGAAGACCATGGCGATGCCGCGATCGGCCGGCTCGACATCGTTGACGACCTTGCCGCCGATGTTGATCTCGCCGCCAGAGATATCCTCCAGCCCAGCAATCATGCGCAGCAGCGTGGACTTGCCGCAACCCGACGGGCCGACGAAGACGACGAACTCGCCATCCTTCACGTCAAGATCGGCGCCATGGATGATCTCGAGCGCGCCGAAGCGCTTGACCACGTTTTTCAAAGAAAGTTCAGACATCAGGCGTTCCCCGACTATTTGACTGCGCCGGCCGAAATGCCGGCGATGAAGTGACGTTGCAGGAACACGAAGACCACGAGGATCGGCGCGGTGAGCAGCATGGCGCCGGCCATGATGCCGCCCCATGAAACCTTGGTGAGACCGATCAGCGATCCGAGCGCCACCGGCGCGGTCATCATTCCGGGCTTGGAATTGATGAGCAGCGGCCAGAGGTAGTTGTTCCACGACGCCAGGAAGAGGATGATTGCGAGCGCCGCCATCGTCGGGCGTGCCAGCGGCAAGGCGATCCGCAGGAAGATCTGCCGCTCCTTGACCCCTTCGACACGCGCGGCATCGAAGAGTTCAGCCGGCATCATCGAGAAGGCCTGCCGCATGAACAACACGCCGAGCGAGTTGAACAGCGGCGGGACGATGAGCGCCACCCAGGTGTTGGCGAGCTTGAACTCGCGCGCCACCATGATGAACTGCGGGATGACGACGACGGCGAAGGGCAGCGTGATGGTGCCGAGAATGATGGCCACGACCATCGACTTTCCGACGAAGCGATAGCGCGCAAGCGCCCAGCCGGCCATCGACGTCAAGAGTACCGACAGGAAGGTATAGACCGAGGCGACCACGACCGAGATGAACATGGCACGCACGAAGTCTGTGTCGGCCTGCAGGTTCTTGAAGTTCTCGACGAAGTTCGTCGACGGCCAGAGCACGATGTCAGGGCTGAAGATGCCGTAATCGGGCATGGTCGAGAAGACGAACATCATCCAGATCGGAAACAGCCAGACGATCGCAAGCGGCGTCAGCACGACATGCAGCAGCACGGTCTGCAGCATCTTGGATTGGGACTTGGATTTCATTTCTGTTCCCTCCCGACCCACAGATTGAGCAGCGAGATCGTGATGGCGAGGATGGCCATGGTGTAGGCGATCGCAGAGGCGTAGCCGAAGTTCAGCGAGAGGAAGCCCTGGCGATAGAGCAGCAGGCCGAGCGTCTCGGTGCCGCCGCCGGGACCACCGCGATTGGTGATCAGGAAGGGTTCCGCGAAGAGCTGCATCGTGCCGATGACCGACAGGATGACGCAGAACAGGATGATCGGCTTCAACAGCGGCAGGGTGATGTGGATGAACTGCTTGGTCTTCGACACCTTGTCGAGCGTCGCCGCCTCATAGACATCGTCGGGGATCGATTGCAGGCCGGCGAGCAGGATGATGGCGTTATAGCCCGCCCAGCGCCAGGTGACGGCGATGATGACGAGCGCCATCGCTGCATTGGCATTGTCGAACCAGGAGACCGGAGACAGACCGACCGAGGTGATCAGCTTGTTGACGATGCCGAAATCGATGCTGAACATCAGCCGGAACACTGCGGCATAGGCCACCTCGCCGACGACGACGGGCGCGAAGAAGGCAAAGCGATAGAGCGGGCGCGCCTTCAGGAGCGGCGAGTTCAATAGCACGGCCATCAGCGTCGCAAGCGCGATCATGACGGGCACCTGGATCACCAGGATGATCAGCGTGTTATAGAGCGCATTATAGAAGGCGGGATCGCCGATCAGGCGTCCCCAATTGACGGAAGCGCTGAAATTCCAGGGATTTACGCGCGTGTTCTGAAACGAGATCAGAAACGAACTGATGATAGGCCATAGCCAGAAAGTGGCGAAGACGAGCAGATAGGGCGCAAGAAAAAAGTATGCGCTCCGGTTCCGGATCGGCATTTCATTCTCCTCAAAGTCG
The DNA here is from genome assembly GCF_044772225.1 of Rhizobium sp. NPDC090275. NCBI lineage: Bacteria > Pseudomonadati > Pseudomonadota > Alphaproteobacteria > Hyphomicrobiales > Rhizobiaceae > Rhizobium > Rhizobium sp. NPDC090275. The sequence continues at coordinate 65,567 of NZ_JBIVYL010000015.1, read as the reverse complement.
AAGCGAGAGATGGAAGCCGGGCACCCACAGGATGCCCGGCATCGTCACTCATTCCGCAATGGGAAGGCCGGTAGCGGTCTCGATCTGCTTGGCAGCATCGTCGAGCGCCGTCTTCGCATCGGGATAGCCGCCGGCGAAGTACTTGGTCTGCGTTGCCTTGTAGATCGCGTCCGCGTCCGTCTGGAACTGCGTGCCGCGGCTCGGCTTGATCTTCGGCAGGGTCGAGAGAATATCGGCCCAGACCTTCTGGCCGCCCCAATAGGGCTGCGCCTCGTTGACGAACGGATCCTGCACCGCCGACAGCAGCGACGGAACGAGACCGAAGGACTTCAACATCGCGACCTGGCCTTCATTGGTGCCGAGTGCGTAGTCGACATAGGTCCAGGCGGCCTCCTTGTTGGCCGAGTTGGCGGCAATCGCCAGCGACGAGCCGCCGAGGTTGGCCGCATGCGGTCCATCCGGCGTCAGGCTCGGCATCATGTAAACGCCCCACTTGCCGGAGAGATCGGGCGAGCCCGAGCGCACGGTGCCTTCATACCAGCCGCCATACATCTGGCTGGCAGCCTTGCCGGCGGTGTTGGCCTGGATCTTTTCGTCCCAGATGGCGGCCGTCAGCGTGCCGGCGTCCTTCATCTCCTTGACCTTCTCAAGGGTGGCGACGCAAGCGGGCTGGTTGATGGTGATGTTCTGGCCATCGGTCGAGAAGTAGCCGCAGCCCTGCTCGTTGGAGATCATGCGGAACCATTCGCTGTCGCCGTTGAAGTCGGCCTGGGCCATGACGACGCCGGGATTGGCGGCCGATATCTTCTTGCCGGCGGCGATGAAATCGTCCCAGGTCTTGATCGATGCCGGATCGACGCCGGCCTTTTCGTAGAAGTCGCGACGATAGAAGACGGCGACCGGGCCGGAATCCCACGGCATGGCATAGGCGACATCGCCCACTTCAAGCTCGGTGCGCTTGAACTCAGGGAATTTCCCTTGGATTTCAGCCGTATAGCCAAGATCCTTCAAGTTGGCGAAGCAATCCGGGAAGCGATTCCAGAAGATTTCGGCCTCGAAGTTTTCGACGGTGACGATATCAGGAAGACCCTCGCCGCCAGCGGCGCAGGCTGCCAGCATCTTGTCGAAAACCTGTTGGTTTCCAAGGTCTTCCACCGTTACTTTGATATCCGGATGGAGCTTGTTGAAGCCCTCGAGCGTGGACTTCAGCGCCGATGCGGCGACGTTCCAGCTCCAGATGGTGAGATTGGCGGACTGCGCGAATGCGGAGCCGGATGCAAGAAGTGCAACAGCAGCGGTTGCACCGATAAGTTTGAAGCGCATTGAAAATCCTCCCTTTTCAATTGCCGTCCCTTAGCGAACGTGACTACACTAACCGCAAGGGAGCCGCTGTCTCCTAAAAAGGGAATATGGATTTGGCGGAAAGTAAGATTGAGCAGAGGGCTGTCTATCAGCCGGGAGCGAGCAGCATCGAGGGATTGCCGACGGCACTCCAGATGTTTCACAACCATCCGCCGCCAATGCTCATGCCGCATTGGCATGTGCAGGTGGAGTTGAACTACATCATGCGTGGTGAGGTGCACTACCGCATGAACGGCCACGACATCAGCATGAAGGCCGGCGACATGTGCCTGTTCTGGGGCGGCCAGCCGCACCAGATGGACGAGAGCAGCGATGATTCGATCTATGCCGGTGGCCATCTGCCGCTGGTCTATTTCTTCCGCATGCGCGTGCCGATCAACATTTCGAGCCGGCTGATGAAGGGCGAGATCCTCTTCACGTCCGCCACCGATGCCGCCGACAGCGAGAACTTTCCGCGCTGGGTGGCCTATGCGAAATCCGGCGATGCCGCCAAGGCGCAGCACGCCGTGGAGGAGATGCTTCTGCGCATCGAGCGCATCGTGCTCGAGCCCTATTCGATGTTGGCGCCAAACGGCTTGTCGGCGACCGATGATGTCGAGCAGGCCTATCCGCAATCGTCGCGTAGCGTCGCGCGCATGTGCGACTTCATCGCCCTGAACTTCCTGCACGAGATCGATTCGGTCGATATCGCCCGCGCCGCGGACCTGCATCCGAAGTATGCGATGAACCTCTTCAAGAAGACGACGGGCATGACGCTCAGCAAATACGTCAACCTGCTCAGGCTGTCGCGCGCGCAGGCGATGCTGATGAACGAAGAGGCGAATGTGCTGCAGGTGGCGATGGATAGCGGATTTGGCTCGATCAGCGCCTTCAACAAATCCTTCCGCCATATCGCCGGCATGTCGCCATCCGATTTCCGTCGCGACTCGCGCTTCATCTCGCAGTACGTTCCCGCCTGAGGAGGCAACGCCGTAAACGTTGCCGGAGTAACTTGAGCCGTTTCGCGCGCCGACAATCCGCCATGTTGCCGATGATACTTGGAGGTACCGATCGGCTAATCGCATGACAATACCGCAGCAAAACCAAGGAAAATGATCGTGGTCGAGAAAACACCCCCCTCATCCAGTGACACTGCAATCAACGAGCAGACCGGGGGCCCGCAGCTTCGCTCCAGGGCCTGGTTCGACAATCTGGCCAATCCCGACATGACGGCCCTCTATCTCGAGCGCTACATGAACTTCGGCCTCAGCCAGGAAGAGCTGCAGTCGGGCCGGCCGATCATCGGCATCGCGCAGACGGGTTCGGACCTGTCTCCCTGCAACCGTCATCACATCGAACTTGCCAAGCGCGTGCGCGAAGGCATCCGCGATGCGGGCGGGATCGCCATCGAGTTTCCGGTGCACCCGATCCAGGAAACCGGCAAGCGCCCGACCGCCGGCCTCGACCGCAACCTCTCCTATCTCGGCCTCGTCGAGGTGCTTTACGGCTATCCGCTCGATGGCGTCGTGCTGACGATCGGCTGCGACAAGACCACGCCGGCCTGTCTCATGGCCGCGGCAACCGTGAACATCCCCGCGATCGCGTTGTCCGTCGGCCCGATGTTGAACGGCTGGTTCCGTGGCGAGCGCACGGGCTCGGGCACGATCGTCTGGAAGGCCCGCGAGATGATGGCGCGCGGCGAGATCGATTACCAGGGCTTCGTCAAGCTCGTCGCCTCCTCCGCACCATCCACCGGCTATTGCAACACGATGGGCACGGCGACCACGATGAACTCGCTTGCCGAAGCGCTCGGCATGCAGCTGCCGGGCGCCGCAGCCATCCCCGCCCCCTACCGTGACCGCCAGGAAATCTCCTACGAGACCGGCCTGCGCATCGTCGAGATGGTGCGCGAGGACCTGAAGCCATCCGACATCCTGACCAGGGAAGCCTTCATCAATGCGATCAAGGTAAACTCCGCGATCGGCGGCTCCACCAACGCGCCGATCCACCTGAACGCCCTTGCCCGCCATGTCGGCGTCGAACTCTCGGTCGACGACTGGCAGACCCATGGCGAGGAAATCCCGCTGCTCGTCAACCTGCAGCCGGCAGGCGAATATCTGGGCGAGGATTACTACCACGCCGGCGGCGTCCCGGCCGTCATGGGCGAGCTGATCAAGCATGGCCACCTCGACACCAACGCGATGACGGTCAACGGCAAGACGGTCGGCGAGAACTACACGGCTTCGATGATCGAGGACGAGAAGGTCATCCGGCCGTTCGACCGGCCGCTCAAGGAGCGCGCCGGCTTCCGCGTGCTGAAGGGCAACCTCTTCTCCTCGGCGATCATGAAGACCAGCGTCATCTCGCCGGAATTCCGCGACCGCTATCTCTCCAATCCCGAGGACCCGGAAGCCTTCACCGGCCGCGCCGTCGTCTTTGACGGGCCGGAGGATTATCACCACCGCATCGACGATCCGTCGCTCGCGATCGACGCCGCGACCATCCTATTCATGCGCGGCGCCGGCCCGATCGGTTACCCGGGTGCTGCCGAAGTGGTGAACATGCGCGCGCCGGATTACCTGTTGAAGCAGGGCATCTCGTCTCTCCCCTGCGTCGGCGACGGTCGCCAGTCGGGCACATCGGGCTCGCCCTCGATCCTCAACGCCTCGCCGGAAGCGGCCGCCGGTGGTGGTCTTGCGATCCTGCAGACGGGCGATCAGGTGCGCATCGATCTGAAGAAGGGAACCGCCAACATCCTGATCAGCGACGAAGAAATCGCCAAGCGGCGCGCGGAACTGGTCGCCGCCGGCGGCTATGTCTATCCGGAAAGCCAGACGCCGTGGCAGGAAATCCAGCGCTCCTATGTCGGGCAGATGGAGACTGGCGCGGTGCTGGAGCCGGCGGTGAAGTACCAGCGCATCGCCCAGACCAAGGGTATCCCGCGCGATAACCACTAAGCGGCGACTTTCGATCATGGGTCGGTGTCTGGACAGGCGCCGGCCCATGAGCGTTTTCGCGGATAGGCGATCATTCCCCGCCATTCCGGCCTTGCCCGGCGTCGGCGAATGTGATCGATTTTGCTGCCGCTGGGTTGGAGGGCGGCGCATCCCCTGGCTCATAGAGCGCGTCCATCGCTCGCGTGACGGAATATTATCATGCCTTATACCCTTCTCGACGCCGCCGCCTCGGGTGGCCTGTTCGTTGGCCGTGCCTGGAACCCTGCCGCCGAAGGCCCCAGCCTCGTGACGATCCGCGATCAACAGTTGATCGACATCACCTCGAAGGACGTGGCGACGATGAGCGCGCTTCTGGAGAGGCCCGATCTCGTCGCCTTCGTCCGCTCGGCTAACGGCAAGTCGCTCGGAACGCTCGAGGACATCGCCGCAAACAGCACCGGCAAGCCGGATGCCTCGCGCCCCTATCTGCTGGCGCCGGTCGATCTGCAGGCGGTCAAGGCTTGCGGCGTCACCTTCGCGCAATCGATGATCGAGCGGGTGATCGAAGAGAAGGCGGCGGGTAACCCCGACCGGGCGGCCGCGATCCGCGAGCGCGTCAGCACGCTGATCGGCGGAAGCCTCAACAATCTGAAGGCCGGATCTCCTGAAGCAGCCACGGTCAAGCAGGCGCTGATCGAGGAAGGCATGTGGTCGCAATATCTCGAGGTCGGTATCGGCCCGGATGCGGAAGTCTTCACCAAGGCGCCGGTGCTCTCCTCCGTCGGCTGGGGTGCCGATGTCGGCCTGCACCCGGTCTCGACCTGGAACAATCCGGAGCCGGAAATCGTGCTTGCGGTCAATAGTCGTGGCGAGATCCGGGGCGCGGCGCTCGGCAACGACGTCAACCTGCGCGATGTCGAGGGGCGTTCGGCGCTGCTGCTCGGCAAGGCGAAGGACAACAACGCCTCCTGCTCGATCGGCCCCTTCATCCGCCTGCTCGACGACAGCTTCGATCTCGATTCGGTGCGCAGCGCCGAGCTTGACCTGAAGGTAACCGGCGAAGACGGCTTCGTGCTTCATGGCAAGAGTTCGATGTCGAAGATCAGCCGCGACCCGACCGATCTCGTCCGCCAGACCTGCGGCGCGCATCACCAATATCCCGATGGCTTCATGCTGTTTCTCGGAACGCTGTTTGCCCCGACGCAGGACCGCGATGCGCCGAACCAGGGTTTTACCCACAAGATCGGCGACGTCGTGGAGATTTCGTCGGCCGGGCTCGGCTCGCTCGTCAATACGGTGCGCCGCTCGAACGACTGCGCGCCCTGGACCTTCGGCATCGGCGCGCTGATGACCAATCTGGCGAAACGCGGACTGCTTTAGGCGCGCGGCGCGAGTCGCTGTTGATGGCGGCGTCTGCGGCCGCCATCAAAAAACATCCGGGATAAGCCAGCACCGCCTGTCCATTCCAGGCCGCGGCCATATATGCACAGGTCAAGCGAAGCGAAGATGTGAGGGTGCGATGAAACGGACTGTGGTTGGGATTGTCGCCCTGGTTCTTCTGGCAGGATGCACGAGCGGAAAGAACTATTCCGCACCCGGCCTGACGCCGATTCCCGGCAGCATCATCTATAGCGGCCAGCCCCGGACGAAGCTCACCAAGTCGCCGATCGGTTCGACCTTCCCGCACGACTTCATCGACCAGTATGGGCAGCAGGTCGAGGAGACCTACATGATCCAGCCCGACCGCACGTTGAAGATTGTCGACCGTGTGGTCCGGCCGATCCGGTTCGGCGGTAGAGATTGAACTATCCGCACGTATAGAGGGTATCTAAACGCTTTTTAATGACAGATCACCTTATCGTCATAATCCTGAGGTTGAATTTGATCGCTTGCTAAGACAAACTGTTGTTGCTGGATAGGGCCGGTTTGCCGGGGACTGTTTCGCTTTGATTCCGGCATAGGACATACAGGATGAATGCAAAGACACCGAACGCAATCGATAGCTATGTGGGTTCCCAAGTCAGGATGCGCAGGCAGTTGCTGGGACTAAGCCAGGAAAGGTTGGCCGAGCAGATCGGCGTGACATTCCAGCAGGTGCAGAAGTACGAAAAGGGAATGAACCGGATCGGCGCCAGCCGGCTGCAGCGTATCGCTGAGGTTCTGAACACCACGCCAAGTTTCTTCTTTCAGCAGGATCCGTCTGAGCCTTTGTCGCTCGCCGGTCTCGATCTGACGGCAACGACCGATCCGGTCGCGGAATTCCTGCATTCCAAGGAAGGGCTCGCGCTCAACAAGGCGTTCATCAAGATCACGGACACGCAGCTGCGCGAAAAGATCGTGGCGCTGGTGAAAGCGATGGCGCAGACGCAGGTGGCCGCGGACAAATCCGCCGCCTCGTCCAACCAGTAGTGGAATTTCGGCCGACGGCGCATCGGCGCCGCGGCCCGCATGATATAAAAGTCTGCATGAGATGAAAGAAGGGGCGCCCATTTCGAGCGCCCCTTCTTCGTTTCTTGGGAGAATTCGATGTCGGACGACTACTCGTCGAGGTAGCGTTCCGTGAGACGCGCCCACATTGCCGCACCCGCCGTCAGGCTGTCGTCGGCGAAGTCGTATTTGGCGCTGTGCAGGATCGCCGAGTTCATTCCATTTCCGAGACGCAGGAAGCTGCCCGGCTTGTGCTGCAAGAAATGTGAGAAGTCCTCGCTGCCCGGGATAAGCGGGCAAAGCGCGACATTGCCTTCGCCCACGAGTTCCTCGGCCACCATGCGGGCGAACTCGGTCTCCTTCTCGGAGTTGACGACGACGGGGTTGCCGTAGGCGTAGTCGATCTCGACGGTGGCGCCGAAGCCTTCGACGAGCGACGTCGTCAGCGCCCGGATGCGCTTCTCGAGGATCTCGCGGACCTTCGGATCGAACGAGCGCACCGTCAAAAGCATGCTCGCGCTTTCCGGGATGACGTTGGCCACTTCGCCGGCATGGATGGCGCCGACCGTGACGACAGCTGTCTGCGTCGGATCGACGTTGCGCGAGATGACCGTCTGCAGCGAGACGACGAGATTGCAGGCGACGACGACGGGATCGATCGTCAGGTGCGGACGCGACGCGTGGCCGCCCTTGCCCGTGATCTTGATCTCGACCGTATCGGCAGCCGCCATCAGCGGACCCGAGCGCATCAGCCAGCTGCCTTCGGGCGCGCCGGGGTGGTTGTGCAGGCCGAAGATGGCGTCGAACGGGAAGCGCTCGAACAGACCGTCGTCGATCATCGCCTGGGCACCGCTGAAGCCGCCGGCCTCTTCGGCGGGCTGAAAGATCAGGTTGACCGTGCCGTTGAACTTGCGGGTGCGCGCCAGATATTCGGCAGCACCGAGAAGCACCGTCGTGTGGCCGTCGTGGCCGCAGGCATGCATCTTGCCGGGAACCTGGCTGGCGTAGGGCTTGCCGGTCTGCTCGGTGATCGGCAGCGCGTCCATGTCGGCGCGGATCGCGATGCTCTTTTTGCCGGCGCCCTGCGTCATGCGGGCGACGACGCCGTTGCCGCCGACGTTGCGGGTCACTTCATAGCCCCAGCCCTCGAGCTTTTCGGCGACGAAGCGTGCGGTTTCCGTCTCTTCGAACGACAGTTCGGGATGGGCGTGCAGATGCTGGCGGATGGCGCGCAGTTCGGCGTCCATGGGCTCGAAATCCGAAAGGCGGGCGAAATCGTTGTCGATGGTCATGTCCGTTCCAATTCTTTGCATGCGTGGTCCGCTACCGGCCCCATGACAGGGCCGGCCGGGTCTTCGATTGCATCACGGGCGGCGCTCGGCCGGATGAGCTGGACGTCAGAGAAAGCGCGACAGGAAGGCCTGCGTGCGCGGATGCTGCGGATTGCCGATCACATCCTCGGGCTTGCCCTGCTCGACCACGACGCCACCGTCCATGAACACCACCCGGTCGGCCGCTTCGCGGGCGAAGCCGATCTCATGGGTGACCACGATCATCGTCAGGCCCTGCTTGGCGAGATCGCGCATCGTCGACAGCACTTCGCCGACGAGTTCGGGATCGAGTGCCGAGGTCGGCTCGTCGAAGAGCATCAGCTTCGGCTTGATCGCGAGCGCCCGGGCGATCGCCACGCGCTGCTGCTGGCCGCCGGAGAGCTGGCGGGGATAGGCATTCGCCTTCTCCGACAGGCCGACACGCTGCAGGAGCTGCTTGGCGTTTTCGATGGCGTCCTTGCGGTTCTCACCGTGGACGCCGACCGGCGCCTCGATGATGTTCTGCAGCACCGTCATGTGCGGATAGAGATTGAACTGCTGGAACACCATGCCGATCTTGCGGCGCTGGCGGGCGATGCCGTTGGGCGAGAGCCGCTCCAGCCGGTCCTTGCGCACCCGATAGCCGATCTGCTCGCCATCCACCTCGATGTATCCCTTTTGGATGGACTCGAGGTGGTTGATACAGCGCAGGAAGGTCGACTTGCCCGATCCCGACGGGCCGAGAACGACGACGACTTCGCCCGGCATGATGTCGAGGTCTATGCCCTTCAGCACTTCGAGATGATCGAAGGACTTGTGGACATTGCGCGCCTGAACCAGCGGCTTGGTATTGGAGACGGCGGTCAATGGCTTGCCTCCTCTGCAGCGGCAACAGTGGCCGGCTTGGCGGTTGCGCCATTGCGGCGTTCGCTACGGCCGTAATAGGCTTCGATGTAGCTCTGGCCGATGTTGAGCACCGAGGTGATGAGCAGGTACCAGATGACAGCGACCAGCAGCATCGGGACGATCTCGAAGGTGCGGTTATAGATCGACTGCACGGAGTAGAGCAGATCGGCCATGGCGATGACGCTGACGAGCGAGGTCGCCTTGATCATGCTGATCAGCTGGTTGCCCGTCGGCGGAACGATCGAGCGCATCGCCTGCGGAATGATGATCCGCCACAGCGCCCTGCCCTTGGTCATGCCGAAAGCTTCGGCGGTTTCCGCCTGGCCGCGATCGACCGACAGAAGGCCGCCGCGAATGATCTCGGCCATGTAGGCCGCTTCGTTCAGCGCGAGGCCCACGATGGCAGCCGTCATCGGCGTGATCACCGCATTGGTGTCCCAGCTGATGAGCGATGGGCCGAAGGGAACTGATATCGACAGCTGCGGAAACAGCGTCGACATGTTGTACCAGAAGATCAGCTGTACCAGCAGCGGCGTGCCGCGGAAGAACCAGATGAACAGCGAGGCAAAGCCTTTCGCCAGCCGGTCGTTCGACATGCGCATGATCGCGATGATCAGGCCAAGCGCGACGCCGAGGATCATCGCGATGACAGTCAGGCCAAGGCTGACATAGAGGCCGCTGATGACGGTTGGGTCGAAGAAATATTGGGCAACGACCGGCCAACCGAAATTCTCGTTGTTGGCGACGATCCAGAAGAAATCGATGACGACGATGGCGATGACCGCCCAGAGAACGAGGCGTCCCGTTCTGAAAGGCGTATGCGCGGTAACGACGTCGCGGAAGTCAGCACCGCCCGAAGGCGGTGCATTGGTCGTGGTGTTGGTGCTCATTTGGGAAGCTGTCCGCCGAGGTTGAGGCCGGGTTCCTTGATCATGTTGTTCTCAAGGCCCCACTTTTTCATGATCGCGGCATAGCTGCCGTCGGCCATCAGTACCTTGATGGCGTCGATCAGGATAGGGCCGAGCGGCGAACCCTTGGGAACGACAGCGCCCTGGAAGATATCCTCGAAGCCGTTCTTCTGGCCGACGCCAGTCAGTTCGAGCTGGCCGTTTGCCTGGCTGACGAAATAGGTCAGCGGCGCCTGCGAGGAGAAGAAGGCGTCGGCGCGCTTGGAGCGCACGGCGAGGATCGAGCTTGGCTGGTCGGTGTAGGACTGCACTTCGACGCCGCTCTTGCCGTCGGCCTTGCACTTGTCCGACTGGGTCTTGATCACGCGCTCGGCGGAGCCGCCGGCCATGACCGAGATGCGCTGGCCACAGGCCGTGTCGAGCGAGGTGATGCCCTTCGGGTTGCCCTTCACGGTCGCGAAGACGACGAATTCCTGAACCCAGTCGACGAAGTCGTTGGACGCTTCACGGTCCTTGTAGTCGCCAACGGGGCCGAAGGCGAACTGGTAGCGGCCGGAGTTGACGCCGGCGAGCAGTGCCGGCAAACCGCCGACCGTCTCATGCTCGATCTTGACGCCGAGGACGGCGCCCAGCGCTTCCGTCAGATCGGCGCTGGCGCCGGTCATGACGGTGCCGGTGACGATTTCGTAGGGAGGGAACGAACCGTTGTTGACGGAGATCATCTTGCCCGAGGTCTTGATGGCATCAGGCAGCTTGTCATGCAGCGCGGCGTTGAGCGCCGGCTTCGGCAAGGCCGCGTCCTCTGCCATCGCGGCACTGGTGGCCACGGCGCTTGCCAGGACGAGGTAGGTCATCTTCTTCAGCAACATGTTCATTCCCCTTATTAATGCTGTCGTGGTTGCATGCGGTTAAGCGGTGGTACCCGTGCGGCTGCCGTCGGTATCGAACGGGAAGAGTTCCAGCGGCGTCATCTTTCGGGCGAGAATGCCCTGGGCGTGCAGCTCGGCCGAGAAATCGGCGATCATCTTCTCGTTGGCGGCAAGGCCGTTTTCATCCCAGTTCGCAGGGAGTTCGAGGGAGGTCTTCAGGAGCTCGTCGAACATCCACGGCGACGTATCTGCATATTTGCGGCGCTTGTTCAGCCACATGCGCTGCGATTCCTCGATCAACTGGCTGAGCTCGGCAATGATCCAGGGGTTCTCTTCCACGATCTCAGCCTTGATGCCGATGAGGTGCATGCCGGGTACATATCCCACCTCGTCGAAATATCGACGCTCGGCGCCACGGAAATCGGAAAGAACCTGCCGGAAAGGTGAACCATTGGCAAAATAGCCATCCGGCATGAATGGCGTGAAGATCGCGTCGAGCTGGCCTTCGCGCAGCAGGTCGACCATCGGTCGTTCGCCGGGGGCGGCTTCGATCAGGCCGGGGCGGCCGAAGCCGTCAAGCCGATCGACAACAGGATGCGCTTCCGTCAGGCGGCCAGCATACCACATCGCGTTCTCGACCTGAACGCCTTCGCGGCGCACGGCGGCGCGCGTCCATGTGTTGCCCGAGTCGCGCCAGCCGGTGACGCCGATGCGCTTGCCTGCAAGCTGCGACAGCTCGGTGATCGGGCTGTCCTTCATGGTGATGACGCAGCGATGGCGGAAGCCGCGCATGATGAAGTTCGGAATGCCGACGACGCTGTGATCACCGTCGTAGCGCAGCTGGGTGTAGCGGCTGAAGGACATTTCGGCTGCGTCACAGGTGTCGCTCTTGCCGACATGCGAGACTAGGGTGCCGATGCGCTCGACCTTGACGTCAAGCTTCGACGACGAAACGTCGCCGAGGATGAGAGGAGTCATATAGTCCCAGTCGCGAAGGGCAAGGCGAAGTGTGATCGGCATTTGCATTCACTCTCAAAATTTCTTGTCTGGCGCATCGTTAAATGTTCAAATGATGCCGATCAAATGATATTACGTTATTGAACATTAAATATGGTGCGAAAATGAGCGACAGTCGAGATGCAGCCTGGTTTGCCCAAAAAATAACCGATCGAACAATTCGCGGGATTGCGCTCGAGACCAGCGCCCTGATCCGCGGCGGTGCGCTGCCTGTTGGCACCAAGCTGCCGGCCATTCGCGATCTGGCCTTTGCTCTGGGCATCAGCCCGGCTACGATCTCCGAGGCGTGGAGCGAACTGCGGCGCCAAAAAATCATCAGCGGCCGTGGGCGCAATGGGACATGGGTGAGCGGCGATCGCTTCGTCGCCAAGCCTGAGCGACTGGCAAGTTCCGGCAACTACGGCGAGGATGTGCTGAACCTGACGTCCGCAGTTCCCGACATCACGCTTCTGCCTAAGCTTGAGAAGGCAATGGTTTACGGCGCATCCGCCGAGAACCTGAACAGCTACGAGCGCAACCGTATTCTACCCGAGCTCGAGGCGGCGGTGAGAGAAACTTGGCCCTATGAGGCCGAGGCGTTTCTCGCCACCAATGGCGGCTACAATGCCGTCTATACACTGATGAACGCGCTTGTCATGCCCGGTGCGGCGGTCGCGATCGAAAACCCCACGGCGATGCGCCTGCTCGATATTCTTGAGGATCGCGGCGCCCGTATCATCCCGGTCGAGTGTGACCGTGACGGCCCCCTGCCCTCGTCCCTGCGCGAGGCCATGGCGTATCGCCCGGTCGCCTTCGTCTTTCAGCCGCGCATCCATTCGGTCACCGGCCAGACCGTCACGGCAGCGCGGATGCAAAACCTTGCCGACATCCTGCGCGATGCCGATACTCTGATCGTGGAGGATGACGGTGTCGGCGATATATCCGATGCGCCGAGGCAATCGATGGGAGACATTTTCCCCGATCGAGTAATCCACATATTTTCCTTCTCGAAGACCCACGGCCCCGATCTGCGTTTGGCCGCTCTCTCCAGTTCTCGGGCAATCGTCGAGCAGATCCAGTCGTTTCGCAGCTTCAGCGCCGGCTGGACGAGCCGCATCCTACAGGCGGCGGGCGCGTGGCTCATCCGCGATCAGGAGACGCAAGAGTTAGTGCGCCAGGCGCGCGCGATCTACGCGCAGCGCCGCCACGACCTCGTACAGGCACTGCGCGACCGAAACATAAACGCCGCGCATGGCTCAGGGCTTTCGGCTTGGGTGCCGGTCTCTTCCGAACCATTCGCGATGGTGACGCTCGCCGCACGCGGGATTGCCGTGCATCCGGGCGCGAAGTTCTCGCTGCTACCAGGAAACTACTTGCGCGTGGCGACCGCCACACTGTCCGATCGCTGCATCGAGGTCGCGGATTCGATCGCGCTCGCGGCATCGCATGATTGATTGGCGGATAGCGATATCCGTCTGATCCCCGCAGCTTGGCGTGAACGTCAGTAGCTGCACGTCCAATTGTTGGTTGGCCTAAATCCGTCGTTGCAAGCCGGGTTCGTTGACGTTCGAGGATTATAGTAGTTGTCGGCCGGATTATGGTTCGGGCCTGTCGTGCATGCGGACGTGAGCGCGGCCAGAAATATCAGTATCCCGGCAGATACGAGCCTTTGAACTGCGACCATTAAACTTCCCCCGATGGCTTGCCTCTATCCAAAAATGCTCCGCTGACACAGGAGATACAAGGCCGAGATAGGTCTCCGCCCCCGTCCTCCAAGCCGCGCTTGTCTCAGCTTTGCGGCGATGCGTGTAACCCGTCCACATTTCGACCTGCTTGACACAAAAGAAAAGTGACTTAATCTAGTCGACGGATCGGAGGATGCCCGTTGTTGTGGAGGCAGCGGCTCGGAATGGGATCCTGAATCGGGAGGAAATACTGGTGAAGAACAAGGCAATCATGCTCGCCCTTCTGGCGGGTTCGTTCCTGGCCGCGCCTGTTATCGCGGCGGCTCAGGATCTGATCACGGGCGACATCGTCGGCAAGGCCGATGCGCCCAACAAGCTCATTTTCCGCATGACGACAGACGGGCCGCGCAACAACGAGCCTGTTTATGCAGAGGGTTACAGCAAGCTCTTCAACGACTTCATCGCCAAACGCCCCGACTGGCAGATCGAGCTGCAGATGATGTCTGGTGATATCGGCCAGGAGCAGGCGCGCATGCTCGAGCAGGCGAAGTCGGGTTCGGCGCCCGATTGCGCTGCGGTCGATTCCTTCGTGCTGCCGCTCTTCAAGAAATCCGGCGTGCTGCAATCCTTCTCGCCCTATTTCAGCAAGGAAGAGATCGGCCAGCTGTTTCCCTTCATCCGCGAGGGCATCACCGGTGACGACGGCAACATCTATGCCTGGTGGTGGTCGACCGACCTGCGCGTCCTCTACCGCAACAAGGAGATCGTGCCTGACGCGCCCCAGACCTGGGATGACCTGAAAAAGGCCGCGCTGCATTCCGTCGACGAAGGCATGGAAGGCATTCTCTTCAACGGCAGCCGCTACGAGGGCACGACCTTCGACTGGCTCGCCAACTTCTGGGGTCAGGGCGGCAAACTGGTTGACGATCAGGGCAAGCCGATCTTCGGCGAGGGCGACAACCGCGCGAAGTTCATCAAGGCCGTGAACTATTATCGTGATCTGGTCGAATCGGGTGCGGCTCCCAAGCGCGTCGCGACGCTCGGCAGCTATGACGATTTCAATGCCGCCGCAGCGGCCGGAACGACGGCGCTCTTCGTTGGCGGCAACTGGCAGTATGCGCAGCTGAAGACCGCGCTCGACGAGGACGAGTTCGCCAAGTGGACCTTCTCTCCCCTTCCCGGCCCGACCGCCAATGAGCGCTCAACCGGCACCGGCGGCTGGACCGTTGCCGCCTTCAGCAAGGATGCCGCCAAGGTGAAGGTCTGCGCCGACCTTGCCCGCGAAGTCTACATGGGGCCGGCCAACGCTCTACAGGAACAGCTGCCGACCCGCGCCGACCTCTACGACAAGTACGAGGTCTTCTCGACGCCGGCGAATAAGACCTTCGCCGAAGCCCTGAAGGTCGGCCAGGCGCGGCCGGGAGCTGCGGTGTATCCGGAGATATCCAACCAGATCCAGATCATGATGGGCAAGGTGCTGACAGGCACGCAGGCGACGGAAGCCGCCGTCGACGAGGCCTTCACCGCCTCGCTCAGCGCCTTCAAACGGAGCTGAGCCGATGATCGGTGGCGCGGGGCAACCTCACCCGCGCCACCGATGCCGACTGCCTGATCTCAATGACACATGACCGGACGGATCGATGACCAATCTCAGCATTGCGGCCGAGACTGCGCCTACCGGAAGCAGGCTTGCCGCGCGAAAGTTCTATCCCTCGCCCGCGCCCTGGCTAATGCCGCTGATCCTCGTTCTCGGGGTCTTCTATCTCTATCCGCTGATCGACGTCTTCCGCTTCGCCTTCACCAACATTTCGCTCGTCGGTAACGACGAGGAATACACACTGCGGACGATCGCCAACACGCTTTCGAAGCCCGAATTGCTGCAGATCCTCTGGGTGACGCTCGTCTTCACCGGGTCCAGCGTCGTTGCTCAGCAGGTGCTCGGCCTGTTCATAGCCCAGGTTGTCGTGCGTAGCGAAAAACGCGGCCTGTTCGGTTCGACAATCGTGCGCACCACTGCACTGGTCGCCTGGGTGGTGCCTGGAATCGCCGGCGGCATCATCTGGAAGATGCTGTTCAACGAGGCGCCCTTCGGCGGCCTCAACAGCCTGCTCAGGATGCTCGGCGCCTCGCCCGTTCAATGGTTGTCCGATCCGAACATGGTCATGTGGTCGGTCGTGATTTCCAACGTCTGGCGCGGAACGGCCTTTTCGATGGTCGTCATGTACGCCGCCATCAAGGCGATCGATCCGGAGCTCTACGAAGCCGCCGAGATGGACGGCGCCAATCCCTGGCAGCGGATGATCTACATTACCCTTCCACAGTTGCGCGCGGCGATCCTCGTCAACATGATCCTGATCACCATCCAGACGCTGAACACCTTCGACGCGATCATCTCGCTGACCGGTGGCGGCCCGGGCCGGGCGACGGAGGTTCTGTCGCTCTACACGTTCAACGTGGTCTTCCGGAATTATGATCTGGCGGCCGGCGCGGTTCTGTCTATCCTCATGCTCGTCATCAGCCTCAGTCTGGCGCTCGTCTATGCCCGCTTCCTGCCGAAGGGAGAACCCCAATGATCAATTCGAGACAGGAACGCATCGGCGATCTCTTCAGCTATCTCTTCATGCTGATCACCTTCCTCTTCTTCGCCTGGCCGCTGGTCTGGCTGCTCTCGCTGGCGCTGCGCACCCGCAAGGAAGTGTTTCTTGGCGTCTCAAGGCTGATCCCCAAGTCGCCGACGCTCGACAATTTCATCGCGATCCTCTCCTCCGACAAATTCGCGGGCTATCTCTGGAACGCGCTCATACTTTCAGCCTCGAGCGCGATCGGCTGCCTGATCGTGGCATTGCCGGCGGCCTATGCCTTCTCGCGCTTCCCGTTTCGTGGCAAGGGCCCGTGGATGATGGTGCTGCTCGCGTTCCAGATGATCTCGCCGCTCGTCATCATGGTGCCGCTCTACCGCTACATGGCCAAGATCGGCCTCACAGACAGCCATTTCGGCGCGACGATGGTCTACATCGCGCTTGCCGTGCCGATGGTAACGTGGATACTCAAGGGCTTCATCGACGGCATCCCGCGCAGCCTCGACGAGGCGGCGCTGATCGACGGATGCAGCCACTTCGGCGTTTTCTGGCGGATCATTCTGCCGCTCTCGACACCGGGGATTGCGTCCGCCTTCATCATCTCCGTCATCGCCGGCTGGTCGCAATTCCTCGTGCCCTTCCTGCTGATCAGCAAGGAAGCGCTGATGCCGATCGGCGTCGGTATCTTCCAATATGCAGGAACCCAAAACGATAGTTCCATCCAGCTGTTGGCGGCCGCCTGCCTCGTGTCTGTCGTGCCCGCCATCGTCGCATTTCTTTCGCTCCAACGCCTCATTCTCGGCGCCATGACGGCCGGTGCCGTCAAGGGCTGATGTCTTTTCAAACCTCAGGATATGATCATGTCGCTTACGCTTGCCCAACGCCTCGACCGCATCCGCGTCCGCATGTCGGAACTCGAACACTGGCGCGCCCGTGAAACCGTCCAGATCAGCGATTGGACCTTCGACGGCGAGCCGATCGCGATCGGCGCCGCATGGCCACGCAAGGATGGCACGGTGAGCTTCGCCGCCTCGGCGCGCGTGCCGGAGCATTGGCCGGTCGAGGAAGCCCGCCTCAGCCTCAATCTTGGCGGAGAAAGCCTGATCACCATCACCGACGAGGCCGGCAACGAAACGCGCCTTGGCCTCGACCCCTATCACCAGGAATTTCGCCTGACGTCGCGCCGGATCAAGATCTCCTCGGAGACGGTCGCACGCCTGCCGTTCGGCGAGCCGGTCCGAGCGCCCCGGCTCGATCGGGCAAACCTCTTGTGGCTGGATGGGCCGGTCGACCGGTTGTGGCTGCTCCTGCGGCAGATCTCGGAGGCGGTCGACACGCTGGAGGGACATGAGGTCATTCCGCATCTGATCGATATCGCCGAAGCCGCCATGCGCGGGCTCGACTGGCCGTCATCGACCGCAGCCTATATCGCGCGCATGTCGCCATCGGTCGGCCAGCAGAAGATCTGGCAGCTGCCGGAACTCGAAACGGCTCCCGAGGGTCTAAACCAAGGGCAACGCGCGAGCGTGGTCGCGGCTTACGACACGCTGATCAAGGAGCTGAAGCAGCTGCGCGAACGCTTCCCGCCGCAGGGCGAGATCGCGCTGACCGGTCACGCCCATATCGACCTTGCCTGGCTGTGGCCCTACCGCGAGACCCGCCGCAAGATGCGCCGCACCTTCCACACGGCGCTCTCGCTGATGGAGCAGTCGTCCGACTTCCGCTTCAACCAGTCGACGGCGCATTATTACAACCAGATCGCCGAGGACGATCCCGAACTTTTGAAGCGCATCGTCGAGCGCGTGAAGGAAGGGCAATGGGAAACGCTCGGCGGCATGTGGGTCGAGCCCGACACCAACATGCCGACGGGCGAGAGCCTCAGCCGGCAAATCCTCTACGGCCAGCGCTACTTCGAAAAGACCTTCGGCGTTCGCCACACCGTCTGCTGGCTGCCGGATTGCTTCGGCTTCTCCGGCGCCCTGCCCCAGCTGCTGCGCCAAGGCGGGATGAAGAGCTTCTTCACGATCAAGGTGAACTGGTCGGAGACCAACAAATTCCCGGCCGACCTCTTCTGGTGGGAAGGCCTCGACGGCAGCCGGGTGCTGACCCACACCTTCGATAACCCGATGCACGGCTATAACGGCTTTGTGCAGCCGGATTGCTTCGTGCCCACTTGGCGGAACTTCCAGCAGAAGGACAAGCACGAAACGACGCTTCTGGCCGTCGGCTATGGTGACGGTGGCGGCGGCGTGACGCCGGAGATGATCGCCCGCGAAGAGCAGCTGCGCGCCTTCCCGGCACTGCCCGCTGCACGCTGGACCAAGGTGCACGACTTCTTCGAGGGCGCGCACAAGAGTGCCACCGAAAAGGAGCTCACGACGTGGCAGGGCGAGATCTATCTCGAGCTGCACCGCGCGACGCTGACCAGCCAGAGCGTCGTCAAGCGCCTGCACCGCAAGGCCGAGCGCAGCCTGATCACGGCGGAAACCCTCGCCGGACTGGCGCATCTCATGGGCGGCGAGAAGCCGGCCTCGCTGGAGAACGAATGGCGCGTTGTCCTCAAGAACGAGTTCCACGACATTCTGCCGGGCTCCTCGATCGCCGAGGTCTATGCCGACAGCGCTGAAGAACTCGACGCCGTGATCGCCGATGGCCAGGCTGCGCAGGCGAGCGCATTGGAGGCGATCGCCAAACAGTTGCCATCGGGAAGCGGCAGCAATGTGCTGGTGGTCAACCCATCGCTTGACGAACGCCCCGTGCGGCTGACGCTGGCCGATGGCAGCCACGTCTCGTCACGCGACAGCATCGCCCCGCTCGCCATCGCGGTCATCGACATTGCCTCGCTGAAGGCGCAGCCGGGCCTTTCGGCGAGCAACAGCCACCTTGAGAACGAAACGCTGAAGGTGACGTTGGCCAAGGACGGCTCGATTGCGAGCATCCTGCACAAGCCAAGCGGCCGCGAGTCGCTGGAAGGCGCCGGCAACCGGCTGTTCGTCTACCCGGCGGACAAGCCGCGCAACTGGGACGCATGGGACGTCGAGGAGGACTATGCCGCGCGTGGCGAGGAGATCACCGCGCTTGATAGCATCGAGCTGATCGAAAACACGGCACACCGCGCCGCGATCAGGATCGTGCGCACTTGGCGCCACTCGCGCATCACGCAGATCCTGTCGCTCGGCGCCAATGCCCGCCGGCTGGATATCCAGACCGAGCTCGACTGGCACGACCGCCGCGCCTTCCTCAGAACGCTGACTGATGTTGCCGTGCGCAATGCGCGCGCCACCTGCGAATGCGCCTATGGCGTTGTCGAGCGGCCCACCCACGCCAATACATCCTGGGACGCGGCCATGTTCGAGGCCCCGGCGCATCGCTTCGCCGATCTCTCGGAACCGGGCTTCGGCGTCGCGATCCTGAACGACGCGAAGTATGGGCACAGCATCCGAGGCAACGTGCTCGGCCTCTCGCTGCTGCGCTCGCCCATCTATCCCGACCCGCTGGCCGATGAGGGGCTGCAGAGCTTCACCTACTCGCTGATGCCGCATGAGGGGTCGTGGTACGAGGGCGGCGTGCGCGAGGAGGCCGACGACCTCAACCAGCCGCTGCTGGCGATGGCCGTCTCCGACCGCGCCGTCGGGGCATGGCAGCCGATCAAGGCTGAGGGTATCGACGCGGCTCTCTCGGCGGTCAAGCCGTGCGAGGATGGAGATGGCCTGATCCTGCGCGTCTACGAGCCCGCCGGCCGCCGCGGCGCCTTCGGCCTGACGCTGCCGCAGGGGTGGCGCAACGAGGGAACGGTGAGCATCCTCGAAGAACCGATGCGCGATGTGCCGGTCGAGGGATTAATGCCGTTCCAGGTGAAGAGTTGGCGTATTTCGCCCTAAGTCGACGTCAACGGATGGTCGGAGCCCAGCCACCGAGCGGCTGGGCTCTTTCCGTTTACGACACAATGACTTAGACTCGATAGGTCTTGTGGCGGTTCAACATGTGCGGCACCTAAGGGGAGAAGACGGAAGTTGCAGGTTTCGGGCTCCAATCCTGAACAGGCGGCGGCGGCCAATCGGGCCATGATCCTGAGCGCGATCCATCGCGGCGGGCCGATTTCGCGCACCGAACTGGCGGCGCGATCGCGGCTGACCAAGCAGGCCGTGACACGGATCGTCGAGCGACTACTCGACGAGGGTCTCGTCATGGAGGCGCGCCGCCGGCACGGACTGCGCGGGCAGCCGGCGATCGAGCTGGAGATCGATCCGGAAGGCGTGTTTTCAATCGGCGCAAACATCGACCGCGATCACCTCACCATCGTCGCTGTCGACGCGGTTGGTACCGTGCGCGGCCGCATTCATCACGAGGCGCGCTTTCTGCTGCCGGATGATTTCGTGGCGCTGATGGCCGATGCACTCTCTTCGTTCCGAAGGCGCAAGGTCATCGAGGAAAGCCGGCTGGCCGGGATCGGACTCGCTATCCCGGATTGGCTTGGCGAGGTGCCCGTCATCGGCTTTCCGCCGGAATACCGGCGCTGGAGCGGCTATGACGTGCGCGGCGCGCTGGAGGCGATCTCCGATCACCCTGTTTTCATCGACAATGACGCCAATGCGGCGGCTTTGGGTGAGATCGAATACGGTCTCGGCACCGAGATCGGCAGCTTCTTTTATATCCTGGCGAATGCCTGCCTGGGCGGCAGTCTTGTGATCGATGGCATCCGCCACAAGGGCGCCAGCGGAATCGGCGGCGAAATCGGCTGGCTGCCGGTACTGTTCGACGACGGCCCGTTTGCCGGCAGCACCCAGCCGCTCGGCGAGATGTTCTCGCTCTTCATTCTGCTCGACCACCTGAAACGCAATGGCGTCGAGGCATCCACGCCCGCCGACCTGCTGACGCTCGATGCGGCGGGGCGGGCGATCGTCAGCGCATGGCTGCGCAAGGTCAGCGTCAAGATCGCCCAGGCGATCGTTCATATCGGCATGATCGTCGATCCCGAGGGTGTTCTCATCGGCGGTCGTTTTCCCGTCCGCATCATCGATGAACTGCTGCTCTATGTTCACGAGGAGATCGGCCGCCTGGGCGCCAAGGCGCCGTCGCTGCATCGTGCGGCCGGCTCCGAGGATGCGGCGGCACTCGGCGCGGCTGCCATTCCGCTGGCGCATCGTCTTGGGCTGCCATCGGCCGAACCGGCGCAGCGGTTCCGCAATCCGATCGGTGGTCTCGCGAACAGTCTGGAGAGATGGCCGCAGTCTTGGCCGGCTGACGCTCTCAGGCGGGAAACAGCGTCTCGTTGAAAGGCCGAAGGGCAGCGCCCAGCACCACGCCGTCTTTCGGATGGGTCGCCGGTTGCACCACCGGTATCCAGGGGGCGATCACCAGATCGCGGATTTTCTCTTCCCGCTCCCGCGCCATGCTCGATATCACCGAGGCTAGAATGTCATCGGGCAACGATCCGCCAATAAGGATCGCGCCCGGCGCGATGAAGCCCGAGATCGCCAGAACCGCTTCGTGAAGGTGGCGGGCGGCAACCGTGATCCACGCATCCGCTGAAACGTGCCCGGCCGCCATGTGACACTCAAGCGAGGGCAATGTCGCAACCTCGTTGAGCGTCGCGCCATCCACGCCCGATCGCATGTCACCGATCTGGCCGGCAAGCCCATGAATGCCGCGAAACGGCCGGCCGCCGATGAGAAGTCCGGCACGTACAGTATCGTCGATCAGGATCGTGACCAGCCCGCCTTCCGGATCGCCGATCCCGAGTGCGCGCTCCGCTCCGATCGCGGCTTCGCTGTCGTCGAGCACGTAAAGCGGCCCTACCCGCTCGCCGATGCACTCCTCAAGGTTAATGCGGTCGATGGACGCTCCTGGCGCGATGGCGACGCCGCAGCCGACAAGCTTGCCCGACGCCATATGCTGGATGCTCCCGAGAGCCTCGCCGACCTCGTCGATATGAGTGAAGCCCTTCCTCGCGCGGATCGCACAGGAAAGGTCGATGACGACGATCTCGCCTCCCTCGGGAGCAATGGAGATTCCGAGCGAGAAGGCCGCGTCGGGACAGAGCGCGAACTCCAGCGCCGCATAGCGTGTGGTGCTGGCTCGCTTGCGCCCGGTGACCAGTCCTGAAGTCGCCAGGCGCTGCACGATGCCTGCGATCGCCGGTTCTGTCAGCCCAAGGCGCCGTGACAATTCCTGCCGGGTCAGCGGGCCGAAGCGGCGCAGAAGGCCGAGCGTCGTTCTTGAGTTGTGATCGGCGATATCCACGGGGCTGATGCCGGGACGTGCGTCCGACGGATCGCGCGCCCTTGGAGAGCCGGAAACTGAAAGCCGCCGCGCCGTCTTCAACCGCGATATCCTTGAACCATGTTCTTGGCGCAGGTCACCAACAGCCTCCCCTATTCGCGCAATCCAGTCCGTTGAAATATCGCGCAATTTTCGATGCGCAGCAAGAAAGCCGCCATCGATATGCCACCCGACGCCCGAAAAATGTCGAGCAAAGCGCGGCAAGTCGCCGCTTTTGACGAAAAGAAATGTGAGAGGCCTTGTTGTTTCCATAGTCGGCTCATAAATGAGCCTCCGAAACGACCACTCATTTTTTAAGGGTTTTCTGTTTCAGTCTTTGCGACTGGACTGGTGCGCACCCCGAGAATGTCAGTGGTCTACCGTCCACCATCGTCCGTAAAGAACGACATGGCCCATCGACAAGGGCCGGTCGTCGCATTCCGATTTTCTGCCAGGGTCATAAACATTGAAGCAAAGAGCTGCCATCAACCCCGTGGCCAACCCGCTCGTGGAAAAACGCGTCGTTCTGCATTTCCCCGGTTTCGAGCCGCTTGATTCAAAGGCCCACCATGCGCGCTATGCACGGTCCGCCAAGCTGAGCGCCAAGGCCTGGAACCTCGACCTCGATGTCGGCGCCTTCAAGGAGGGCCGTTCGTTCGACGTCAGCTGTGGCTCGCAGGGGGAGAGAACGTCGAGCCGCGTTTTCGTCTTCGATCACAACGAACTCGTGCGCAAATATAGCGACAAGAGCCTTCTACAGCGTCTCGTCTCCGGCTATGCCAGCGCCGTTAGCGTCATCTTCCAGGGCGGTTTTGTCGGCTATTTTCGGCATGCCTGGCGGTTCGGCCTGTTCTTCGTGTTTCCCTTCGCGCTGGTTCTGCTGGCCCTTCTCCTCAGCGCCACGATCGCGGGCGCTCCCTATCTTCTCGGCCTTCAGCGCTGGAATTTCCTCTGGAGCGTACTGCTTGGCGTGATGTTCTTCCGCTTCGTCTTCCTGCCCTTCGCCGCAAGGTTCCACACGCTGCATCTCTTCGCGGACTGGGATCTGGCCGTGGCGCTGGCGAAGCTCGACGACCCCGCCATCGTGCAGTGGCTCGACAAGTGCAAGGCGCGGGTGCGCGACGCGTTGCGCGAGGATGCGGACGAATATCTGATCACCTCGCACAGCATGGGTTCGAGCGTCGCCAGCCATGTTATCGGCATGCTGGTCGAGGAAGAGCCCGGGCTTTTCGCCAATAAGCAGGTGGTCTTCGTCACGCTCGGCGGCGCCATTCTGCAATGCGCCCTGCTGCGACCAGCCAAGAGCCTGCGGGCCCGGGTTGGCGCGATCGCACGCACACGCCAGATCTTCTGGCTAGAGATCCACTGTCTGACCGACGTGATCCATTTCTACAAGTCGCGCGTCGTGGCGCTCTGCGGACATGTGGACGCGCCGCAGGCCTCGATCGCCACGATCCGCATGCGCCATATGCTGACAGGCGAACACTATCGTAAGATCCGCCGCGATTTCCTGCGCGTGCATCGGCAATACGTGCTGGGCTCCGATCTGCGCTCCGCTTTCGACTTCACGCTGATGACCGCCGGCCCGCTTCCCGCCGCCTCCTTCGCAGACTTCGATCAGGACTGGATCGCGAAGGCGTAACCACTTGCCCTGAAAGAGAAATGCGCGGCCGACACTTTGTCCGACCGCGCATGCTTCAAGCTCAATGCAACGCTATTTGCCCGCCGATCACGGGATCGCCGACATCGCCTCGGCCACGGCCGCAGGCGACGCCGTTTGCGATGTGCCCGGCTCCTGACCGACGAGACAGCGGATCAGCTCGCCCATGCTGACGCTGCCGATCTCCGGACCATCTCCAGACACGATAGCGGCTGATGACGCGTTGGCGGCCGACAGCTGCCGCAGGGCTTCCTCGACGCTCGTGCCAGTGGGAATGCGAACGCCGGACTTGGCAGACGCTGATGTCGGGGACATGACGGCGTCGACATGGATCACCCTGGCGCGGTTCACCTCCTTGACGAAGGCGGTGATGTACTCGTCGGCGGGCCTGAGAACGATATCAGCCGAAGTGCCCTGCTGGATCACCTCACCGTCCCTGAGGATGGCGATGCGGTCGCCGAGCCGCAATGCTTCGTCGAGGTCGTGGGTGATGAAGACCACGGTCTTCTTCAGCTCCTTCTGCAGGTCGAGCAGCACCGTCTGCATGTCGACGCGGATCAATGGATCGAGCGCCGAATAGGCCTCATCCATCAGCAGGATTTCGGCATCGTTGGTCAGCGCGCGGGCAAGACCGACGCGCTGCTGCATGCCGCCCGAGAGCTGATTGGGGTAGTGGTTGGAGAAGCCGTCAAGACCGACGCGCTTGATCCAATGCTGCGCGCGCTCCTCGCGCTCGCCCTTCCCCACGCCTTGGATTTCAAGGCCGTAGACGGCGTTCTGCAACACGTTTCGATGCGGCAGCAGGCCGAACTTCTGGAAGACCATCGCGGTCTTCTTCTGGCGGAACTGGCGCAGCTGCTCTTTGTCCATGCGACAGACATCGACATCGCCATAGCGAACCTCGCCCGAAGTCGGATCGATCAGGCGGTTGATGTGGCGGATCAGCGTGGATTTGCCGGAGCCCGACAACCCCATGATGACGGTGATGCCGCCGCCTGGGATGGTGATGTTGATGTCCTTCAGGCCGAGGACATGACCGTGCTCCCGGTTGAGCTCGGTTTTCGACATCCCGCGCATCACGGGCTCGACGAAATCGCGAGCGCGTGGGCCGAAGATCTTGTAAAGGCTGCGAATATCGATCGACTGGCTAGCCATGAACGACCTCCCGGTGCTTCTGCAGGCGCAGACCGTAAGCCTGGCTGATGCGGTCGAAGATGATGGCGATGCCGACGATGGCGAGGCCATTGAAGACGCCGAGCGTGAAATACTGATTGGCGATGGCCTTCAACACCGGCTGGCCGAGACCCTGCACGCCGATCATCGAGGCGATGACCACCATGGCGAGCGCCATCATGATCGTCTGGTTGATGCCGGCCATGATCGTTGGCAGTGCCAGCGGCAGCTGGACGTTACGCAGCTTCTGCCAGCTCGACGACCCGAAGGCATCGGCTGCTTCGAGCACATCGCGGTCGACCATGCGGATGCCCAGATTGGTCAGTCTAATCATCGGCGGAAGTGCATAGATGACAACGGCGATCACGCCGGGCACACGCCCGATACCGAGCAGCATAACGACGGGAATGAGATAGACGAAGCTCGGCATCGTCTGCATGACGTCTAGGATCGGGTTGACGATCTTCTGCAGCCGGTCCGAGCGCGACATGGCGATGCCGATCGGAATGCCGATCGCGATCGAAAGCACAGTACAGACGAAGATCATCGAGACCGTCTTCATCGTGTCTTCCCACATGTCGAAATAGCCGATGAGCAGGAGCGTGACGACACAGCCGACGACGATCCGCCAGCTGCGCGTCGCCAGCCACGCGATTGCGCCGATGAGCGCGATCACCAGCGGCCATGGCATGCCCGTCATCAGGCGTTCAGCCCAGATCAGAAAGCTTTGCAGCGGGCTGAACAGATTTTCGATGCCGCTGCCATAGCCGCGGGTGAAGGCGCGAAAGCCTTCGTCCACGCTCTTTTTCAAGGCGCGCAGCATATCCTCGTCCATCGACGGAAATTTCCAGAGCCAATCCATGTCGGTTCCCCATGACAAAATCGGCGGCGGCGTTGATTATTGTTGGCCGTCTCGCCGGTGTGTAAGCGGGCGGCCATCCCGTAACCGGGCCGCCCGCTGTCGATGCGGCGCTTAGAGCGAAGCCTTGATCTTGGCGGCAACCTCGGGCGAAACCCAGGTGGTCCACATCGCTTCGTTATTCTTCAGGAAGTACTTCGCACCTTCTTCGCCGCTGGCCTGGTTGTCCGACATCCAGGCAATCAGCTTGTTGACGGTGTCGTTGGTCCAGGCGCGCTTGTTGAGGTAGCCGACGACATCGGGGCCGGCGCGGTCGGCGAAGGTCTTGGTGACCAGCGTCTCGACATTGTCCGCAGGCCATGCGTTTTCCTTCGGATCGGCGCAATCGGCAACCGAGGTGCAACGCTTCCATTCAGCGGCGTCATATTCGGCGCCGTAGCCGAGCTTCACCATCTCGTACTTGCCGAGAAGTGCCGTCGGCGCCCAGTAGTAGCCGACCCACGGCTGCTTGGCTTCGTAGGCCTTGGCGATCGAGCCGTCGAGGCCGGCGGCAGAGCCGGTGTCGACGAGCGTGAAGCCGGCCTTGTCGCCGCCGTAGGCCTTGAAGAGCTGCGCGGTCACAACCGTGCCGCCCCAGCCCTGCGGACCGTTGAAAACGGCGCCCTTGCTCTTGTCTTCAGGCGCCGGGAAAAGCTCCGGATGCTTCATCAGGTCGGGGATCGTCTTCACATCAGGATGCGCGTCGGCGAAATACTTGGGGATCCACCAGCCCTGGATGGCGCCATCGGAGAGAATCTTCGCCGCCTTGATGAACTTGCCGTCGGTGAGGCCGCGGTTGACGATCTCGGGCTGCAGGCTGACCCAGGCCTCGGGCGCGATATCGGGCTGGCCCTTTTCTGCCATGGAGGTGAGCGTCGGAACGGTATCGCCGACAACAAGTTCGGCCTTGCAGCCGTAACCTGCCTCAAGGATCAGCTTGTCGATGTTTGCCGCCACTTCAGCGGACTGCCAGTTCATGTTGGCGATGGTGACATCACCACATTCGGCGGCGGATGCAGCACCGCCGAGGCCAAGCAGGCCGGCGGCGAGGACGGTGGAAGCCAAAAGCATTTTCATTTTCTTGTTCCCTCTGGTCGCGGTGCAACGTGAACCCGGGCGCCGGCAGCACCGCGTCCGCCAGCCTCCCCATTGAGCCGTCATTGGCCCGGCATGCGCCATTCCGATTGCGTCAAAAAATGGCGCATTGGAGCTTTCTTTCAATGTTCTCATGTACGGCAGTCGCAATAAGATCATCCTTGTCGCACCTGATCTCAAAGAAGTGATGCGAAGCGGAAGGCTTCGTAGATCGCGGCGTGGATATTGCGGCTCGCCACCGCGTCGCCGATTCGAATGAGATCGAAGCGACCCTCCGGATTGCGCTGCCGCAAGGGCGCTCGTCTCGCGATCAAGGCGCCGTAATCGACCGCCCCCAGATTACGCGACAGCGGCTTCAGCTCGAAATAGAGATCGGCATTGGCCATCGTGCCGTGCTCGACGACCACCTGCGACACCCGGCGCTCCCACGCTGTCGCTTCGGCGTAATCGGAGCCGAGAACGGCGACCAACTGGTTGCCATCACGGCGCACGGATTTCAGCCGTGTGTTGATCGTGACCTTGACGTTCTTCTCGGCGAAGATTTTGGCATAGGGCACATGGTTCATGCCGCCGATCTCGGGCGCGAAGAAGCGCTCCGGTGACACCAGTTCCAGCTCGGCGCCTGTGCCGGCGATCACCTCGGCCGCCGACATGCCGGGATGGGCGCCGTTGTCGTCGAAGAGAAGCACGGTCTCGCCCGGCTTCGTCGAGCCGGCCAGGATATCCCATGACGAGGTGACCAGTTCATCGCCGCCATCGAGCGCCGGGGACTGCGCGATGCCGCCGGTCGCCACCACCACCAGATCAGGCTCGAAGGCGAGCACGTCGTCACCGCCAGCAAAGACGTTGTAGTGGATCGTGACACCGAGCCGTTCGAGCTCCTCCAGACGCCAGTCGATGATCCCGACCATCTCGCGCCGCCTTGGATTGCGGACCAGCAGATTGATCTGACCACCCGCCTCGCCACTCGCCTCCAGAATGTCGACCGTGTGGCCGCGCTCGGCCAGCACGCGGGCGGCTTCGAGCCCTGCCGGCCCTGCCCCCACGACCACCGCCCGTCGCGGCGACGCAGCAGGCGCAATCTCGTGCGACAGTTCCGTTTCGCGGCCCGTCACCGCATTGTGAATACAGAGCGCCTCGCCGCCCTCATAGATGCGATCGAGGCAGTAGGTCGCGCCGACGCAGGGGCGGATGCGCGCCTCTTCGCCTGCTTCGATCTTTCTGACGATATGCGGATCGGCGATATGGGGACGCGTCATGCCGACCATGTCGAGTTTGCCCTCCGCGATCGCGTGGCGCGCGGTCGCGACGTCGGAGATGCGGGCGGCATGGAACACCGGAAATTTCGTGGCGGCCCTGATGTCGCCGGCGAAATCCAGATGCGGCGCGGACGGCATGCCCTGAATGGGGATGACGTTGTTGAGCGCCGCGTCGCTGTCGATATGGCCGCGGATGACATTCAGAAAATCGATCGCCCCGCCGGCCACCAGCCGTCTGGCGATCTCCACGCCCTCCTCACGTGACAGGCCCTTGTCCCATTGCTCATCGGCGACAAGACGGATGCCGACGATGAAGTCGGGGCCGACGGCCTTGCGCACGGCCTCTGTGACCATCGTCGAAAAACGCATGCGGTTTTCGAGCCCACCACCGAATTCGTCCTCGCGGGTGTTGGTGGCCGGCGACCAGAAGCCGTCCATCAGGTGGCCGTAGGCCTCGAACTCGATGCCGTCGAGGCCAGCGGCCTGCATGCGTTGCGCGGCCGAGACATAATCATCGACGATCCGCTCGATGTCCCACTCTTCCGCCTCCTTGGGAAAGGCGCGGTGGGCCGGTTCGCGGATGGAACTTGGCGCCAGCACCGGCAGCCAGTCGCCCTTGTTCCAGCCGGTGCGGCGGCCGAGATGGGTGAGCTGGATCATCACCGCCGTGCCGTGCTCATGACAGTCATCGGAAAGCCGCTTCAGCCATGGCACGATCTCGTCGCGATAGGCGTGCAGGTTGCCGAAGGCAGGCGGTGAATCCGGCGAGACGACCGCCGAGCCGGCCGTCATGGTCAAGGCGACGCCGCCCTTGGCCTTTTCGAGATGATAGAGCCGGTAGCGATCGGTCGGCATGCCGTCTTCGGAATAGGCCGGCTCGTGCGCGGTCGACATCAGCCGGTTCTTCAGCGTGAGGTGTTTCAATTGGAATGGTTGAAGTAGGGGATCCTGCGAAGCCATCGATTTGCACCACCAAACAAGAGAAGGGCCGATCTTCACCCAAAACGACGCCGGGTGCGATGAACAAAAACGCCATGAAACGCCCCCAATGCGTCGCGCGGTGATTTTTGCGCGACACGATGGTCGTCGACCGGTCGCTATATGAGCATCACCTCATCTGAAATTATCAGCGGAACCAAATCCACCGGCCCGCGTTTAGGCCGCCGATGAGGTGATGCATGACTGATGAAAAGCTCTGGAAAAGACCACTCACAATCGCAATTGGCTCCGTGAAATACGTGGTGAAAAGCACGCGCGACGCGGCCTGGCTGCTGGCAGACAAATGGCCGGTTTTGACCGGTGAATCCTTTGTTCGCGCACTCAAGGCCTGCGCCGCCGTGCTCGAAGGAAAGCGTGGCGGCGGGCACGCGAGGCAGGCGCTGATCGCCGCAGCGCGAGATGCCAACCTTCAGATCGAAGGCTGATTTTCACGTTTAATTGAATCGAAAGCGCCAGCCGAAAACACGGCTGGCGCTTTTTCTTTGCGCATTAAGGTCTCGGCTAGCGGTGTCCCGCCGCCTTTGGCTGTGCCCGATGATCGAGCAGCCGGACGCCGAGCGACACGATGGCGAGCAATCCGCCGAGAACAGTCACGGCCGGCCATGCGCCATAGCCCCATGCAAGGCTCGCAAGTGCCGATCCGGCGGCACCGCCGAGAAACATGCCGGTCATGAAGATCGTGTTCAGCCGGCTGCGGGCCTCGGGGTCCAGCGCGTAGATGATATGCTGGTTTGAGACCAGCGCGCTCTGGATGCCGAAATCAAGCACGATGACGCCGATGATCAGTGCTGCGATCGACCACCACACGCCGAAGACGACCCAGGCGACGAGCGTCAGGAGAGCGCCGAGCCACACCACGAAATGCGGGCCGCGTTTGTCCGCGATGCGACCCGCCACCGGCGCCGCGAAGACGCCGACCGCGCCCACGATACCGAACAGACCCGCGACATCAGCACCAAGGCCGAAACGTGGACCTTGCAGGTAGAGCGCCAGGATGGTCCAGAAGCTGGTGAACGAGGCGAAGAGCGCTGCCTGCACGAAGGTCGCCGTGCGCAGCGCCGGATGCTGCTTCCACAGATGGGCGAGCGAACGGATCGCGGTGTGATAGCGCATGCGCGAGGTCGGGCGATGGTTCGGCAAGGCGGCAAACATCATGGCTGCGGCCACGAGCGCCATCGGAACGCCGATCCAGAACATCGCGCGCCAGCCGGCATGTTCGCCAACAAAGCCAGACAGGGTGCGGCTGAACAGGATGCCCGAGAGCACGCCCGCCATGACGGTACCGATCGTGGCACCGCGCTTTTCAGGCGATGCCAGCGAGGCTGCAAACGGCACGATCTGCTGGGCGACGGTTGAGCTTGCGCCGACGACGAGAGACGCGGCAACCAGTGTCCAGGCCGTGGGCGCGATCGCCGCAAGCGCCAGCGCGACGGCGAGTATCAGGAACTGTCCGATGATCAGACGCCGGCGGTGGACGAGATCGCCAAGCGGAAGCAACAGAAACAGCCCGAGCGCGTAGCCGAGTTGGGTGGCGGTCGGGATCAGCCCGGTGGCGGATTGGCCCGGAAAATCGGCCTCGATGATCCCGAGCATCGGCTGGTTGTAGTAGATGTTAGCGACGGCGATGCCGCTGGCTGCTGCCATGGCGAGAAGGCCGATCTGGCCTATGCCGGCCGATGTGGCTGCCCCCGGCCTTTCGATTGTGGTGACGGTGGTCATGCTGTTTGCCTTTCTGGCTTCAGAAGATGGGATCTATCTATTATTTTCTCGTATATCGTAGTACTGATCGGAAATGTTCAGCCTGAATATCGAAAGTCGATATAATGAATACCGAGGACGTCAGGGTTTTCGTCGTTGCGTCAGCCGCGGGCAGTCTCTCGGAGGCCGCGCGGCGCCTTGGGATCGCGCCGATGGTGGCGACCCGCCGTCTCGCTGCGCTTGAGGCGGTGCTGGACGTAAGGCTGATGCATCGAACCACGCGATCCCTTTCGCTGACGCCGGAGGGCGAGACCTTCCTGCCGTTTGCACAGGCGCTGGTGGAAAACGAGGATGAGGCCAAGGCCCGCCTGCGCACGGATGGCAAGGGCGCGGCGGGGTTGTTGCGCGTATCGGTCCCCATCGCCTTTGGCCTGAAACTCGTCATGCCGCTCGTGCCGAAGCTTCTGGAGGACAACCCGGATCTGAGAATCTCGGTCGACATGAATGACGGCCTGCCGGATCTCGTTGCCTCCGGCACCGATCTTGCGATCCGGATCGCGCGGCTGAAGGATAGCAGCCTGATCGCCCAGAAGCTCGCCGACAACACGCGGTCGCTGGTCGCCGCACCCGCTTACATCGACAGGCGCGGCGCCCCGATGAACACGCACGATCTGCTTGAGCACGATTGCCTTCCGATGACCGGCGTCACGCACTGGACATTCATGCGCGGGGGCATGCAAGGCGATGAGGAAGCGCATGTGCGATTGAATGCACGCTTCTCGTCGAGCAGCATCGCCGGTTGCCACGCCGCCTGTCTGGCCGGTGGCGGCATCACGGTGCTGTCCGACTGGAATGTCGAAGGCGACATCCGCGCCGGCCGCCTGGTTCGCATCACGCTTGAGGACGCCGTACCGGAAACCAACGCGATCTGGGCGGTTTACCCGACGACCCGGCTCATCCTGCCAAAGGTGCGGGTCTTCATTTCCGCAATCCGATCGGCGCTTGCCGAACAGGCCGCCTGATCCAGCTGCCGGATGCCCCGGTACCGGTGGCACTGGTGTCGAGTGCATCATTGGTCGCCGTCCGGCTCGTCTTTCGAGGGCCGCAATCAGGCAGGCAGCGCGACATCGTATTCCACTGCTTCGCGCCTGGCGGCGGGGCGAAGGCGGAAGCGGCGCCAGGCGCTGGGGGTCGTGCCGGTTGCGCGGCGGAAAATCCGCGAGAGGTGCGCCTGATCGGCAAGGCCGCAATCGAGCGCGATCTCGCATAGGGGCGCATCGGTGGAAAGCATCAGATGCTTGGCGCGCTCGACGCGCTGGGCGATAACGTAGCTGTGCGGAGACAGACCGAAGCTCGTCTTGAAGGCCGCCGAGAAATAGCTGGTGCTGAGCCGTGCCAGTCCCGCCAGTTCGTCGATCGCAACGGTCCGCGACATGTTATCTTCAACGTACCGCTTGACCCGCGCCACCTGCCACGGTGCCAACCCGCCCGATGCCGCCCTTTCGCGCGATACCACATTGGCCGAAACGGCAGGGGATGGCTTCAGCAGCATCGAGGCGCGTTTGACGAGATCGACCGCGATCGCCTCGTCCTGATCAACGCAATGGATGGCGCGTGCGAGGAGCCGCGACACTTCGGAGGAGGCCTGCTGAATGACGCCAAGGGCGCCGATGTTCGGCTCGTGGTGGTCCATCGCAATCATCGCGGTCGCCTGCATCGTCAATCTCCGTCCTGAAACCGTTGAAGTGTGATTTGCTGGGTTCATTCTGGTGACGAGACCGCGCCGGCGGAATCCTACTATGATCAAGTTTGCATAGACCTGGGTCTTGTGAGGGCATACCTGGGTATAGTTGCCCGCGCGCGGAACGACTGCATAAGTCTCGTGGGGACGCTGCGAACCTCCCGTGCCAGGCGCGAGAAGCCCGTGATCGTGGGCTCGCAGGAAGCGATTGCCAACAGGCGAAGTCGCCCGCATAAATTCAGCTAACGAGAGGAAGAACGATGTCGCATACTTGCAAGCATGTTCGCCTGGTCCGCGATGTCCGCCCAAGGACGCGCGGTTGTGAAGAGTGTCTGGCGATCGGTCAGGCCTGGGTGCATCTGCGGCTGTGCCGTGAATGCGGCCATGTTGGCTGCTGCGATCAATCGATCGGCCGGCACGCCACCGGCCATTTCCATGAAACCGGTCATCCCGTCATGGAGGGTTATGATCCGCCGGAGGGATGGGGCTGGTGCTATGTGGATGAAATCATGGTTGACTTGCCGGATCAAACCGAACAGGTAGGGCCGATCCCGCACTTCTACTAGGTCTTGCCAAGGCCGTGCGGATCCCGCGCACTTCAGACCGATCCGGCCCTGGATCTCACGCATTTTGAATTCAGATGGGAGCCCATACATGGCCAAGGTGCTCGTGCTCTTCGCCCACCCCGGACAGCGCCATTCGCGCGTCAATATCCTGATGGCCAAGATCGCCGGCGGCATCGAAGGCGTGACTTTCGTCGATCTCTACGCCGAGTATCCCAAGCTCGATATCGACATCGACGTCGAACAGGCCCGGCTGCTGAAGCACGACGTGATCATCTTCCAGTTTCCGATCTACTGGTATTCGACGCCTTCCATCTTGAAGGAGTGGCAGGATCTGGTGCTGGAGTATGGCTTCGCCTACGGCCACACCGGAAACAAGCTGGCGGGCAAGCTCTTCCTGCCTGTCATCACCGCCGGCGGCCCGGATCATGCCTATACCGAACAGGGCAGCAACCATTTCCGCCTCCGGGCGCTGTTGTCGCCGCTGGAGCAGACGGCCAATCTGTGCCGGATGCGCTTCGTCGCGCCGTACGCGCTGTTTGCCGCGCATGATGCACGTGGCGACGGCCGAGCCGAGCCGCATCTGGAGGGCTACCGCAGGCTGCTGGAGGCTCTGCGCGATGAAACCTTCGACATCGACGCCGCCGCCGGCATGGAACTGCTGAGCGCCGAGACGCTTCCGCTTCGTGAGAGCACGCCCCATGAATAGCTTCATCTTCCAGGCCTTCATCTATCTCTTGGCCGCCGTCGTCTCCGTTCTGATCGCCAAGCGCCTGGGGCTGGGCTCCGTGCTCGGCTACCTCATCGCCGGCATTGTCATCGGTCCGGCGCTCCATCTGGTTGGTAACGAGACGCAGGATCTGCAGCATTTTGCCGAGTTCGGCGTGGTGATGATGCTGTTTCTCGTTGGACTGGAGCTGCAGCCCCGTGCGCTGTGGGAGATGCGTGCCAAGCTGCTCGGGCTCGGCGGGCTGCAGGTGATCGTCACCTCGCTCGTGGTGATGGGCTGCGCCATGCTGCTCGGCCAGGTCTGGAGCGTCGCGCTGACGATCGGCTTCATCTTCTCGCTCTCTTCGACCGCGATCGTGCTGCAGACACTGGGCGAAAAGGGCCTGCTGCGTTCGTCCGGCGGGCAGGCGAGCTTCTCGGTGTTGCTGTTCCAGGATATCGCCGTCATTCCCATGCTGGCCTTCATCCCGCTGCTGGCGCTGCCTGAGCTTGTGCGCCATCCGCTCGGCAGCAATGCCGAGAGTGGCGGCCACCACTCGTTCAGCCTCGTCGAGGGATTGCCGGGCTGGCAGGTGACGCTGGTGACAATCGTTGCCGTCGCCTTCGTCATCGCGGCAGGCCACTATCTGTCGCGCCCGATCTTCCGGCTCATCGCCCGCTCCAAGCTGCGCGAAATCTTCACCGCCGCGGCACTCCTCCTGATCATCGGCATTGCGCTGCTGATGACCGTGGTCGGCCTGTCGCCGGCGCTCGGCACGTTTCTGGCAGGTGTCGTTCTCGCCAACAGCGAATTTCGTCACGAGCTGGAGAGCGATATCGAGCCGTTCAAGGGGCTGCTGCTCGGCCTGTTCTTCATCACCGTCGGCGCCAGCATCGATTTCTCGCTGCTCTATGCGCAGGTCTGGTCCGTGCTCGGGATTACGCTGGGCGTGATGGTGCTGAAAGCGATCGTGCTGCTGGCGCTCGCTTTCGTGTTCAAGCTGCGCGGCACCGACCGCTGGCTCTTTGCGCTGGGGCTGGCCCAGGCGGGCGAGTTCGGCTTCGTGCTGATCTCGTTTACCGTCCAGAGCGCCGTGCTGCCGCCCGATCTCGCCGCCATCCTGTTGCTTGTCGTCGCGGTCTCGATGCTGTTCACGCCGGCGCTTTTCATCATCTTCGACCGGCTGATCGTGCCGCGCTTCGACCGTCGACAGGAGGAGGACGCTGACGAGATCCCCGAACCCGGTTCCGTCATCATTGCCGGCCTCGGCCGCTTCGGGCAGATCGTCAACCGCATGCTTCTCGCCAATGGCTACAAGACCATCGTGCTCGACCATCAGGCTGATGTCATCGACGGTCTGCGCAAGTTCGGCGTCCGCTCCTTCTTCGGCGACGCCAGCCGGCCGGATTTGCTGCATTCGGCGGGGCTTCACGAGGCCAAGGTCCTTGTTGTCGCGATCGACGATCCGGAGCGGGCGATCGAGATCGTCAAGCACGCGCGCCGGGAGAACCCACATATCCACATCATTGCCCGCGCGTTCGATCGCACCACCGTCTACCGGCTCTATGAGGCCGGCGCGCACGACATCGTCCGTGAGGTGTTCGACAGCTCCGTGCGTGCCGCCGGATACGCGCTGAAGGGGCTCGGCATGCATCCTTATGATGTCGAAAAGAGCAAGGCCGTGTTCGTCCGCCAGGACGTCCGGGGCCTTCGCAAGCTCGCGCCGCTTTGGCGGGAAGAGGTGGCGGTGTTCGACAACAAGGAATACATCGCCAAAGCCAAGGAAATCGCCGACCTGCTCGAGCAGGCGATGATGGGCGACCGCAGCGCGCTCGGCGAAAAAGCCGAACGCGGCTGGACGCCGCCCGATATCGCGGCGGAACAGCTGGAAAAGAATATCGACTGAGCGATCCGCGAACCGGCGCTTGAGCCGAGCTCGCCGTGCTTATCGCGCGGTGGTCGTGTTGAGTTCCGGTTCGTCATGTTCGGCGTGACGCTGGCGCTCGAGGAACTGATGGATCGCGGCGATCACCACCGACCCTTCTCCGACAGCCGAAGCAACGCGCTTGACCGAACCGGCTCGCACATCGCCAACCGCGAAGATGCCGTCCTTCGAGGTCGCATAGGGCGAAGGTGGGCTGACGCCCACGGCGGTCATGCCGGTCTTGACGAAGCCGTGCTGGTCGAGATCGAGGCAGCCGTCGAGCCAGCCCGTGTTCGGGGACGCGCCGATCATGACGAAGATGCTGGTGACATTAAGTTCGTGGCTCTCGCCTGTCCGGTGGTCGATCCAGGTCACGCCGTTCAGCGTCTTGTCGCCATGAAGCGCGGTGATCTCGGCCTGCTGGTAGAGGCTGATACGCGGCGACCGTTCGATGCGCTGGACCAGATAGTCGGACATCGTCGAGGCGATGCCGCTGCGCATGAGCATATGCACGTGCTTGACCGTTCGAGACAGGAAGACGGCGGCCTGTCCCGCTGAATTGCCGCCGCCGACCACGACGATGGTTTCATCGGCGCAAACCTGAGCCTCCATGGCCGTCGCCGCGTAGTGGATGCCCTGCCCCTCGAACTTGTCGTAGTTGAGCACATCAAGCTTGCGATAGCGCGCCCCTGTCGCGATCACGATCGAGCGCGCACGCAGCGACGTCTCGTCATCGAGAAAGAGGCGATAGGGGTGCGAGGAGCAATCGAGCTTCATGACCTCGTGCGAGACCGAAATCCTCGCGCCGAACTTCTGCGCCTGGATATGCGCCCGGCCGGCGAGCGCCTGTCCGGAAATGCCGGTTGGAAAGCCGAGGTAGTTCTCGATCTTGGACGAGGTTCCCGCCTGCCCGCCCGGGGCGAGCGTTTCCAAGACGATGGTGCTCAGACCCTCGGATGCGCCATAGACCGATGCGGCGAGGCCCGCCGGGCCGGCACCGACGACGGCAACATCGTAGACCGTCTCCCTCTCCGGCGGCTCGTTGATCCCAAGCAGGTCGGCAAGTGCGGCGTTGGAAGGGCGCAACCAGACCTTCCTGTCGGGCGTCACCACAACAGGAAGCATATCTGATGTCACTGCCAGTTTCTGCATCAGGGGCACAGCCGCCGGCTCGGTCGCGGGATCGACCACGGCAACAGGATAGAGGTTGCGCGTCAGGAAGCGCTGGATACGGAGCACGTCGGCATGATGCCGGTCCCCGATCAACAGGACGCCGCCTTCGGAGTGACGCACGAAGCCGGCGCGGCGCAGGATATAGGCGCGGATGATCGTCTCGCCGATATCGGGCTCGCCCGTGATGAAGGCATGAAAATCGCCATTGGTGATCCGCAGCAGGCGTGAACCGGATTTGGCCAAGCCGGAGAGCAGCATCGGCCGCTTGGTGAAGATGTTCTGTTCGCCTGAGAACTGACCGGGATGATAGGTGAAGACCAGGCGGCGACCGCGTCTGACATCATCGATGAACAGTTCGATCTCTCCTTCCAGCACCAGGAAGAAATCGATCCCGCGCTGGCCGCGTTCGAAGACGAAAGTGTCCTCCGCCATCACCTCTTCGCGACCATAGGTCTTCGCGCGCTCGATCATCTCGACGGAAAGCACCGGAAATGTCTGCGCCTGGCGCAGCCATGGATCAGTCGGGTCGATGGGCGTGGCAATCATCATCCGTCTCCGTCGCGATGGACATCCTCGTTGCCGGGATGCCGCGGCCTCCATTCAGGCGGTGGGTCACCGACCGCCACCACGCAGCATAAAGCGATTGCCGGCGCAGGATTGTACGAATGGATCGTGTTTGCAAGGATCGGGACATAATGCGCCATCGCGGGTGATCGCTGGCGCTGCCGACGCCGGTCTTGGCGGATCAGCCCTTGTCGTCGCCTTTCGGCTCCAGCGCTTCCCACCGGCGCTGCTTGCGTGACTTCGGTTTCAAGCTCTTCCAGGTCCGATCCAGGAAGCGCAGAAACCGGGTGACGTCCATCAGGCGATCGACGATCGAGCTCAGGTTGCCGAGCCGTTCGTCGATGATCTCGTTGGCGGTGAGCTCGATATCGGCGGGTGTAAATTCGGGAAAGTGTGCGGACAGATCCGCATAGGGGTTGGACGCGTCGCGCCCGACAATGTTGATCTTCCCCTTGCGGAACATCAGACGCAGAAGCACCTGTTCGAACGTCCAGTCGTGAACATCGAGAACCTTGTAGCGCTCGCTGCGCTTCGACGAGAAGCCGGCCAGCGTGATCCTGGTGCCAAGATTGAGCGTCGTCAACCAAAAACAGAGTGCAAACCCCGTCGTCGGCACGCTGGCGCGAGGATAGAACGGCGTGAAGACATCCGTCAGATCGAGGTGCCGGACATGAACATCGCCAAAATCCGATGCCGGGCTGAGCTGCTCGTCGGGCCCGGCCTTGATGTTCACGACACCGTGGAAGGTGCGCGTGTCAAAATAGGGCAGAACCTTATCGACCTTGCCGCTCTTGACGAGATTTGCGCCTAGCGTTCCGCTTCTGGAGAAGAGCATCGAATGGCGAGTGAAGGGTTCGCTCAGAACCTTAAAGACCTTGTTGAAGAAGATGAAGAGCGTGGTGTCGGGAAGGCGCCTTTTCAGCTCCTCGATGTCCACTTCATCGCTGTTTGCGACCAAAACGACATCGCTATAGTCCGCCAGCAGCGACCTCCACTCCTCCGCGGCAGCCGCAGCAGGGTTGGTCGTCCTGAAGCCAGTGTCTCCATCCCTTTCGATCATTGTTCCCTCCCTGTCGTGTCGGGCCCTGTCGTTTCGGGCAAGTTGCGCTTTTTGACCAAGCGCGCGGGCGAGCCCACATAGACACCAAACGGCTCTGTCGCCCCCTTG
The DNA here is from genome assembly GCF_044772225.1 of Rhizobium sp. NPDC090275. Lineage (NCBI taxonomy): Bacteria > Pseudomonadati > Pseudomonadota > Alphaproteobacteria > Hyphomicrobiales > Rhizobiaceae > Rhizobium > Rhizobium sp. NPDC090275. The sequence goes on along the minus strand of NZ_JBIVYL010000015.1, from coordinate 26,725 downwards.
ACGACGCTATTCGCACCGATGACGCAGCCGTCTGCGATGTTGCTGCCGGCAAGCACCTTGGCACCCGCGGCGATCCAGACGTCCCTGCCGATCTCCACCCTGCCCTTTTTGATCGGCTGATCTTTGATGAGGACCGTGGCGTCCTCGTAGCTGTGCTCGAACGAGACGATGACGACATGTGCCGCTATCCTGGTGTTGTCGCCGATCCTGACACCGCCATGTCCCAGCACGATCGAGTAATCGTTGAGCGAGACATTGTTTCCGATCTCGATCTTACCGCTCTGCGCATCGAGGACCACACCACATTCAGTGAAGAGCCGGTCACCGATTTCGATCTTGCCGTGCCGATAGCGAAGCTTCGGCAGATACGGCATGTTCGGGCGATGCCCGATGCGCAGCGCTCCGCCCGACAGGGCGGCGCGGAGGCGGACCAGAAAGCCGAGGTTCACGGATCACACGGGTGCGAAATGCGGGTCGAGCGCGCGTGCCTTTTCAAGCCAGACATCCGCATATTCGACGTCCTGCCAATCATGGAACCATGGGCCGCCATTGGTGTAGTGGACAGCTTTCGGAAGGCCTTGGGTCGGCTTGGTGCTCCACCCTTCCAGCCAGTTCCATTCTTCGGGGATTTCGCCGATCTCGCTGTCCTGCGCCCACTGAAGACGGTGAAGATAGGCGCCGGTCTGTGAATTGACGAGCTCGGGCGTGAGCTGGCGGGTGGACGGGTGCTCGCAATTGAACAGCATGAACGAGGACCAGTTCTTGCGGGGGTAATTGGTTTGCACCTTGCCATCCATCTTCACGCCCTCCTTGGGCGTGTAATCGTGATGAACACAGGCGACGGCCTTGCTTTCGTCCTTGTAGCGCAGCAGTTCGGCGACATCGCCGAAGAACAGGAAGTCGCAGTCGCAAAACAGCGCCCAGCCCTTGTAACCGGCTAGCCAGGGCGTGAAGAAACGGGAATAGGTAAACTCGGTCGATGCCAGAGGATCGACTTCACGGGTGTAGACACCCTCGTCGACGAGCTCCTGCAGCTTGATGGGGTGAACCTCGACATCAATGGATGCGTTCTTGAGCAACGTGGCCTTGGCAACCTGGTAGGCAATATCTTCGCGAGAATCCCATCCAATATAAACTGTCAAATCCGCCATGCATTTCCTCCAAACGTCAGCGCGAAACAGTCGAAGTTAAGGATTTGGAATGCTGAATGCTAAAGTCAACATCTGAAGGCGATTGCAGAGCCCGAGACTCAAGTTCAATCCATCGTGCTGCCGACGATCGCCCAATTCGGCCCGTGTCCATTGCCACGTCGACCCTAGAGCGACGGCCGAATCATCGAAATGCAATCACTGATGGTGCAGTCTTTGCAATATTGGCGTGCATGCGCCTGCCTGCTTAAGGTCGCGCGATTGGATCAATATCCAACACGAATCTCAGCTTCGCGCAATGGCTGTGTCACGTCGAAGTCACAACACCGAAAGGCGCGTCTGTGCTTAGTTGATCCGGTCGCCGCAACAAGAGCATCGGTCAGCAGCAGGTTCGGTATGACGTTCAGCGTAAGACGAATTGATCAGGCAGAGGCGCTGCACGGCGCTGATATTCTCGTTCAAGCCTACGCCGAGCCCCCTTGGGAGGAGGCTTGGACAACGGAGAATGCCAAAAGGCGGTTGGTCGAGCTATGTTCGCCATCGGACGCTGTCAACCTCGGGGCCTTTTATCAGAGCCAACTCGTCGGCTTCGTATTTGCGTCACCGCATACGTCGGCAATCGGCACCGGCCTTTATGTCGCGGAGATCGCGATCTCGCCATCGCACCAAAGAATGGGGTTTGGAACCGCCCTGCTCTCTGATGTCGAGCGCGCGGCGATCCAACTGGGCTATCCGCAAGTGTGGTTGGTGTCGCGCCAAATCGGCGGCGTCGCGGACTATTACAAGACGAACGGCTACAGCCGCTCCAACGCCTTGTGTGTCTACTCAAAAATGCTCGGCGCGACTGTCTCGCAAGACATGTAGCTCAAGGTCGCCCATCGCGCCGGCTCGCAACATCAATGTGTGCTGCGGCTGTCAGTCGTCGTCCCGAGGTAGGGCGCAACGATCTCCATATTCGGTGAAGCAAGAATCTCCCGGTTTACCGCCTGTATGGCGAGCTCGAGCCAGTGGACAGCACCAACAAGCTCGACATCCTCAGCCGCGCAGCGCGCATAACTGATGAGGCGCGCAAGTGCTGCGAGCTCTTTGATATCCTCTGGCGACCTCTCGTTGCCACCGTGATCATCCCCATGGTCTTTAGGCATCGCACTCATGTCTCTTCTCCGCCAACTTGAAGCAACATAGGCGCGTGACGCGCGGGGCGCCCGTGAATAAAGCGTGAAACAACTTGGGGCGGTATGCGACGCTGCTCGTTTGCAGCTAGCGGGATAGTTTATCTAAAAGAGGAAAGCTCTTGAAAGAGCTCGGTTGCCGAACCTTCGAGCCCGCTTTCCATCCGGATTTTCCAACTCCGGTATGAGAACCTTGACCACACTGAACGGAAGGTCGGGGTCGCTTAGCTGCACCGTAGCGACCGTGGTGATCCCCGCGGCACGCAGCCTGTCCAGCGTATGGCCCAGATACTGCGGCAGTGACCGGCCTCCGGTATATGCAGGTGCCGCAGGCGCAATGGGCTGGCTCAGGAAACTGTCACGCAGCTGCGCGGGCAGCAACGCTTGGAAAGTTTTAGGCGCAATATCGTCACGCGCGCCGCTGATGAATGTCAGCCGCGATTGCACGGCTTCCGTTATCGCGCGACTGGCTGCGCGGACGGGAGAAGGATGCGCGCCACTTCCACCCGTCACTTCCAAGAAACGGACGGGCGAGTCCGACAGAGTGCCCTGCGGCCCCACTAAGGCGGTGAAGCAGGGAATGGCGATATCGCTGGTAATATCGAACAGCTTCAGGACAAGACCGGCGGCTTCTATCTTTTCCACGAGCCGATTGAGCACATCGTCGTCGAACAACGCGGGATCGATGCATCGGGAACGCCTGAAATTGTCGTCGCCTATCTGCCAGAGTACATAAGCGTCCCGCTCGATGCGTTCGAGCATGCCATGCAACACAGCTTCGTCGAAGGTGTTGCCGGATGCCAGGCCATCAGATGACATCCAGAAGCGCGACTCTCGCGTGCGGTTCAAGATCACAGCGTCGAATGGCACATGGATCGCGACGCCAGACATCAGTTCGCGACCGATCATCCAGTCGACGGTTTCATCAGGGCCGATATCGGCCTTATGCAACCCAGTCAGACAAGAAAGCGTCGTCAGTTGATGGCCGGCACCCTGGAGCTCTCGGACTGTGGCCCGAAACGTGGATACCGCCGGCCTGCTGGCAACAGCGCGCTCGATCGCCTCCATGATTGCCGAAACCTTGGCATCGTCGTCGGACAGTCCCTTGCCTTGCGCCACGATAGCGGATGGCGCGTTGGGTGCATAGGCGCACCAGACGGGTATGCCAATATGATCGAGGCCCGTGTGGCGGGCCACCCGCGTTATGCCGAATTGTGCGAGAAACGGCGTGACGCGCGACAGCGTCTCGGACACCGGCATGATCCGATCCGAATAGATTGACGGTTCGGTATCAGCGGTCAGTGTCGGCCACCGATCTAATAGGCGAGACAGACCAGCATTTCGCAAAAACAGCTCGATGGCGCCATCCCTCTAGTTGCCTTCGAGCTCCGCCTGATCCACGGTGTCGCGATCATTTATGACGATGCCAGATGAGCCAAGGCTGCGCGTTAACGCGAGCAACTTTTGGCGAACGTTTGGGTCCTCGATGGCGATGAAAGCCTTGCCGAGCGCCAGCCCCTCCTTGGAGGCCATGAACGCGGCGACAGCATCCGTCTCCGGACGGTTGACGTCGTCACCGGCGCTGGCAATGCCGTTTTCGAAGAAATAGCCGACGGTTACGCCGAATATCTCCGCCATTCGCAACAGCCGGCTGGCGCCGATGCGATTTATGCCTTTCTCGTATTTCTGAATCTGCTGAAACGTTATGCCCAACGCTTCCGCAAGGCTGGCCTGGCTCATGCCGAGCATCTTGCGGCGCAGCCTTACTCGTTCCCCGACATAGCCGTCGATCGCGTTCGTCGATTTCGCCTTCATGGCGTCCCTCGCCTGCAATATTAGGAATGTTGACGCATAATGAAGCCGCTGCGAAAAAATGCAACTAAAAGTAAAGAGACGACGAAGAATCTTTATTCGCCGTCCCGAACGTTGCACAAACCATCAACGTGTGGCCTCACGCACCTTCATTGCAGCTACCTCATTGGGTGAACACTTGATGCAAAAGCCACTTTAAATGGTGTCACACCGATTTCACGAGAACCACAAAACTTACCCTCTATACTAGGATGCGAAGATCGGGGCATGCGTGTGGCCATGGTCGCGTCAGCGGCTGTCAGCGCCGGAGCAATCTGGACACGGAACTTCGTTTCAGGCGCAGCACATTGGGGAAAAACGCCATGCAGATACCTGCCATTGAAATAAGCCATGCCGACCGATTGTCGGCTTGCCGTCAGCAGATCGAGGAAGCCGTTCATCAGATGATCTTCGGCGAAAAGCAGATGGAATTTTCGCCGGCTGAAATCGCGATGGCAATCGCTGACATTGCTGACGACTATATCCTCAGTCTCTCCAAGCAGAACCGGACGGCTACGCATTAAACTGCGAAAATCAACGGCGGCATTAAACACCCCCTGCTAACGGCCGCCGTCGCCATAGCGACTTCACGAGCCTTTCGCCCTGCGACAAAACTTTTGCGGTGAACTGTGGTCGAAGTGGTCTTGTCGGTCACACTATTTTCGTAAATATCGATTTTGTAAGCTACCGCACCGCGCTCGCTAAGAAACGCTGGTGCGCGTCATGTTTTCGATGAGAGCGGCCGTCGACATTGACGCAGGAACACGCGCGCGGACAGAAGTAGACATCTTGAACAATTCGTTCCGCGCCTCCAGCGCAGCCATGAGCCCTGCCCTCAGAGTATTCGGCTGTCTTCTGTGGATTCTCGCTTCATCGGCTTTGCTGGTGGAGAGCGATACTTATCGTTACGCATGCGCGATTCTCGCCGTCATCGCGCTCGTCTACTATTTAAAGGAACCATCCCGGCCGCGCACAAATTGGCTGGGCTGGCTCTGCATGGGCTGGGCGATCTATGTGCTGGCGCGCTTCGCTTTCATCTACTTCACGACCGAACATCACGATATTGGCGGGTCCGACTGGCTCTTTGCATTCCCGTTGTTCTTCCCGATCCTCGGTATCGCCTTCGCCCTCTATGAAGGCGAGATGGAGAAGATCATCGCGGCATTCTTTGTCATTGCGCTGGTCATGCTCGCCGTCACAGTGGCGTTGACGATAGGCGCGATCGCCACTGGCGTTGCTGTTCGCCCACTTATCATGAACAACCAGATCCATGGCGCGGTGGCCTGCGGCCTCATTTTCGTGATGTCGACGTTCTGGCTTCTGCACTATCTGACAACCCCCGATGCCGACCGCCGGTTTGCGAGACTCGCCTATGTGGTTTCGCCACTTATTCTGGTTCTATGTTTGATCGCCATCTATGGCGCGAAGTCCAAGGGCGTGTGGCTCGCGATGGCGTTCACACTGCCGGTTCTCGCCATCATAGGCATGCGATACATCAAGATGCGCGCTCGCAGTGGATTGGTGATTGCATGCGCGGTCGCACTGCTTGGCGCTGGGATCTATGCTGTTCGCCACAATCTCGACCAGACCGCCGGTCCGACCATCAAAGCGACCGCTTCGATGTTCAGCGGCATTGTCGGCAGTTCGAACGGAGCAGACACAATCACGCAGACCATTCAATCGGGCAACACGCCTGTCGCAATGGATGAGCGTCTTCAATTGTGGTCGAATGGGTGGGAACTATTCTCCTCCGCGCCGATCTTTGGCTGGGGCAACGAATGGCTGGAACGTTGGCAGCATACGCACTACGCCAACGTTTCCTATACGCTGCTGCACAACGGGTATCTGGAAATATTGGTCCGCTTCGGCCTATTCGGGGCCTTCGTCATGGCGATTATCCTGGCGAGCTTCATCGTTTTCGTATGCAAGGCCCATCGCCAAGGCATCATTCCGCGCGCGGCGATGCACGCCTATCTCGTTTGCATTTTCTTCTTCGCGCTTACGCTTCTCAGCAACTCGAACAACAGATTGGCGATCGGTGAAAGTCTTGCCCTTGTGACGTCGGCGTTTGCCTGCTGGTGCAATTTGCGCTTGCGGCCCGCTGAGGCCAAAATGCCAGGCCTTCAGGCCGCAGCCCGCTAGGCAATTTGAGAACGCGGCCTCGCGCGTTCTCAAGCCGTATCAAGCGTTGGCCCCTCGCATTACTTCCGCGCGGCGTCGCCTTTGCCTTTGCCCATGACGGAGCCGAGGATCATGGCGATGTCGTTCCAGAGGCTGGCGGTTTTCACGTATTCGGCATCGGCCGTGGCGAGTTTTTCCGGGGTCGACATGTCGATACCCGCGATTTGCGCCAGACCGGTAATGCCAGGCCGCACAGCGAACACACCCTTGGCCCTGCGGGCAGCGATGACATCCGGTTGGCTCGGCAGACATGGGCGCGGGCCGACGAGGCTCATCTCGCCTTTTAGCACGTTCACAAGCTGCGGCAGCTCATCGAGCTTGTAGGCGCGAAGCGTCTTGCCGATCGGCGTGATCCAGGCTTCGGCGGCGTCATGCGAGCCGACATTCGGCGTCCCCGCCGCCATCGTCCTGAACTTCAGGCAGGTGAACGGCACTTCGTTTCGCCCCACTCGCAGCTGCCGGAAGAACGCGCCGCCGGGCGAGGAGCGCCGGACCATGATCGTCAGCACGAGCAACACGGGAGACAGGACGACCAGCCCGCCCAAGGCGGCGCAGAAATCGAAGGCCCGTTTTATCCCCTGGTTCAGCGTCGATGTCATGTCAGTCCTTCGCGGGTTGTGTCGTGGCGAGCGTGCGCGACAGACCGTCGCTCATGTCGAATGGTGGAACCCAGCCAAGGCGGCGGCTGGTCTCGGAGATGTCCACCTCAAGTGAGCGCGTCAGGCGATTGACGAGTTCCCGCTTTCTGGTGATCGCGCCGGCAAGCTCCAGGAGCGCGGGTGGAAACGGCAGCAGCGACGCCGACGAGCCGGTCGCAGCGGCAATCATGCGCACCAGCTCCGGCGTCGATGGGCTCTTGCGGTCCGCAGCCATGAACGTGCCGCCTGCGGCATCCGGATGGGTTGCGGCGGTCACGATCAGATCGGTCAGGTTCTCAAGATAGACCATAGAGCGGCGATTTTTGATCGAGGCGAAGGGCAGCGGCAAGCCGCGCTGGGCGAGCCGCACCAAGGCCTGGAAACTCCCCTTCATACCGGGACCGTAAACGAGCGGCGACCTGACAATGACGACTTCCATTGTCGTGCTTTCGGAAAGCGCGCGCAGCCCCTGCTCGGCCTCCAGCTTCGTCCGGCCATAATCGGTTTCCGGGGCAGGCACGTCCGTGGCCGTGAAGGGCCTACCCTTTGCCGTCGCTTCGCCGTTCACCTTGATGGAACTGATGAACACGAACCGCTTGACGCCGGCAATTGCGGCCTGCTTTGCCAGATTGATCGTCCCCTCGACGTTCACCGAGCGATATTCCGCGAGAACGGCCGGGGAACCCTCGACGACGTTCTGATTGACCGCCGCCAGATGGACGACAGTGTCGACGCCGGCAAGAGCGGCCGACCAATCCGTGCGCCCGTCGATATCACCGACGGCAAAGAGCTCGCCGCCGCCCTGTCTGCTCGTTGCCCGAAACGGCATGCCGCGTTGCCGCAAGGTCTGCATGAGACCCCGTCCGACGAAGCCCGAGGCGCCGGTTACGAGAAACATGTGAGGCTCCGCTTGAAGGCGGCTTCTTGTGCGAAGGATATCGTCATTGCGATACTTCCTGCCTGAGCGCGACGAGATCCACGACGCCCTCCATGGGGCTGTATCCCGGCACAAGATCGCTCAACGCCGCCTTCAGGCGCCTTGCATCGCCATCGCGCGCGAGATCAGCAAGTTGGTCGAGCTTGGCCGACAATTGCGGCCAGCCAAGGAATTGCTCGCGCGCGCGCCTGATCTTCGGATGGTCGGTGACCTCGGGATTGTCGTTGATCAGCAGCTCTTCGTAGAGCTTTTCTCCCGGCCGCAATCCGGTTGTCACGATGCTGATATCGCCGCTCGGGTTCTGCTCGTCCTGGATAGTCAGACCCGACAGTTCGACCATGCGGCGCGCGAGGTCGATGATCTTCACCGGCTCGCCCATGTCGAGCAGGTAGACATCGCCACCGGTCGCCATAGCGCCTGCCTGGATGACGAGCTGGGCTGCTTCCGGCACGGTCATGAAGAAGCGCGTGATATCCTCATGTGTCAGCGTGATCGGACCGCCGCGGCTGATCTGCTGGCGAAAGAGCGGAACGACCGAGCCGGATGAGCCAAGTACGTTACCGAAGCGGACCATCGAGAAGGTCGTGTTCCTGCGCTCCTCAGCGAGCGCCTGCAGGATCATTTCGGCCAGCCGCTTCGTGGCACCCATGACATTGGTCGGCCGGACAGCCTTGTCGGTGCTGACGAGAATCATGCGCTCGACACCCGCCGCCAAGGCAGCCTTGGAGACCGTCAGCGTTCCGAAGACGTTCGTCTTGACGCCTTCGGCCGGATTTTGCTCAACGAGCGGCACATGCTTGTAGGCGGCGGCGTGATAGACGGTCGCTGGTTTCCAGGTCTGAAGGATCGTGCTGATGCGATATTCGTCGCAGACATCTGCAAGCAGCGGGACGATCGGAAACGGCGGTTCCTCGGTATCGCCGGCCAATTCGCCCTGGAGCGAATAAATGCCGAACTCATTCTGGTCCAGAAGCAGCAGTGCCTTGGGGCCAAGCTTCGCGATTTCGCGACACAACTGGCTTCCGATCGAGCCGGCGGCGCCGGTCACCAGGACGATGCGATCGCGAACGTTCTGCTCCAGCAACGCCTTGTTCGGCAAGACAGCAGTCCGACCCAAAAGATCCTCGACATCGAGATCCTGAAGGTCGGTCAACTGTGCTTGGCCGGTTGCGATTGCGCTGATATCGGGAACCGTGCGAACGGCGACCTTGGCGGAACGCAAGCGCTCGATAATCTCATTGCGTCGGCCGCGATCGATCTGCGGAAGAGCGAGGAGAACGGTCTTGACCTCCAGATCCGCGCAAACCTTCTCGATGTTGAGAGGGCTATAGATCTTCACGCCGTTCAGCGACATACCCTTCAGGCCGCGATCGTCATCGAGAAAGCCGACGACCTTGAACTCGGCCGAGTGCCCCAATGCACTGACAAGCTGCCGTCCCTGCGTGCCAGCACCATAGACCAGGGTGCGGATCGGTGCCGCCTCGCCCAGAATTTCGCTATAGGCATCGTAGAGGAAATAGCGCGCCACGAAGCGCGACAGGCCTACGGCCAGCAGGAGCAGCATCGGCTGCAGGATACCGACCGTTCGGGGGACGGTCGGAACGCTGATAACCGTGAAGATCACCATGTAGACGGCGCCGTAGATCAGCACGCACTTGATGACCGTGGAAAAGGCGGCCCAGCCCATGAAGCGGAAGATGGCGCGGTAGAGGCCGAACGTGATGAACAGCGGCAGCGCGATGACGAGCGAAACCGGAATGGTCCAGAACTGCACACCCGTCATCAGGTACCAGTCGTTGAAGCGAAAGCAGAACGCGATCCAGACCGTGATGATGCACAAGCAGGCATCGAAGAGCAGCGCGATGACCCGCTTCGCTGGCCGCGGCAAGGCAAGAACGTGCTGAACGTAGTTATCAAACATGGCGCTGGCTCGATCGTGACGGTTTTAGCGATAGCGGCCGACACGCGATGCTATGGCAAAAAATGGCTCTGAACGGATGGCTCATAAGACTGCGTATCCCACCCGGCGAAAGAGTTCCAGCATGCGCCAGATATGGGTTGGAATTTTACGGATGCCGCGCAGCTTGATCAAGCGATACCGCGCGCGATCGGCGATCTGGCTCTCTTTCGAGCGAACCGACAAGGTGATCAGATCGTCCTTCAGCGTATAGACCTTGACGCCGGTCGCCCAACCACGCTCGAGCGCAACGTCGTAAGGGCATGTGATCACCCTGAGGGCGTCAACAAGCTTGCGCGCGCCGGCGCGGGTGACGAGGTAGCAGGCAGCCGACCCCTGCGGCCCGAACAGACACTTTCCGATCACATCGCCATCCACCGACCGCGCGATTGGCCGGAACCAGACGACGCGGTGGTTCAGAAGCTTGATGACTTCCGCGAATGGCGCAGCCCGGTGCGCGCTGTGAGCGCGCGAGACGAGGTCGGCGCTGAGATTGACGTCGTCCTCCATGATGACGGCGCACTCGGCCTCGCTCTCCAGAAACGCGTTGAGCGCTTTGACATGGGCGAGATAGCAGCCGTATTCCTGCGGCAGCATCGGGCGACTGCTGCCGCGCATGAAGGCTGCGCGATCATAACCCGGCCATTGCGCAGCGTTCGCAGCATCAATCTCGACGCCAGGGATGCGCTGGACATCAAGGCCGAACTCCTCGGCCTGGCTATTGATATGGTGCCAGCGGTCTATGGAGCGGTCGAGGTTGATGACGTAGGATACGATTTCCCGCCGAGACAGGGTCTCGCCCGTTCCAGATCGGCGCGCATTGCCGATTTCGGCCGCGCTCTCTGTCTGCTGGCGTTCACGCACTGTGGTCTCCTGGGGCATCCATCGGGCGCCAAATTGCTACAGGTTTCTTCGCTGGACACACGTCTTAGCCAACCGCGACAGCCATTAATATGTATGCGAGGCGCGTGCAAGAACTACCCAAGCGCGCAAAGCGTTTTCACCGGGAGAGTGGCTCAAACGTCAGCCAGCGCCCGCAAACACACTGAATGGCGTCTCGCCGAAAGATGGCAATCCAGCAATCTTTCCGTATCCGCGACAGTTGTTTTCGCCTGCAGCCACACTGCGGAGTAGCGATTGTCCTCAACTGTCATCGCTTCCTCCGACCTATCAATCCGAGACGTTCGCGCCAAACTAGCGTTGCAACCTAGGGGCACCATCCAGGTCAGCCTTTACGTGGTCCCCGCTTCAGCACGTCCCTGATCGAGAAGCTCGAATGGATGCGTGCGACGCCAGGCAAGGTCGACAGGATATCCTTGTGGATTCGCTCGAAATCGCGCGCGCTTTCGACCTCGACCTTGAGAATGTAATCCGATCCGCCGGTCATGAGAAAACATTCCTGGATCTCGGGATATCGGCGGATGGCGGCCTCGAACCTGTTCAGATGCTCCTCAGTCTGCCGATCGAGCGTGATGTTGACGATGACTGCCAGCGCATCATCGCTATCCGAGGTGCCGATCAAGGCCGTGTAGCCCCTGATATGGCCGGATTTTTCGAGCCTCGCTATGCGTCGAAGACAGGCCGACGGCGAAAGGCCGACTTCCGCTGCGAGTGCCGTGTTGGCGATGCGCGCATTCAATCTGAGTTGCCGGACAATGTTACGATCGATCGCATCCAGGATCATGCGCAATAATTCCTCTTTTGACGCTCGATAATTTCGCAATCATTGACCGATTGCAATATTGCAATGCTGATTACCAGGAAATTGCTCGATTGTTTCGCTATCTTCATGACAACAATAAAAGGGGATCATGATGGACGCTGCCGTCGCAAATACTCTCAGTGATGACGCGTTGTCAGGCGTGCTTACCATCGATCTCGGCGCGCTCCGGGCGAATTACCGGCTCCTCGCAAATCACGTCGCGCCATCGATTTGCGGCGCTGTCGTCAAGGCAGATGCTTATGGCCTGGGTGCCGATCGCGTCGCCGCTGCTCTGGCCGCCGAGGGCTGTCGCCACTTTTTCGTGGCACACCTCATCGAAGCCAGAAACCTCAAGCGATATTTGCCAACGGATGCCAAGCTCTTTGTTCTGAACGGCTTAATGCCCGGTGGTGAGGAGTTTGCGGCCGCCAACGGGATCATCCCGGTTCTCAATTCGATGGCGCAGCTTCATAACTGGTCTCTCGCCGCGGAGCGGCGCGGCGTACCTCTTCCGGCCGTTCTTCAGTTCGATACCGGCATGTCGCGCCTTGGCCTGAGCGCGGCGGACGCATCTGTTCTCGCGGAAGATCCTACGCTGCTACGAGATATCGACGTGCAATTCATCATGAGCCACCTGGCCAGCGCGGATGAGAGCGACAGCCCGCAGAACACAGCGCAGCTTGCCGTCATGCAGGATCTCGCGGCCTCCTTTCCGCAGGCCAAGCTGTGCTTCGCCAATTCGGGCGGCATTCTCCTCAGCTCTGACTTTCATGGCGACATGGTGCGCCCGGGGATCGCGCTTTATGGCGGCGCGGCAAGCGATCGCATCGCCAATCCGATGAAATCGGTTGTGCAACTCAGTGTCCGCGTTGTCCAGACGCACACCGTGCCTGAAGGCGCACTTGTGGGTTATGCCGGTACTTACCGGGCCCCGTCGGAGATGCGGCTTGCGACGCTTGCCGCTGGCTATGCCGATGGCTTGCCGAGAAGCCTCAGCGGGCGTGGCGCCGCCTATTTCGGCGGCCAGCGCCTGCCGATCGTTGGCCGCGTGTCCATGGATAGCATGACGATCGATATTTCATCCCTTCCGGCCGATGCGCTCGGTCTTGGCAGCCTCGTGGAACTGATCGGCGCCGATCAGAGCCTTGAGGACATCGCACGCGATGCAGACACCATTTCGTATGAGATACTCACGGGCCTCGGCCAGCGCTATCATCGCCAATACATCTGATAAAAAAGCATACACAAGAGGGGCAAGCATGAAAGTCACAGTTCTCGGCGCCGGTGTCATCGGTGTCACAAGCGCCTACTATCTGGCCAAGGCGGGACACGAGGTCACCGTTATCGACCGCCAGTCCGGTCCGGCTCTCGAAACCAGCTTCGCCAATGCCGGCGAGGTGTCTTTCGGATATTGCTCTCCGTGGGCAGCGCCGGGTATTCCGCAGAAGGCGCTGAAGTGGCTGTTCATGGAGCATGCGCCGCTCGTCCTCCGTCCGAAGGTGGACTACGCGATGATCTCCTGGATGATCAGGATGCTCTCCAACTGCACCTCCGAGCGCTACGCGATCAACAAGTCGCGCATGCTGCGTCTTGCCGATTACAGCCGCCTGTCGCTGGCCGAGCTGCGCGCCGAGACCGATATCGCCTATGACGAGCGCATGCAGGGCACGCTGCAGCTCTTCCGCACGCAGGCGCAACTCGACGCATCGGCCAAGGATGTGAAGGCGCTGGCGGCTGACGGCATTCCTTACGAAGTGCTGGACCGCGAGGGCTGCATCCGCATGGAGCCGGCGTTGCGCCACGTCGGCGACAAGATCGTAGGCGGCCTGCTGACGCCCAAAGACGAGACCGGCGATTGCTTCAAGTTCACCAATGCGCTCGCCGCCAAATGCGCGTCGATGGGCGTGACATTCGACTACGGACGCCAGATCAAGGGGCTTGTGATCGAGGCTGGACAGGCCAAGGGCGTCGTCACCGACACCGGCAAGGTTGTGTCCGATGCCGTCGTCGTCGCGCTCGGCAGCTATTCGCCGCTGCTGTTGAAACCGTCAGGCATCAAGCTGCCGGTTTACCCGGTAAAGGGCTATTCGCTGACCATCCCGATCACCGATGCGTCGCGCGCACCTGAGTCCACGGTCATGGACGAGACCTACAAAATCGCCATCACGCGCCTCGGCGACCGTATCCGCGTCGGCGGCATGGCGGAGATTTCCGGCTACACGAACGACCTCGGCCCCGCGCGCCGCAGAACCCTGGAGCATTCGGTCAGCGATCTCTTCCCCGGTGGCGATCTGAAGGCGGCCAATTATTGGTCGGGGCTGCGGCCAATGACGCCGGATGGCACTCCCGTCATCGGTGCGACCAACATCCGCAATCTCTTCCTCAACACCGGCCACGGCACACTCGGCTGGACCATGAGCACTGGCTCCGCACGGGTGCTGACAGATGTTGTTAGTGGCCGAAAGGCGGATATCGACGTCAGCGACCTGTCGCTCGCCCGCTACGGCCGATAGAGGGCGGAATCGCCGGACGATAATGCTGGGTCCGGGTAGCAACCCGGGTCCAGCACCGCGGTTGAGCCGCGCCGCAACGATTGGTCTGAAGCGGCCATGCGTGCGGCAACTTCGTTGCCCGCTGCCGATAAACATCGCAACAATTTGCCATCGCTTTCAACGAAGAGCGCGCATAGACTTTGCATTGTCTTGATTGCCTAAAGTGCCGCTGGAGGTTGATGCGGCGAAGTGCAATCCACGAGATGATGCATGGGAGGAGAACCGTGCAGCTTGACGATGTTTGTTCTTCCCGGTCGCGGGAGGGGAAAGTTTGTCATGCCCTACGGTAGATCCCGATGCCGGCTTCGAGGAGGAGGTCGCGATGACGATGCAGGATCTGATTGTGATCACAGGCGCTGCCCGCACGCCGATCGGTGGCTTTCAGGGAGCTTTCTCGTCCCTGCCCGCACCGCAACTAGGCGCATCGGCGATAGCAGCGGCGCTCTCGCAAAGTGACGTCCCAGCTGAGAGTGTCGACGAGGCCATCATGGGCTGCGTGCTCGCCGCCGGCCAGGGTCAAGCTCCGGCCCGACAGGCCGCGATTGGCGCTGGCCTCCCCTTCTCTGCCGCCGCCAGCACCGTCAACAAGATGTGTGGCTCCGGCATGAAGGCCGTCATGATCGGCCATGATCTGCTCGCCGCCGGCAGCGCCTCGGTGGTGATCGCGGGCGGCATGGAAAGCATGACGAATGCGCCCTATCTGCTTGATCGTGCTCGCGGCGGCTACCGGCTCGGCCATGGGCGCGTGGTCGATCATATGTTCCTCGATGGCCTCGAGGATGCCTATGACAAGGGGCGCTTGATGGGGACATTCGCGGAAGACTGTGCCGAAGCCTACCAATTCACGCGCGAGGCGCAGGACGCCTATGCCATCACATCCCTCACCCGAGCTCAGAAGACGATAGAAGCTGGCTATTTCGATCGTGAGATCGTGCCGGTATCGGTGATATCAGGCAAAAGCGAAGCGACCATCCGTGAGGACGAGCAGCCCGGCAAGGCCAGCATCGACAAGATCCCCAGGCTGAAGCCGGCATTCCGCGAAGGCGGCACCGTGACGGCCGCCAATGCGAGCTCGATTTCCGACGGAGCCGCCGCGCTGGTGCTGATGCGACGCTCGCGGGCCGACCAACACGATGTGGCACCCCGCGCGACAATTGTCGGGCATGCCACGCATTCGCAGACACCCAACGAATTCGCGACGGCGCCGATTGGCGCCTTGAGAAAGCTCTCCGAGCGCACGGGATGGCCGCTATCGAGCGTTGACCTGTTTGAAATCAACGAAGCCTTCGCCGTCGTGCCGATGGCCGCCATGCGCGACCTCGATATCCCCCACGACAAGGTCAACGTCCACGGCGGCGCTTGCGCGCTCGGCCATCCGATCGGTGCGTCCGGTGCCCGTGTCATCGTCACGCTGCTGGCGGCGCTGGAGCGATACGGGCTGAAGCGCGGGATGGCAGCGCTCTGTATCGGTGGCGGCGAAGCGACCGCCATCGCCATCGAGCGGCAGTGAGCGGAAAAGGAGGCGCGCTGATGATCTTGTCCGACACGCAGCAGCAAATCCGGGACCTCGCGCGAGATTTCGCACGCGAACGACTGGCGCCGGGCGCCGCCGAGCGGGACCGCGCCCACAGCTTCCCACGCGACGAACTGAAGGAAATGGGCGAACTCGGCCTTCTCGGTATGCTAGTGCCGGAGGCCTATGGCGGCTCCGACACGGGGACGGTCGCTTACGCTGCGGCACTCGAAGAGATCGCCGCCGGGGATGGCCCCTGCTCGACGATCATGAGCGTCCATAGCTCCGTCGGCTGCGTGCCCATCCTCAAATTTGGAAACGAGGAGCAGAAACAGCGTTTTCTGCCGATGCTCGCCACCGGCGAATGGATCGGCGGCTTTGCGCTGACGGAGCCGCAGGCGGGCTCCGATGCATCCAATCTGCGCACCCGTGCGCGACGTGACGGCGATCACTACGTGCTTGATGGCGCCAAGCAGTTCATCACCTCGGGCAAGAACGGACAGGTGATCATCGTCTTCGCGGTAACAGACGCGACGGCCGGCAAGAAGGGCATAACCGCCTTCATCGTGCCGACGGACACGCCGGGATACGAAGTCATTCGCGTCGAGCACAAGTTGGGCCTGCATGCCTCCGACACTTGCCAGATCGCCTTTAACGACATGCGCGTTGCCGCGGATCTTCGCCTCGGCGAGGAAGGCGATGGCTACAGGATCGCGCTTGCCAATCTGGAAGGCGGCCGGATCGGGATCGCGGCGCAGGCGGTCGGCATGGCGCGCGCGGCTTATGAGGCAGCGCGCGACTACGCCCGCGAGCGAACGGCTTTCGGCAAGCCGATCATCGAGCATCAGGCGGTCGCCTTCCGGCTCGCCGACATGGCTACGCAGATCGAGGCGGCGCGGCAGCTGGTGTTTCATGCGGCAAGCCTGCGCGAGGCGGGTCTGCCATGCCTTTCCGAGGCGTCGATGGCCAAGCTCTTTTCCTCGGAAATGGCCGAGCGCGTCTGTTCCGATGCGATCCAGATCCACGGCGGCTACGGCTACATGAGCGATTATCCCGTCGAGCGCATCTATCGGGATGTCCGTATCTGCCAGATCTACGAGGGAACGAGTGACGTGCAGCGCATGGTGATCGCCCGCAATCTATAGGGAATACGCCGCGTCGATCCTGAGGAGAGGGTCGATGCGAGCGGAGGAGGAACACAGGAAATGCCAGACAGTCAACGACTGAGCCTCTACGTCCCCGAACCCGCCGTCCGCCCTGGCGGTTTACCCGATTTCTCCAACGTCAAGATCGCCAAGGCCGGCGCCGTGCCGCGCCCGGCGGTGGATGTCGCGTCCGAAGACATCCGCGATCTCGCTTACTCGATCATCCGCGTGCTGAACCAGGAGGGCGAGGCCGTCGGACCCTGGGCGGGTTTGCTCTCGGACGAGGCGCTTCTAACCGGGCTGCGAAACATGATGAAGCTGCGCGCCTTCGATGCACGCATGCTGATGGCGCAGCGCCAGGGCAAGACATCCTTTTACATGCAGCATCTTGGCGAAGAGGCGGTCAGTTGCGCCGTGCGCAAGGCGCTGAACAAGGGGGACATGAATTTCCCGACCTATCGGCAGGCCGGCCTCCTGATCGCCGACGACTATCCGATGGTCGAGATGATGAACCAGATCTTCTCCAACGAGAACGATCCGCTGCGCGGGCGGCAGTTGCCGATCATGTATTCCTCGAAGGAGCACGGCTTCTTCACTATCTCGGGCAACCTCGCCACCCAGTATGTCCAGGCCGTCGGCTGGGCGATGGCGTCAGCGATCAAGAACGATACACGTATCGCCGCCGCCTGGATCGGCGACGGTTCGACCGCCGAATCCGATTTTCACTCGGCCCTCGTCTTTGCCTCGACCTACAGGGCGCCGGTGATCTTGAACATCGTCAACAATCAGTGGGCGATCTCCACCTTCCAGGGCATTGCACGCGGCGGTTCCGGCACGTTTGCCGCTCGCGGGCTAGGCTTCGGAATCCCGGCGCTGCGCGTCGATGGCAACGACTATCTGGCGGTCTACGCGGTGGCGCGCTGGGCAGCGGAACGGGCGCGGCGCAATCTTGGGCCGACGCTGATCGAATATGTCACCTATCGCGTCGGCGCCCACTCGACCTCCGACGATCCGAGCGCCTATCGGCCGAAAACCGAATCCGACGCATGGCCGCTCGGAGATCCCGTGCTGCGGCTGAAGAAGCATCTGATCCTCAAGGGTGTCTGGTCCGAGGAGCGCCACGTGCAGGCCGAGGCCGAGATCCTCGACGAGGTCATCGATGCGCAAAAGCGCGCCGAGGAACACGGAACGCTGCATGCCGGCGGCAAGCCTTCGGTGCGCGATATTTTCGAGGGCGTCTACGCCGAGATGCCGCCGCACATCCGCCGTCAGCGGCAGAAAGCGGGGTATTGATATGGCGCGCATGACCATGATCGAGGCGGTGCGCAGCGCCATGGATATCTCGATGGCTCGGGACGAGGACGTCGTCGTGTTCGGCGAGGATGTCGGCTATTTCGGCGGCGTGTTCCGCTGCACGCAGGGGCTTCAGTCGAAATACGGCAAGACCCGCTGTTTCGACACGCCGATCAGCGAATCCGGTATCGTCGGCACGGCGATCGGCATGGCGGCCTATGGGCTGAAACCCTGCGTCGAGATCCAGTTCGCCGATTACATGTATCCGGCCTATGACCAGATCACCCAGGAGGCGGCGCGCATTCGCTATCGCTCGAATGGCGATTTCACATGCCCGATCGTGCTCAGGATGCCGACGGGTGGTGGGATATTCGGCGGGCAGACGCATAGTCAAAGCCCGGAAGCGCTGTTCACCCACGTCTGCGGCCTCAAGGTGGTCGTTCCCTCCAACCCCTATGACGCCAAGGGGCTGCTCATCGCCGCGATCGAGGATCCTGATCCGGTGATGTTTCTCGAACCCAAGCGGCTCTACAACGGCCCATTCGATGGCCACCACGAGCGTCCGGTCACGCCATGGTCGAAACACGAACTCGGCGAAGTGCCCGAAGACCACTATGCGATCCCGATCGGCAAGGCTGAAATCCGCCGCGCCGGAAGCGGGGTCACGGTCATTGCCTATGGAACAATGGTGCATGTGGCGCTCGCAGCCGTCGAGGATACCGGCGTCGATGCCGAAGTGATCGATCTGCGCAGCCTGCTGCCGCTCGACCTCGATACCATCGTGCAATCCGTGTCGAAGACCGGCCGCTGCGCCGTGGTTCATGAGGCAACGCTGACGTCGGGCTTCGGGGCCGAGATCGTGGCGCTGATCCAGGAACATTGCTTCTACTATCTGGAGGCGCCGATCGTGCGGGTCGCGGGCTGGGATACGCCCTATCCGCATGCGCAGGAGTGGGACTATTTCCCCGGCCCCGCGCGCGTTGGACGGGCGCTTGCCGAAGTCATGGAGGCGTGACGATGGGAGAGTTCACGATCAAGATGCCTGATGTCGGAGAAGGCGTGGCCGAGGCAGAGCTGGTGGAGTGGCATGTGAAGGCCGGCGATCCGGTTCGCGAGGACATGGTGATCGCGGCTGTGATGACCGACAAGGCAACCGTCGAGATCCCGTCGCCGGTGAGCGGCACGGTGACCTGGCTCGGCGCCGAAGTGGGAGACACCGTGGCCGTAAAG
This sequence comes from Rhizobium sp. NPDC090275, assembly GCF_044772225.1. NCBI lineage: Bacteria > Pseudomonadati > Pseudomonadota > Alphaproteobacteria > Hyphomicrobiales > Rhizobiaceae > Rhizobium > Rhizobium sp. NPDC090275. The sequence continues at coordinate 7,406 of NZ_JBIVYL010000015.1, read as the reverse complement.
GCGCCGCTGGTGAGGATTGAGACAGCGGGCGGGGATCATGCGCCAGCGCCCACCCGGCCCGCGCCCTTGGCGACAGAGAAGCCATCCGCCGCAGCCAACGAAAGCGAAGCGCCTGCTCAGCCGCAACCAACGCAAGCCAAGCAAGCGCTGTCCCAGCCGACAAGCAGCGGACCGCAGGAGAAGCCGCTGGCATCGCCTTCCGTCCGCCTCTTCGCTCGTGAAAGCGGGGTCGACCTCAGGCAAGTGCCACCAAACCGTCCGGACGGACGCATTCTACGCGAAGATATCGAACAGTATCTCGCGCGCGGTGCGTCTCCGCTTGCCGCCCCTGCCCCGTTCCCCCGGAATACCACGACCGAAGAGGTCAAACTGACCGGCATGCGGCGGCGGATCGCCGAGAAGATGTCGCTGTCCACCTCGCGCATCCCGCATATCACCTATGTCGAGGAAATCGACATGACGGCGCTCGAGGATCTGCGGGCGACGATGAACCGGGACCGCAAGCCGGAGCATCCGAAGCTGACGATCCTTCCCTTCCTGATGCGGGCGATCGTCAAGGCCGTCGCCGACCAGCCGGATATAAACGCCACCTTCAACGACGATGCCGGCATCCTCACCCGCTCCGGTGGCGTCCACATTGGTATCGCGGCCCAGACGCAGGCGGGCCTCGTCGTGCCGGTCGTTCGCCACGCCGAGGCCCGCACGATCTGGGACTGCGCCGGCGAGATGGCGCGCTTGGCGGAGGCGGCACGCAGTGGGACCGCGACGCGTGACGAACTGACGGGCTCGACCATCACCATCAGCTCGCTGGGCGGGCTTGGGGGGATCGTCTCGACGCCCGTCATCAACCATCCTGAAGTCACGATCATCGGCGTCAACAAGATCGCCACCCGCCCCGCTTGGGATGGCGCTCAATTCGTGCCGCGCAAGATGATGAACCTCTCCTCCAGCTTCGACCATCGCATCATCGACGGCTGGGATGCGGCGACCTTCATCCAGCGCATCCGCGTGCTGCTTGAAACGCCGGCGCTGATTTTCATCGAAGGCTGAGGGTCATGAAAGAGATCATCTGCAAATTGCTGGTCATCGGCGCTGGGCCCGGCGGTTACGTCTGCGCAATCCGCGCGGGTCAGCTGGGCATCGACACCGTGATCGTCGAAATGGAAAAGCCGGGCGGGACATGCCTCAATATCGGCTGCATTCCTTCCAAGGCGATCATCCATGCCGCCGACGAATTCGACGCCGCGCGCCGTATGGCGAGCGGCCGAGACCCGCTTGGCATTCGTGCCGAGGGCGTGGCGATCGATCTCGCCAGGACGATCGCCTGGAAAGACGGGATTGTCGGCCGTCTCACTGGGGGCGTTGCTGCCTTGTTGCAGAAGGCAAGAGTGAAGCAGGTCCATGGCCGGGCGCGGTTCCGCGATGGGAAGACAGTCGAGGTCGAGACGGAGACCGGCGCACAGCTCATCCGCGCGGAGAATATAGTGATCGCGACGGGCTCCGAGCCGGTCGAGCTGCCGGGGCTTCCATTCGGTGGACGGGTGATCTCCTCCACGGAAGCGCTGGCGCTGCAGAGCGTGCCGGAAAGACTGGTGGTCGTCGGCGCCGGCTATATTGGCCTGGAACTCGGGACGGCCTTCGCCAAGCTTGGCTCTTCGGTCACCATCGTCGAGGCGACGGGCCAGATACTGCCGCAATACGACGCCGAGCTCGTCCGGCCTGTTGCGAAGGCGCTGAAGGAGCGCGGCATCGAGCTTCATCTGGCGGCCAAGGCAAAGGCGCTTTCGGATGCCGGGGAAAGCTTGATCATCGAGCAGGCCGATGGCCGGGAGATCAAGCTGCCTGCTGACAGGATACTCGTGACCGTCGGGCGCAGGCCACGAACAACAGGCGTGGGACTGGAGGAGCTCGATCTCGATCGCGCCGGGCCGTATCTACGCATTGACGACCGGTGCCGCACCTCGATGCGCGGTGTTTACGCCATCGGCGACATCACTGGAGAACCTATGCTCGCGCACCGGGCGATGGCGCAGGGCGAGATAGTCGCCGAGATCATCGCCGGCCGGCCGCGAAGCTGGGACAAGCGCTGCATTCCCGCCGTCTGCTTCACGGACCCGGAGATCGTCAGCGCCGGCTTGTCGCCCGAGGAGGCCCGTGCGCAGGGCTACGAGATCAGGGTGGGCCAGTTCCCCTTCTCGGCCAACGGCCGCGCCATGACCATGCAGTCCGAGGATGGCTTCGTGCGTGTGGTGGCGCGCGCCGACACCAATCTCGTGCTCGGCCTGCAGGCAGTTGGTCGCGGTGTCTCCGAATTGTCGGCGGCGTTTGCGCTGGCGATCGAGATGTGCGTTCGCCTCGAGGATATCGCCGGCACGATCCACGCCCATCCGACACGCAGCGAGGCGGTTCAGGAGGCGGCGCTGAAGGCGCTTGGCCACGCACTGCATATGTGAGGCGCGACACGGCGGAAATTCGAGCCCGACTGCCTGTGTCTAAGACCGCCGTTCGTCGAGCACGGTCTCGGCTTCATCGCGGCTCATGCCGAGAACCGAGCGTCCCAATTCGAAACCGAAGCCGTTGCGGGCGAAGGCGGACATTTCCTTGTTGTAGCGCTTCTCGTCGGCCTCCGCGCGCCGGAAGGGGCCGAAGCCGCGTTTGCGGGCGAAGTTGATCGCGGCCACGAGGTCGTCGCTCTCCTCGAGCGCGATGACGGCGGTCTCGCGGTCGATACCCTTGATCGCGAGCTTCTGCGCCATGATCCGTTTTGATCGGCCGCTGCGCACGCCGGATCGCACGCTGATCTCGGCGTAGGCGACATCGTTCAATCCGCCCTGCTCATGGCCGAACTTGACCGCGAGATCGGCGAGCGCCTTGACCTGAGCTTCGGATATGTCCTCGAATTTTTGTCTGGCCTTGCGCGAGATCGCGTCGGCCAGCTGCTTCTCGGTCATCATCTGCCGGCCGAGACGGTAGATGGTCGAGTTTCGCGCCCAGCTTTGCATGCGGCTGGTCGGCATATCGGATTGCGTGTCTTCGTCGGCCATGGCGTTCCGGATCGCGTCCAGAATCGCCTGGAGCAGCTCGTATCAGCCAGTTAAAGCCATCAAGCCGGGATTTCCAGCACTCTCCCGCTCGAAGCCGCCTCAAACAGCAATCGAGGCCGCTACCGGGAAGCAGCCGCCTCGAGCCTGCGCGTGGCTGGCGTCGGTTGGTCGATCCGACTTCGAATAACCTTGAGCTTGGATCTATTTGCAGTGGCCGGACGAGCAATGCACCGCCTTGTCAGCCCCCTCGGCTGAGAACGAGATCGTCTCGAACACAACGGACCGAATGGTTGTGACCTATCTCGCGCAAAGGAGGAACAGCCGTTGCGCATTCGGGAAGCGCATAACGACAGCGACCGCGAAATGCACAGCCGGAAGGTGGAGCCAAGGGGCTTGGCACATCACCTCGTAGAATGATCCGCTCGCGCCGGACGTCGGGATCCACACCAGGTACCGCCGAGAAGAGCGCCTCGGTGTAGGGATGGCGTGGGCTGCGATACAATGTCCTCGTCGGCGCGATTTCAACGATGCGTCCCAGATACATCACCGCAACGCGATCACAAAGATGGCCTACCACCGCCAGATCATGGCTGATGAACAGCATGGTAAGGTCGAGCTTCTTTCTCACCTCGATCAACAAATTGACTATTTGCGCCTGGATCGAAACGTCGAGGGCCGAGACAGGCTCATCGGCCACAAGTAGGCTTGGCTCCATGATCAATGCCCGCGCAATCCCGACGCGCTGCCGCTGACCGCCCGAAAACTCATGCGGATACCGGTCAGCGTGTTGGGGAGAAAGTCCTACCGTCCGCAAAGCCTCGAGAATCCGACGTTCACGCTCCTTCGCATCGATGTCCGGGCGTTGAATCACAAGTGGTGCACCCACGATTTGGCGTAGCGTCATTCGCGGATTGAGGGAAGAAAACGGATCCTGAAAGACAAGCTGCATTCGAGGCCTCATTGGCCGAAGAGCCCGACGTCCGAGGTGGGTAAGATCCATGCCGTCGAACAGAATCTGTCCGTTCGTCGGCTCCGTCATCCGAAGTATGGCCCGACCAAGTGTGCTTTTTCCTGAACCGGATTCGCCGACCAGCCCCAGGACTTCGCCGCGTTCGATCGACAACGACACATCTTCGACGGCATGCACCACTTGTGCCTTGCGCAACAGTGTCCTGCCGGTGCGGAACCACTGATTCAGCCCTGCCACTTGGACCAGAGGAGTTGGGCGCTCGCCGGCCGGGGGAGTTGATACCTGCTTCATTACAAGACCTCGTCGATAATGTGCCAGCGTCGGCAACGAACATGGCGGTGGCCGGGAGCCTCTTCGAGGAGCGGGAAACCGGCCTCACAAGCCGGCTCCGCGAACGAACAGCGAGGGGCGAAGGCACAGCCTGGCGGCGGCCGCAAAGGATCTGGCACGCTTCCCGGAATGGCCTCCAGCGGTTCAAGGCCCATCGCATCGGGGTCGATGGTCGGTACGGATCGCAAAAGACCGCGGGTATATGGCATAAGCGGTCGCTTCAGAACCGAAGCCACATCTCCCTCTTCGACGATCGCTCCCGCATACATCACCATCACCCGATCCGCGATCTCAGCAACGACGCCCAGATTATGCGTGACGAAGATCACCGCCATGCCAGTGGCTTTCTGCAAGCTTTTCAACAGCTCCAGTATCTGCGCCTGGACGGTCACGTCGAGTGCCGTCGTCGGTTCGTCTGCGATAAGGACCCGAGGATTGCAGGCGAGCGCCATCGCGATCATCACTCGCTGCCGCATTCCACCGGACAGGTGATGAGGATAAGCGGATAGCCGGCTGCGCACATCCGAAATACCGACCTGATTGAGCAGCTCTGCTGCCTGCGCCAGTGCGGCCCGCTTGCCTAGCCGCTGGTGAAATATCAGAGCTTCGGCAATCTGATCGCCAATCCTGTGGACGGGATTGAGCGAAGTCATCGGTTCCTGAAAGACCATAGAGATCTCATTGCCGCGAACTTTCCGCATCGATTCGGGATCAAGCTCGAGCAAGTTTCGCGAACGCCCGTCCCGGCCGGTGAAACGAGCACTCCCGCCGATCTTAACCCTTGGCGGCGGCGCGGTGAGCTGCATCAGTGCCAAGCTGGTGACGCTTTTGCCCGAACCTGACTCTCCGACAAGAGCCAACGTTTCACCGGCCTCTAAGCTGAACGAAACATCGCGCACGGCCCGGACCGGACCGTTTTGAGTGGCGAACGTGACAGATAAGTTTTCCACGGCCAGAACAGTTTCGGCGCGTGGTACCGCGGCACTACCTTTAATCGACGTTGCGCCAGCGCTCCGCAGCGGAGCAAAAGTCTCTTGCATCGCTAACTCCTACTCAATTGGGTTCAAGACGTGCATCGAGCGCATCGCGTAAGCCGTCGCCGACGAAATTGAAGCTCGCGACGGACAGCGTGATCATGAGACCGGGGAAAATGGCGAGCCAAGGCGCAGAGCCGAGATACTGCTGCGCATTGTTGAGCATGTTGCCCCAGCTCGCGTTTGGGGGCTGGATGCCATATCCAAGGAAGCTGACGTAAGCTTCTGCCAAAATGGCCCGCGCAACGGTAAGTGTTGCGGCAACGATGATCGGCCCGTTCGCATTCGGCAGTAGTTCGCGGAACATGACGTAGCGCCCCGACGCGCCAAGCATCTCGGCCGCCTGGATAAAGTCACGTTCGCGCAACGAACGAACCTGCCCCTCCACAACGCGGGCGACTTCCATCCAGCTTGCCGCAGCAATGATCAGTGTGATGATGACGACATTCGTCTGGGTAAAGGCCGCCAGAACGAGAAGCAGGAAGATCTGCGGAAAGCACAACATGGCATCGACAAATCGCATCAATGCCACCCGAACGATTCCGCCATAGTAGCCAGCCACCACTCCGATCAGTGTGCCGAAGGCCATACTAACGGCCATCGCCGCAAAGCCGATGGTCAGCGAGACGCGGCCTGCCATTAACAAGCGCACAAGGAGATCGCGACCCAACTGATCGGTACCAAACAGATGGCCGCCCAAAAGAGGCTCCGCAAATCTGTGTCGCATATCTATTTGCAAGGGGTTGAAGGGGATAAGCCATGGACCAATGACGCTCGCGAGCACCATTATCGCGATGACGCCCGCACCGAGCAGAGCAACCCGCCGCGGCCGCGCTTTCCGCCGCCCATGATGGCTTCATGCTGGCTACTTCCGAAGCTGCATCGACCTCACGTGACGATCGCAAACTTGCATTCACTTTCCGCCGCCATGGAACGATCGTGCACGCAAGCGATCCCCCGAGGAAGTCGCTTTGTTGGAGGCCGGCTGCTTGGGTGCGGTGGTGAGCCATTAGAATTGGCACGAGATAAACAAAAGAAGGGATGAAGATGACCATCAAACGCTTCGAGCCGCATGATAAGCGCTTGAGTCACGTTCTCGTAAACAACGGAATTGTCTATGTAACTGGTCAAGTTGCGAGCGATCGCACGCAGTCCATACGGGATTGATCTCGCCGTGCCGAAGCGTGCCATTGGAACATCGAATTCCGCGGCGTGGTCCGCCAAGAGTGCTCCCGCCCCGCCTGATGAACTGAGAATGCTGATACCGCCAACATCCTCGTTACGGGCAAGAACGTCATGCCCCGTGTAGCCGCCCTGCTCGACGTCGCACAGATCTCGGAAATTGTCGAAGTCGTGTCATGCGACACATTCAAGCGTCCGATCTATGCCGGCAATGCCATCCAGACGGTGCAGTCGATCGACACCAAGAGAGTTATTACCGTGAGAACTGCAGCCTTCGCCCCTGCCGAAGGAAGCGGATCGACCGCTGCTGTTGAAAGCGTCGCAGCAGCGGTCGATGGCCAACTTTCGATGTTCGTAAGCAACGAGATCTCGGCCTCTGACCGACCGGAACTGACCTCCGCCAAGATCATCATCTCCGGCGGCCGCGCACTCGGTTCGTCCGAGAAGTTCAAGGAAGTCATTTTGCCGGTTGCCGACAAACTCGGCGCTGCCGTGGGTGCCTCGCGCGCGGCCGTCGATGCCGGCTACGCGCCGAACGACTGGCAGGTCGGCCAGACCGGAAAGGTGGTCGCGCCCGATCTCTACATCGCCTGCGGCATTTCGGGCGCGATCCAGCATCTGGCCGGCATGAAGGATAGCAAGGTCATCGTCGCCATCAACAAGGACGAGGAGGCTCCGATCTTCCAGGTCGCCGACTACGGCCTCGTCGCTGATCTTTTCGATGCCCTGCCGGAGTTCCAGAAGGCGATCTGATGACCGACGCGACTGAACTGCCCGAACGCGAGAGCATGGAATTCGACGTCGTGATTGTCGGCGGCGGTCCTGCCGGCCTTTCGGCTGCGATCA
>NZ_JBIVYL010000014.1:0-171928 GCF_044772225.1 Rhizobium sp. NPDC090275 | reverse complement strand
GAGCTGGCCATGGCGAGACTCTTACGCCTATCCCCGAACCCTGTCGATCGGACTCACCAAATATGGTTAGCGCCTGAGCAAAAGGGATAAGCAGTTTTTTGATAGATTTAGAGTTTATAATAAGTCATCTCTAAATCCTGTTGAGAATGTTCATGTGGAGTATAATATTTTAATACTACTTCCTCAGATACAGGAGCCTCAGAATTATAAGATCGAAATTGATATTCATTCGCGAGCCGCGCTGATCAAGCGAGCGAGCACCCAGATGGGGCCGAGTGCGATGATATTCAGAATTCTCGCAAATCAGACCGGCGACGTTCGTATCTCTTACGTTGACTATAATGTTTCTCTAAATTTCATGATTGCGATCGATCACTGGTTCGAGGGGCTTCAACGTGAGAAGGATAATAAAGCCCTCTCTTTTTTAAAGCAATATAGTCACAATTTTTCGTTCATATTCAAGTATATGACTGTGACATGCTTTCTGCTTTTCTGCTATTTCTCAACCTATCCATCGGCCAGCGGAAGTCTCGCTGCGCTATCTAAATACGGTGTTTTCGTATTTGGCTTGACTTATATCCTTGGCGGTTTTGCCGCTAAGCTTGGTGATTGGGTGGAGCGCAGTGTCGATTCAATGAATGTACTATCGTATGTCCGTCTGAATCGAGGTGACGAAAACCTTATCGAGGAAACACGGCGCCAAAATAGAAGCAGCTTTTTGCGGGTATTAGTGGGTCTCGGCTTTGCTATTGGCGTAAACATTCTAAGTTCATATCTCGCCTCCAGCATAGGTATTGACTAGTTCATTCCAGCGCGGGCTTCGGCCTTGGCCTTGGCGATATCGCGCAGCGCGCCGGCGATGACATCAGGCGTCTGGGCGCCGCTGACGGCGTATTGCTGGTCGAAGATGAAGAAGGGAACGCCGTTGACGCCCATCTTCTGCGCCGATTCGATTTCCTCGACGACGAGACCCTTGTCGGCATCCGACGTGAGCAGAGAGGCAGTCACGGCGCGGTCGAGGCCGGACTTCTCGGCGATGTCGAGCAGCACGGCGTGATCGCCGACATTCAGGCCTTGCTCGAAATTCGCCTTGAACAGGCCATCGACCACCTTATCGGCCTTGTCGCGATCCTCGATCATCGCCCAGTGAATGAGCCGGTGGGCGTCGAGCGTGTTCGGGCCGATCTTGATGGCCTCGAAATTGAAGTTGATTCCAACTTCGCGGCCGAGTTCGGTGAGCATCTTGTGACCTTCGGCGACACGCTCGGCACCGCCGAGCTTCTTCTCGAGCGCTGCCTTCTGGTCGACGCCTTCGGGCGGGTAATCCGGGTTGAGGCGATAGGGGCGCCAGTTGACGTCGACGCCGACTTCGTCCTGGACTTCCGCGATCGCGAGCTCCAGCCGGGCCTTGCCGAGATAGCACCAGGGGCAGACGACATCCGAGACGACGTCGATGACTATGCGTTCCATGGGCTTTCCTTTTCTGAATTGCTGGCCCTGAAAGGGCGTTTCAAGCCATCTAGTCGCTGTAGCAGGCCAGTTCAACCAGGCAGGAAAAGAGAACCACCTGTTATTGGACGCTCTGATCCCACCAGGCAGGCAGCTGGTAGCCGTAGAGCGGCACCTGGTCGGGGTGGCCGATGCGCTTGCTGCGCGCGACCCACTGGTTGTCGACATGGTAGAGCGGCAGCACGTAATGGCCCGACAGCAGCAGCCGGTCGTGCGAGCGGACGGCGGCGGTGAAATCCTCGGCCGAACGCGCATTGAGGATGTGCTGGATCAGCGTATCCACATCGGGATCGGCAACGCCTGCAAAATTGTCGGTTCCGTCGCGGTCGCGCGAGGCGGACGACCAGCGCCCTACCTGCTCGATTCCAGGCGATAGCGACGAGGTGAAGGATTTGACGATCACGTCGTAGTCGAAGGTGTTGGTGCGGCTCTGATACTGCGAATCGTCCACCGTGCGGATCGAGGTGTTGATGCCGAGCAGTTGCAGTGAGCGCTGGTAGGAGACCGCGAGTTTTTCCTGGTCGGTGTTCTGCGTCATGATCTCGAAGGCGAGCGGGCGGCCATTGGCGTCGCTCATCTTGCCGTTCTTGATCGTGTAGCCAGCCTCCTTCAGAAGCGCGACCGCCTGCTTCAGCACATTGCGGTCGCGGCCGGAACCATCGGTGACGGGAAGCTTGTAGGTGCCGTCGAGGATGGCGGGATCGATGCGATCCTTGATCGGGCCGAGCAGCTTCATTTCGCGCTCGTCAGCGGGCACGCCGAAGCTGGAGAGGTCGGAGTTCTGCCAGTAGCTCTGCGTCCTGATATAGGCGCTGGAGAACAGGTTCTTGTTGGCCCATTCGAAATCGAAGATCAGCGACAGGCCCTCGCGCAGCTTCACATTGTCGAAGAGCGGCCGGCGGGTGTTGAAGACGAAGCCGAACATGCCCGATGGCAGCTTGGGCTGGAAGGTGTCCTTGACGACATTGCCCGATGTGACCGCCGGGAAGTTATAGGCGCTCGCCCAATGGCCGGGGCTGCCATCCGGATAGATATCGACATCGCCCTTCTTGAACGATTCGAACAATGTCGTGTCCTGCAGGAAATACTGGACGGTGATCTGGTCGTAATTGTCGAGGCCGACCTTGGCGGGGATATCCTTGCCCCAATAGTTCGGGTCGCGCTCGAAGGTGATGCTTTCGCCCGGCTTCAGCGACTTGATCTTGTAGGGACCGGAGCCGATCAGCGGCTTCAGCGTCGAGCGGTCGAAATTCTCCGCGTCGATCGCGTGCTTGGGGAGGATAGGCGTCGAGCCGGCGAGAATCAGCGGGAATTCGCGGTCGGCCTTGTCGTTAAAGGTGAAGCGGACGCTGTGATCGCCGACCTTCTCCATTTTCTCGACGGCGTTGAGGCGCGTGCTGAAGGGGACGCGGCCCTTTTCCTTCAAGATGTTGAAGGAGAAGATGACGTCATCGGGCGTGACCGGCTGGCCGTCCGACCATTTGGCGTCTGGGTTCAGGTTGAACTGGATATAGGTCCTGTCGTCGTCCCATTCGACGGATTGCGCCAAGAGGCCATAGAGCGTGAAGGGCTCGTCGCGCGAGCGCAGCATCAGCGTTTCATAGACCAGGTTGCCGTATTCGGGGTCCCACATGCCGCGCGCCGTGGTGCGCATGCTCTTCAGGATGAACGGGTTCAGGTTGTCGTAGGTGCCGACGACGCCATAGGAGATCTTGCCGCCCTTCTTCACGTCGGGATTGACGTAGGGCAGGTGCTTGAAATCTTGAGGCAGAGCAGGGGCGCCGTGCATTGCGATGCCATGCACGGGCTCGGCAGCGGCTACCCCGCAAACAAGGGTGAAGACGACGGGGAGAACGATCCGGAGCATAGTCGAAATCCTTTCCGGAAAACGGCACGATTCGCCCGAAGACTACCATGCGGCCGGCCCAATTCACCATCCACGGCAAATTCTTTCCGGCGACACCTAAAACGCCAAAGAAACACTGGAAATCTCCAGCAACGCGATGTAACAGGGACCCCGAAGTCGGGGGGTCATGCATTTGCCTCATTGTTTTAAGAGGTCAGATGCGAACAACCCTGTTGGTGAGGATGGCAAATGGGCTGTCCCAACGGGATATCAGGAGACGGAATTCGTTATGATGTTCAAGTCTGAAAAGAAAACACGGGCAGCCCTGTCCGTAATGGCAGTGATGCTTGGCGCCGCAGTGGCTCCGGTGTCTTCTTATGCGCAGGATGCGTCTGCCGACGCTGGCGCACAGGCTGCCGGCGCACCGCGCCTCGGTTGGTACAAGACCTGCAGCAAGCAGGAAGACAATGACGTCTGCGTCGTGCAGAACGTCGTTCTGGCCACCGGCGGTCAGCTCGTTACGGGCGTTGGCCTCATCACCGTTTCCGGCAAGGTGAACAACAAGAGCCTGCAGGTTTCCGTTCCTCCTGCACGTCTGATCCCGCCGGGCATCGGCATGCAGATCGACGGCGGCAAGCCGCAGAAGATCGACTATCTGATGTGCATGCCGGATCGTTGCGTTGCGCAGATCCCGCTGACCGACGCGATGGTTGCCAGCCTGAAGAAGGGCACCGATCTGGTCCTGACCTCGATCAACTTCCGCCGTGCGCCGAACCCGATCAAGATCTCGCTTGAAGGCTTCACCGGCGCATTCGACGGCGAAGCGGTTTCCGCTTCCAAGCTCGCCGAAAGCCAGAAGAGCCTGCAGGACAGCATGCAGAAGAAGGCTGACGAAGCGCGCAAGAAGCTTGAAGACGCCCAGAAGGCTGCCAAGGCCCAGTAATTTCGATCCTTACGGATTGTCGAGAAACCCGGCTTCGCGCCGGGTTTTTTGTTGCCTGAATTCCGGGTTCCGGCCAAAGAAAAACCCCGCTGGGAAGGCGGGGTTTGAAATGGATATGCAGCCGCTTAGTGGGTGAAGCTCATCTTGGGTTTGAACTGTCCCGTCGGTGCCATATCGAAAATCTGGTAGACCTGTTCGTTACGAAGCGGTTCGCCGCTTTCGTCATTCATCAGGTTCTGTTCGGATACGTAGGCGACGTATTCGTTTTCTTCGTTTTCGGCGAGCAAGTGGTAGAAGGGCTGATCCTTGCTGGGGCGCACGTCGGCGGGAATAGAATTCCACCATTCTTCCGTATTCGCGAATTCCGGATCGACATCGAAGATGACGCCGCGAAACGGAAATACCTTGTGCCGAACCACTTCGCCGATACTGAACTTAGCTAGTCTTTCTTTCATGGTACGACTTCCTTTCATCACCTGATTTGGTGATTGATCTCACTCAAATCAAGATTTGTGCGAGAACTCGTCACATGAGTGTCACATCGACGCGAGGTTTCCGTGACATCGGATAGACGAAAGCCCCGGCGAACCGGGGCTTTCTGAGGGCTTACGCCGAGTAGTACATGTCGTATTCGACCGGATGCGGGGTCATGTCGTAGCGCATGACCTCGATCATCTTCAGCTCGATGAACGAGTCGATCTGGTCGTCGTCGAAGACGCCGCCGGCGGTCAGGAACTTGCGGTCCTTGTCCAGGCTTTCCAGCGCTTCACGCAACGAACCGCACACCGTCGGGATCTTCTTCAGTTCCTTCGGCGGCAGGTCGTAGAGATCCTTGTCCATGGCCTTGCCGGGATGGATCTTGTTCTTGATGCCGTCGAGGCCGGCCATCAGCATGGCGGCGAAGGCGAGGTAGGGGTTCGCCATCGGATCCGGGAAGCGGACTTCGACGCGCTTTGCCTTCGGGTTGCTGCCGAACGGAATACGGCACGAAGCCGAGCGGTTGCGCGCCGAATAGGCGAGCAGAACCGGTGCTTCATAGCCCGGGACGAGACGCTTGTAGGAGTTCGTCGACGGGTTGGTGAAGGCGTTCAGCGCCTTGGCGTGCTTGATGATGCCGCCGATGAAGTAGAGGCAGCTCTCGGAGAGACCTGCATATTCATCGCCTGCGAAGCTCGGCTTGCCGCTCTTCCAGATCGACATGTGGACGTGCATGCCCGAGCCGTTGTCGCCGAAAATCGGTTTCGGCATGAAGGTTGCCGTCTTGCCGTAGGCATTAGCGACCTGGTGCACGACGTACTTGTAGATCTGCATCTTGTCGGCGTTGCGGACGAGCGTGTCGAACTTGATGCCGAGCTCGTGCTGGGCAGCGGCCACTTCGTGGTGGTGCTTTTCGACGACGACGCCCATTTCCGAGAGAACCGTCAGCATTTCGGAGCGCATGTCCTGGCAGCTGTCGATCGGCGGAACCGGGAAGTAACCGCCCTTGACGCGCGGACGGTGGCCCAAGTTGCCGGTCTCATATTCGGTGTCGTCGTTGGACGGCAGTTCGGTCGAATCGAGCTTGAAGCCGGTGTTGTAGGGGTCGGCCTTGTAGCGAACGTCGTCGAAGATGAAGAACTCGGCTTCAGGACCCACGAAGACGGTGTCGCCGATGCCTGATGCCTTCAGATAGGCTTCGGCCTTCTTGGCGGTGCCGCGCGGATCGCGGTTATAAGCTTCGCCGGAGACCGGATCGAGAATGTCGCAGAGGATGACCATGGTGGACTGCGCGAAAAACGGGTCCATGTGGACCGTTTCCGTGTCGGGCATCAGCACCATGTCGGATTCGTTGATCGCCTTCCAGCCGCCGATCGAGGAGCCGTCGAACATGACGCCATCGGCGAACATGTCTTCATCGACGCAAACCACGTCCATCGTGACGTGCTGCAGCTTGCCCTTGGGATCGGTAAAGCGCAGGTCAACAAACTTGACGTCGTTATCCTTGATTTGCTTGAGGATTTCGCTTGCGGTCGCCATAAAATGGTTCCTTCATTTGAGAAGACGAGACGATTGCCTCGCCTGGACCAAACAGGTCAGATCGCATCGACACCGGTTTCGCCGGTACGGATACGAATGACTTCTTCGATATTGGATACGAAAATCTTGCCGTCGCCGATACGGCCGGTTTGCGCGGCCTTGCGGATCGCGTCGATGACGGCCTCCGCGTTCTCGTCGGCGAGGACGACTTCGACCTTCACCTTCGGCAGGAAATCGACGACATACTCCGCGCCACGGTACAATTCCGTGTGGCCTTTTTGGCGACCGAAGCCCTTTGCTTCCGTGACTGTGATCCCCTGCAGGCCAACTTCCTGAAGGGCTTCCTTCACTTCGTCCAGCTTGAAGGGCTTAATGATCGCTTCGATCTTTTTCATGAGAAAATGACTCTCCGCTTCTCCCGTTATAGCAGGCTCATACCCACCCCCCGATAGAATGCAGTTATCGTGCCAGTTGGAAAGCGGAATCTTCGTGGAAATGGCAGCCGGAGACCGAAAGTCGAGCGATTTTCAGCAATTTCAACGATTTTTTTGTCAAAAACGGCGCGGGTTGCAAGCGAAAAGCTTAAATTTCGACCGAAATGAGGAATATTCGCGATGTCTGATGCTTTCTTTCTGGCTTGTAGTGAAGGTTAAAATATATGCAAATGACTAAATAATAACCTTCCAGATTTTGCGCCAATCGGTTGTTTTTTAGGCGGATTCTGCTTGAATGGCCGGATGGACACTCAACTCGCCGACCTTCTCCTTACCCCCGCCGAAATGACCACCGTCGATGCTGCCGCAGCAGCCTCGGGCATCGACAGTTTCGGCCTGATGCTGCAGGCGGGCGCCGGCGTGGCGGCGGCCTTCCTGCGGCACTACCCGTCTGCGCGGCGGGCCGTCGTACTGTGCGGCCCCGGCAACAATGGCGGCGACGGATATGTTGCGGCACGCTGTCTGCAAGATAGTGGTGTCGCGGTTGCGGTGTTTCACTTGGGGGATCCCGATCGACTGAAGAGCGACGCTGCGCGGGCTTTCAGCGGTTGGTCCGGTGAGGGTGCGCCGATAGAGGCCTATCAACCCGCAGGCGGTGACGTCGTGATCGACGCGCTGTTCGGGGCCGGGTTGACGCGGGCCGTGCCAGAAGTCGTCAGTGCGGTAATCGTGCGTATAGAAAAAGCTCGCCTGCCGGTGCTTGCCGTCGACCTGCCATCCGGCATCGATGGCCGGACGGGCATGGTGCTGGGGGCGGCATTTACCGCCGAGCGCACGATCACCTTCATGACGCGCAAGCCGGGCCATCTGCTAATGCCGGGGCGGGAGCTTTCGGGCGTGCTCGAGGTGCTCGATATCGGCATACCCGCGCGGATCGTGCGCAGGCAAGCGTCAGGCAAACTGGCGGAGAACCGGCCGGAACAATGGCAGCGGTGGCTGCCGTCTTCGGGGCAGGAGACCCACAAGTACAAGCGCGGCCACCTCGTCGTCTTCTCTGGCGAGAAGGGCAAGACGGGTGCCGCGCGGATGTCGGCCATGTCTGGATTGAAGGCGGGCGCCGGGCTGGTGACGATCGCTTCGCCTGCGGATGCCCTGGAAGAGAACGCGACGCATCTGACGGCCGTGATGCTGCACGGCATCGATAGGGACGCCGAGCTCCTGGATTGGCTGAAGGACGAACGGTTGCGCAGCTTCGTGCTCGGGCCGGGCTTCGGAGCTGGCGAGAAGGCGCGTGGTTTTGTGGTGGCACTCGCGGCGCGGCATCTGGTTCTGGATGCCGATGGCATCACCTCCTTCCGCGAGGATCCTGCGGCGCTGTTCGCGTTGTTCGCTGAAGGCGAGACGCGGCTGGTTCTGACGCCGCATGAGGGAGAGTTTTCGCGGTTGTTTCCGGATATCGCCGCCGACGACAATCTAGGCAAGGCCGACAAGGCACTGGCGGCCGCGGCGCGGGCGAATGCGGCCATCGTCTACAAGGGGCCCGACACCGTGATCGCCTCGCCGGATGGTCGGGCGTTGATCAACACCAATGCTCCGATCTGGCTCGCCACAGCCGGCTCCGGCGATGTGCTGGCGGGGATCATCGGAGCGCTGATGGCGCAGGGGCTGCCGGCCTTCGAGGCCGCCGCCGCCGGCGTTTACATGCATGGCGAAGCGGGCAACCGGGCCGGCAAGGGGCTGACGGCGGAGGACCTCGTCAGCCACGTGCTGCTACTCTGATTGTTTCGCGCTCTGACTACTTGCCGACCTCATCCTGCAGCGCGATGGCGCCGAAGGGGGCATTGACCTTGCCCTCGTGGATCATGAAAGCGAAAACGTCGCGCGGCTCGACCTTGACCTTGCGGTCGCTATCGATAAGCGGCAGATCATCAGGCACCTTGCCTTCCGCCCAGGTTTCCAGGCGCTTGGCCCAGGCTTTCAGCTCTTTCGGCGGATAGCAGGTCCGGATTTCGTCCGAGCCCTTTTGCAGGCGTGTGTAGACGAAATCGGCGGTGACATCCGCCACCATCGGATAATCGAAATGTTCGGCGATAACGGGTGCGACACCGTATTTCGCCAAGAGCGTCACGAACTCAGGCACCTTGAAGCTGTCGTGACGGACCTCGACGACATGTTTAAGCGGCAGGCCATCCTGCTTGTCCGGCAAGAGCTTCAGGAAGCCCTCGAAATCCTCCGGCTCGAACTTCTTCGTCGGCGCGAACTGCCAGAGAATGGGGCCGAGATGCGGGCCAAGCTCGACGATGCCCTGGCCGAGAAAGCGCTCGACCGATTCACCGGCTTCGGAGAGGATCTTGCGGTTGGTGCTGAAGCGACTGGCCTTCAGCGAGAAGATGAAACCCTCGGGGACATCGGCGGCCCACTTGGCGAAGGTCTCGGGCTTCTGCGAGCTGTAATAGGTGCCGTTGACCTCGATGACCTTCAGCTGCCGGCTGGCATAATTCAACTCGTCCTTCTGCTTCAGCGTGGACGGGAAGAAGTGGTTGCGCCAGGGCTCGAATGTCCAGCCGCCGATGCCGACGCGAATGGTGCCGGGTTTTGTCATGACTTCAATCCATCCTATTCGTTTTCGCCAAAACCGCTTTTCGGATAGTCGGCCTCACGCGGCACGAGCCGGTAAACGCGTCCATCCTTCTCTGCACCTTCGAAATCATGGTCTCGCAAGGCACGACGTACGCGATCCAGCTTGCGGATATCCTCCGGGCTTACCGTCGGGGACCACTCGCCAACGTCGTCGTGAAGCTCCACGATGACCTCGGCGGCATATTCCCCCTCACGAATGAGCTGCGACGCCTGTCTCGTCATTGCGGCTTCCTCCTGGTGAAATCGTCATTCCAGCGATCTGGATCGGGAATGTATGCTGTTATCAACACCGCCGGTTCGGATGCACCTGATGGGATGCCCCAAAGCAAATGTACGGGTCTTCCCCGCTCGTCCGTCTGCAGGACCAGAACACAGGGCCCCTTGTGATAGTCCGGATACTCCTCCACGACGAGCGCCGACGATATGTCCATCACCAACGGCTCGATCAGCAGACCGTCGTTCAACAACTCCTGCAGTGCGTGTGCCGAGACCCTGAATTTGCCGTCAGCGATCAACACACGTACCGTGGAGAGGATCTCGCTCACTCCGCCGCCTGCACCTTCTTCACCGGCCGCCGCTCCAGCAGTTCCTTCAGGAACTGGCCGGTATAGGACCGCTTTTCCTTGACGATCGCCTCGGGCGTGCCAGACGCCACGATCTCGCCGCCGCCATCACCGCCTTCGGGGCCGAAGTCGAGGACCCAGTCGGCGGTCTTGATGACTTCAAGATTGTGCTCGATGACGACGACCGAGTTGCCCTGGTTGACCAGTTCGTGCAGCATTTCGAGCAGCTTGGCGACGTCGTGGAAGTGCAGGCCGGTCGTCGGCTCGTCGAGAATGTAGAGCGTGCGGCCGGTCGAGCGCTTTGAGAGCTCCTTGGCGAGCTTGACGCGCTGGGCTTCGCCGCCCGACAGCGTGTTCGCCTGCTGGCCGACCTTGATGTAGCCGAGGCCGACATCGAAGAGGGCCTGCAGCTTGTCGCGCACGGCGGGGACGGCGGCGAAGAACTCGACGCCTTCCTCGACGGTCATGTCGAGCACGTCGGCGATCGATTTCTGCTTGAAGGTGACGTCGAGCGTTTCGCGGTTGTAGCGCTTGCCGTGGCAGACGTCGCAAGTGACGTAGACGTCGGGCAGGAAGTGCATCTCGATCTTGATGACGCCGTCGCCCTGGCAGGCCTCGCAGCGGCCGCCCTTGACGTTGAAGGAGAAGCGGCCGGGCTGGTAGCCGCGCGCCTTGGCTTCCGGCAGCCCGGCGAACCAGTCGCGGATCGGCGTGAAGGCGCCGGTATAGGTGGCCGGGTTCGAGCGCGGGGTGCGGCCGATCGGCGACTGGTCGATGTCGATGACCTTGTCGATATGCTCGAAGCCGTCGATGCGATCGTGATCCGCCGGGATTTCGCGCGCGCCCATGACGCGGCGGGCGGCCGACTTGTAGAGCGTCTCGATCAGGAAGGTGGACTTGCCGCCACCGGACACGCCCGTGACCGCCGTGAAGACGCCGAGCGGGATCGACGCCGTGACGTTCTTCAGATTGTTGCCGCGGGCGCCGACGACCTTGATTTCCTTGCCCTTCTTAACCTTGCGTCGTTCTTCCGGCACGGTCACGCCGAGCTCGCCCGACAGGTATTTACCGGTCAGTGACTTCGGGTTGGCCATGATGTCCTGCGGTGTGCCGTGGGCGATGACCTGGCCGCCATGAATGCCGGCGGCCGGTCCGATATCGACGACATCGTCGGCTTGCAGGATGGCGTCCTCGTCGTGTTCGACGACGATCACGGTGTTGCCGATGTCGCGCAGGTGCTTCAGCGTTTCCAGCAGGCGGGCGTTGTCGCGCTGGTGCAGGCCGATCGACGGCTCGTCGAGTACGTAGAGAACGCCGGTGAGGCCGGAGCCGATCTGCGAGGCCAAGCGAATGCGCTGGCTTTCGCCACCCGACAGAGTGCCGGAGTTGCGCGAGAGGCTCAGATATTCGAGGCCGACGTCGTTGAGGAAGCGCAGGCGGTCCCTGATCTCTTTCAGGATTCGGACGGCGATTTCGTTCTGCTTCGCGTTGAAGCTGTCAGGCAGTGTTTCGAACCAGTCGCGGGCGACGCGGATCGACATATCCGTGACCTGGCCGATATGCAGCTTGTTGACCTTGACGGCCAGCGCTTCCGGCTTCAGGCGGAATCCGTTGCAGGACGGGCAGGGGGCGGCCGACATGTAGCGCTCGATCTCCTCGCGCGCCCAGGCGCTGTCGGTTTCTTTCCAGCGGCGCTCGAGATTGGTGATGATGCCTTCGAAATTCTTGTGCGTCGTGTAGGAGCGGGCGCCGTCGACGTAGTGGAATTCGATCTTCTCCTCGGTGCCGTTGAGGATGACGTCCTGCGCCTTGGCGGAAAGATCGTTCCAGCGGGCGCCGAGCTTGAAGCCGAAATGCTTGCCGAGCGCTTCCAGCGTCTGGTTGTAATAGGGCGAGGACGACTTGGCCCAGGGGGCGATGGCGCCGTCGCGCAGCGTACGCTCGGGTTCCGGCACGATTAGGTTGGCGTCGATCTTCTGCTGGGCGCCGAGGCCGTCGCAGGTCGGGCAGGCGCCGGCCGGATTGTTGAAGGAGAACAGGCGCGGCTCGATCTCGGAAATCGTGAAGCCGGACACCGGGCAGGCGAACTTTTCCGAGAACAGCACGCGCTCGTGCGTTTCGTTCAGCGACTTGTTGGCCGAGCCGCCGGCGGCGGTTTCCTCCACGGGCAGCGGCTTGTCGGCGAATTCGGCGATGGCGAGGCCGTCTGCGAGCTTCAGCGAGGTCTCCAGACTGTCGGCCAGTCGCGCCGAGACATCGGCGCGCACGACGACGCGGTCGACGACGATATCGATGTCGTGCTTGTATTTCTTGTCGAGCGCGGGGGCATCGGCGATCTCGTAAAACTGGCCGTCGATCTTGACGCGCTGGAAGCCCTTTTTCATGAGCTCCGCGAGTTCCTTCTTATACTCGCCCTTACGGCCACGCACGAGCGGGGCGAGGATGAAGAGGCGCGTGCCTTCCTCGAAGGCGAGGATGCGGTCGACCATCTGGCTGACGGTCTGGCTCTCGATCGGCAGGCCGGTGGCCGGCGAATAGGGAACGCCGACGCGTGCGAAGAGCAGGCGCATATAGTCGTAGATCTCAGTGACGGTGCCAACAGTCGAGCGCGGGTTGCGTGAAGTCGTCTTCTGCTCGATGGAGATCGCCGGCGAGAGGCCGTCGATCTGGTCGACATCGGGCTTCTGCATCATTTCGAGGAACTGGCGGGCATAGGCCGACAGGCTCTCGACATAGCGGCGCTGGCCCTCGGCATAGATGGTGTCGAAAGCGAGCGAGGATTTGCCCGATCCCGACAGGCCCGTCATGACGATCAGCTTGTTGCGCGGCAGATCGAGGTCGATGCCCTTCAGATTGTGCTCGCGCGCGCCACGGATTGAAATCGTCTTCAGTTCGCTCATCGTCTTCTGCTTCTGTGCTGGAACAAGCCCCTTATTTAGTGATGCCGGCGGGCGAGTCGAGGCTCAATGTCTAGATGGTGCAAGGTTTTCGATTCGGTTGACAGGATCATAGGGATAAAATAGAACAAATAAAGAACAAAATTCCTTGTGGATGAACCGCTATGGACGTCCATCGCGCCGCCTCTATGGTTTAAGGTGCATCGATTGTTTCAAGCGCCGCCGGGCAGGGCGGCAGGTAGGGTGAAAAGTATGGCTGGCAGCGTGAACAAGGTAATTCTGATCGGAAACGTGGGTGCTGACCCCGAAATCCGTCGGACGCAGGACGGCCGGCCGATCGCCAACCTCCGCATCGCGACATCGGAGACCTGGCGCGACCGCAATTCGGGCGAGCGCCGCGAGAAGACCGAGTGGCACACCGTGGTCGTCTTCAACGAAGGCCTGTGCAAGGTCGTCGAGCAGTACGTCAAGAAGGGCGCCAAGCTCTATATCGAAGGCGCGCTGCAGACCCGCAAGTGGCAGGACCAGCAGGGTCAGGATCGTTATTCCACGGAAGTCGTGCTGCAGGGCTTCGGCTCAACGCTGACGATGCTCGATGGACGCGGCGAAGGCGGTGGCGATCGCTCTGGCGGTGGTTACGGCGGTGGCCGTGGCGGCAATGCCGGCGGTGGTGATTTCGGCGGTGGCGGCGGTTATGGCGACGATTACGGTTCGCCGTCGCAGTCTTCCGGCCGTGGTGGCTCGGGCGGTGGTTCGTCTTCCGGCGGTGGCGGCAATTTCTCGCGCGATCTGGACGACGATATTCCGTTTTGATCGAACGACAGACCGAAAGGTTTCAGACGGCGCGCTTTGGGGCGCGCCGTTTGCGTTTTAACTGAAAGCTCAGACGGGCGAGGGAACGAGGTTCATCGCCGACTTGATGCCATCGACGACGAACTGGGTCGCGAGCGCCGCCAGGATGACGCCGAGCAGGCGGGTCAGGATGGCGCGGCCGGTGACGCCGAGGAAGCGGTCCAGCCGGTCGGCGATCAAGAGCGCCAGGAAGAGCAGGAGCAGGCTTGCGGCGATCACGATGATCAGCTGCGCCAGTTCGAAGGCCGTCTGCATCGAGCCCGCGATCAGGATGGTCGCGGAGATGGCGCCCGGGCCCGAGATCAGCGGAATGGCCAGCGGGAAGACGGCGATGTTCTGGATGTGGTCGACGGTGATCGCGGCCGTGCCGGTCTTTTCCTTGCGATCCTGGCGCTTCTCGAACACCATTTCAAAGGCGATCCAGAAGAGCAGCAGGCCGCCGGCGATGCGGAAGGCGCCGATCGAGATGCCGAGCACGCCGAGCACGCTGGATCCGAAGAGCGCGAAGACGGCGAGAATGATGAAGGCGATGATCGTGCCGCGCATCGCCACCTGCTTGCGCTGGGCTCTGCTCATGCCGACAGTGAGGCCGAGAAAGATCGGCGCGAGACCCGGCGGATCGATCGTGACGAGCAGGGTTGTAAAGGCGTTGATCAGTTGGTCGGCGCTTGCCATCATCTCTCCATATACCCATATCCGGGCTTGGTTTTCGCGCGATTGTGATGTGGGCAAACCGATTTTGCAAATGGCGCGGCGTGCGTGACGGTGATTGGGGCGCATAAGCCTCGTTTCGCCCTGATTAGACCGTAAAAGCCTGTTCAAAACTTCCTGCAAAATTGGCTTAGGAACAGCCTTTCCGCTATAAATCTTCAAGTGATTCTAGAAGAGATGTGATCCATTTTGACTGAGCAAACACCCCCCGGCGGCGGGAAGCTCCCGCCAGGCATCGAGCCCATCTCCATTATGGAGGAAATGCAGCGGTCGTATCTCGATTACGCGATGAGCGTTATCGTCAGCCGCGCGCTTCCTGACGTGCGCGACGGCCTCAAGCCCGTGCACCGGCGCATCCTCTACGGCATGTCCGAGCTCGGCATCGACTGGAACAAGAAATACGTCAAATGCGCCCGCGTGACCGGGGACGTGATGGGTAAATACCATCCGCACGGCAACACCGCGATCTACGACGCGCTGGCGCGTATGGCGCAGGACTGGTCTCTTCGCCTTCCGCTTATCGATGGCCAGGGCAACTTCGGCTCCGTCGACGGTGATCCGCCGGCGGCCGAACGCTACACCGAATGCCGCCTCGAGAAGGCCGCGCATTCGCTGCTCGACGATCTCGACAAGGAAACGGTCGATTTCCGCGACAACTACGACGGTACGCTCTCCGAGCCCGTGGTGGTTCCCGCGAAATTCCCGAACCTGCTCGTCAACGGCGCCGGCGGTATCGCCGTCGGCATGGCGACCAACATTCCGCCGCACAATCTCGTCGAAGTCATCAATGGCTGTATCGCGCTGATCGACGATCCGGCGATCGAGTTGCCCGAGATGATGCAGATCATTCCAGGTCCCGATTTCCCAACCGGCGCCAAGATCCTCGGCCGTTCCGGCATCCGCTCGGCTTACGAGACGGGCCGTGGCTCGGTGATCATGCGCGGCGTCGCGACGATCGAGCCGATGCGCGGCGATCGCGAGCAGATCATCATCACCGAGATCCCGTATCAGGTGAACAAGTCGACGATGATCGAGAAGATGGCCGAACTGGTGCGCGACAAGCGCATCGAGGGCATCTCCGACCTGCGCGATGAGAGCGACCGTCAGGGCTACCGCGTCGTCGTCGAGCTGAAGCGCGACGCCAATGCCGACGTCATCCTGAACCAGCTCTATCGCTATACGCCGCTGCAGACCTCGTTCGGCTGCAACATGGTGGCGCTGAACGGCGGCAAGCCCGAACAGCTGCAGCTGCTCGACATGCTGCGCGCCTTCGTCTCGTTCCGCGAGGAAGTCGTTAGTCGGCGTACAAAATTCTTGCTGCGCAAGGCTCGCGAGCGCGCGCACGTCTTGGTCGGTCTGGCGATCGCTGTCGCCAACATCGACGAAGTCATCCGCGTCATCCGCCAGGCACCGGATCCGCAGTCCGCCCGCGAAGAGCTGATGACCCGCCGCTGGCCGGCGCATGACGTCGAAAGCCTGATCCGCCTGATCGACGATCCGCGCCACCGCATCAACGACGACATGACGTACAACCTCTCGGAAGAGCAGGCACGGGCCATTCTCGAACTGCGTCTCGCTCGTCTGACGGCCCTTGGCCGCGACGAAATCGGCGACGAACTCAACAAGATCGGCGAGGAAATCAAGGATTACCTCGATATCCTGTCGTCGCGCGTGCGCATCCAGTCGATCGTCAAGGACGAGCTTGCTGCTGTCCGCGACGAGTTCGGCACGCCGCGCCGCACCGAGATCATGGATGGCGGCCTCGAAATGGACGATGAAGATCTCATCGCCCGCGAGGATATGGTCGTTACCGTCTCGCACCTCGGCTACATCAAGCGCGTGCCGCTGACGACCTACCGCGCGCAGCGCCGCGGCGGCAAGGGTCGCTCCGGCATGACCACGCGTGACGAAGATTTCGTTAGCCAGCTATTCGTGCTCAATACGCATACGCCGGTTCTGTTCTTCTCGTCACGCGGCATCGTCTACAAGGAAAAGGTCTATCGTCTGCCGATCGGCACGCCGACCTCTCGCGGCAAGGCGATGATCAACATGCTGCCGCTCGCTCCAGGCGAGCGCATCACCACCATCCTGCCGCTGCCGGAGGACGAGGACAGCTGGGCTACGCTCGACGTGATGTTCTCGACGACGCGCGGCACCGTGCGCCGCAACAAGCTCAGCGACTTCGTCCAGGTCAACCGCAACGGCAAGATCGCGATGAAGCTCGAAGAGGAGGGCGACGAGATCCTCTCCGTCGAGACCTGCACCGAGCACGACGACGTGCTTCTGACGACGGCGCTCGGCCAGTGCATCCGCTTTGCGGTCGACGACGTCCGCGTCTTCGCGGGCCGCAACTCGATCGGCGTACGAGGGATCAACCTCGGCGATAACGACCGCATCATCTCGATGACGATCGTCGGCCATGTCGATGCCGAGCCGTGGGAACGCGCCGCTTATCTCAAGCGCGCAGCCAACGAACGCCGCCTGACGACGGGTGAGGCCGAGGAAATCGCGCTGGTTGGCGAGGAAGTCACCGAAGAGGGACAGCTGAGCGACGAGCGCTACGAAGAGCTGAAGGCACGCGAACAGTACGTGCTGACGGTTTCCGAGAAGGGCTACGGCAAGCGGTCTTCCTCCTACGACTTCCGCATCTCCGGCCGTGGCGGCAAGGGCATTCGCGCCACCGATACGTCGAAGACGGGCGAGATCGGCGAACTCGTCGCTGCCTTCCCTGTCGATGACAACGACCAGATCATGCTGGTTTCGGATGGCGGTCAGCTGATCCGCGTGCCGGTTGGCGGCATCCGCATCGCCAGCCGCGCGACGAAGGGCGTGACCATCTTCTCGACCGCCAAGGACGAGAAGGTCGTGTCGGTCGAGCGCATCCGCGATCCGGAAGACGAGGTCGAAGAAGGTGCCGAGAACGGCGACGAGACCGCTGTTGTGCCGGGCGAGGAGCCTGCCGCAGAGGCTGGCGACGAAACGCCGCCGGACGCCGAGGCGTAAGAATTCCGCGCACCGGGTTTCCGGTGGGTGGATATGAATTGAAGAGAAGGGCCGGACCTTATGGGTTCGGCCCTTTTTGTTTGAGTTGCGGAGGCCTTGGCGCCGCTCTCAGCGAGCTTGCCGCGGGGATGTCGATGCTCTGCGGGACGGCAAAAGAGATATTGTTTTTCCTGATAAATCCCTGGGTTGCAGTCCTCGTTGTTTTTGGTGAGTATTCCTCACGATGCAACCAGATGGCGATTCGCAGGCTTGATGGAGGATCTGCCCGCCGATCGCTCGATGACCAGTAAGGAGGACGTCATGCACCCGTATTTGCTGCAATCAATTGAGACCGCTCAAGCCTCGGATCGCCTTGACGTGGCCGATATCGCGCAGAAGCGGATGCTCGTCATATCGGCCGCGAGAGCGATCCATCGCATGCATGCCGAACTGGGCATCGATCTCGCCCAGAGCGAGCTGCGGCGCGGGCATATCGTCTACGACCTCGCGGAGCTTGCGACGCTGATCGATGACGGCGTGCCGGATCATGTGGTGGCATCCGGGCTGAAGGAAGCGGCTGAGGTAATGGCAAGTCTTTGCCATTTACTGACGGAGGATGCCGCCGCGGAGTGAATTTCCGGCGCCGCTATTTGGTGCGGCGGTGGTCGCGGGCATTGAGCGTTCGGCCCAAGCCAACAGAACAAAAAGGCCGCATCGTTTCCGATGCGGCCTTTTGTTTGTCTCTCGTTCCGCCTTAGTTCAGGCGGCCTGCCGCGTGGGCGAGCATGGTGTAGACCTTGCCGGTGTCTGACGTCAGGTAGGACTGGGTGATCGTCCGGTCGCGGTCGGTGCGGGCGACGTCGGCGAGCAGCTTTTCGAAGTCGGCGATGTAGCGGTTGACGGCAGTGCGGAATTCCGGCTCGCGGTCATACTTGTGCTTGATCTCGTCGAAGGTCTGCTGGCCCTTCAGCGTGTAGAGGCGGCGCGTGAAGACGTCGCGTTCGCCACGCTGGTAGCGGCGCCACAGATCGACCGAGGCATCGTGATCGATGGCGCGGGCGATATCGACGGAGAGCGAGTTCAGCGATTCCACCACGTGGCGCGGATTGCGGTTGTCGCCGGCGCGCGGCGCCTGGGGTGCCGGTGCCTCTACGCGGGGCGCCGGCTGGCGGGCAACGGATTCCTCTGCGCTCTCGTCGCGCGATGCGCCGCGAAGCAGGTCGCTGATCCAGCCGCCGGATGCTGGCGATGCAGCAGGCGCCTGGGTCACGGCAGGCGCGCGCTGCGGCGTCGCGGGCGTTGCTGCCGCAGTGCCGAGCGAACCGCGCAGGCCGAAGCCTTCGATCGAGGAGGGCGGAATGGCGGCCGCGGCCGGGGTCGGCAACGGCGCAGGGGCCGGTACTGGAGCCGGTTGCGGCTGCTGCTGGATCGCGGGCTGCACCGGCGCCTGGCGCGGCGCAGGTTGTGGCTGCGGCTGCTGGGGCTGGGCAAGCGTGCGGGCGGCGGGCTCGGAAACTTCGAGCTGCTGCGTCGAGCGGCCGACGATGTGCGAGATGTCCTGCAGCGCCTTGATCTGCTCGGAGACGGCGCGGCGCATGGCAGCCGCGCTTTCCTTGGCTTCCTCGGGCAGGTCGAACGCGCCGCGCTTCAGCTCGCTGCGCGTCATGTCCAGTTCCTTGCGGATATCGCCGGCGGAGCGGCGGATTTCCTCGGTAGCGCCAGAGAAGCGGGCGACGGCTTCGTCGACGGCTTCGCGCAGCGATTCACGCATCTGCTGTGCGGCGCCATCCGACAGGCGACCTGCGTCGCCCATCATGCGCTCGACTTCCGACAGCGACGCCGTCAGGCCGCCGCGAACGCGGTTGGCGAGTTCGCCGGAGCGGCGCTCGGCATTGCCAAGCGTGGTGTCGAGCGTCGCGTTGACGTCTTCGCTGGCCTTGCTGACGCTGCTGCGCATCGCTTCGGCGGCTTCCGCGGCGCGCTTTTCGGCATCCGAGAGCGTGGTGCTGATATCGGCGAAGGACGACTGCACGCCTTGGCGCAGATTGTGGCTGACCTGGTTCGAGCGCTGTTCGGCGCGATCGAAGGCCGAGTCGACCATGCTGCCGAGGGCACGCATCGTCTTTTCGATGTCTTCCGAGCGCTGGACGAGGCCGACCGACAGCGTCTGCAGCGCGGATTCGCGATCTTCCAGCGTCGAGACGAGGTTGGACTGGGCGGCGCCGAGCAGGCTGGAGGCCTGCGTCAGAACCTTGGAGTGCTCGTCGAAACGGCCGATGATGCTGCCGACCTGCGAAAGCGTCTGGCCGGAGATGTCGGAGAGGCGATCGACCTTGCCTTCGAGAAGGCGGGTCGAGGCTGCGACCATTTCGGCGGCCTTGGAGGCCGAGTCGGTGAAGCGCGAGGTGGTGTCGCCGAGGCGGCCATCCACGGCGCTCAGCTCTTCGGCCGCGCGGCTCATCATCTGGCCCATGACCATGCTGTTGTCGGACAGGCGGTCGATCAGGCGGTTGACGTTGGAGAGCAGGCTGTTTTCAATCGCATCGACGGCCGAGGTGGCGCGTTCGGTGCGGGCGTTGATCGCGTCGATCAAAGCGGTGTTTTCGGTGCGCAGGCGCTCGGCGCTCTGGTCGCTCGCCGCCGTGAGCTGCGCAGCACTCTGCTCGCTGGCGGCGGTGATCTGTGCAGCACTCTGTTCGCCGGCAGACGTGATCTGCGCCGCGGCCTCGCGGCCGGTCTGCGCGTAGCGATCGATCATCGGGCGGGCGGTCTCGTCGAGAATGCGCGACAGCTCGGTCGTGCGGCCTGCGAGCATGGAGTTCAGCTCGCGGGTGCGGTCATCGAGGGCGGCGCGGATCGAGCTTCCACGCGCTTCGAGGGCCTGCTCCACGGTGTTGAGCGTGCCGTCAAGTTCGCGCGAGCGCTCTTCAAGGCCGCTGCGGATCGCATTGCCGCGGGCTTCGAGCGCGCGGTCGACATCGGCCATGGTGGAGGCGATCTCTTCGCTGGCGCTTGCGATCGTCGTGCGGATATCCGTGCCGTGGCTGGCGAAGGTGTTCTGCGCGTCGTTCAGCGCCTTGGAGATGGCGCCGACCTGGCCGCTGACGAGCGTTTCGGCCTCTGCCACCTTGTTGATGATGGCGTTGCCCGCTTCGGAGAAGGTCTGGGCGACGGCTGCGGCCTGGCCGGCGAGGCGGTTCTGCGCCTCGGAAACACGGCCGACGATCTGCTCGGAGCGCTCACCCATCGAACGGGCGAAATCGCTGCTCTTGGCGTCGAGGCCTTCGGCGAACTGCTGGCCGGTCTGGCTGAGGGAGGCTGCGGCGCGCGTGGCTTCCTCGTCCATGCCCTGCGTGGTGTCGGCGACCGCGCTGCGCAGCGAGGCGGCGAGGCCGGCGGCCTTGCCTTCGATCGTGCGGTTGACGGCGTCGAGGCCGACGTTGAGCGCGCGGTCCATGGTGGACAGACGTTCGTCGATCTTGGCGGTGCCACGGTCCATGGCTTCGCCGATACCTGCGGTGCGGGCGTCGATACCGTCAGTCAGGCTGGCGGCGCGGCTGTCGATCTCGGAGGCGAGGTGGCTGGTGCGGCCATCGATCGTCTCGGAGAACTTGGCAATGCTATCATCGACAGCGGATGCGATGCGGCCGGAGGTTTCGTCGCTGAGAGCGCCGAGCCTTGAGATGCCATCCGTCAGTGTGCCCGTCAGGCGTTCGCCCGCGGCATCGACCTGCTGTGCAACACCGCCGACGCCGTCGCGAATCCGGTTTTCAAGCGCTGCGAGGCCGGCTTCGACGCGCGAGCCGGTGTCGGCGAAGCGGCCGGTCATGCCTTCGATCGACTGGTCGAGGTGCGAGGCGAAGCTCTCCGTCGAGCGGGAAATTTCGTCGGCCGCGGTCTGGAAGCGACCGGCGATGTTGCCGGTGCTGTCGCGCAGGCGGTCTTCGAGCGACTGGGCGCTGTTGTCGATCGCCTGGCGAATGGAGGCTTCGCGATCTTCCAGCGACATTTCGAGCATGCTGACGCTTGCGGCGATCGAGGCGCCGATGGTGGTCGCCTGGTCGGAGAGCGTATCGCCAAGCTGGGCATGCGCTTCATTGAGCGTCAGGTTGATCGCCTGCGTGCGGTCGTCGAGCGTGGCGCGGATGCGGGCATGCGCCGAAACGAGGCCGTCTTCCAGCTTGGTCGTGGCATTGCCAGTCAGCGCCTCGAAGCGGTCGGCGGCGGAGGTCAGGCCACCTTCGATGCGGTCGGTACCATCGGTGATGGTGCTGGAGATGGAGGAGGCGTGTTCGGCGAGCGTGCGTTCCAGGCGCTGCTGATTTTCGGTGTAGGCGCCGCGGATTTCCTGGGCCTTGTCGGTGAAGGCGCCGGCGACGCGAGCTTCGGCTCCGGCGACGCTATCGATCAGCGCATTGGTGCGGGCGTCCAGAACCTCGTCGAAGCGGCTCTGGCTGTCGCCGAGCGAGATGGCAAGCGCCATGGACTTTTCGGCGAGCGTGTCGGCGAGGCGGTCGTGCACGTCGGCAACCGTGTCGTTGATCGACTTGGCGTTCTGCGAAAGCGTGCTTTCGATACGGTCGTGGCCGCTGACTAGCGAGTTCGCGATGCTTTCGGCATGGTGGCCGAGCGTGTCCTCAAGGCGCGAATGGCCTTCGTTGAGTGCGATCGCAAGACCCATCGCCTTGTCGTCGAGGGCTTCGTTGATCCGGTCGTGGCCGCTGGCGAGAGAGGTCGCGATGTTGCCGGCATGGCGGCCGAGCGTGTCTTCGAGGCGCGAGTGGCCTTCGTTGAGCGCGATCGCCAAGCCCATGGACTTGTCTTCGAGCGCTTCGCTGATGCGGTCGTGACCGCTGGAGAGCGAGGCCGCAATGCCATCGGCGTGGTGCGCCAGCGTATCGGCGAGGCGGCCCTGGCTGTCGTCGAGCGAGATGGCGAAGGCCATGGCGCGGTCGTCGATCGCTTCGGTCAGCTTCTCCTGGCCGGCGGCGAGCGATTGCGAGATCGCTTCCGCGCGGGTGTCGAGCGCGGTCTCGATCAGGCTGCGGCCCTCGTTCATCGAGGCATTGAAGGCGGCGCTGCGTTCGGCGATGGCGTCGGCAAGCTTGCGCTCGCCTGCTGCCAGCGACTGCGAGATGGCGCCGGCATGCGAGCCGAGTGTGTCCTCGATGCGGCTGTGGCCTTCATTGAGCGAGATGGCGAGCGCCATGGCGCGGTCGTCGAGCGTCTCGGCAAGACGATCATGACCGGAGGCGATGGAGCCGGCGATGGCATCGACCTGCGAGCCAAGCGTCTCCTCGAAGCGGCTCTGGCTTTCGTTGAGCGAGATCGCGAGCGCCATGGCCTTGTCATCGAGCGTATCGGCGAGGCGGTCATGGCTGCCGGTGACGGCTTCGATGATCGCTTCCGAGCGGCTGGCAAGGGTGTTTTCGAAGCGCGACTGGCTGTCGGAAAGCGCGCCGAGGAAGACGCCACTGCGCGCCGACATGACGTCGTCGATGCGCTCATGGGCGGAATCCAGCGCCTGGGTGATATCCTCAGCGCGCTTGGAGATCGTGGTGTTCAGCTCGTCGGCACGGCCGAAGGCCGAGGTGATCTGGTCGGTACCGGCCGAAACCGCCGAGCTCAGATCCGACGTCGTCGACAGCAGCGTATCGCGGAACTCGGTGGCGCGGGCCGAGAGGTTGTTGTGGAGCTCCGAGGTGCCGGAGGCGAGCGCCAGCGAGATTTCGGAGGTGGCGTGGCTGAGCGCCGAGGTCATTTCGGCAGTGCGGGCGCCAATCGCGCTCGCGACTTCGTCGACCTTGCCCGAAAGCGTGCTTTCCAGCACTTCCTGGCCGGTCGAAAGCGCCGTCGTCAGCGCGAAGGACTGGTCGGTCAGCGACGAGCCGATGCGCTCGATGCTGGAACTCAGGATGCCGTTCAGCGAATCCGAGCCGCCGGTCAGGGTATCGTTGATGCGGTTCAGGCTCTCCATCAGCTTGGTGTCGAGCGTGCCGGCGCGCTTGTCGAAGGCGTTGGCGAATTCGGCGACACGTTCGTCGAAGGAGGTGGACAGCTGGGCGACGGTCGCCTGCAGGCGCTCGTCGAAGAAGCCGGAGCGCAGGTCGAGGTCCATGATCGTGTCATCGACGCTGGACTGCAGGCTGTGGCGGAAGCTGGTGCCGCGCTCGTCGAGCGTGCTGTTCAGCTTGGCGAGCACGTCATCCAGCGTGCTGGTGATCGTACGTTCGCCGCCGGTCAGGCTTTCGTTGATATCGCGGGTGCGCGCGATCAGGATCTCGTTCAGCTGGCGGGCGCGGTCGTTGAGCGCGGCGTTCAGCTTCTCGGCGTTGCTGTCCATGGTGGACGCACGCGTCTCGAACTGGCTGAGAATGGTGTTGCCGTGGTCGCTCAGGCTAGACGTCAGCGAATCCAGGCGGTTATCGAACTCGTTGGCGAGCGCGAAACCGGAGGAGGTCAGCGTCTGCAGCAGCGAATCGGTCTTGGCGGCGAGCAGCGTGCCAAGCGACTGGATGGCGGATTCCGACTTCTCGGTGATCGTGGCGGCGCGCGTGTCGATCATCGAGGCGAAGGCTTCGCCTGAGGTCGCAAGACGCACGGCGATTTCTTCGGTGGCCAGCGA
Organism: Rhizobium sp. NPDC090275; assembly: GCF_044772225.1. Lineage (NCBI taxonomy): Bacteria > Pseudomonadati > Pseudomonadota > Alphaproteobacteria > Hyphomicrobiales > Rhizobiaceae > Rhizobium > Rhizobium sp. NPDC090275. The sequence continues at coordinate 147,910 of NZ_JBIVYL010000014.1, read as the reverse complement.
CAGGTCTTCGCGCAGCTGGTCGTGAACGCCGACGATCGAGGTGCGGATGCGCTCGGCGTGATTGACGATCGCCTCGCGCTCGGAGCCGAGTTCGTGGACGAGACCGCGCACGCGCAGTTCGTTGTCGGCGTAGCTGCGCTCCAGCGCATTGACTTCCGAGTGGACGAGGGTTTCGAGCTCGGAGGCACGGGCGATGGTGCGCTCGATGCCTTCGTTCATGGCGGAGACTTCACGACGCACGGCCTGGCCGACCGTCATGATGCGTTCCGACGCGATGGTTTCCGGCTCGGAGAGGCGCAGCGCCACTTCCGCCATCGAGCGGGCGGCGTTTCGCATGTCCTGGGCGCGCGCCATCATGATGGCGAAGGCGTAGAACAGGAGAACCGGGATGACGATGCCGACGAGACCGGCGATCACGCCGGGCAGGGCGACGAGGTCGGAAATCGAGCGGATCTGCCAGATCTGCGGCGAATAGAGGAGCGACATCAGGCCGAGGCCGCCGACGATCCACAAAAGCGAAACGAGCGTGGCGTTGCGCAGCGCCGGACGGGCGGAACCGTTGTCGAGTGATTTCAAGAGCGAAGCGGGGCTGACCCGGCTGCCGTCGTTTGCGGCAAAGGCCGGCGCGCGCGATCCCTGCTCGGGGGAGCGGGGCGTTGCGGCGGGGCGCTGCTGCTTGGCATCGTCTTTACGCTGATTGCGGACAGTTGGCTTTTCGGACACTTTTGCCTCCGAGGCGTCTTGCTTCCTGACTTGTGGAGACGGCGTATCATCGTCCTCGAAGTCGATCTGCAGGGCTTCATCCAGCGCCTTGAACGCCTTGTCCTCGATCGATTCGTTGTACTTGTTGTTCGCCATTCCGTTACGCCTCGTTACATCTCAGCCGGTTTACTACGCACCCGGGTTTCCGCGTCACCCGAACAAACCTTGCCTCTGAACCTGTCCGCCCAAAATCCGTAGAGCGGATAAGTATGTCATTTCAGAGTGGATAGCTGCTTTCGCACACTTACGGTATCAAAACATTACCATTATCCACTTGGCGAGCAAAGGCTTCCACAACCCAGCTCTCCCAGTCGTATCGTAGTGACACATCCGGGCCTGCTAGACAATTAACGCCTTCGGTCAAATGCTGAGTTATTAACGCTTGATTAACCCGAATTAACGCCGGCGCGGCCTTGAAATCCAATGTGTTAGAAGTGTTTGACTGATGTTAACCATATAGCGAGAAATTCGCCCTGATTGCGCCCGAATTTAACGCGATTGGCACTGCGCCCCCGCAACATCATTCAAACGGCGGGACCTAAGACGGGAGAATTGGCATATGGCAGCAGTCAGTATTGCGTTCGCGGCGCCAGATCATGGCAAGGGACAGGTTCCCTCGCAACAGCGGCCGGTCGACCTTGTTCACCTGGCCAACCAGACGATGGGCGACAAGGCGCTTGAACTTGAGGTCTTGCAGATGTTCGCGCGCCAGGCGCGCGCCTGCCTGCACGACATGTCTTCCGGCGACGGCAAGGCGATCGTAGCCGCGGCCCACAAGCTCAAGGGCGCGGCAAGCGCTGTCGGCGCCTTCAGGGTACGCGATGCCGCCGAAGCGCTTGAAGGCAATTGCGGCGATGCCTCGAACATGGCGGCCGTCGGCGTCGCCGTCATCGAGGCGGAGAATTTCATCCTGAAGCTTTGCCGCTAGGCGGCAATGACGCCATCAGGTGTTCGATCATGGGACCCGTTGCACCATTGCGGAGCAGCGGGTCTTTTTATTGCTCCTTGCGTGGCGCAATCTGACAAGCGTGTCGCTTCCAAATCTGGAATGAAGAGCGCAAGGGCGGTCGTTGTTGACTGCCTCGCGTAATTGTTGGAAGTAAAAATCCAAACCCATCCCATTGATGATCACCGGAAAACACCATGCCCAAACTGACCATTGTCGCTTTCGACGGTACGCGCTTCGATCTTGATGTCGATCAAGGATCGACCGTCATGGAAAACGCCGTGCGCAACTCCGTGCCGGGCATCGAAGCCGAATGTGGCGGCGCCTGCGCTTGCGCGACCTGTCATGTCTACGTCGACGAGGAGTGGACCGAACGCGTCGGTCCGCCCGAAGCGATGGAAGAAGACATGCTTGATTTCGCCTTCGACGTCCGCCCGACCTCGCGTCTCTCCTGTCAGATCCGCATGAAGGCGGCGCTGGACGGGTTGACCGTGCATGTGCCGGAGCGCCAGGCTTAATTCTCCGAAGCATAATCCTCCCGAGGATGAAGCGGCCAAAAAAAGCCTCGCTTGCCGATGTGACGAGCGAGGCGAGGTAGGCGCATTACCTACGGCCAAGGGAGGATCGACCGCGGCTTCGCAACGCGCCAGGAGAACCCAGAAAACGAAAGTCCCGGCTAACGGACCTGAACTTTCGAACGACTGAATATTAGCGCGTTGTGTTTCACAAATCTATGGTGAGAAATTACCATTCATTGGCTGGGGCCGTGCCGGTTTCGCACAATTTTCATTGCGCGGCTAAGGTCCGGCCGTCGATTTCTGCCCGAGAATCAGCTATTTTTCGCCGTCCGATGGTTTCAGGCGATTATTCAGCAGGCGTAGCATGCGCTTCTGGAAGTTGACGGCCTCCACCTGATCGAATCGCGCCTGCAGCCTGTCGTGCTCGGCAATTCCCCGCGTCGATACCTCGGTCACCAGCTCCTGCATGGCTTCGCAATTGGGCTGCGGCGGGAGCGCCATGATCTTGCGTTCCATGTTGCGCGCCTGGGTTCGGGCGATCTCGGCATGGCGTTCCTCATGCCGCTTGATGTCGCTCGACAGCGTGTCCCAGATCATCGACAGCTCGGGGCTGGCGCCGCGGCGATTGTTCCAGCGCGGCAGGATGATCTGCGTATGCACGGTAACGCGCGCGGTGCTGACGCGGCAGCGGCCGTTTTCCTCGACATAGGTGGCATCGCCGCCGAAGCGGATCTTGGTGGCGCCGGGGTGGCGGGCCGACGAGCCGTTGGCCGTCGGGCCACGCGTGCTCAGCTGCTCGTCCAGTTCGTCGGCGGTTTTGCCCTTGATGTTGAAATAGGAATAGCTCTTGGTCGCCACGACGGCGGCGCTTGCGGGATAGCCAGCGGACAGCGAGACGGAAATGGCGAGGAGGAGCGGCATATAACGCGACACGGACGGCATTCTGCAAATACTCATGTTGAAGTTTGCGGGAGCTTGGGGCATAGCCACCGCTAGCGCAATATGATGACGCTGTTTTTTCGATCGATAGGATGAATGCAGGTGGCAAAGCTTGGCAGCAGTTTCTGGCGCGTCGGGCACGGCCGCGAGATTGAGCTCGGCTCGACCGCGGTCATCATGGCGATCGTCAACGTCACGCCGGACTCTTTTTCCGACGGCGGTCGCTACGACAGCGTCGACAAGGCCGTTGCGCATGCGCTCGATGCCGTCGAGGCCGGTGCCGCTATTATCGATATCGGCGGCGAATCCACGCGGCCGGATGCGGCGAGCGTCGATGCGCGTGAAGAGCAGGCGCGGGTGTTGCCCGTCATCGAGGCGCTGCGCGGCAAGACCGAGGCGCTGATTTCCATCGACACCTATCGCGCCGAGACCGCCCGACTTGCCGTCGAGGCCGGTGCGCATATCGTCAACGATGTCTTCGGGTTGCAGAAGGAGCCCGACATCGCAGATATTGCGGCGAAGACCGGCGCGGGGCTTTGCGTGATGCATACCGGTCGCGACCGTGACAAGCTGGATGATGTCATCGCTGATCAATTCCTTTTCCTGGAGCGGTCTCTCGAGATCGCCGGGCGCGCCGGCGTGGCGCTGGACCGCATCGTTCTCGATCCCGGCTTCGGCTTTGCTAAGGACACGCAAGAGAATCTCGAACTGATGGCGCGTTGCGACGAGCTTCAGCGGCTTGGCTTTCCGATCCTGGCCGGCACGTCGCGCAAGCGGTTCGTCGGGGCGGTAACGGGCCGCGAGGCGGCCGATCGCGATGCCGGCACGGCGGCCACCAGCGTGCTTTTGAGACTGAAGGGCGCCGCGATTTTTCGGGTGCACGATGTCGCAATCAACAGGGACGCACTTGCGGTGACTGATGCTATGCTGAAGGCACGCGACGCATTCGAGCGGAAGGGCACGTTATGAGCACCACCTACACCATCACCCTGCAGAACTGCGCCTTCTTCGCCCGCCACGGCGTTCACGACGAAGAGGAGTTTCTGGGACAGCGTTTCTTTGTCGATGCCGAGCTCGATGTCGTGACCGGCACCGCGCTGGAGACGGATTCGATCGACGATACCGTCAATTACGGCATCGCCTTCACCGTCATCGAGGAGATCGTCACCGGTAAGCGACGTTATCTCATCGAGGCGCTTGCGCTCGATATCGCCAAGGGGCTCTGTCAGAAATTCCCGCAGATCAAGCGGGCGAAAATTACCGTCCGCAAGCCGAACGCGCCGGTTCCCGGCGTGCTTGATTTCGTCCAGGTGAGCGTCGAACATTTTGTCTGACATGGCTTTTGAGACCGCCACGCTTGGACTTGGCGGCAATATCGGCGATCCCGTCCACTCCATGGCGCAGGCGCTCAAGGCGTTGGACGCGCGGGCGGATTGCCGCGTCGGCGCGGTCTCCCGGCTCTACCGCACGCCGCCATGGGGCAAGACGGACCAGTCGTTCTTTTTCAATTGTTGCGCCAAAGTGTCGACGTCGCTTCAGCCGGAAGCGCTGCTCGATGTCTGCCTCGACATAGAGCGCGGCATGAAGCGGGAGCGCATCGAGCGCTGGGGGCCGCGCACGCTCGATATCGATGTGCTGACCTACAACGACATCAGCCAGGATGCGCCGAGGCTGGAGCTCCCGCATCCAAGGATGACCGATCGCGGCTTCGTGCTGATGCCGCTCGCAGACTTTGCGCCCGACCTGATCGTCAAGGGTGTCGCGGTGCGCGAATGGCTTGCTCGCGCCGATATCCAGGGGATCGAGGTCGCCGATCAGAGTATGGATTGGTGGCGTGACGCCTGAAACGAAAGAAGCGGCCATGTGGCCGCTTCGTCGTATGCTTCGTTTGTCTCTATTGATTATTCGACCGAGCCGACGGTCATTTCGTCGACTTGGCGCGACAGGGTCAGGCCGATCACGGGGATCATCTGGCTTTCGACCTTGACGGACACCGTGACGTTCATCGTCTTGTCGTCGCGGACGCGGGCGATCATGGCGCCGTTGAGCTTGGCGCGGTTGAGGCCGACGACAACGGTGTCTTCAGTCACGGTGCCGGAGACGACGTCGAGACCCTTGCCGGCGGCGCCGTCGAGGAACTTGCCCTTGTAGCTGTTTCCTGACTGAGTGATCAGCGCGCTCATCGGCTGCTTGAAGACGCCGACGCGGCAGCTGCCGTCGAGCTTCACGCCGGTGCCGTCGGTGACGGGTTCGCCGATCAGGTTGCAGGTGAACTTGGTGCCCTTGTACTTGCCGGCGACGATCTCGCCCGGACCTCTCCAGGAGCCTGCGACGGATTCGAAGAATGCCTTGTCACGCGTGGCGGCGGTGGCTGCTGGAGCCGTTTCGGCGAAGGGCGACAGGGCGATTGCCGCAAGACCGAAGAGATAGAGAAACTTGCGCGAGTACATGGATTTTCCTTGGCGAACCATATCGCTTAACTGGCGTCAAGTTTTGCCGAAAAATGGTTAATGCTTGGTTTCCAGTGGGTCGAAAGCAGCGCATTTGCGGGCTTTTCGGTGCCCGAAGGCCACTGGCCTGTCTCGCATAAGCTATTGAATCGCATCGGATTTATGAAATCGACCGTTTGGAGCGAATGGTTTACGGATCTCGGCTCAACTGCGACCGTTGCCGTCACTCTTCGTCATCGATGGCGTGAGATCGCCGATGAAGTCACCGATTCCCGGGCGCTTCAGGGCGCGGAACGACAGCGGGCGGCAGAGGTCCATGGCGGCGATGCCGATGCGGGCGGTCATCAATCCGTTGATCACGCCTTCGCCGAGACGCGCCGAGAGCCTAGATGCCAGGCCGTGGCCGAGAACCTGCTGGACAAGGCTGTCACCGACGGCGATCGAGCCGGTGACGGCGAGATGGGCGAGAACGTCGCGCATCAGCCGCAGCATGCCGAAGGTGCCGGGCCGGCCGCCGTAGAGATCTGCCATGGCGCGGATAAGTTTGGCGGCCTCGTAGAGGACGTAGAGCAGGTCGACGATGGCGCGCGGGCTGACGGCGGTGACGACCGAGACGCGTTTGGAGGCGTTGAGGATGAGGCTGCGTGCTTGTCGATCGAGCGGCGCGAGCAGTTCGCGTTCGGCAAGTGCCACCAGATGCGGGGCGTCGATGATATCGGTCTCTGCCGCCTTCAGCGTGGCCCGGCCGCGCGCGGTCTCAGGCTTGTTAGACAACAGATGCTCCAGGCTCTTGACGAGCGCACGCGCCTTGGCGGGCTTGGTCTCCAGGATCGCCGCTTCCGCCTCGGCCTTGATCGTCTGGACGGCGGCCAGCCGCATCATGCCCGCCGTTTCCCTGACGACCATGGCGATGACCGCCAGGATGCCGATGCCGACGGCGGCAAGCGCGGTGTAACCCAGCCAGTCCGCGCGGCTGAAGAGGTTGCGGATCAGGCTGTCGGTCCAGAGCCCGAAGGCGAGCGAGAACAGCACGCCGAAAGCACCAAGCGCGATCTTGCCGAAGGAAGTACCGCGTTTGCGGGGCTGGGCGACGGGCAGGGCCGGGAGGTCCTTGTCCGGATTGATGAAGGGATCGTCCTCGTCCGGTGTCAGCGTGATCTCGCCCGAGAAAGCTGCCGGCTTGCGGGGCTCCGCTGGCGGCCGGCCGGTTTTGGCCTCCGGTTGCTCGCGCTCGTCCTCATAGGCGAAGGCGGCCGGCGCGCGGCGCGGGGGCTGGTCGGCGGACGGCTTGATCATGCGAGGCGATCTCCGAACAGAAACTGCATGGCCCGATCGAGCCGGATATGCGGCACCGACAGCTTGATGCCGCCGCCGGTCTCCTCAAGGCTCGGCGGGCGAAAGCGGACGATGTTCACGTCGGGCAGCTGCACATGCTCGTCGCCCGATTCGATGCTTGCGAACAGGGCGGAGGGATCTTCGGGCAGGTCGCCGGGAAAGATCGCGGTCTTCCTGATGCCGTCGAAGGTTTCGCCAGAAATCGTTTCACCCTCGATCGGCGTGCCGACGATGACCGGCAATTCGTGACCGTCGCGCTTGACGGTCGCCTCGCGCGTTGCCCGTACCGAGGCGAGTGCCATGACGTCGATGCCGGCGCCCGCCATGCCGATGCGCTGGATGGCGCGATCGACAAGGCGACGTGTCAGGGCGTCGAGGCGGTGGTGGCTTTCGTGATGCAGGTGGTCGGCCTTGGTGGCGGCGACGAGCACGCGGTCGATGCGGCGGCCGAGCAGCGACGACAGAAGCGAATTGGTGCCCGGGCGGAAGCAGGCGAGCACGTCCGTCAGCGCGCGCTCAAGATCCTGCACGGCCTCGGGGCCGCGATTGATTGCCTGCAGCGCATCGACAAGGACGATCTGGCGGTCGATCCGGGAGAAATGCTCGCGGAAGAACGGCTTGACGACGACCGACTTGTAAGCCTCGTAGCGCCGTTCCATCATCGACCAGAGCGATCCTTTTTCTGGTTTGCCGGTCTGCGGCAGCACCAGCGGCGCGAAGGTCAACGCCGGCGAGCCGTCGAGATCGCCGGGGAGAAGGAAGCGGCCGGGTGGGAGCGTAGAGAGGGAACGCTCATCGGCCTTGCAGGCCTTGAGGTAATCGGCGAAGGCGGTGGCGAGTTCGCGGGCGCGCATTTCGTCCGCCTGGGCGGCGATGTCGCAATCTTCTGTCAGCGCCAGCCATGGCTTGGAGAGCTCGGTCCGGATGCCTGTGCGGGCCAGCGCGATCGTCTCTTCGCTGAAAGTGCGGTAGTCCTTGGCCAGCAGCGGCAGGTCGAGCAGCCATTCGCCGGGATAATCGACGATGTCGATCGAGAGCCTGCCTGGCGAGAAGAAGCGGCTCCAGCCGCTGGCGCTCTGATAATCGATGGTCAGCCGAAGCTCGGAGATGGCGCGGGTGGAATCGGGCCAGATCCGGTCTTTCACCAGCGCCTTGATGTGATCCTCGTACTGGAAGCGCGGCACGCTGTCGTCGGGTTGCTCTTCGAGCCGCACGGCGGAGACGCGGCCGGACTGGACGGCCTCGAACAGCGGCAGGCGGCCGCCATGCAGCAGGTTATGGACTAGCGAGGAGATGAAAACCGTCTTTCCCGCCCGCGACAAGCCGGTGACGCCGAGGCGGATCGTCGGGTTGACGAGGCCGGAGGCGCGGTCCGACAGGGTGTCGAAGGCGATGCGCGCGTCGTCGGTGAAGGATGTCATGCTTGGCGGCAAGGCGAAATTCCGATTGCTGGTAGACGCCATATAGGAACCGGCACGCCGAAGAAAAAGAAGGTCGCGCGCCTGTCAGTCGATCATGAAGTCGATCAGGCGCCAGTTGTTGCGGCCCTGGTCGAAATCGAGCACGGCCAGACCACCCGGCGGAAAGCCGTTCGGCAGCGCCTGCGCCAGCAGCTGGTGGCCGATCAGCGCCTCGAGCGTCTGCTCGATGACTGGATTATGGCCGACGAGCATGACGGCGCCCATGTCCTGCTGCGCGCCGAGGATATCCAGATAGATTTCGGGCGTGGCGTTATAGAGCGCGTCGACGAAGCGGACATCGAGATTCTCGCCCATCGCGCGGTGCACGGCATCGGCCGTTTGTCGGCAGCGTATGGCGGTGGAGCTGACGACGAGGTCGGGCTTGTAGCTTTTGTCGGCCGCGTTCTCGGCCAGGATCTCGGCTGCGGCATAACCGCGCTCGCTCAGTGGGCGGTCGAAATCGCTCTGGCCGGGGGCGGGAAATGCCGCTTCGGCGTGTCTCAAAAGATAAATCCGGGAAGGCGGCGGCACGATTGCGGTCATCGGAAAGTCCCCGGTCGATTGATCTATTTCAGTAGCGCCAGCCCGGTGTCTTCGTCAACCGGCGCGCGGAATCCAGTGGGCAAGTTGCACGGCCGCTGCTACTTCAGCTGGCAAGCTGAAACGGTGGCTTTGAAAAATAGTGACGTAAAAATAGCCTGTTAGCTCAAAATTGTGACAGATTTAAAAATGTGTTTACCTAGCGGATTGGGCTTGAATCGAACGCCGTGGTCGGGATATACAGCCGCCAGATGAGATGTTCTTCAGGAGAATCGCGTTGAGTGAGAAGATCGATCTTAGCAAATACGTGCCCTCGGAAGAGGAAGAGTTCATGAACGGTAACCAGCGCGCCTATTTCAGGGCGAAGCTGATTGCCTGGAAGAACGACATCCTCAGAGAGGCGCGCGAAACCCTCGAGCATCTTGCCGAGGAAAGCGCAAACCATCCGGATCTCGCCGACAGGGCGTCGTCCGAGACGGACAGAGCCATCGAGCTGCGCGCCCGTGACCGCCAGAGAAAGCTGATATCCAAGATCGACGCCGCACTGCAGCGTATTGAGGAAGGCACTTACGGCTATTGCGAGGAAACCGGTGAACCGATCGGCCTCAAGCGTCTCGACGCTCGCCCGATCGCAACGCTGTCCATCGAAGCGCAAGAACGCCACGAGCGTCGTGAAAAAGTCTACCGGGACGAATAATCCCGGTTACATCACAAACTAAAAAAGGCACCGCCATCGCGCGGTGCCTTTTTTGTTTGCATGAAAGGGGCGGCCGTTGCCGCCGCCGATCATTTGTCGCGGTTGACGCTCATCTCGCCGAAAATGCGGGCCACCTCGTTTTGAAGGGCGGCGTCCGCACCTGTGATCGGCGCCATCTCGGGATCGCGGCGCGGCATGTTGGAGGGTGCGGGGCGAGCGGGCGCGTTCTGCACCGGCGGTGCATTGTGCATCGGCGCATTGTGCTGTGCCATTGGGCGCTCAGCCGCCAGATTGCTGGTCATTTCCTCTTCCAGAACACGCTGGAAATCGCTGGGCTGGGCCGAGGGGGCCGGGCGGGCGACGGGCTGGAACGCGGCAGGCTGCGGCGTTGGCGCCTGCGGTGCTGGCGGATAGAGGTCGACGCGCTGCGGCGGCGTGGGCGGGCTCATCACCTGCGGCTCGATCCTCTGCGGGGTCAGGACGCGCTGGCGTGCCGAATCGAGGATATCGACGGCTTCGGCCGTTTCGATCGGCGCAGGCTCCGGCCGCGAGAATACCGGAGGCTGCGGGCGCGGTGCGACGGGTGCCGGCGCGATCGATACGGGCGCGACTTGTACCGGGACAGGGCGTGGCGCGGGTTCGATCTCGGGCTCGAAGACCTGATGCTGCGGTGCCGGTGGCGGCGCGATCGGTGGGGTGTCCAGGCGCTCGGCTCTCGGCGCGAACTCTTCGATCGGCGACAGGCCACGCGTCGGCGCCGGTCGCGGTGGGGGTGGGACGATGACCGCTGGCTCTGGTTCTGTCACGGCGGATGTCATCACAGGCTCGGCTGGCCGCTCGCTGGGGGCGGGCGGCTGCGGCGCTTCCGGGCGTGCAGGCTCGCTGGTGGTCTCGACCTGCCCATCCGGGAGGATGCGGCTTTCGATGACGATATCGGAGGGGCCGCCGATCATGATCAGATGTTCGACATCGTCGCGGCGCACCAGCACGAGGCGGCGGCGGGCATCGACGGCGGCGGCGTCGAGAACCTGAAGGCGTGGCTGGCGGTTGCGGCCGCCGCGAACGAAGGGCGAGGATGCCCGGTTACGCATGATCCAGAGGACCGCGACAAGCAGCAGCAGGGCGATGGCCACGCCGCCCGCGGCAATGATGAAGCGGCTGCCATAAGATTCCATGATGCCATCGAACATAGTCACGTACTCCTTTGCGGCGTTCAACCACATGACGACTTTTAAGCTTCCTAGACAAGGGGGAGGCGGCTTGTCCAGTCACCGAAAGGTGCGACGCAATGTCTGTGGAACGTCTCAATCTACATTTAACGGCAAAACTGGCGCTGTAGCTTGTGAATTCAATCACTCTTCATGGAGTGTGGTGTTTTTGGTGAGGCAGCAAATTGCTAAGAAGGAAGAGGCGCCTGATTCCTGCTTCGTCTGTTAGTCACGAATGAAGGCCGGCGGGCAATGCGAGGAAGTACATGACGAAATCCCGTCAGGCCGACAATTTTAGCGAACCGCTCGTGGACCGTGGAGGGCGCGCGGGAACCGCCGTGCGGATCCTGCTTCTGGCGCTGGTGCTGATCGGCGTCGCCGCCGCCTTCGTGGTGTTCAAGACCTCGCTCGACAATGAGATGGTGCTCGGCGTTCTCGGCGTGCTCGCCATGGTCGGCATCTTCTTCCTGGTGTCGTCGATCATCGGCTTCATCGAGGTGATGCCGCAGCGCCAGTCGGACAGCCTTGCCCGCGCCTTTCTCAACAGCCATCCCGACGGATCGCTGATCACCGACGAAAAAGGCCGTATGGTCTACGCCAATGCCGCCTATGGCGCGCTGACCGGCGCCCGTAAGCCGACCGAGGTGCAGACGCTGGAAGCGCTTCTGTCGCGCCACCGTGAATCCAACGAAGCGCTGTATAGGCTCTCGAACGGCCTGCGCGAAGGACGCGAGGGGCGCGAGGAGTTCCGGCTGCTGCGCGCGCTGGGGCCATCGCCGAACGGATCCGGCGCCCATTGGTACCGCCTGAAGGCGCGTATCCTGCAGAGCGAAGAAAGCGGCGGGCGGCCGCTGCATATCTGGCAAATCAGCGACATCACGTCGGAGCGCGACGACCAGGAGCGGTTCTTCAAGGAACTGCAGAACGCCATCGATTATCTCGACCATGCGCCTGCCGGCTTCTTTTCGGCGGGTCGCAAGGGAGAAATCTTCTATCTCAACGCGACGCTTGCCGAGTGGCTGGGGATCGACCTCACCAAGTTCATTCCCGGCTCGATGACGATCGGCGACATGGTTGCCGGCGAGGGGCTGGCGCTGATTCAGTCCGTGCAGGCCGATCCCGGTCTGCAGAAGACGGTGACCCTCGATCTCGACCTGAAGAAATCAAACGGCCAGGGCGTTCCGGTGCAGATCGTTCACAGCGTCACCTCGATGCGCGACGGTGCGCCAGGCGAGAGCCGGTCGATCGTTCTGACGCGGCGCGACAGCACGGCTGGGGATCAGTCGGCGTCGGCTGCATCGATGCGTTTCACGCGCTTCTTCAACAACACGCCGATGGCGATCGCCTCCGTCGATGGCGATGGCCGTATCCTCAGGACCAATGCGCCATTCCTGAAACTCTTTTCCGGCATCGTGTCGCGCGATGACGTCGAGAACGGCGCGCTGTTCGAGACCATCGTGCAGGATGTCGACAAGCCGAGGCTGCAGGGCGCGCTTGCCGCCGCTAAGGACCGGCAGGGCGATATTCCTCCGCTCGATTCCAAGACGCAGGCCGATGACAACAGGCATTTCCGCTTCTACGTCAACGCCGTGATCGACCAGAGCGATGAAGCGCCTGAAGAGGCCGCGATCGTCTACGCAGTCGAGGTGACGGAGCAGAAGGCGCTCGAGGCGCAGATGGCGCAGACGCAGAAGATGAACGCGGTGGGCACGCTCGCCGGCGGTATCGCGCACGACTTCAACAACGTGTTGACCGCCATCCTTCTGTCGTCCGACCACCTGCTGTTGCAGGCGCGGCCGGCCGATCCTGGTTTCGCCGATCTGATGGAGATCAAGCGCAACGCCAACCGTGCGGCCGTTTTGGTGCGCCAGCTGCTTGCCTTCTCGCGCAAGCAGACGATGCGGCCGAGCGTGCTCAATCTTACTGACGTCGTCGGCGATCTGAGAATGCTGGTCGACCGGCTGCTGTCGGGGACCAACGTCAAGCTCGATGTCGAATACGGGCGTGATCTCTGGCCTGTGAAGACCGACCTGTCGCAGTTCGAGCAGGTGCTGATCAACCTGTGCGTCAATGCGCGCGACGCGATGCCCGAGGGCGGCAAGCTGACCGTGCGCACGAAGAACGCGACGGCCGCCGAGGTCGCCGCCTTCAACTACTCCTACATGCCGCACGAGGACATGGTTCTGGTCGAGGTGTCCGACAACGGCACCGGCATCGCGCCTGAAATCATGGACAAGATCTTCGAACCCTTCTTCACCACCAAGGAGGTGGGCAAGGGCACGGGCCTCGGGCTCGCGATGGTCTACGGCATCGTCAAGCAGTCAGGCGGCTACATCCAGCCGGAATCGGAAGTCGGCAAGGGCACGACCTTCCGTGTCTTCCTGCCGCGCCATATCGTCGAGCCGGCGATCGCAGCCGAGGCCGATGCGGTCACGCCGAGCGCCGACAACGTCGTTGCCCTCTCGCCGGCCAAGCCTGAGCAGCCAGAGGATCTGACAGGATCGGCGGTCATCCTGCTCGTGGAGGACGAGGAGGCGGTGCGCCGCGGCGGCAAGCGGATGCTGGAGACGCGCGGCTACACGGTTCACGAGGCGGGATCGGGTGTCGAAGCGCTCGACATCATGGATGAGCTCGATGGCAAGGTGGATATCGTCGTCTCCGACGTCGTCATGCCTGAAATGGACGGGCCTTCGCTGTTGCGCGAACTGCGCAAGAAATATCCGGATCTGAAGTTCATCTTCGTCTCGGGCTATGCCGAGGACGCATTCGCGCGCAACCTGCCGCCAGAGTCCAAGTTCGGGTTCCTGCCGAAGCCGTTCTCGCTGAAGCAGCTGGCTGTGGTGGTCAAGGAGACGCTTGAGGGGTGAGGTGCGGAGGTGCGCTCTTGTAGGGCTTGCCGTGTGAGACCCCCCTCTGTCCTGCCGGACATCTCCCCCACAAGGGGGGAGATCGGCTAGGGGCGGTCGCTAGCTTCACTTTATTGGCGAAAACGCTCGGCCAATGGGGCATCAGCCCATCAAGTGTCAGGCGTTAAGCGCTACCGCGATTTCTCCTGCGAGACGGGCGTTGTTTTCCACCAGTGCGATGTTGGTCTTCAGGCTCTGGCCGTCGGTCAGGTCGAAGATGGTGCTCAGCAGGTAGGGCGTGACGGCCTTGCCGGAGATTTCGTCGCGTTCGGCGCTGTCGAGCGCGCGCTGGATGTAGATTTCCATCTCTTCGGCCGGGATTTCGTCGGCCTCGGGCACCGGATTGGCGATCAGCATGCCGCCGTCGATGCCGAGCTGTTCGCGCACCGTCTGGAAGTTGGCGATGGCCGCCGGGCTGTTCAGCGTCAGCGGGCTGCGCAGGCCTGATGAGCGCGACCAGAAGGCCGGGAATTCTTCGCTTTCGTAGGTGACAACGGGAACGCCAGCGGTTTCCAGCACTTCCAGCGTCTTCGGCACGTCGAGGATCGCCTTGGCGCCGGCGCAGACGACGATGACGCCGGTGCGGGCGAGTTCTTCCAGATCGGCGGAGATGTCGAAGCTCTCTTCCGCGCCGCGATGCACGCCACCGATGCCGCCGGTCGCGAAGACCTTGATGCCGGCGCGTTCGGCGGCGATCATCGTCGCGGCGACGGTGGTTGCGCCGTGGCGGCGCTCGGCGATCGCGAAGGCGAGGTCGGCGCGCGAGACCTTCAGCACATCCTTGGCCTTGGCCAGCTGCTCGAGCTCTTCGGCTTCAAGCCCGATGTGGAGCGTGCCGTGGATGACGGCGATGGTGGCGGGGACGGCACCCTGTTCGCGGATGATCGATTCGACGCTGCGGGCCATCTCGATATTCCCGGGGTAGGGCATGCCGTGGGTGATGATCGTCGATTCGAGCGCCACGATCGGCGCGCCACGCTGCTTGGCGCTCGCCACTTCCTTGGAATAGGTGATCGGCAGCTTGGAGGAGAGAGTGTTCGTCATCGGATCTTCCATTTCGTCTGATTGGGTTTCAATGCAGAATTCTCGCCGGCGGGACAAGAGCCAGAGCCTGTTTCAGCAGATCGGCGGAGAGATTTTCGTTGACCGCATTAGGCGACTGGACCGTCAGCGCTGCAGCAGCCGCTCCCTCGCGGATGGCCTCGCTCATCGGTAGCCCGCGCAAAAGTGCTGCGATAACGCCCGAAGCGAGGGAATCGCCGGCACCGGTCACGTCGGACACGTGCTCGACATTGGCCGGCTGCAGCGCGGCGACATGGCCTGCGGAAAAGGCGATCAGCTCGCGCTGTCCCCGGGTGACGACACCGCCCCTGAGGCCGATATCACCGAGCAGTGACGGCCAGTGGACGGGGTTTTCCGGCCGCTCGCCGGTCAGCGCCGTTGCCTCGGCCTCGTTCAGGAAGAGATGGTCGATCCCCTGCATGCAGGCTTTCAGCTTCACCGCCTTGGCCGGCGAGATGGCGATCGCCGCCACCGGCTTGCCGAGCGCCTTGGCGCGCGCGGTGATCGACACCAGCGTCTCCTCCGGCAGGTTCGCATCGAAGAGGATCATGTCGGTCGCCGAAAACGCGTCGCGCACCGAGCGGATCGACAGGCGGCGCGGCACGAACATGCGGTAGAGATCCATGTCGGCCAGCGCGATCACCAGATTGCCGTCGCGTTCGATGATCGCGGTATAGCTCGGCGTCTTGCGGTCCAGAAAGATGAAGGGGCGGTCGTTGACGCCGGCGAGATCGGCGGCTTCGCTCACCATCTCTCCGGTCGGGTCGCCGCCACGTGGCGAGATCATGGTGACGTCGAAGCCGAGGCGAGCGAGGTTGCGGGCCGCGTTGAAGCCGCCGCCGCCGGCTTCCTCGAACCAGGAGCCGGGGTTGCTGGCGCCATCTGCCGTGGCGCCCGATATGCGGCCCCGGCGATCGATATGGGCACCGCCAAGCACGAGAATCTTCTTGCTCATCTCATCGCTCCGAAATGCAGTCTTGGCCGAATCGTGCGGCCTCCGGAAGCGCGGTCAGCCGCCGTCCAGGTGCTGTAAGCTCTTGCTTTGCATGGATAAAACAAATGTAGAACACAGGCCGTTTTACCTCTTTCTTTCAATGCTTTGAACGGCACTTGCGTGATGAGAACAAATGCGGTACAAAATCGACATCGGCGGCGACATTGCTTGAGCGGCTTCAATAACCTAAAGGTGGATCGAATGTCACAGAATACATTGCGGCTTGTAGAGGACAAATCGGTGGACAAAAGCAAGGCACTTGAAGCGGCACTCTCACAGATCGAGCGGTCGTTCGGCAAGGGCTCTATCATGAAGCTCGGCTCGAACGAGGGCGTGGTCGAGATCGAGACCGTTTCGACGGGCTCTCTCGGACTGGATATCGCACTCGGGATCGGCGGTCTTCCCAAGGGACGTATCATCGAAATTTACGGGCCGGAAAGCTCGGGTAAGACGACGCTGGCGCTGCAGACGATCGCGGAAGCCCAGAAGAAGGGCGGCATCTGCGCCTTCGTCGACGCCGAACACGCGCTTGATCCGGTTTACGCTCGCAAGCTGGGCGTCGATCTGCACAATCTGCTGATCTCGCAGCCGGATACGGGCGAACAGGCGCTCGAAATCACCGACACGCTGGTGCGCTCCGGTGCCGTCGACGTGCTGGTCGTGGACTCGGTTGCGGCGCTGACGCCGCGCGCCGAAATCGAAGGCGAGATGGGCGACAGCCTTCCTGGTCTGCAGGCGCGACTGATGAGCCAAGCGCTGCGCAAGCTGACGGCCTCGATTTCGAAGTCGAAGACCATGGTCATCTTCATCAACCAGATCCGCATGAAGATCGGCGTCATGTTCGGTTCGCCTGAGACGACGACGGGTGGTAACGCGCTGAAGTTCTACGCCTCGGTTCGCCTCGACATCCGCCGCATCGGCGCCGTCAAGGAGCGCGAAGAGGTGATCGGTAACCAGACGCGCGTCAAGGTCGTCAAGAACAAGATGGCGCCTCCCTTCAAGCAGGTCGAATTCGACATCATGTACGGCGAAGGCGTATCGAAGACCGGCGAGCTGGTCGACCTCGGCGTCAAGGCCGGGATCGTCGAGAAGTCCGGCGCCTGGTTCTCCTATAACAGCCAGCGTCTCGGCCAGGGCCGCGAGAACGCCAAGACGTTCCTGCGCGATAATCCCGAGCTGATGCGCGAGATCGAAACCTCGATCCGCCAGAACGCCGGCCTGATCGCCGATCAGCTGCAGAATGGCGGCCCTGACGCCAACGATTCCGACGGCGAATAAGCCTCAATCCACGACTGAATAGTTCAAAGCCGGCTGCATTCCTTGATCAGAATGCAGCCGGTTTTGTTTGTCTGCTGGACAGTGGTTAACGTCGGCGATAAAAGCCACTGAATTTTCAAGATTTGACCTGCCTTGGGCAGCACTGAAGGGCATAGCATGAGCGGTGTGAACGAAATCCGATCGACCTTCCTCGACTACTTCAAGAAGAACGGCCACGAGATCGTTTCATCGAGCCCGCTGGTGCCGCGCAACGACCCGACGCTGATGTTCACGAACGCCGGCATGGTGCAATTCAAGAACGTCTTCACCGGTCTCGAGCAGCGTCCCTACAAGACGGCGTCGACCGCGCAGAAGTGCGTGCGCGCCGGCGGCAAGCATAACGACCTCGACAATGTCGGCTATACTGCGCGCCACCATACCTTCTTCGAAATGCTCGGCAATTTCTCCTTCGGCGATTACTTCAAGGAGCAGGCGATCGAGCATGCCTGGACGCTGATCACCAAGGAGTTCGGCATCGACGCCAAGCGTCTGCTGGTCACCGTCTATCACACCGACGACGAGGCCTTTAATCTCTGGAAGAAGATCGCCGGCCTCTCCGACGACAAGATCATCCGCATTCCGACCAGCGACAATTTCTGGGCGATGGGTGACACCGGCCCGTGCGGCCCCTGTTCCGAGATCTTCTACGATCACGGCGATCATATCTGGGGCGGCCCTCCCGGCTCGCCGGAAGAAGACGGCGATCGCTTCATCGAGATCTGGAACCTCGTCTTCATGCAGTACGAGCAGATCACCAAGGAAGAGCGCGTCGACCTGCCGCGTCCGTCGATCGACACCGGCATGGGTCTCGAGCGTATCGCAGCTCTGCTGCAGGGCAAGCACGACAATTACGACATCGACCTGTTCCGCGCGCTGATCTCGGCATCCGAGGAAGCAACAGGCGTCAAGGCCGAGGGTGAGCAGCGCGCCAGCCATCGCGTCATCGCCGATCACCTGCGTTCGTCCGCATTCCTGATCGCCGACGGCGTTCTGCCGTCCGCCGAAGGCCGCGGCTACGTGCTTCGTCGCATCATGCGCCGCGCCATGCGCCATGCCGAACTGCTCGGCGCCCGCGAGCCGCTGATGTGGAAGCTTTTGCCTGCGCTGATCCAGCAGATGGGCCGCGCCTATCCGGAGCTGGTGCGCGCAGAAGCCTTGATCACCGAGACGCTGAAGCTCGAAGAGACCAAGTTCCGCACGACGCTGAAGCGCGGTCTGTCGCTTCTGTCGGATGCCACGACGACGCTCGGCAAGGGCGACATGCTCGACGGCGAGACCGCCTTCAAGCTCTACGACACCTACGGCTTCCCGCTCGACCTGACGCAGGACGCGCTGCGCGCCCGCGAAATCAACGTCGATCTCGCCGGCTTCACCGACGCCATGGAGCGCCAGAAGGCAGAGGCACGCTCGCATTGGGCAGGTTCCGGCGACAAGGCGACCGAGACGATCTGGTTCGAACTGCGCGACAAGCACGGCGCCACCGAATTCCTCGGCTATGACACCGAGACCGCCGAAGGCGTGGTCCAGGCGATCGTCAAGGACGGCGCTGCCGTCGGCGAAGCGGCCAAGGGCGACAAGGTGCAGATCGTCGTCAACCAGACGCCGTTCTATGGCGAATCCGGTGGCCAGATGGGCGATGCGGGTGTCATTTCTTCCGATAACGCCAAGATCGAAATCACTGATACGCAAAAGCGCGGCGAGGGGCTGTTCGTTCACACGGGCACCGTCGTCGAAGGCTTGGTCAAGGCCGGCGATGCCGTGGCATTGACCGTCGATCACGCCCGCCGTTCGCATATCCGCGCCAACCACTCGGCGACCCATCTGCTGCATGAGGCACTGCGCGAGGTGCTCGGCACCCATGTCGCCCAGAAGGGCTCGCTGGTCACGCCGGATCGCCTGCGCTTCGACGTCTCGCATCCGAAGCCGATGACGGCGGAAGAGCTCAAGGTGGTCGAGGATATGGCCAATGAAATCATTCTGCAGAATTCGCCGGTCACGACCCGACTGATGAGCGTCGACGACGCCCGCGCCGAGGGCGCGATGGCGTTGTTCGGCGAAAAATACGGCGACGAAGTCCGCGTCGTGTCCATGGGTCAGGGCCTGCATGGCGCGAAGACAGGCAAGCCTTACTCGATCGAACTTTGCGGAGGCACGCACGTGTCTGCGACCGGTGACATCGGTCTCGTACGCATTCTCGGTGACAGCGCCGTCAGCTCCGGCGTTCGCCGTCTTGAGGCCGTCACCGGCGAAGCGGCGCGTGCCTATCTCGCCGAACAGGACGAGCGCGTGAAGGCGCTGGCGACCTCGCTCAAGGTTCAGCCGGCCGACGTGCTGACGCGCGTTGAAGCGCTGATGGACGAGCGCCGCAAGCTCGAGAAGGAATTGGCGGATGCCAAGCGCAAGCTCGCCATGGGTGGCGGGCAGGGCGCCTCGGAAGAGGCCGTGCGTGACATCGCCGGCGTCAAGTTCCTCGGCAAGGCCATCTCCGGCGTCGATCCAAAGGATCTCAAGGGTCTGGCGGACGACGGCAAGGCAAGCCTCGGCTCCGGCGTCGTGACCCTGATCGGCGTCTCCGAAGACGGCAAGGCCAGCGCCGTGGTCGCGGTCACCGCTGATCTCGTCGGTCGTTTCAGCGCCGTCGATCTGGTCCGCGTCGCATCCGCCGCTCTCGGCGGCAAGGGTGGCGGCGGCCGTCCCGACATGGCGCAGGCCGGCGGTCCGGATGGATCGAAGGCCGACGAGGCGCTCGAGGCCGTCGCGGCTGCGCTGGCTGGCTGATCGGCCTTTTCTGACTGGATTGCGAAAGGCGGGTGCTTCGGGTGCCCGCCTTTTTCTTTTGCGCCGGCAATTCAGCAGGATTTGTCAAATCGCGTTATGTTTGTCTGCAGCCGGTCAACTGGCATGAGGTTTCGACATGAACGGCACCACGGCATGGGCACTCTACGAAAGCCGCCTGAGGCGGGTTTCGGCCTATATCCATGATCATCTCGATGAAGAGCTGGATATGGACACGCTCGCCGAGATCGCCTGCATGTCGAGCTATCACTGGCACCGGATCTATCGCGCGGTTCATGGAGAGACGCTGACGGCGACCGTCAAGCGGCTGAGACTGCATCGCGCGGCGGGCGATATCGTCCGTTCGGATCTCGGTATCGGGGAGATTGCCAGGCGATCCGGCTATCCCAACCTCCAGTCTTTCAACCGCATTTTCAAATCGGTCTACGGCATGCCGCCGGCCCGTTATCGGAAAGAGGGAAGCCACACGGAGTTCCAACCCTCACCTAACGGAAGGACCAAAGCCATGTTCAACGTTACCTTACGGAAGATCGAGCCCATCGCGCTTGTCGGCGTGCGCCACACAGGCTCCTATATGCAGATCAGCAAGGCGTTCGAGGTTCTCTTCGGTACGCTCCACGCGCGCGGGCTGGCGAGGCCCGATATGCGGATGATCGGCGTCTATTTCGATGATCCCGATCTCGTGTCGGCCGAAGAGCTTCGCTCCATTGCCTGTGTCTCAGTGCAAGGCGAGATTAAGGTCGAGGCACCGCTTGAGCCCTTCACCCTCGACGGCGGGGAGTATGCGGTGCTCAGCCACAAGGGACCCTATGCCGATATGCACAAGGCCTATCAGTGGCTGTTTTCCGAATGGCTGCCGACCTCGGGCCGGCAGCTGCGTGACGGGCTGATGTTCGAGGACTACCTAAACAATCCGCGCGACGTACCGCCGACAGAGTTGGTCACCGAGATCTACATGCCGCTCGCATGAGCCCGTCAGGCGCTCTTCTGCAGCGCCTTGGTGGCTTCGTCATCGATTATGTTCGCCTTCTTATAGGCGGCACGGTCGGTGACGCGGGCGACGTAATCGGCAAAGGCTTGGCGTTTCTCGAAGGTGCCGAATCCGAGGCCCCAGCCGACATGCGAGCCGACATAGACGTCGGCCGCCGTAAAGCGGTTGCCGGCGATATAGGGCGAGGCACTGACGGCTTTTTCGAGCGTGTCCATCACGTCGGCATAGCTGCCATATCCCGCCATCCGGCTCTTGTCTGCCGGCGTGTGGAAGCCGAGGGCGCGGTTGGTGGTGGCTGCTTCCAGCGGGCCCGCGGCGAAGAACATCCAGCGATAGTAGCTGCCGCGTTCTTCGGCCGTCGGCGCAAGGCCTGCTTCCGGAAAAGCTTCGGCCAGATAGGCGCAGATGGCGGCGCATTCGGTGACGACAGTCTTGCCGTGGCGGATCGCCGGCACCTTGCCCATCGGGTTGATGGCAAGATAATCCGGCGCCTTCATGCTGCTTTCGAAGCCGAGGACCTCGGTCGTATAGGGAGCGCCGGTTTCCTCCAGCATCCAGCGGGCGATCCGTCCGCGTGACATCGGGTTGGTGTAGAATATCAGTTCGTCGGCCATGGTGTTCTCCTCGTTTTTTACATAACTGGCGCGGGCCAGCGGCGAGGCAACGTCTATGGCATGGCGATGTCAGATTTTGGCAGTAGCGGTACCAGTCAGAGCGCCTTGCGATACTGGATGAAGCCGGAGCGCTCGGCAATGCGGTCGTAAAGCTTGCGGGCCGTGGCGTTGGTCTCGTGGGTCATCCAGTAGAGCCGGCCGGCGCCATGCTCGCGCGCAAGATCGGCGACGGCCTCGATCAATGCCGCGCCGGTTCCGAGCCCGCGTTGGCTGTCGTCGACATAGAGATCCTGCAGGTAGCAGGTCCATTTCGGCAACCAGGTGGAGCGGTGAAAGATCGCGTGCACGATGCCGACCAGCCTGCCGTCGCCATCGAAGGCGCCGAGTGCGTGCATCGGCTCCGCGGGGTCATGGAAACGGCCCCAGGTCAGGTCCGTGGTCTCCTCGGGGATCGCGACTTCGTAGAAGCGCTGATAGCCGGTCCAGAGCGGCTCCCAGGCGCTGCGGTCCGATGGCTTTAGCGGGCGGATGGTCGTGGTCATCTTATTGTTCCCCTCCTGATGTCCCTGAAACGAAAACGGCGGGGAAAACCCCGCCGCATCGTTCGCATATTCTGGATGGCTTATGCCATGGCCTTCTGCAGGTTTTCGTCGATCTTGTCGAGGAAAGCCGTGGTCGAGAGCCAGGGCTGATCTGGGCCGATCAGCAGCGCCAGGTCCTTGGTCATGAAGCCGGCTTCGACCGTGTCGACGCAGACCTTTTCGAGCGTGGCCGCGAACTTCGCCAGTTCGGCGTTGTCGTCGAGCTTGGCGCGGTGCGCGAGGCCACGGGTCCAGGCGAAGATCGAGGCGATCGAGTTGGTCGAGGTTTCCTGGCCCTTCTGGTGCTGGCGGTAGTGACGCGTCACCGTGCCATGTGCGGCTTCGGCTTCGACGGTCTTGCCATCCGGCGTGAGCAGAACGGAGGTCATCAGGCCGAGCGAGCCGAAGCCCTGGGCAACGGTGTCGGACTGCACGTCGCCGTCGTAGTTCTTGCAGGCCCAGACATAGCCGCCGGACCACTTCAGAGCGGATGCGACCATGTCGTCGATCAGGCGGTGCTCGTAGGTGATGCCGATTTCCTTGAACTGATCCTGGAATTCAGCCTCGTAGACTTCCTGGAAGATGTCCTTGAAGCGGCCGTCATAGGCCTTGAGGATGGTGTTCTTGGTCGACAGGTAAACCGGCCACTTGCGCATCAGGCCGTACATCATCGAGGCGCGGGCGAATTCGCGGATCGACTCGTCGAGGTTGTACATGGCCATGGCCACGCCGGCGCCGGGAGCGTCGAATACTTCCTTTTCGATGACCTGGCCGTCTTCACCGACAAACTTGATGGTCAGCTTGCCCTTGCCCGGGAACTTGAAATCGGTGGCGCGGTACTGGTCGCCGAAGGCGTGACGGCCGACGACGATCGGCTTGGTCCAGCCGGGAACGAGGCGCGGAACGTTCTGGCAGATGATCGGTTCGCGGAAGATGACGCCGCCGAGGATGTTGCGGATCGTGCCGTTCGGGCTCTTCCACATCTGCTTGAGGTTGAATTCCTTGACGCGGTCTTCATCCGGCGTGATCGTCGCGCACTTGATGCCGACGCCGTGCTTCTTGATGGCGTTGGCGGCATCAACAGTCACCTGGTCGTTGGTGGCGTCGCGGTTTTCGACGGAGAGGTCGAAATAGTCGATGTCGAGGTCGAGATACGGATGGATCAGCTTGTCCTTGATAAGCTGCCAGATGATGCGCGTCATTTCATCGCCGTCGAGATCGGCGACGGGGTTGGCGACCTTGATCTTCTTCATGTATCTGCCTCGTTAAGCTTTTGAGGGACATGCGTCCCTGGTGGGTGATATAAAATCACGTGGGCTATAGCATTGTGCGCCCGGAGTGCAAAGCCGCAAGCAGGGCCGATTTGTGTGTTTTTGCGCCATTGCCAAGACACGGAAAATGGCTAGTCTCCGCGCAAAACCATTGCCTCGGACATTTGATCATGAAGACGATTTCACTTGCCTTTGCCGCCTTGCTCGGCCTCACCGCCACGGTATTCGCCGCTGACGCGACGGCGCCGGTCAAGGAGATCATGGAAGCCACGACCAAGAACTGGTCGGGCGCCGACGAAGACTGGCAGGACATCTTCGACGAGAGCAGGCTGACGCGGATCTACAGCAAGGATTTCGTCGCCAAGTACCGCGCGGCGATGCAGAACCCTGCTGCCGACGAGGATGGCGTGTCGCCGTTCGATTACGACGTCATCGTCAATGGCGAGGATGCTTGCCCGCTGCAGGACATGACCTATACGCCGAAGCCCGGCGAAAACGGCGCGACGGAAGTGGTGGTCACGTTCAAGAAGCAGACCTGCATGGATGGGATCGACGACAAGCAGGCGCTGACGACCGTTCGCTTCGAGGTGCTGGAAGAGGGCGGCAAGGCTGTCGTCGACGACGTGTTTACCGAAGGCGATCCCGGCCAGCCGGCGAACTCGCTGAAGAACACCATGGTGCAGATCGCCAAGGGGCAGTGACAAGAGGCAGTGACAAGCTCTCGCTCGGGACGCTTTCGACGGCAAGATTGATTTGCTTTTAAGAGCCTTGGCGATATGTGAGCGGTGAAACACCATTCCTCCGCTCCGGGGCTCGAACTCTTTGTTTTCCGGTTTTGATTTCCGAGATTGGCTGCTAGCCAACGATCCGGCTCTGTCGCGGCTGAGGATGGCTCTGCGCGTCACGCTGTCGGTGGCGCTCTCCTTCGGTGTCCTGCTGGTCATCCATTCACTGCTGTTTCCGCTGCCGATAGCCTCTTACGGGCTCGGGATCGTGCTGGCGATCGAGGGCGGTGTCGCGGTGCGCGACAAGGGCGGCGGGCGGCAGCTGGTGACCCGGCTTCT
The DNA here is from genome assembly GCF_044772225.1 of Rhizobium sp. NPDC090275. Classification (NCBI taxonomy): domain Bacteria; kingdom Pseudomonadati; phylum Pseudomonadota; class Alphaproteobacteria; order Hyphomicrobiales; family Rhizobiaceae; genus Rhizobium; species Rhizobium sp. NPDC090275. The sequence goes on along the minus strand of NZ_JBIVYL010000014.1, from coordinate 123,459 downwards.
CGGCTGCGCCGCCAGTCTGGTCGTCGTGGTCATCGCCGCCGGGCTGGAAGGGCACCGGCTGATCTCCGACGCCGTCTTTCTTCTGATCATCTTCCTCGCGGCCTCCGCGCGCGTCTTCGGACCGCGCGGCCATGCGATCGGCATGTTCGCCTTCATGTCGTATTTCCTCGGCGCCTATTTCCAGCCGCCGCTTGCCGAGCTGCCCTTGGTGGCGATCGGCCCGATCGTCTCCTCGCTGATCGCGCATGCGGTGCGCTCCGTCGTGCTTCCTGATGACTGGCGGCGCGATCTGTTGCGGTCGCTCGAAAGCGTGCAGGGGCGGATCAACCAGATCCTCTTCAAGATCGCCGCACTTGCGGCGGAGGAGCGGGTTTCCGATGCCGACCGGCAGGAGCTCAATCAGTTGGAGGAGCGGCTGAAGGACGTGGTGCTGATGGCCGAGAGCTTCATTCCCAGACCCCCAAGTGGCGTATTCGATCCCGGCACCGAGCCGGCGGGCGAACTGGCGATCCGTCTCTTCGACGCGCATCTGGCGGCGGAGGGGGCGATCATGCTCTGCTCGCAATCGCTGCCGCCCTTTGAACTGGTACATCGCGTCATCGAGGGGCATAACGTACGTCCGCCCGGCGAGGATGACGAGGGCCCCTCGGCCGAGGCGACACGCGCGCTGATCAGGCTCGGCAATGCGCGGGCTGAGCTCGTCGAGACTATCGATGAGGGCAACCGGACGGGTTTCGCCGATATCGCCGCCGTGGCCGAGGCGCCGGCTTCAGCGTCTCAGTTGGATTTCTCGTTGCGCAATCCGTTGATGCGCTCGGCGCTGCAGATCACCGTCGCCGCGGCGATCGCCATGACGCTCGGTCTCGGCCTGTCGCGTGAGCGCTGGTTCTGGGCGGTGCTCGCCTCCTTCCTCGTCTTCACCAACACCAATTCCCGAGGCGATACGGCGATGAAGGCGCTGCAGCGTTCGGTGGGCACGCTGTTCGGGATCGGTATCGGGCTTCTGCTCGCGACGCTGCTGAGCGGCCATCTGGCTCCGGCGCTCGCAATCACGAGCGTCTCCATTTTCCTCGCCTTCTACTTCCTGCAGACAAGCTATGCGACGATGACCTTCTTCGTGTCGATCGCGCTTTGCCTGGTTTACGGGATGATCGGATCGCTGACGCTCGACCTGCTTCTGCTGCGTGTCGAGGAAACAGCGCTCGGCGCGGCCGTCGGCACGCTGGTCGCCTTCGTCGTCTTTCCAGCCCGCACCCGCGGCGCGCTCGACCTCGTGCTGGACAAATGGTTTGCTGCTTTGGACACGCTGCTGAAGGCCACCGCCGCCGGCGAGCCGCGACACAGGCTTATCGGCCTGTCGCAGACGCTGGACGCCGCCTACAAGGATCTGGCGACGACGGCGCGGCCGCTTGGGTCGTCATGGTCTGTTGTCACCAGGCCGGGACAGGTCCGGCAGACGCTGGCGATCTTCCTCGCCGCCACCTACTGGGCGCGGATGATGGCCAAGAACCGGGAGGCTTCGATCACCAGCGACGACGCGCACCAATTGATCGAGACCAATCTCGCCCGCGTCGCCTCGGCATCGGCGCGCCGCTCGGAATGCTTCTTCGTCGATCGCAAGATCCCCGTATCGACCTCGCGTCACCATCCGCACGCCAGCAAGGGATGGCGGCAAGGGCTTGAGATGATTGGCTTGACGCTGGAGCGGCTGTATCCGGACGCATAAGCCTTGCCGTTTCAGCCCGTCTTGGCTATTTCCGCGCCTAGCAAAAGGATTTTGACTTCATGGCAGGCACGAACAGCGAGCGTCTTCTTCTGACGGAAGGTCCCGTCATCATTCTGGTCGAACCGCAGATGGGCGAGAATATCGGGATGGTGGCGCGCGCCATGGCGAATTTCGGTCTCTCCGAACTGCGCCTCGTCAATCCGCGCGACGGATGGCCAAACGAGAAGGCGCAGGCCGCCGCGTCAAAGGCCGATCACGTGATCGAGGGCACCAAGGTGTTCGACACGCTGGAGGAGGCAATCGCCGATCTCAACTTCGTCTATGCGACGACGGCGCGCGAGCGGGACGGCTTCAAGCCAGTGCGTTCGCCTGTGGTGGCGGCGCAGACGTTGCGTGCGCGGTTTACGGCGGGCGAGGGGACCGGCATCCTCTTTGGGCGCGAGCGCTGGGGCCTCTCCAACGAAGAGGTGGCGCTGGCCGACGAGATCGTGACCTTCCCGGTCAACCCCGCCTTTGCCTCGCTCAATATCGCGCAGGCCGTGCTCCTGATGTCCTATGAGTGGATGAAATCGGGTATGGAGGATCTCGGCAGCGTTCCCTTCCAGGCGATGGAGCAGACGCCATCGACGAAGGAACAATTGCACGGGCTCTACGACCAGTTGGAAGAGGCGCTGGATTCGCGCAATTATTTCCATCCGCCCGCGAAAAAGCCGAAAATGATCGACAATCTCCGGGCAGTCCTTTCCCGCCGCGCCTTCACGGAGCAGGAAATCAGCGTGATGCGCGGCGTGATCTCCTCCCTCGACCGTTTCTCGCGGCAATATCCGCGCGGAAGCCGGGCGCCCGCAGACGTCAAGGAACAGCAGGAAGATGACAGCAGCGACGCATGAGCTGAAACCAATCCTAGTCTTCGATTCAGGCATTGGCGGGCTGACGGTGCTGCGCGAGGCGCGGGTGTTGATGCCCGAACGCGGTTTCATCTATGTGGCCGACGATGCCGGCTTTCCCTATGGCGGCTGGGAAGAGCAGGCGCTGAAGGAGCGGATCATCGATCTCTTCGCCCGGCTGCTTCGCGAGCACGACCCCGAGGTCTGCATCATCGCCTGCAACACGGCCTTCACACTTGCCGGCGCCGACTTGCGCGCCGCATTTCCCGGCATGACCTTCGTCGGCACCGTGCCGGCGATCAAGCCGGCGGCGGAGCGGACGCGCTCGGGCCTCGTCTCGGTGCTCGCGACACCCGGAACCGTAAAGCGCGCCTACACGCGCGACCTGATCCAGTCCTTCGCGCAGCAGTGCCATGTGCGCCTCGTCGGCTCGGAAAACCTCGCCCGCATGGCGGAAGCCTATATTCGCGGTGATACGCTCTCCGATGAGGCTGTCATGGGCGAGATCGCCCAGTGCTTCGTCGAGAAGGATGGCAGGAAGACGGATATCGTCGTGCTTGCCTGCACGCACTATCCGTTCATGGCCAACATCTTCCGGAGACTGGCGCCGTGGCCGGTGGATTGGCTCGATCCGGCCGAGGCGATTGCCCGGCGCGCGCGCAGCCTCGTCCCTGAAGTGGCCGATGCCGTCCATCCCGACAATTTCGACTTCGCCGTCTTCACCTCGGGCAATCCGGATTTTTCGACGAAACGGCTGATGCAGGGATTTGGTCTCACCATCAGGTGACATCGCCTCGTTGCGGCGATCTTCCGCGCCGTCGGCGCTTTCCTTCGCGATGCCGATATCGCAAGCTCACAGATGGAGAATCGTTCGCGGGCTTCGGCTCCCTGACGCGAACAGGGGAATGTCTTATGTCGTTTCAAAGACTTGTGATGCTGATCTTCTTTCTGCAGCCGATCGCCTTCGGCAGCTGGCTGCCGCGCATACCCGATGTGCAGGCGAAGCTTGGCATGGGGCCGGCCGATCTCGCCATCGCGCTGCTCGGGCTGCCGATCGGTACGCTGATGACCTTGCCCTTCGCCGGCCGGCTGGTCGCGAAAATCGGCGGGCACGCGACGATTATCTATGGTTTCGTGGCCTTTCTCGCGGTCGTCTCGCTACCGGCCTTCGCCGACAACATCACGACGTTGTTCTTCGCGCTGATGATCCTTGGCGTCACGCTGTCGACGCTTGAGCTTGGGCTCAATGTCGAGGCCGACCGGGCGGAGAAGACGACCGGGTTGATGATCATGAGCCGCTGCCATGGCTTCTGGAGCCTCGGCATCATGGCGGGCAGCTTGCTCGGCGTGGGGGCCGCGGCGTTGCATTTGCCGGCGAACTGGTCGATCGCCCTGATCGCGCTGCTGGTGCTGCCGATCGCGCTCTTCGTCAGCGTGCGGTTGCCGCTCGGCCCCGACCCGTCTGCCGAGGCATCGCATGCGCAAAGCGCGCCGTTCAAGCTGCCGAGTGCCGCCCTTCTCGGCATCTGCGCCTTCACCTTCGGCATCACCATGACCGAGGGCGCGATCGCCGACTGGTCGGCGGTCTATCTGCGCGACGTGCTGTTTGCGACCGGCGCGCTGACCGGTCTCGGCTACTCCGTCTTCGCCTGCCTCGTGGCGACGGGGCGTTTCGGCGGCGATTACATGAAGAGCCGCTTCGGCGCCGTTGCCATCGCCCGGGCCTGCGGCTGCGCGTCGCTTGCCGGCATGGTGATCGTGCTCTTGGCACCGAACACGGCGGTGGCGTTGATCGGCTTCGCTGCGATTGGCGTCGGCGTCTCGGTCGGCTTCCCGCTGGCGGTGACGGCATCGGCCAGCCTGACGGACCGGCCGGCGGCTTCCAGCGTCGCCATCCTGACCTTTATCGCGCTCAGCGGCTTCCTCGTCGGTCCGCCGGCGATTGGCTTCGTCGCCGAAGCGTTCGGGCTGCGTGTCGGGCTGGGTATCCTGCTCATTCCGCTGGCCGTCAGCCTGCTTTTCACCCGCATGCTGATCCCGCGCGCCGAGAGCCAAGCAAGCGCGGCCGTGGCGGACAAGGCGGCCTGATTCGAAAAGGTGTGATTGGTTGTGGGTTTTGTTCGGTAGGCCGAGCATTCCACTGCGAATCTGCTAAAGAGTGGCGTTGATTTCAGAAGGGGAATGGGACTTGCAGGTTGGTATCGATATGGGATCGGCGTCGGGAGGCAATCCGGCCACGCTCGATATCGAGGAGCTTCTGGCGACCCGTCTCCTTGTTCAGGGCAATTCCGGCTCCGGCAAGTCGCACCTGTTGCGACGCCTGCTCGAGCAATCCGCGCCGTGGGTGCAGCAGGTCATCATCGATCCCGAGGGCGATTTCGTCACGTTGAGCGACAAGTTCGGCCACGTGGTCGTCGATGGCGAGCGCACGGAGGCAGAGCTTGCGGGCATTGCGAATCGTATTCGCCAGCACCGCGTCTCCTGCGTGCTCACGCTCGAAGGGCTCGAGATCGAGCAGCAGATGCGCGCCGCCGCCGCCTTCCTCAACGGCATGTTCGATGCCGATCGCGAATTCTGGTATCCGGTTCTCGTCGTCGTCGACGAAGCGCAGATGTTTGCCCCGTCGGTTGCCGGCGAAGTCTCGGACGATGCGCGCAAGATGTCGCTCGGCGCGATGACCAACCTGATGTGCCGTGGCCGTAAGCGCGGTCTCGCCGGCGTCATCGCCACGCAGCGTCTGGCCAAGCTCGCCAAGAATGTCGCTGCCGAAGCCTCGAACTTCCTGATGGGCCGCACCTTCCTCGATATCGACATGGCGCGCGCCGCCGACCTGCTCGGCATGGACCGGCGCCAGGCGGAAATGTTCCGCGACCTGAAGCGCGGTAATTTCGTGGCACTCGGCCCGGCTCTGTCGCGCCGTCCGCTGCCGATCCAGATCGGCAATGTCGAGACCTCGGCGCGTTCGTCGAGCCCAAAGCTGATGCCGCTACCGGACTCGCCGCAGGATGTCGAAGACCTGATCTTCACGCCGGATCCCGAAGAGTTCCAGCGGCCGATCGTGCGCCGCGCTGCACCCGCGCCACGCCCGACAACCGATATCCTGGCCGAGCTTTCGCGCTCCGCACCCGCCGCCACCGCGCCGCAGCCGGTCGAAGGCCGCGCCAGCCAGCCGGAAATGTCGGCGGAAGACCGCGAGGAGCGCGTCTCGGCCGTATTGAGCGAAATCCTCGACGATCCGGGTTCGGGTTTTCGCACGGATTCGGTGCTTTACCAGGAGTTCCTCGTGCGCCTTCGCATGCGCCGCGTGCCGGGATCGCCGATGTCGCTGCCGGAATTCCGCCGCCGCGTCGCGGTATCGCGCTCGGGCGTCGATCCCGAGACCGCCGGGACGGAAGCATGGGCAACGGCCCTGTCGCTGTCATCAAGCGTGACCGATGATCTGCAGGGCGTATTTCTGATGCTCGCCAAGGCGGCCGTGTGCGGCGAGCCTTGCCCGTCAGACGCCCGCATCGCGCGCGCCTATGGCACGCATTCCGCGCGTCGCGCCCGGCGTCTCCTCGGCTATTTCGAGGAGCAGGGGACGGTGGTCGTCCACACGGATTTCTCGGGCAAGCGCATCGTCGCTTTCCCCGACATCAACTGCCAGACGGCGCCTGGTGATGCCAACGCTCCCGACGCGGATGACTTGCAGTCGGCTGCTGAGTAAAAGCGGCTAGCTTCCATATTCACATTTCGAGCTGGAAAGCCGCCTTGCGGTTTTTTGTCGTGTATCGGCGTTCGGTACACGATAGGGTTGCTCGTGTCACATGCTGTTCATCTCAGGGGTGGATAACCCCGCATGCCCCACGCGGGCGTAGACCTTTTGCCCAGAGGAGATGTTGGCCATGTCGAATTCCACCCGTGCAATCACCGCATTCGCAGCAGCGCTGCTTGCCACCGTTGCCATTCAGCCTGTTCATGCCGCCGATGCCGCAGCGACCAAGCTCATGGAGCGCGGCGCGAGCGAGGACCTGAGCACGCCCGGCGGCGCACGCCGCATCTCCGGCGACATCACTGAAGCCTACCGCGCCGCGATCGTTGACGGCCGCCCGAAGAACGTCATCCTCCTGATCGGCGACGGCATGGGTGATTCCGAAATCACCATCGCGCGCAACTACGCCGTCGGCGCCGGCCAGTATTTCAAGGGCATCGACGCGCTGCCTGTCACCGGCCAGTACACCCATTACTCGCTCGACAAGAAGACCGGCAAGCCGACTTATGTGACCGACTCCGCCGCATCGGGCACTGCCTGGGCGACGGGCGTGAAGAGCTATAACGGTGCGATCGGCGTCGATATCCGCGAAGAGGCGCACGAGACGTTGCTGGAGAAGGCCAAGGCCGCCGGTCTCGCCACGGGCAACGTGTCCACCGCCGAGCTGCAGGACGCGACGCCTGCCGTGCAGATCGCCCATGTGACGCAGCGCAAGTGCTACGGTCCTGAAGCAACCACCGAGAAGTGCGCCAGCAATGCGCTCGAAAACGGCGGCAAGGGCTCGATCACCGAGCAGCTGATCAATGCGCGCGCCGACGTGACGCTCGGCGGCGGCGCCAAGAGCTTTGGCGAGACGGCGAAGGCCGGCGAATGGAAGGGCAAGACGCTGCGCCAGCAGGCCGAAGAGCGCGGCTACAAGATCGTCACGAACGCCGATGAGCTTGCCGCCGTCAAGCAGGCCAATGACAGCGCCCCGGTTCTCGGTCTCTTCGCCGAGGGCAACATGCCGATCCGCTGGCAGGGCCCGCAGGCCAGCCACTACGGCAATGTCGAGAAGGAGCCCGTCGTCTGCAAGCCAAACGAGAAACGCACGGCCGCCACTCCGACGCTCGCGCAGATGACGTCGAAGGCGATCGAGCTCCTCAGCACCAATGAGAAGGGCTTCTTCCTGCAGGTCGAGGGTGCCTCGATCGACAAGCAGGACCATGCCGCCAACCCTTGCGGCCAGATCGGCGAGACCGTCGACCTCGACGAAGCCGTTCAGGAGGCGCTGAGGTTTGCGGAGCAGAAGGGCGATACGCTCGTCATCGTCACCGCCGACCACGCACATGCCAGCCAGATCATCGATGCAAGCACAAAGGCTCCCGGCCTGACGGAAGCGCTGATGACCAAGGACGGCGCCGTGATGGCCGTCAGCTACGGCAACTCGGACGAGGTCGACGACCAGGGTCACACCGGCGCGCAGCTGCGTATCGCGGCCTACGGTCCGCGTGCGGCCAACGTCAGTGGTTTGACCGACCAGACCGACCTGTTCTACACGATCAGCGACGCGCTTGGCCTTAAAGTCCAGAAGGCAGCGATGAAGTAAGCCGTACCGGCTTTCTTGGAAGCAAGCAGTTCCGGCTTTCTCGAGATCATACGGTTTTGCCGGTGCTGCCATGGATTGTGATTGACATTCCAGTGACTTCACCCTAAAGACCGCGCCAGCACGGGGCAGCAATGTCCCGTGTTTCATTTGACATGTCCCGTGGAGTTTCCAGTTCGCGTAACCGGAAAATCCTGTCGGGCCTCCCTCAAAGAGGCCAAAGGAGGGCGTGTTTCCTTCGAGCGGTTTGGAAACAGACCGCCGTAACACTCTGAAAGGAAATACGATGAGCAAGCGCGAATCGTCCAAGTACAAAATTGACCGCCGTATGGGCGAAAACATCTGGGGCCGTCCTAAGTCCCCGGTGAACCGCCGCGAATACGGCCCGGGCCAGCACGGCCAGCGCCGCAAGGGCAAGCTCTCGGACTTCGGTGTGCAGTTGCGCGCCAAGCAGAAGCTCAAGGGTTACTACGGTGACCTGCGCGAGAAGCAGTTCCGCGCGATCTTCGCCGAAGCAGCTCGCCGCAAGGGCGACACTTCTGAAAACCTCATCGGTCTGTTGGAATCCCGCCTGGATGCGATCGTTTATCGCGCCAAGTTCGTTCCGACCGTCTTCGCTGCCCGTCAGTTCGTCAACCACGGCCACGTGACCGTGAACGGCGTTCGCGTCAACATCGGTTCCTACCGTTGCAAGGCCGGCGACGTCATCGAAGTTCGTCAGAAGTCCAAGCAGCTGGTTTCGGTTCTCGAAGCTATCAGCCTGGCTGAACGCGACGTTCCTGAGTACATCGAAGTCGACCACAACAAGATGGTCGCTACCTTCGCTCGTGTACCGGCTCTCAGCGACGTACCGTACGCTGTTGTCATGGAACCGCACCTGGTGGTCGAATTCTATTCGCGTTAATCGCGAGGCGTTTTCGCATACGGAAAAGCCGCCTCTCGGGGCGGCTTTTTTGTTATCTTGAGAGGGGTCGTGATGACGGATTTGCAGGCAATCCTCGACAGTATCTACACCGAACTCCAGCCGCGTATCGGCGAGGGCAAGGTCGCGGACTATATTCCGGAGCTTGCCAAGATCGATCCCTCCCAGTTCGGGCTCTCGGTCGTCACTGTCGATGGCAAGGTCTATAGCGTCGGCGATGCTGCCGTGCCGTTCTCGATCCAGAGTATCTCCAAGGTCTTCATGCTGACGCTGGCGCTCGGCAAGGTCGGCGAGGGGCTGTGGAAGCGGGTCGGGCGCGAGCCTTCAGGCAATTCCTTCAACTCGATCGTCCAGCTTGAGCAGGAAGCCGGCATCCCTCGTAACCCGTTCATCAATGCCGGCGCGATTGCCGTTGCCGACGTGGTGCTTGCCGGACACGAGCCGCGCGAGGCGATCGGCGAGGTCCTGCGCTTCGTGCGCTATCTGGCCGATGACGAGACGGTGACGATCGACGACAAGGTTGCCAAGTCGGAGACGCAGACCGGCTACCGCAATTTCGCGCTCGCCAATTTCATGCGCGCCTACAAAAACATCGATCATCCGGTCGAGCATGTGCTCGGCGTCTATTTCCACCAATGCGCGCTGTCGATGACCTGCGAGCAACTGGCCCGCGCCGGTCTCTTTCTCGCCGCCCGCGGTGCGAACCCGATGACCGGCCATTCGGTAGTCTCGCCCAAGCGCGCGCGGCGCATCAATGCGCTGATGCTGACTTGCGGCCATTATGACGGATCCGGTGACTTCGCCTATCACGTCGGCCTTCCCGGCAAGAGCGGCGTCGGCGGCGGCATCTTCGCGGTGGCGCCCGGTATCGCCTCGATCGCGGTCTGGTCGCCGGGGCTGAACAAGGTCGGCAACTCGCAGCTCGGCGCCGTTGCGCTGGAAATGTTGGCGGCGCGTACGGGATGGTCGGTTTTCGGCGATTGATGCTGGGTTGTGGCGCGGCTTTCTGCTAGACGGGATTTGGTTTCGACCTGGGGCCAGAACGGATGAGACAATGAATATCGCAGCCAATATCGCGCCAAGCATCGGAGACGAGCTGGAAACGCCTGAAACCGAGGGCGCGATCGCGCATGCGCTGTTTGCCGATGCGCCAAGCTCCGTTTCGTTCAACAAGCTGCGCAAGCGGCTGCTGCGCCAGGTGCGCCAGGCCTTCGACGATTTCGGCATGCTCAAGGGTCAAAAGCGCTGGCTTATCGGGCTTTCCGGTGGGAAGGATTCCTATGGCCTGCTGGCACTGCTGCTCGACCTGCAATGGCGCGGCCTGCTGCCGGTCGAGCTCGTCGCCTGCAATCTCGATCAAGGCCAGCCGAACTTTCCAAAGCATATCCTGCCTGAGTACCTGGCGAAGATCGGCGTCAAGCACCGGATCGAGTATCGCGACACCTATTCGATCGTGAAGGAGAAGGTTCCGGCCGGCGGTACCTATTGCTCGCTCTGTTCGCGTCTGCGCCGCGGCAATCTCTATCGTATCGCTCGCGAGGAAGGTTGCGACGCGCTGGTGCTCGGCCACCATCGCGAGGATATTCTCGAAACCTTTTTCATGAACTTCTTCCACGGCGGCCGCCTGGCCTCGATGCCGGCCAAGCTCCTGAACGACGAGGGCGACCTGATGGTGCTCAGGCCGCTGGCCTATTGCGCCGAGGACGACATGGCGAAATTCGCCGCCGCCATGCAGTTTCCGATCATCCCCTGCGACCTCTGCGGTTCGCAGGACGGACTGCAGCGCAACGCCATGAAGGACATGCTCGCCGATATCGAGCGCCGCATGCCCGGCCGCAAGGACACGATGCTGCGCGCGCTCTCGCATGTGAACCCGTCGCATCTGCTCGACCCCAAGCTTTTCGACTTCGCCGGCCTGATGGCGGGCGATACCGCGCCGAAGACCTGATTTCGTTGCGGGCGTAAGCTCTTGTTTTGACACATGTCGTTGTCGCAAAATTGCGGCATAGTCTTTCGACATGTCACAGCGCCAGGAAGGATGAACCATGGTTTCCAGGATAGATGTCACGACGCTTGCCGATCTCTTGCGGCGGGCGGCGAAGGCGGAAATATTGCCGCGCTTCCGCCGGCTCGGCAGCGACGATGTGCGCGCCAAGACCGAGGCGACCGATCTGGTGACGGAAGCCGATCTCGAAGCCGAGCGTATGATCAAGGCCGAGGTCGCGACGCTGTGGCCGGAGGCGCTGTTCATCGGCGAGGAATCCGTCGCAGCGGATCCGGCGCTGCTTGGTAAGCTGAAGGACGCGTCGCTGTCGATCATCGTCGACCCCGTCGACGGCACCTTCAATTTCGCCTCGGGCATTCCCGCCTTCGGCGTCATGGCCTCGGTGGTCGCGAACGGCGAATGCATCGCCGGCATCATCTACGATCCGATGGGCGACGACTGGGTTATTGCCGAAAAGGGCGCCGGCGCATGGCTGAAGCGTCCCGATGGCGATACGCAGAGGCTTTCGGTCGCCAAGCCTGTCGCACTCGAGCAGATGGTCGGCATGGCCTCGACGGGCTTTCTGGCGCCCGGCAAGCGCGCCGAAGTGCTCGCCAACCTCGCCAAGGTCCGCTTCATCTGCAACTATCGCTGCGCCGCCCACGAACACCGGGCGTTCGCCGGCGGCCATGTGCATTATCTGATGTACAACAAGCTGATGCCCTGGGACCACCTCGGCGGCACGCTCGCCTGCGTCGAAGCCGGCGGCTACGCGGCGCGCTTCGATGGCTCAGCCTATCTGCCGCAGCATGTCGACGGTGGCCTGCTGATCGCGCCGGACAAGGAGAGCTGGGAGCTGCTTCGGCGCGAGGTGTTTACGGTTTAAGGGATGCTCGCTTGAGATGCGGCCGCACGGAATGTGTGGCCGCGTCAGGCTTGAGCGGGAACCCTTCTTGAAGCATGTTGTGCTTGCCGACGTTTTCGGGAGGAACACCAATGAGCTTCGAGTATCTTCTGACCGCTTTCATCATATGTGTGACGCCGGGGATCGGCGTGATCTATACGCTTTCGTCCACTCTGGGTGGGGGAATTCGCGCCGGCTTCTGGGCCGCAATCGGCTGTACTGTCGCTACCGTTCTTCATCTGGCAGTCGCCATGGCCGGGCTCGCCGCTGTGCTCTACACCAGCGCGATCCTGTTCCAGACGGTCAAGTTTGCCGGTGTTGCATACCTGATCTGGATGGCCTGGGCTGTTCTCAACGATCATGAGGGGCTGTCGGTTCGGCCGTGCGCGACAGCATCCGCAGGGCGGCTCGTGTGGCGCGGAATTCTGCTGAACATTCTGAACCCCAAGTTGCCGCTGTTTTTCATTGCATTCATTCCGCAATTCGTCCCAGCGGGCAGCTCGATCGGCGTTCTGGTCGAACTCGGCTTTGGCTTCACCATGATGACCTTTGCGGTGTTCATGGGATACGCGGTCGCTGCCGCAACGGGACGGGAGAGACTGTTGCAGAGCCGGCGTGCGATGAACTGGATGCGCCGAGCCTTTGCCGTTTCCTTCGCCTTTTTGGGACTGAAGCTGGCGACCGAGGCAACGCGATAGGCTGCCGTGCGGAATTGAAAGGGCCCCGTTGCCGGGGCCTCTTGATGTTTAGAAATGTCCAGCGCCCGGATCGAGCTGCGGATCGTCGCCCGGGTGGGTGAAGAGCTTGCCGCCTTCGGCCCAGAGCGTGGCTGCGATGCTGATCAGGCCGAACAGCGCGAATCCGCCGAATAGTGGCTGTACCGTGCCGTTGAACAGTTGGCCGACGACGCCGCCAAGGATCGCGCCGAAGGTGGTGGAGACGAAGCCGGTGATGGAGGTCGCGGTACCAGCGAGGTTGCCCATCGGCTCCAGGCTGATCGCCGTGAAGTTGGTAGCGATCACGGCGAACATCATCAGCAGGATCGTGAACAGCGTGTAGGCCAGCGTGAAGCTTGGTGTGCCGCCGAGCGCCTTGAAGAAGCCGATCGCCGAGATGATGGTGAAAAGGATCATCGCGACGTGCGAGATACGGCGCATGCCGAACTTGCGCACGAAGAAGCCGTTGGCGAAGTTGGCGACCGCGATACCACCGGCAGTGGCGGCAAAGGCGATGGGAAGCCAATCGCCAAGGCCGTAGACCTCGCCGAAGACCTGCTGGACGGAGATCACGTAGGCGCTGATGACGGCGGTGAACATGGTCAGGCCGATCATGTAGCCGCAGGTGATCTTGTTGGTCAGAACCGTCTTGAAGCCGTCCACCACATTGCCGAAGGAGAGTGGGATACGCTCTTCGCGCGGCAGCGATTCCTTCAAACGAAGGGATGCCCAGATGAACAGGATGGCGCCGACGATGCCGAGCAGGATGAAGATCCAGTGCCAGTTGGCATAGGTGATGATCAACTGGCCGACGGAGGGAGCGACGATCGGCACGATCATGAAGACGATCATGACATAGGACATGACGCGCGCCATCTCGCGGCCACCGAAGCAATCGCGAACGACGGCCATGGTGGTGATGCGGACGGCCGCACCGCCGAGGCCCTGAATGAAGCGCATGACGAGCAGCATTTCGAAGCTGCCGGTGGCGGCGGCGCCGAACATGGCGAGCACATAGACCGCGAGGCCACCGAGCATGATGTTGCGGCGGCCGAATGTGTCCGACAGGCTGCCGAAAATGATCTGCGAGACGCCGAAGCCGAGGAAGAAGACGCCGATAACGAGCTGCGCGTCGTTGGCGTTGGCAACGTTGAGCGCATGGCCCATGGCGGGCAGGGCAGGCAGCATGCTGTCGATCGCCATGGCGACGCTTGCCGTCATGATGGCGATGGTGATGACGAATTCGAGGAAGCCCATGCCGATGCGGCTGGATCCCTGGTTTTCGGTGTGCGGCTTATGGGGCGGCGTCATATGATTGTCCTGAAATATAGATGTGTCTCAACCGTCGCATGCATGCTCAAACAGCCGGATTATGCGGCTGGAAGAGCTTTCCTTTCTCGGCGATCAGCACGAAAACGAGGCCAATGATAGAGACCGTGAAATAGCCGGCGACCATGGGAAGTGCGGTGCCGTTGAAGGCTTGGCCAATGCCGGCGCCGATCAATGCGCCGCCGACGGTGCTCATGAAGCCTAGGACCGACGAGGCGGTGCCTGCGACGTGACCGAGCGGCTCCATGGCAAGCGAATTGAAGTTCGAGCCGATCCAGCCGAAATTGAACATCGCCAGACCGAAGAAGCCGATGAACAGAAAGAACGGCATCGGATGCGGGCCGAATATCAGGGCTAGCAGCCAGACCGTGTTGATGGTGATGAAGGCAAGGAGAGCTCCATGCGACAGGCGGCGCATGCCGAACTTGCCGACAAGGCGCGAGTTCAGGAATGACGACATCGACATGAAGACCGCGACGCCGGCGAAGGCGAAGGGAAAATAGACGCCCAAGCCATAGATGCCGACATAGATCTGTTGCGCCGAGTTGATGAAGCCAAACAGCGAGCCGAAAATGAAGGTGCTGGCGATCGTGTAGCAGAGCGCGATGCGGTTCGTCAGAACCAGCTTGAAGCCGCCGAGCACCGATTTCGCGGTGAAGGGACGAATGTTTTCCGGACGCAGCGTTTCGGGCAGGCGGATATAGGCCCAGCCGGCGATGAGCGCTGCCATAACGGCGATGAACAGGAAGATCAGGTGCCAGCTACCGAACAGCATGATGATCTGGCCGCTGCCGGGCGCGATAACCGGAACGATCATGAAGACCATCATGATCAGCGACATGACCTCGGCCATCTGTCGGCCGCCGTAGATGTCGCGAACGATGGAGATGGTGATGACGCGGGTGGCCGCGGAGCCGAGACCCTGGATGAAGCGCAGGATCAGCAAGCCTTCGAAGGTGGGAACCAGTGCGCTGCCGAGCGAGGAACAGATATAGATGCCGATGCCGGCCAGCAGGGGAAGGCGGCGCCCGAAGCGATCGGACAGCGGACCGTAGATGAGCTGGGCAAAACCGAAGCCGAGAAGATAGCTGGAGACCACGAACTGGCGATGGTTTTCGCTTTCGACGTTCAGACTGGCGCCGATCTGCTGCAGCGCTGGCAGCATGATGTCGATCGCCAGCGAGTTGATCGCCATCAGGAAGGCGGCCAGCGCGATGAACTCACCCTTGCCCATGGGGATACGACCCACGTGCGCGGTTTGTGATGAATCTGTCACAATGTAATTCCCAAAAACAGGCCAAGGCGCTGTTCAGCACAGCGCCTCGGACTCAAAATACAGAAATGGAAACCGGGCGGACGCCCGGTGACCGGTCAGGTCAAGCGGCGCCGCGAACGGTTACGCCGTTTTCCTGGAAGTGCTGCTGCAATTCGCCAGCCTGGAACATTTCCTTGACGATGTCGCAGCCGCCGATGAATTCACCCTTGACGTAAAGCTGGGGAATGGTCGGCCAGTTGGAGTAATCCTTGATGCCCTGGCGGATTTCCGAATCAGCGAGCACGTTGACGCTCTTGTAGTCGACACCGATGTAATCGAGAATCTGCACGACCTGGCCGGAGAAACCACACTGGGGAAACTGCGGCGTGCCCTTCATGAAGAGGACGACGTCGTTGGTCTTGATTTCGTTGTCGATGAATTCGTTGATGCCGCTCATGGGACCTAATCCTTTCAACAGGCGAGTTAAAGGCCCGCCGTTTCAATCGTTAAGCTTAGATAGCATGTGACGACCGGAATTCCAGCAGGTGCGAACAAAAAAAGGAGGGCCCTATCGGTCTGATGTCCCGGCTGTTGCCGATCCGTTACGGATTGCGGTTCGTCAACCGTTGCGTGCTGTATGCGTTGGTGAAGAAGCCTGCCGCGTTCGCGGCTGAGAATCAAAGATGCCCGGCGGAACCGGGCATCTTTTAACAGGCTATGACGGCAGGCCTTATTCCGGCGCCGAGGTCTGCAGTGCCAGAGCGTGCAGAACGCCACCCATGTTGCCCTTGAGCGCGTCGTAGACCATCTTGTGCTGCTGCACGCGGCTCTTGCCGCGGAAGGCTTCGGCTACGACTTCGGCGGCGTAATGATCGCCGTCGCCGGCCAGATCACGGATGACCACCTTTGCGCCGGGGATGCCGGCCTTGATCATGTCTTCGATGTCACCGGGTTTCATGGCCATGGTCGATTACTCCTTGCGCATCATTCCGCGGCAGCGAGCGTGCCGCTGCCATCCATGAATTCAGGGAACCATGATTCATGGGCGTGGCGCAATTGCTGAATCGGCAGCGACAGCAGATCGTCGACGACAAGCGCGTCGCCCTCGACCGTGCCGAGGCGGCGGAACGGAACGCCCGCACCTTCGGCGTTGGCGCAGACGAAGCTGGCGACGTCGGCCGGAACGGTCAGCACGTAGCGCGCCTGGTCTTCACCGAACAGGAGCCCGTGGGTTTCGCCGCGACCTTCGCTGAGGCTGATCTTCAGGCCCTTGCCGGAGGACATCGCCATTTCCGCCAGAGCAAGCGCGAGGCCACCCGAGGAAATGTCGTGGCAGGCGGTTGCCTGGCCGTTGCGGATAACCGAGCGGACGAAGTTGCCGTTGCGGCGTTCGGCGAAGAGATCGACTTCCGGCGGCGGGCCGTCGGTGCTGCCGAGAATGTCGCGGAGATAGATGGACGAGCCGAGGTGGCTGCCGTCGGTGCCGATCATGATGACCTTGTCACCATCGGATGCGCTGCCGATGCGCGCCATCTTCTTCCAGTCACCAAGCAGGCCGACGCCGGCGATGGTGGGGGTCGGGAGGATCGCGACGCCGTTGGTCTCATTGTAGAGCGAGACGTTGCCCGAGACGATCGGGAAATCGAGCGCGCGGCAGGCTTCGCCGATGCCCTTCACGGCCTGCACCAGCTGGCCCATGATCTCGGGCTTTTCCGGGTTGCCGAAGTTGAGGTTGTCGGTCGCCGCCAGCGGCTCGGCGCCGGTCGCGGTGATGTTGCGCCAGCATTCGGCCACAGCCTGCTTGCCGCCTTCGAACGGATCGGCCTCGACATAGCGCGGCGTCACATCGGAGGAGAAGGCAAGCGCCTTGGTCGGATGCGTGTCGACGCGCACGACGCCGGCGTCGCCACCCGGCAGCTGCAGCGAGTTGCCCTGGATCAGCGTGTCATACTGTTCGTAAACCCAGCGGCGGCTGGATTCGTTGGGCGAGCCTACGAGCTGGAGCAGCGTCTGGCCGTAATCCTCGGGGGCTGCCACCAGATTGGCAGGGAGCGGTGCGCGCTTGTCGGCCTCGCGCCAGGGGCGGTCATATTCCGGTGCCTGGTCGCCGAGATCCTTGATCGGCAGGTCGGCGACTTCAACGCCCTGGTGCATGACGCGGAAGCGCAGGTCATCCGTGGTCTTGCCGACGATCGCGAAATCGAGGCCCCACTTGACGAAGATCGCCTTGGCGACCTCTTCCTTGGCGGGCTCGAGAACCATGAGCATGCGCTCCTGGCTTTCCGACAGCATCATCTCGTAAGCGGTCATCTGGTCCTCGCGCACCGGAACGGTGTCGAGATCGAGCAGGATGCCGAGGTCGCCCTTGGCGCCCATTTCGACAGCCGAGCAGGTGAGGCCGGCCGCACCCATGTCCTGGATGGCGATGACGGCGCCGGTCTGCATCAGCTCGAGGCAGGCTTCGAGCAGGCACTTTTCGGTGAAGGGGTCGCCGACCTGAACGGTCGGGCGCTTTTCTTCGATCGATTCGTCGAATTCCGCCGATGCCATGGTCGCGCCGCCGACGCCATCACGGCCGGTCTTGGCGCCGAGATAGACGACGGGCAGGCCGACGCCCTTGGCTTCGGAAAGGAAGATGCCATCGGACTTGGCAAGGCCGGCCGCGAATGCGTTGACCAGGATGTTGCCGTTGTAGCGCGCGTCGAACTCGACTTCGCCGCCGACCGTGGGAACGCCGAAGGAATTTCCGTAGCCGCCGACGCCGGAGACGACGCCGGAAACGAGGTGCTTCGTCTTCGGATGATCAGGCGAGCCGAAGCGCAGCGCGTTCATGGCGGCGATCGGGCGGGCTCCCATGGTGAAGACGTCGCGCAGAATGCCGCCGACGCCGGTCGCGGCGCCCTGGTAGGGCTCGATGTAGGACGGGTGGTTGTGGCTCTCCATCTTGAAGACGACGACGTCGCCGTCATCGATATCGACGACACCTGCATTTTCGCCCGGGCCCTGGATAACGCGCGGACCCTTGGTGGGGAGCGTGCGGAGCCATTTCTTGGAGGATTTGTAGGAGCAGTGCTCGTTCCACATGGCCGAGAAGATGCCGAGCTCGGTGAAGGTCGGCTCCCTGCCGATCAGATCCAGAATCCGCTGGTATTCGTCCGGCTTCAAGCCGTGGGCGGCGATCAATTCTGGAGTGATCGGGCGGGTATTGGAAATGGTCATGAGCTCTGCGAAGTCCCTGCCGTTGCGCGATTTCGGTGTCTTTAGCCTAAGTGGGTGCGGCGCGCGACAGAAAAAAGCCCGCTGTTCACAGAGAGCGGGCTTCGGAGTGCAATATCGGGAAGTTTAGAACTTGTAGCCGACCTGGATGCCGGCGCGCGTCATGCCGTTGTTCGGTCCGTCGCAGAGATTTGCGTGCGAGGAATGGGCAACCTGCGCCATGACATTCCAGTGCGCGTCGAAGCGATAACCGGCGCCGACATATTCGTGGAAGAGGAAGCGACAGCCGAGATCGGGGCCATCGGCGCTGTTATCGAGATCGCCATTGTGCCAGACACCGCCGAAGCCGGCTTCGGCGAAGACCTTTTCATTGAAGTTCACGGTCCAGGCCAAGCCGCCGAATATCTGCGTGGCTTCGCCTGACGTGCCGATCGAGGTGCCGAGGTTCAGGCGCGGACGCGCCAGCGTCTGCTTCCAGTCCGTTGCCGTATCCTGGCCGAATGGGTCGAAGAAAACCGTGACTTCGGGGAAGACGCCATCTTCGTGGCTGTGGCCGCCCTGGATCGACGCCGAGGCGCCAAAGCGCAGTTCGTCGAAGATCTTTTCATCCGCATGGGCCGAGACCGGCAGGAGCGAGATGTTTGCAAGAAGAGCCGCGAGGAGTAGTCCGCGGCCAGTCGATGCCGATGCCATGCTGTTCATTGTCATGCGCCGCCTTTGGTGCCGGCGCAGATCGCCGTCCTCACCGTAATTGGTAGCATGCAAATCGATTCGGTAAAGCGGACAGACGCTGAAAGCCCTAGATTTTAACGGGTGCGGCTGATCTGCAACAAGTCTAGACCTCACCGTCGTATCCGGCGCCGCCACTTTCAAGCAGGCGTCGAACTGTCATCAAACCTGCAACCATTTCCCCTCTGTCCTTGGGGGAGGAGAAGCTGATGCGCACGCGGTGGTAGACCTTGTCGGTGCGCGCCGCCTTGAACTCGTCTTCGTCGTCGATCAGCACGCCGTCGCGGAAGGCGGCGTTCTTGAAGGTGCCCGAGAGCCAGGGATCGGGAAGCTTCAGCCAGATGAACGGCACATGCGGATGCGAGACGAAATCGAAACCCTGAAGTGTTTCGCGTGCCAGCCGCTCGCGCCCTGAAAGCTCGGTGATGCAGGCCTCGCGGATATCATGCGCTTCTCCGCTCTCGACGAGCCGGGCGCAGGCTTCGGCCAGAATGAAGGGCAGACCGCCGGTGATCATCTTGTGGGTGACCTTGATGCGCTGCGCGAAATGCGGCGGGCAGGCGACCCAGCCGCCACGGATGCCGGCGGCCACCGATTTCGAAAGACCGCTGATCAGGAAGGTACGATCGGGCGCCAGCGAGGCGAGCAGCGGGTTTTCGTCGCCGGTCATGCCGCCATAGAGATCATCCTCGATCAGCCAGACCCCATGTCTTCGCGCGATCTCGGCGATCTTGGCGCGCCGCTCATGCGGCATGGTTGATAGCGTCGGGTTGTGGGCTGTCGGCATCAGGAAGGCGAGCTTCGGGTGCTGCTGCGAGCATAGCCGCTCGAAATCATCGGGAATGACGCCATGCTCGTCGGAATCGACCGTGATGGTCCGCCGGCCAAGGATGCGGGCGCTGCGGCTCACCTGCGTATAGCTGAGGTTCTCGAAGACGATCTTGTCGCCGGGCGATGATATGGCCGAGATCACCGCGATGGCAGCCGCGTGCGCGCCGAGCGTGGGGACGATGTTTTCGGTGTCGGGCGCCCAGTCGTTGCGCGACAGCCAGCGGCGTCCTGCCTCATACCAGTTTTTCGGGAAGACGCGTGAATAGGAGGAGATCTCGGCAAGCTGCTGCTCGCCGATATCGGCAAGGATGCGGCCGATGGCTTTGCCCTGGCCAAGATCAGGAGCCGCCGTCGTGTCGAAGCGGATCTTTCCCGATGGAGCGTCGATTGTCCTGGTGCCGCCGAGCGCAATCGTCAGCGGATCGGGCTGATTGCCCGGTGCCGTCTCTGCCCGGTCCAGCACATAGGTGCCGCGCCCGACTTCGCCCGCCACTAGGCCACGTTCGTGCACCAGTGCGTAGGCACGGCCGATTGTGCCGATTGTCACGCCGATATCATAAGCCAGATTGCGCTGCGGCGGCAGCTTGCTGCCTGCGGGCAGGGCGCCGCTGGCGATGGCGGATTCGATATTGTCCGCGAGACGCAGATAGACCGGGCCGGAACCGCGCGAGAGATCAGGGAGCCAATTTGTCATGATGACAATTTCCTAGATTGTCACCCTCGTCCTGTCAAGTCTATCAGGGTGAACGCATACAATCAGCGATCGGATAGTGAGATGTCAGTAGCGCCGGACTTCAGGAGAGACAATCGGCTCCATCAAGCCGAACAATTCCGCGATACGCCGAGGTTCAACCGGCACGATGTGTGGGCCGCTCTCGGCCGCGTTTGGGACAAGGTCGCGCTCTGGCAGCAGAAGCGGGCCAGCCGGCGCGTGCTCAGGGATTTGACGGATACAGAACTCCTCGACATCGGCATCAGCAGGGCCGATGCCGGCAAGGAAGTCGGCAAGTCGTTCTTCTGGGATTGAGGCTGTGCGAGCCTGAGGCTGGCTTAGCTGCAGCTCTTGTTGCCGCCGGCCCAGCGCGTGACATCGCCAGCGATCCGCGGGCGTGCCGGGCTGTCCATCATCGGGCCGAAGGCGTCGAGCTTGGAAGGGTTGCCTTCCGCCTGGACTACCAGCAGCGGCCGGCTTTCCGGGCTGCCCTTGTGGACGACGAGAATGCGCGGACGGCCTGAGAAGGAGTTGAGCTCCGGCGCCAGCTTGTAGGCGGCAAACGCCGCGTCGCCCGACTTGAACCAGCAATTGTTGGCGGCTACCGCCACACGTTCCATGGTCGACAGCGCGCTGCGGTCCTGGCTGGGTGCCGGTGTCTTGGATTGGCAAGACGCAACCAGTGCCGCGGTCGCGGCAATGGCGAGGACATGTGTCAGGGGAAGGTGAGGGCGCATCGATCTTGCTCCAGTGGACCGGATGAATGGCCTCATATCCGTTTAAGGTTAAGCAGCGATTACGTCGAGCGCGGAAGCGAACAACGCCCGGCCGTCGGAACCGCCATGGGCTGCCTCGATCAGGTTTTCCGGATGCGGCATCATGCCGAGCACGTTGCCGCCCTCGTTCATGACGGCTGCGATGTCGTTCAGCGAGCCGTTCGGGTTGGTGCCCTCGGCGTAGCGGAAGACCACCTGGCCGTTGCCTTCGATCTTCGCCAGCGTCTCGGCGTCGGCGAAGTAGTTGCCGTCGTGATGGGCGACCGGGCAACGGATGATCTGGCCCTTGGCATAAGCGCGGGTGAAATCCGTCTCGGCATTCGCGACTTCAAGCTTGATCTCGCGGCAGACGAACTTCAGCGAGGAATTGCGCATCAGCGCGCCCGGAAGCAGGCCGGATTCGACGAGGATCTGGAAGCCGTTGCAGACGCCCAGAACCTTCACACCCTTGTTGGCCTTCTCAATGATCGCCTGCATGACCGGCATGCGCGCCGCGATCGCGCCGCAGCGCAGATAGTCGCCATAGGAGAATCCACCAGGAATGACGATCAGATCGACATCGGGGATATCGGTCTCCGTCTGCCAGATCGTCACCGGCGTCTGGCCGGAGATCTTGGTGAGAGCGGCGATCATGTCACGATCGCGATTGAGGCCCGGAAGCTGAACGACGGCGGATTTCATGGGTGTGGTTCAAACCTTGCTTGTGCTTCTGCGAGTTCTCGAAGTTCGAGACGGTTTTCGATGCGTTCGAGGCGTTGGTCGTGACGGTCGAGCACGCTGTAGATGTTGTGGATGTCGTGATGCATGGACACTATCGTTCCGCGCATCGCGTTCATCTCTTCCTTCAATCCGCGCTGGCCGAATTTCAGCTCAGCAATGTCTGCATGCACGCGCTTCAGAAGTTCATACACCAGTTCACTGCTGATTTCAGCCATCGGACAATCTCCGCAACCACTAGTCGAGAGAAATAGTATAGTTCTCGATAACGGTGTTGGCGAGGAGTTTTTCGCACATGGCCTTGATGTCGCCTTCGGCCTTGGCCTTGTCGGTGCCTTCGACTTCGACGTCGAATACCTTGCCCTGGCGGACATGGCCGACGCCGTCGAAGCCCAGCGCGCCGAGCGCGCCTTCGATGGCCTTGCCCTGCGGATCGAGAACGCCGTTTTTCAGCGTGACGGTTACACGAGCCTTGATCACTTTGTCTTCCCTGCCTTTTTAGCGAATGTCTTGCTTAGCCGTTATGTTACTTGACGAGAACAGGACCGGTGCCGCGCACAGGCTCGTTCTCGTTGATGATGCCGAGGCGGCGCGCCACTTCCGAATAGGCTTCGAGAAGGCCACCCATGTCGCGACGGAATCGGTCCTTGTCCATCTTTTCCTGGGTGTCGATGTCCCAGAGACGGCAGCTGTCCGGCGAGATTTCGTCGGCGAGGATGATGCGCATCATGTCGCCTTCATAGAGGCGGCCGCATTCGATCTTGAAGTCGACGAGCTGGATGCCGACGCCCAAGAACAGGCCGGTCATGAAGTCGTTGACGCGGATCGCCAGCGCCATGATGTCGTCGAGCTCGGCGGGGTTTGCCCAACCGAATGCGGTGATGTGCTCTTCGGAAACCATCGGGTCTTCGAGCGCGTCCGACTTGTAGTAGAACTCGATGATCGAGCGCGGCAGGACCACGCCTTCCTCGATGCCCAGGCGCTTGGCCAGCGAGCCGGCGGCGACATTGCGCACGACGATCTCAAGCGGGATCATCTCGACTTCGCGGATCAACTGCTCGCGCATGTTGAGGCGGCGGATGAAGTGCGTGGGAATGCCGATCTTGTTCAGATGGTTGAAGATGAACTCGCAGATGCGGTTGTTCAGAACGCCCTTGCCATCGATGACTTCGTGCTTCTTCTTGTTGAAGGCGGTGGCGTCGTCCTTGAAGAACTGGATCAGCGTGCCTGGCTCGGGTCCCTCATACAGAATCTTGGCCTTGCCCTCGTAAATACGGCGGCGACGGTTCATTGCGATTGTTCTCTTGTCGTTGGCGCTCTTGGGATTAGCGCGAGTGGATCGATCTCGTGGCGTCCCCATAAAGGAAAAGCGAGGGTTTCACAATCCGCCTGTCACTCCTTCCCCGGATTCCGGTCTTCCGGAGCACCGATGCGAGAATCGAATGTCTAAGAAATGCATCCTACCCCGTTTCCCGGCTTAACAAAACGACCGCAGGTTCATGCCGGGGTTTTGCAGTGTTTTATTTGGAGGCGGTCGCCTTGCTCGGGTTGCGTGGCGTCGGCGTATGGGCGGCAGATGCCGCCTGGCGCCAGCTGGCGGCACGCACGAAGGAGGGGATCTGCATTGCCGGCATCGGGCGGGCCAGCGCATAGCCCTGCAGCACGTCGCAGCCGAGGTCGCCCAGGATACGCGCGTGCTCCATGGTCTCGACACCTTCGGCCGTCACCAGGATGCTCAAGGAGCGGCCGATTTCGATGATCGAGCGGACGAGCTTGCGCTGCTCGGACGAGGTCGGCAGCATGCGGATCAGTTCGCGGTCGATCTTCAGCGTCTTCGGGCTCAGCCTGAGCAGGCTGACGATCGAGGCGTGGCCGGTGCCGAAATCGTCGATCTCGATGTCGATGCCGAGGCGGCGGAACTGGCGGAGATTGGCGATGACGGCGTCGTCGCAATCATCGAGCGAAATGGATTCCAGAAGCTCGAAGGCGATGGTTCCAGGCACGATCTTCAGCGCCCGCAGCTTCTTGCCGAGCGCCGGATCGTCAAGTCTCCGGGAGGAGACATTGACCGCGATCTTTGGAATTACGATGCCTTCGCTTTCCCATGCGGCGCGATCGACAAGCGCCTGCTCCAGAATGACGCCGTCGATGGTCGCCACGACGTTGATGTCCTCGGCGATGTCGAGGAAGCGATCGGGGGCCAGCAGGCCGTGTTCGCGGTGCTGCCAACGGGCAAGCGTTTCGACGCCGGTTACGTCAAGCGTGCGGGCGTCGAATTGCGGTTGATAGAAGGGGACGAATTCGCGCCGCTCGAGGCCGATCAGGATATCGTCGGCCAATCGCTTGCTGGCGATCACCTGGCGGCGCGCGTCCTTGGAGAAGAACTCGTGCCGGTTCCTGCCGCCGCTCTTGGCGCGATAGAGCGCGATGTCGGCGTTGAGCAGGAGCTGCTTGCCATCGAGCATCGGGCCGCTGTCGGTGGCGATGCCGACGCTGGCGCCGAAGCGGCATTCGTGATGCTCGTAGCGGATCGGACGGCTGAGTTCGCGCACGATGCGCTCGGCCATGTTGGAGATCTTCTTCGGCGTCACATCGAGTGCGCAGAGCACCACGAATTCGTCGCCGCCGATGCGGGCCACGAAATCGCCCGGCCGAACGGTTTCGGTCAGCACAGATGCTGCGTGCTTCAGCATGGCGTCGCCGGCGCGGTGGCCGAGCGTGTCGTTGATCTGCTTGAAACGGTCGAGATCGATGTGCAGCACAGCGAGCGTATCGTCGCCGGTGCTTGCTCTCGTCGAATATTCTTCCAGCTTGCGGTCGAGGTAGCGCCGGTTCGGCAGCCCGGTCAAAAAGTCATGGAGGGCGAGATGCTCGATGCTCTCCTTGGCCGCCTCGAGTTCGCGGTTGTGGGCCTCAGCGAGGTCCTTGGCGCGCTGGAGTTCGGCGTTGAGCGCCACTTCCTCGGTCACATCCCAATTGGCGCCGATCAGCTTGCGGTGGCCGTTGCCGTCGATGAAGAAGGCCGCCTTGGCGCGGATGACGCGTTCGGCACCGTCGCCACGTATGATCCTGAATTCGTGCTGGAAGCCCGACTGGCGCTCGATGTTCTCCGCCACCGTCGCCTGCACCCTGTCCCGGTCGTCGGGATGCAGCGTTTCGGTCCAGACGTCGCCCTGCGAGGCGCGTGTCGGGTTCGTGATGCCGTAGATCCACAACAAGCGTGCGTCCCATTCGACAGTGCCGGCATCGAGATCGGATTCGAACACGCCGATCCCCGAGATGTCGAGCGCAAGATCAAGCCGCCGCGACATGTGCGCCAGCCGCTCTTCACCTTCCTTGCGGGCGGTGATGTCGGTGTCGGTGCCGACGAGGCGGGCAGGGGCGCCGTTTTCGTCCCATTCGACGCAGGCGCCGCGGCATTCGATCCAGATCCAGTGGCCGTTCCGATGCCGCTCGCGATATTCGAAGACACGGAAGTTGGGGTCTCCGGCGTTCTGCCGGTCGATCGCCTCAATCACGAAAGCGCGGTCGTCGGGATGGATCAGCGCGATCCAGGCGTCGTAGTCTCCATCCGCCTCTTCGTCGGGCGCCATGCCGCGCATGGTCTTCCACGTTTCGGAGTAATAGCGCGTTCCAAGCTTGAGGTTGTGATCCCACACGCCGAGATCCGAGCCGACTAGCGCGTAGTTCCAGCGGCTCTCGCGCTCGACCAGCGCGTCGGTCTCGCGTTCGGAAACATTCGCTGAAGCGATGCTGTCACCGCTTTTGCTCGAACCAACCGTCTGATCAGGCCTCTTCTTGGTCAATGCTCGCACTCGCTCGTCTGGCGTGTGTCAATTTGCTTATATTTGAATTAAGCCGAGCTTAATATCGGAGCAAACTTATTGCGCTGTCCAGTGCTCCCAAAGTCGTGCTCTCGGTCACATGCATCCGGCGGAGCAATCGCGGCGATGTCATTTGCCACGGCGGCACAACGCCCGCAAAATAGCTGTTCGGTGTTTTCCGCCCTATATGATGGGTATGGAGGAAAAACCATGGCTCAGGATTGGCCAATGTTCATCATGCAATGCGTCGTGCTCGCGGCGTTCGCGAGCGTGTTTTTCGTGCGCGGCGAGGGCGACTGAGTTCTATCCGCGTGGAGATGCGAGCGCGTTCTAGCCCTTCAGACGGCTGAGGAACTGCGCGAAGACCATCGTGCCCTCAGGCCACGGCCCGTGACCGGAATCGGCGTTGATGTGACCGGACTCTCCCGCATCCACCAGCAATGAGCCCCAGCTTGCGGCGATCTCGTCGGCATGCTCGTAAGTGCCGAAGGGATCGTTGCGGCTGGCGACCGTGACGCTCGGGAACGGCAAGGGCTCGCGCGGGTAGGGGCCGAAGGTCATCAGGTGCTTCGGGCGGATGTCGGGGTTGGTGACATCAGGCGGCGCCACCAGGAAGGCGCCGGCGACCGGTTTCTCGAATTGCGGGATCGCATGCAGAAGCGACGGCACGCCGAGCGAGTGGGCGACAAGCACCACCGGGCGGGTCGATTTATTGACTTCCTCGGCAATCCGCGCGGCCCAATCCTCGCGCACGGGCTTGGACCACTCCGCCTGTTCGACGCGGCGCGCGGTGCTGAGTTTCGCCTCCCAGCGGCTCTGCCAGTGGTCGGGGCCGGAGTTGGTGTAACCGGGGATGATGAGGATTTCGGCGTCTGAAGCTTTCATGGTGCCGCCGATGTGAGAAGGCGCGGCGATAAAGTCAAGGGAAAGCAGGACAGCTCGGCCAATTTTTGTTATGTTAGCGCATTGCCGGTCGCGTTCGATGTCGGCACCGCCGATGCTTTCGCCGCTGGCCTCAATGGCTGAGGAGGAGAAAGCCATGACGGCATTTCACGTCATGTCCGGCGCGGACGATGTCTATTCGCGCCCGGTCATCAATAAAATTGGCCTTGCCGACGTCTTCAACGCCATCCGGCTCGGTATGGCGGATTTCAGGGAAAAACCATCGCATTACGTGTTCCTGTGCCTGATGTATCCGATCGCGGGCATTTTTCTTGCGGTCGCCACGTCGAGCGCCAATCTGCTGCCGATGATCTTTCCGCTGATAGCGGGCTTCGCCCTGATCGGGCCGCTGGCCGCCATTGGTCTCTATGAGATCAGCAGGCGGCGGGAGGCTGGGATGGACAGTTCCTGGCGGCACGCCATGGAAGTGACGCGGTCGCCGGCCTTTCCTTCGATCGTCACCGGCGGGCTGATGCTGTTTGCCTTCTTCGTCGTCTGGCTGGTGGCCGCGCAGACGCTCTATCTCAATGTGCTGAGCGACGTGTTCCCGCGCTCGATGTCAGCCTTCTTTTCCGAGATTTTCGGCACAACGGAAGGCATGCAGCTGATCATCTGGGGCAACCTGATCGGGTTCGGCTTTGCGCTGATCGTGCTGGCGACGACCGTCGTTACCTTTCCGATCCTGCTCGACCGCGACATCGGCCTCGTGGCCGCCATGGAGACGTCGCTGCGGGCGACGTTCGCCAATCCGGTTCCAGTCCTGTGCTGGGGGCTGATCGTCGCGGTGTCGCTTGCCGTCGCCACCATCCCACTCTTCGTCGGGCTGGCGCTGGTGATGCCGATCCTCGGTCATTCGACCTGGCACCTCTATCGCAAGCTGGTGGCGCCGCCGATCGTATGACCGGATGATCCACCACGGAACACAATGCCTTCCTTGGAGTTTGACTGGTGCAAGCTTTGAGGGAGGCAAACATGGCAGACACGCAGCATATCTTCATGCGCTTTTCGGCGAAGACGTCGGAATGGGCGGGCAAGCCCGTGACCTTCGTCCTTGCTCTGATCCTGGTGATCCTCTGGGCCGTGACGGGGCCGTTCTTCGATTATTCCGAGACGTGGCAGCTGGTGATCAACACCGGCACGACGATCATCACCTTTCTCATGGTGTTCGTGCTGCAGAACGCCCAGACGCGCGATACGCGCGCCATCCAGGCGAAGCTCGACGAACTGATCCTGACGAGCCATGCAGAGAACCGGTTCATCGGTATCGAGAACCTCGACGAGGACGACCTGAAGCATCTCGATCGGCTGGTGGCCAAGGCTGCGAAGGGCGGGCAGGCGGAGAAGCAGGCGGCGGCCGATGCCGCGCCGAAATCTACGAAGACGGCTACCGCCGTGCGCAAGAAGATCGATGCCGCGCGTTCACAGAAGGACAAACGAAAAGCGGCGCCCCGAAAGGCGCCGCAGAAGAGTTGATCAGGTCGATCAGCTATTGGCGAAGACCCGATTGAAGATCGTGTCGACGTGCTTGGTGTGGTAGCCGAGGTCGAACTTCTCGCGGATTTCCTCTTCCGACAGAGCGGCGCGCACTTCGGCGTCGGCAAGCAGTTCCTCGAGGAAGTCGGCGCCCTTTTCCCAGACCTTCATGGCGTTGCGCTGTACCAGACGGTAGCTGTCCTCGCGGGACACGCCGGCCTGGGTGAGCGCCAGAAGCACGCGCTGGCTCATGACCAGTCCCTTGAACTGGTTCATGTTGCGCAGCATGTTTTCAGGATAGATCACCAGCTTCTCGATGACGCCGGCCAGACGGTTCAGCGCGAAATCCAGCGTGATCGTCGTGTCTGGGCCGATGGTGCGCTCGACGCTCGAATGACTGATGTCGCGCTCATGCCAGAGAGCGACATTTTCCATGGCCGGGACAACCGACATGCGCACGAGGCGGGCGAGGCCCGTCAGGTTTTCGGTGAGTACGGGGTTGCGCTTGTGCGGCATGGCCGACGAGCCCTTCTGGCCAGGGGAGAAGAACTCCTCGGCTTCGAGCACTTCGGTGCGCTGCATGTGGCGGATTTCGATGGCGACGTTTTCGATCGACGAGGCGATGACGCCGAGCGTCGCGAAGAACATCGCGTGACGGTCGCGCGGAATGACCTGGGTCGAGATCGGCTCGGCGGCGAGGCCGAGCTGCTCGCACACGTATTCCTCGACGCTCGGGTCGATATTGGCGAAGGTGCCGACAGCGCCCGAGATCGCGCCGGTCGCGACTTCGGCACGGGCGGCGACCAGACGATCGCGGTTGCGCTTCATTTCAGCGTAGAAGCGCGCGAAGGTCAGACCCATCGTGGTCGGCTCGGCGTGGATGCCGTGGCTGCGGCCGATGCGGACCGTGTCCTTGTGCTCGAAGGCGCGGGTCTTCAGTGCTGCGAGAACGCGGTCCATATCGGCAAGCAGAAGGTCGGCTGCGCGCACAAGCTGGATGTTGAAGGTGGTGTCCAGCACGTCGGAAGAGGTCATGCCCTGATGGACGAAGCGGCTGTCGGGGCCGATGAATTCGGCGAGGTGCGTCAGGAAGGCGATGACGTCGTGCTTGGTGACGGCTTCGATCTCGTCGATGCGGGCGACGTTGAATTCGGCGACCGAACCCTTTTCCCAGATGGTGCGCGCGGATTCCTGCGGGATGACGCCGAGGTTGGCGAGCGCGGTGCAGGCATGAGCCTCGATCTCGAACCAGATACGGAACTTGGTTTCGGGCGACCAGATGGCGACCATTTCAGGTCGGGAGTAGCGCGGGATCATGGCTTCCTGCTTTCGTTCGTAAGGAATGTTGGCGTTCTAAAGGGGAATGTTGGCGCCCGTGTAGCAAAGACGCGCGGCAATCTCAACGCATGCGTTTCGCAAGCGCGAAACTCGTTGCCAGCAGGCAGACGAGCCCGAGGGGGACGAAGAGCCGCAAACCGAGCACCATGAACTGGTAGACGGAGCTCGCGCCGGTAAAGATGAGCTGGAAAAACCAGATCACAGATCCTCCCGGCGCATGCCAGCGCGAGTAGAAAACCCGGTAGTCCATCGCGAAGAGAAACGCCGTCATCAGGATGGTGCAGGCCGCAAGCGCCACGAAGAAGGCGGCGAAGCGCGTCTCGATCCGGCGCTTATGCGCGAAGAAGCGGCCGAGCATCAGCGCAAAGGGCCAGGCAAGCAGGCCGCCGGCGAAATAGAGGATCGCGAGATCACTGAGGTGGCTGGTCTCCAGGCCGTTGCGCAGATAGAGCGTGCTCATCGCCGAGGCCAGCATCTGGAGAGCCCAGAGCGGCGCGCCGATGAGCACGGCGGAGTAGGGCGGGTACGCAGCCCGAAACCGGTCTCCCATCAGCGACACGCCGCTCCCGATACTACTTTGCCCGATCTTATTTGGATTGCCCTTCAGCCGCCGTTCGGAGCGCCGAAATCGCCTGCTTGTAGGCCTCGACCGAGCCGCCCTTGAAGATGGCGGAGCCGGCGACGAGCACGTTGGCGCCCGCCTTGCCGATCATAGGCGCGGTTTCGATCGTCACACCACCGTCGACCTCGAGGTCGATCGGTCGGTCACCGATCAGCGACTTGGCGGCGGCGATCTTGTCGGCCATGGCGGGAATGAACTTCTGGCCGCCGAAACCGGGATTGACCGACATGATGAGGATCAGGTCGATATCATCCAGCACGTTTTCGAAGACGGAGAGCGGCGTTGCCGGATTGAGGGTGACGCCGACCTTCTTGCCGAGATTGCGCACGGTCTGCAGCGAGCGGTGCAGATGCGGGCCGGCCTCGGCGTGGATGGTGATCCGGTCGCAGCCGGCCTTGGCGAAGGCTTCGAGATAGTCGTCGACGGGCGCGATCATCAGGTGGCAGTCGAAGGTGGCGTCGGTGTAGGAGCGCAGCGACTTGATGACGTCGGGGCCGAAGGAAATATTGGGAACGAAGTGACCGTCCATGACGTCGAGGTGGATCCAGTCGGCGCCGGCCGCGGTCACGTCGCGCACCTCCTGGCCGAGCTTGGCGAAGTCGGCGGCCAGAACGGATGGCGCGATGCGGATGGGCTGGGTCATTGTCTCTCTCCGTTGAAGTCGCCTGGGATCAAGCAGGCTTTATTGCGCCGGCGCGTTGAAGGGGACGAATGCCCCGGAGCGCCATTGCATCAGCTGGTAAGGGTTTTGCGACAGCTCGTGGCCGGCGTCGAAGGTGATCTGGCCGAGCACGGTGTCGAAGGGCATGCCGCCGAGGTGCTGGGCGACTGGTCGCTCATCGCTTGCAGCCGCCTGCACCGCCTTGATCGCGATCTCGACCGCGGCATAGGCCGGCAGGACATAGCCTTCCGGCTCGACGCCTGCGGCGCGCAGCGCGACTTCAGCGGGCGATGCATCGGCGCGGGCGGTATAATCGGGGAGCGTCACGGCCAGCACGCCGTCGGCGAGTGGCAGCGGCTGGTCGGCTGCGCGCATTCCGTCACCGCCCATCAGGTCGAGCGCGATCTTTTCGGCCTTGGCGTCGCGGGCGATAATCGAGACGTCGCTGCGGTCGCCGCCGATGAAGACCTTGGTCGCGCCCGCTCTCTTGAGCCGGCGAACGAGTGCAATCTGCTGCTCCTGGCCGGGGCGGTATGTGTCGGTGAAGACAGGCTTCAGGCCGTTCTGCTCCAGCGCGTTGCGCACGGCTTCAGTGAGTTCGCGACCGTGGATCGTGCCGTCCTCGACGAGCGCGATGGGGCTCGATGCCCAGTCGCGCAGGATAACCTCGATGATCTTCGCGGCTTCGGCGCCATCGGCGGGCGCAAGGCGAAATAGCGGCCAGCCGTTCTTCAGCGCATCTTCCATGAGAATGCGGGAGCGCACGGAGACGGTGATAGCAGGGATGTTGGCGTCCTTCAGCTTGGGGAGCGCGCCGTCCAGCGTCTGGCTGCAGAGGAAGCCGATAGCGACCTGGACTTTGGCTGCGATCAGCGCATCGGCAACGGCGCCGCCGCTATTGTCCTCGCAGGGCTCGTTGACGGTGACGATGGTGTCTCCATCCTGGCGAATCTTCGCCTCGGCGCCGGCGACGATCTCAGCGCCCAGCGGCGCGAAACTACCCGTCTGCGGGGCGACGACGCCAATCGTCACGCCGGCTGCATGGCATTCCCCGGCTGCGACAAGCAGCAGCGGCAGAAGACCTAAGCAACGCGAGATAGTCATGAAAGATGCACGCCCCAACCGTTTATTCCTGCTCTTTTATCCGTCCGGAATGGATCGTCAAAGAAAAACGCGCGGATTGGTCGCTTTTCGGCATCGGTTTGTAGAAAAGATAACCTATGACCGTCATAATGCGCGCGAAATGCGTGTGTTCGTGGAGTGAAATTTTGTTGAGCAAGCAACCGATCGATCCCGGCCTTTACAGGGACGCGATGAGCCGCTTCGGCGGGCACGTTCAGTTGGTGACGACCGCGGTCGGCGACCAGCGGCGCGGGGTGACGATCACGGCGGCCTGCTCCGTCTCGGACAGCCCGGCGACGGTGCTGGTCTGCCTCAACAACAGCAATCCGAAGAACGAGATCTTCTTCCGCAGCGGCATCTTCGCGCTGAATACGCTCGGCGCGCATCATCAGGCGCTGGCCGACGCGTTTTCCGGGCGCACGAAGATGGAAGACGGCGATCGTTTCTCGACGGGCCGCTTCGACAAGTTGGTCACCGGCGCGCCTGTGCTGATGGACGCGCTCGCCTCCTTCGATTGCCGGGTGATGGAGATCAAGGAGATGACGACGCATCACATCATCTTCGGCGAAGTCATGGCGGTGCGGTTCGACGAGGCGAAGC
Source organism: Rhizobium sp. NPDC090275 (assembly GCF_044772225.1). NCBI lineage: Bacteria > Pseudomonadati > Pseudomonadota > Alphaproteobacteria > Hyphomicrobiales > Rhizobiaceae > Rhizobium > Rhizobium sp. NPDC090275. The sequence continues at coordinate 90,837 of NZ_JBIVYL010000014.1, read as the reverse complement.
CGGCGCTGTTCTACATGAACCGCGATTACTACACTCTGTAAGACGGGCACGATCATGGACGCGGCCGAAATCGAAGAGATGTTTCAGGGGCTTGGTCCCGTTACGATCAAGCGCATGTTCGGCGGCAAGGGGATCTATCACCTCGGTCGGATCATCGCGCTTGAGTTTCGCGGCGACATGCTTTTGAAGGCCGATGACGTCAGTTCGCCCGCCTTCGCCGAGGCCGGCGCCAGCCAGTGGACCTATGAGGGAAAGACCGGCAAGCCGGTGAAGATGCCGTACTGGTCGATCCCCGACGACGCCTATGACGATCCGGAGCTGATGGCGGGATGGGTGCGGCTGGCTTACGAGGCGGCGATGCGGGCGGAGTGACCGGCCGCGCTTTCCAAATGCAATTCTAGAACTGTTCCGGGCCGAGATGGCCGATGGCGGCCGCAGCAAAGGCTGAGAGCGGTTGCGGCAGATCGTTGCGCGCGAACCAGCCGAAGTCCGACAGCTTGTCGGGCTCGGTCAATGCAGGCTCACCGGTATAGTCTTCTGCGATATAGAGAAGCGAGATCCAGTGCTGGCGGTCGGCGTCGCTGATCACCTCGGTCTGGCCGAGAAGGCTGACATGGCCGATTTCAAGGCCGCTTTCTTCCTCGGCCTCGCGTTTTGCCGCCTGTTCGGCCGGCTCCATATGATCCACCTTGCCGCCCACAATGCTCCAGTGGCCGGCTTCGGGCGCCTTGACGCGCTTGTAGAGGAGGATCTTTCTGTGGCGCAGGATTACCAATCCTACGCCGAGACCCGGAAAATCAATGCCGGGGCTGCCCATGCTATCAGATCTTGGCGTTTGCCGTGATCAGCATGAAGGCGGGGATGTCGTCGCCGAAGCCAACTGGCGTCGGGCCGTCATCATGGTCGCGGTAGCGGCGGCGGTCACGATTGTCGTCGTTAGCCGGATAAGGGCGGCGGTCGCGCGCGTTGTTGTTCTGCCTGTTGTTTTCTGCTTTGCGCTCTTGCTTCACGCTTTCGACCCTTGCTGGTGCGGCTTGTACCGGTGCGGCTGCTGTTTCGATCGTCTCGACGCCATTATCCTCGGCGGCGATATCAGATTTATGACCCGAACGATTTCTGCCGCGGCCACGGTCCTTATCCCGCTCACGGCCGCCCTTGCGACGCGAGCGATCGTCGTCACGGCTCGGCTCGGCCGGCGGCAACGACGAGAGATCGCCATTGTGCCATTCGATCTTCTCACCGATCAGCTTTTCGATCGCGTCGGTGAACTTCTGGTCGCGGCTGGTGACGATGGTAAAAGCAGAGCCTGCACGGCCTGCGCGGCCGGTACGGCCGATGCGATGCACGTAGTCATCCGCGTGGATGGGCACATCGAAATTGAAGACGTGACTGACATCGGGGATGTCGAGACCACGAGCTGCGACGTCGGAAGCCACCAGAAGCTGGAGCTGGCCGTCGCGGAAATTCTGCAGCATGGTCGTGCGCGAACGCTGATCCATGTCGCCATGCAGCGCGCCGACGGAGAAGCCGTGGCGTTCCAGCGAGCGGAACAGATCGGCGACGTCCTTCTTGCGGTTGCAGAAGATGATGGCGTTCTTCAGCTCTTCCTGGGCACGGATGAGGTCGCGCAGCGTCGAACGCTTTTCGTAATCCTTGCCATGCGCCGCGACGAAGCGCTGCGTGATGGTCTTGGATGCGGAAGCGGGCTTGGCGACTTCGACGCGTTCCGGGTTCTGAAGGAAGCGGTCGGCCAGCTTCTGGATTTCCGGCGGCATGGTGGCCGAGAAGAACAGCGTCTGGCGGGTGAACGGGATCATCTTGGCGATGCGTTCGATATCGGGAATGAAGCCCATGTCGAGCATGCGGTCGGCTTCATCGATGACGAAGATTTCGACGCCGCTCATCAGCAGCTTGCCGCGCTCGAAATGGTCAAGCAGGCGGCCTGGGGTGCAGATGAGGACATCGGCGCCACGCTCGAGCTTGCGATCCTGCTCTTCGAACGAAACGCCGCCGATCAGAAGCGCGACATTGAGGCGGTGGTTCTTGCCGTATTTCTCGAAGTTCTCAGCCACCTGGGCGGCGAGTTCGCGGGTCGGCTCGAGGATTAGCGTGCGCGGCATGCGAGCGCGGGCGCGGCCCTTTTCCAGCAGCGACAGCATCGGCAGAACGAAGGAGGCGGTCTTGCCGGTGCCCGTCTGTGCGATGCCGCAAATGTCGCGGCGCTGAAGCGCAAACGGAATCGCGCCAGCCTGAATAGGTGTTGGCACCGTGTAGCCCGCGTCGGTGACAGCGGAAAGCACTTTTTGGCTCAAGCCAAGATCAGCAAATGTCGTCAAAGGGAAAACTGTTTCCGTTCCGGTTCGGCCAGGCTCAGGCTTGAGTCGGCGGGATTGCATGCCGCAATGCAGCGCCACATAGGCTGAAACGGTTGAGAAGTCAAGGAACCGGCGCGGTCTCAGGGTTGTTGAGGTAAAACCACCGTTAGCGGGATCGTTCAGTTTATATAGCTGGCGAGTTTCGTGCCGGCGCTGATGAAGTAGATCGGGTCGACAGCACGCCCATTCTGGCGCACTTCGTAATGCAGATGCGTGCCCGTGGAGCGGCCGGTGCTGCCGGCGAGACCGATCGTATCCTCACGGCCGACTGTGTCGCCGACCTTGACCAGAATTTCGGACATGTGGCCGTAGCGGGTGGAGATGCCGTTGCCGTGGTCGATCTCGACCATGTTGCCATAACCGCCGGTCCAGCCGGCCGTGACCACCTTGCCGGGCGCGGTCGGGCGGACCTTTTCGCCGGGTGCGAAGCGGAAATCGACGCCGGAATGCAGTGCCAGCCGGCCGATGAAGGGATCGCGGCGGTTGCCGAAGGGACTGGTGATTTCCTTGCCGATGGCGGGGTTCTGGAAGGGAAGCGACGAGGCGGTGTTGCGCACGGTTTCAAGCCGGGTGAGGGCGGTGTCGAGCTGTGCCAGCGAATTGTCGAAGTCGTCGCCGCTCTCGGGCTCGACATAGGGGCCGCCGACGGCGCTGTCCGCGTCCGGCTTGACGCTCGCCGTCTCCGCGGGGACGCGGATCTGGAAACGGGTCAGCACGTTGGAGATCGCAGCCGACGCGTCCGTTGCATCCGTCGTCAGCTGGCTGACGCGATCGCGCTGGCGCTGCTCAATCCCCTTGAGGGAGAGCGTCACCTTGGAGAAGACGCGGTCGGCGCGGTCGCCCATGGTTTCGCGGGCCGGCACGTAGGAGAGCGTCGAGTTGTCTGGCGTCACGTCAGCCGGCGTTGCGTCGCCGGCGAGTTGCCGCTCGATCGCCTGCATGGCGGCGGGCAGCTCGGCGCGCTTACCTTTGGTCTCAGGCGCATAGGCGGAGGCGGGCGTTTCGGTCTTGGCGTCGAGGCCGGAACTTTCTGCGCGGTCGAGCAACTGGCCGAGCTTGCCGCGGCGCGAGGTCAGCGCCTGCTGCTGCTCCATCAGCTTGTCGACCTTGTCTTCCACCACCTGCTGGTCGAGCAGCTGGCGGGAGGTGACGCGATCGACCTGGGCGCGCAGTGCCGCGATGCGATCCTCGTAGTCATGCTGCATGCGCGCCTGGCGCGCCATGGTTGCGCCGATCAGGTCGTCGCGGAGCACGAGATAGGAGGTGGCGAGCAGGTAGCCGATGGCGAAAACGCCGACGAAGCAGACCGCGATTGCCGCCATCCACGGCTTGACGGTCAGGTGACGAACCCGATCGCCGCTGGCAAGGATCAGGATATGTTCCTGTTTTTGCTTGCCGAATACGCCGTTCTGCTGTGTGTGCGCCACGGAGACTCTCCCAACTCACGGACCTGCCTGAATTGGGTCGATTACACACTGTTAAGGTTAATAAAGCCTTAGATTTGGCCTTATTCAACGCATGGGCGAATTCTTGGAGTTTACTCTCGCTACACTCAAGGGGCGAGATTCTTGACCGCCGTCAGCACGGTTTCGGCGTGTCCGGCGACCTTGACCTTCTGCCAGATCGTGGCGATCGTACCGTCAGGACGGATCAGGAATGTCGTGCGCTCGACGCCCATATACGTGCGGCCGTACATGCTCTTCTGCTTCCAGACGCCATAGGCCTCCAGCGTAGTCTTTTCTTCATCGGCCGCAAGCGTCACGCCGAGCTTGTGCTTCTTGATGAAGCGGTCATGGCAGGCGGCCGAATCCGGCGACATGCCGATGACAGCGGCGCCGGCTTGTTCGAACTCGTCGGCAAGGGCGGTGAAGGCAATCGATTCGGTCGTGCAGCCGGATGTGTCGTCCTTCGGATAAAAGAAAAGAACCAATGCCTTGCCGCGGAAATCCGTCAGCTTCACGCGTCCGCCGCCATCGCGCGGGAGATCGAAGTCGGGCGCGCTGGAGCCGATGCTGAGTTCCGCCATGGGGAAACCTTTCTTTTGCCGGGTTTGTGGATAAGAGGTGATTTGCCAGATATATATTGGACAAATCACCGTCCAGCCAGTCTGGTCCAATCACAGAACAGGGAGACAGGCGAGGCGCATGTCGGCGATCCGCGGCGAGAAGGTTAGATTCCGCAAGAAAGATATCGTCGCGCTGCACGATCTTCCCTCGGCGCGAACGGAAGATCCGCTGATCGTGCATTGCCCGCCGACGCGCTCGCGCATGCGCCGGACCGCGGGGCTTGCCGGCGGCTGCATCGGCGTGCTGATCTTCATCATCGCCGCCATCATCTTCACGGTCGAAAGCGGCATTTTCGACGAGCCCTTGTCGCGGCAGGCGCAATCGGCGCTGAATTCGGCGATCGGGCCGCGCTACCGGGCCGAGGTCGGCTCCACGGTCATTCGCTTCACCTCCAACATGCGGCTGGCGCTCGAGGCGCGCGACGTCAACCTGATCGACGAGAAGAGCGGCCAGCACATGTCGACCACAGGCGCCATGCGCATGGCGCTCGATCCGCTGCAGCTTTTCCGGGGACGCATCGCGATCGCGCAGGTGGAAGCGCAGGATATCGCGCTCGACACCGCGCTTCTGCCCTCCGGCGATCCGGTCAAGCTTGATAATCTCAGGATCGACCAGATCCCGGCGGCGATGGATAAGGCCTTCGAGCAGCTGGATATTCTCGACGGTTTCGTCGATCGCGGCGGCACCAAGTCGATCAAGCTTGAGGGGCTCGACATCAAGCTTGCGGATACCGACAACGGGCCGCTTTCCATCGTCGTCAACAGCCTGGTCTTCTCCAGGAACGCTCAGAGCGCACTACAGCTCGACGGCGAGGTCGCGATCAACGGCCGCGTCACGACGCTGCATATCGGCACCGAAAAGACCGATGGCCGCACGTCGCGGCTGACGGGTGAACTTGCCGGCGCCGACCTTGCGCCGTTCACCCTCAAGCGCAATGCGATCGGCGAAATCCGCCAGGGCGTCGACAGTCTCGCCGATACGATCATTTCAGCGGAGCGCGGCGGAGAGACGTCCAAGCCGTCGCTTGCCGCTACCGTCAATCTGCAGCCCGGCAATTTCTACATGGACGGCGAGGCGCAGCCGCTGACCGGCGGGCGGGTCAATCTCGCCTATGATTTCACCAAGCAATCGCTTGAGATCGCGCGCTCGCAGCTGCAGTTCGGGCCGACGATCGTGCCCTTCAACGGCGCGCTGATCGACCTCGACAAGATCGACCCGACCGCCGAAAAGGGTTTTGGCATCGATCTGCTCGTCAGCGGCGGTACAGCGGCGCCTGTTACATCAGGCGAGCAGCCGCTGGCCTTCGATATCCAGGCAACCGGCCGCTATTTCGTCGGCGCCCGCGAATTGCAATTCCCCAACATGGCGGTGTCGAGCCCGGCCGGATCGCTCTACGGCTCGCTGCATGTCCGCTTCGGCGGCAAATCGCCCGAGATCAGTTTTTCCGGCCAGTCGCAGCAGCTGCAGACCACTGCGGTGAAGCAGCTCTGGCCGTTCTGGATGGCGTCGAAGGGGCGCGAGTGGGTGGAGCGCAATCTCTATGGCGGCGTGGTCAGCAATGCGTCGATCGATGTCTTCATTCCCTTCGACCGGCTGGAAGAGGCTATCGGCAAGGGGCTGAAGCTGGACGAGAACCAGATCAAGATCGCCTTCGACATTGCCGGCACCCGCATGAACGTCACCGGTGACATCCCGCCGATCCGCGACACCAGCGCGCATTTCCAGCTGGCTGGGCCGAAGGCGACGATCTCGATCAAGAGCGGCAAGTCGTTCTTCCCATCGGGGCGCACCGTCGATGTTGGCGAGGGCACCTTCATCCTGCCGTCGACCTATGAGAAGCCGCTGATGGCGGAGCTTAACCTGCCGATCTCGGGTGCGGCCGACGCGATCGGCGAGTTGCTGACCTTCAAGCCCATCCAGGTGCTGCAGCGGGCCGGCTTCGTGCCCGAGGACCTGAAGGGCAATGTGAAAGCCTTGGTACAGGCGCGGATCGGGCTGATCGCCTCGCAAAACCCGCCGCCGGTCGAATGGAAGGCGACGCTGCAGCTGCAGGATCTCGACGTCGCCAAGGCGATATCGGGGCGCAAGATCACCAATCTCGACGGCGTTCTAACCGCCGATCCGAAGCAGGTGGTTCTCGACGGCAAGGGCGACATCGACGGCGTTCCGGCGACCATCAAGCTGGTCGAGCCGACCGACAAGTCCTCCGACATCCAGCCGCAGCAAAGCGTGACGGCGACGCTCAGCAACGATCAGCGCGAGAAGATCCTGCCGGGTCTCTCCGATATCATCGATGGCCCGATCAGCGTCGAGCTCGACCGTATCGACAAGGATCGCCAGTCCGTCTCGCTCGATCTCGGCAAGGCGCGGCTCGATCTGCCCTGGATCGGCTGGTCCAAGGGGAGCGGCATCGGCGCCACCGCCGATTTCGAGATTTCCGGCCCCGACGACAATCTGCAGATCAAGAATTTCGTGCTGAAGGGCGATGGATTTGGTGCTACCGGCGCCCTGTCGCTCAGCAAGGGCAATCTGCAGAAGGCGGATTTCGACAGCGTGAAACTGTCGTCGCTCGACAATTTCGCGATCTCGCTTCGTCGTTCGAAGGGCGGCATGGACGTTTCGGTCTCTGGCAGCAGCGCCGACGTGCGTCCGGTGCTGGCGCGGATCAAATCGGGCAGCGGCGACAAGGGTGATGGTTTGTCGAAGAGCGACAGCAGCATTTCGCTGAAGGGCAAGCTCGACACGGTCGTCGGCTTCAACGACGAAAAACTGCAGAATGTGCAGATCAATTATGCGGCCCAAGGCAGCCGCATTCAGTCGGTCAGTCTGTCCGGCGTCACCGGGAGCGGCGAAGCGGTCGTCGCGCGGACGCAAGGCGGCGGTGTCATCAACATCACCAGCGGCGACGCCGGCGCCGTCTCGCGCTTCGCCGACCTCTACCAGCACATGCGCGGCGGCCTGCTCAACCTTGCCATCCGGCTCGGCGCCGGCGACGACTGGGACGGCTCGGTCGACGTGCGCCGCTTCTCGATCGTCAACGAGCAGCGCCTGCATTCGATCGTCTCGACGCCCGTCGGCCAGGAACAACGCAGCCTGAACGCGGCCGTCAAGCGCGACATCGACACATCGGCGCAACGGTTCCAGCGCGGCTTCGCGCGCATCTTTTCAAGAGATGGAGTCGTCAGCATCGAGAACGGCGTGGTGCGCGGCGATCAGGTCGGCGCGGTGTTCCAGGGCGCGCTGCGCGACGTTCGCGGCAACATGGACATGAACGGCACCTTCATGCCTGCCTACGGCCTGAACCGCCTCTTCGCCGAACTGCCGATCATTGGGATCATCCTCGGCAACGGCACCGACCGCGGTCTGATCGGAATCACCTTCAAGCTGACAGGCAAACTCGACGCGCCGAATCTGACGATCAACCCGCTGTCGATCATCGCGCCCGGGGTGTTCCGGAATATTTTCGAGTTTCAGTGAGGTGGGGCCGAGGCGTGCGGGCGTCGGGAGTGACTGTCGCTAACTCATTGAAGCGACGGGGTTTTTTCACTTTCGACGTCATCCTCGGGCTCGTCCCGAGGATCTAAGCACGTGGCCTAGAGTGCGACGGTGATGGCGCTTGCGATGCGGGTCCAGCTGCCGCCGATCGTTGGAAGCGCGCGCCAAGTGTCCACTCACGTCGAGCAAGTGGAGCTGTGGTTAGATCCTCGGCACAAGGCCGAGGATGACGGTGGAGCTAGTGGCGCCTGTCTCTAAATCATTGAAACGACGTCATTTCCCCTTCCGCGACGTCATCCTCGGGCTCGTCCCGAGGATCTAAGCACGTTGCCAGGAACGCAACGTCGATGGACCTTCCCGCCACCCGCGCAACAAAAAAGGCCGACGTTTCCGCGCCGGCCTTTGTCAACGTCCGAAACTACCCGCCCTCAAGCAGCCGGGCGGATCAGGATGTGTTTCTTCTTGCCGAGCGACAGCTTGATCACGCCGTCGGCGGTCACTTCACCGCCGCCGATGAGCTTGCGCTCGTCGCTGACGGCCTGGTCGTTGATGCGCACGGCGCCGCCCTGGACGTGGCGGCGGGCTTCGCCGTTCGACGCTGCGAGGCCGGCGCGGACGATGAGGGCGAGCAAGCCGATGCCGGCGTCGAGTTCGGCGGTGGGCACGTCGATCGAGGGGAGGTTGTCGGAAAGCGCGCCTTCCTCGAAGGTCTTGCGGGCCGTTTCGGCCGCCTGTTCGGCGGCGGCGCGGCCGTGCAGGATCGCGGTGACCTCGGTCGCCAGGATCTTCTTGACCTCGTTGAGCTCCGAGCCGGCAATGGCCGACAGGCGGGCGATCTCGTCCATCGGCAGCGTCGTGAAGAGCTTCAGGAAGCGCGGGACGTCGGCGTCCTCGGTGTTGCGCCAGTACTGCCAGAAGTCATAGACCGGCAGCAGGTCGGCGTTGAGCCACACCGCGCCCGAGGCGGACTTGCCCATCTTGGCGCCCGAGGACGTGGTCAAGAGCGGCGAGGTCAGCGCGTAGAGCTGATCGGTCCCCATGCGGTGACCGAGGTCGATGCCGTTGATGATGTTGCCCCACTGGTCGGAGCCGCCCATCTGCAGCCGGCAATCGTAGCGCTTGGCGAGCTCGACGAAGTCGTAGGCCTGCAGGATCATGTAGTTGAATTCGAGGAAGGACAGCGAGTGCTCGCGGTCGAGGCGCGTCTTGACGCTGTCGAAGGAGAGCATGCGGTTGACCGAGAAATGACGGCCGACGTCGCGCAGAAATTCGAGGTAGTTCAGCGAGCGCAGCCACTCGGCGTTGTTGATCATCAGCGCCGGATTGCCCGACTTGCCGTAGTCGAGGTAGTTGGCAAAGCAGCTCTTGATCGAGGCGATGTTCTCCTCGATCGTGTCGACCGTCATCAGCTTGCGGGCCTCGTCCTTGAAGGAGGGGTCGCCGACCATGCCAGTGCCGCCGCCCATCAGCGAGATCGGACGATGGCCGGTCTGCTGGAACCAGTGCAGCATCATGATCTGGGTGAGGTGGCCGACATGCAGGCTCGATGCCGTCGGGTCATAGCCGATATAGGCGGTCACGGTTTCCTTGGCGAGCAGGGCGTCGAGGCCGGATTCATCGGAGATCTGATGAATGAAGCCACGCTCTTTCAGCGTGCGGAGGAAATCGGATTTGAACTCGGTCATGACCTTTTGCTTTCGGATCAGGATTTTCGGATTGGCTATTGTTGAAGCAACGCGGCGCGTTTAGCACTGTTTTCTCGCACAGTCACCATTTGGTTGATTGGCTCGTTTATTTGTAGATTATCGAGGGACAATGGGGAAAATCCTGACAGCGATCGGCCTGATGAGCGGCACCTCGATGGACGGGATCGACGCGGCGCTGCTTGAGACCGACGGCGAAAACATCATCCGCCGTGGCCCGAGCCTCTACGTGCCCTATGACGACGATCTGCGTAGCCGCTGGAAGCTGGCATTGCAGACGGCCAAGGCCGTGGTCGAGCGCGGTGACCGGCCGGGTGACCTTGCTGACGCCGAACGCGTGCTGACGCTTTGCCATGCCGCCGTGGTCAAGTCCTTCCTGGCTCGCCACAACCTCAATCCTGATGATATCGACCTCATCGGCTTTCATGGCCAGACCGTGCTGCACCGGCCGGATGCGGGTGTCACCGTGCAGATCGGCGACGGGCCGCTCTTGGCGTCGGAGACCGGCATCGACGTCGTCTACGACATGCGTGCCAACGATATGGTGCATGGCGGGCAGGGCGCGCCGCTGATCCCCGTCTATCACGCAGCCCTTTCGGCCAACCTGCCCGATGGTTTCGCGGCGCCCGTTGTCTTCGTCAATATCGGCGGTATTTCGAACCTCACCTATGTCGGCGCTGACGGCGTGCTTTCGGCTTTCGATAGCGGGCCGGGGAACATGCTGATCGACCAATGGGTCGAGGTGCATACCGGCTGGGCCTACGACCGCAACGGCGAGACGGCGAGCCGTGGGGCGGTGGTGCCGGATCTGGCGCACCGCTATCTTTCGAGCCCGTTCTTCTCCGGCAATATCAGGCGCTCGCTCGACCGTGGCGATTTCCTGCCGCCGGAGAACGGCGAGGTGTCGCTGGAGGACGGCGCAAGGACGCTGGCGCATGTCACCGCCGCCTCGATCGTCAAACTCGCCGATCACCTGCCGCAACCGCCTAGGACATACGTCGTCTGCGGCGGCGGGCGGCTCAATCCTGTCATCATGGGCGAGTTCGCTGACTTGGCTGCAGCAAAGGGTGCCCGGGTCGTCTCGGCGGAGATGGCCGGCTTCGACGGCGGCGCCATGGAGGCGGAGGCCTGGGCTTATCTGGCGGTGCGCTCCGTCAGCGGACTGCCGCTGACCTTTCCCGGCACGACGGGCGTTTCGGCGGCTGTGACCGGTGGCGTGATTGCGAGGAAGCCATGAACGATACTGTTATCCTGCGGACACCCCGGCTCGTCTTGTCCATGTGGGGGCAATACGACGTCCATCTGTTGCAATTGTTGCATTCGACCATAGAGACCACCCGCTATCTCTCGGGTGCCGCACCCTGGAGCGCTGCCAAGGCGCAGGAGCGCTTCATGAGCTTTTTTGGCGAGCAGGCGCGCGATGGCGTCACCAAATACAAGGTCACCAGCCTCGACGACGGCCGCTTCATCGGCCGCGCCGGCTTTTCCCGTTATGGCGGAGATCGCGGCGAATTCGAACTCGGCTATTCGCTCCGCCACGAGGAGTGGGGCAAGGGCTATGCGACGGAATTGGGGAAGGGGCTTGCGGACTGGTTTTTCGACAAGCGATTCGCTGACCAGTTCATCGCATTCACGCATCCAGACAATGCGGCGTCGCAGCGTGTGCTCACGAAAATCGGCATGCGAAGCCGCATGCCGATGATCATTGACAATATGTCCTGTCCGACGTTCGAACTGACCGCCGAGATGCGCCAGGCTTAGCGGATGCGCTTGGCGGCCGGTTCCGGCACCAGTTCGCCGTTGAGGCGGCGGTCGAGGTAGTCCTCGCATTCGCCCATCAGCGTTTCCACCTGGCCGTTGAAGAAGTGGTTGGCGCCCGGCACCGTGCGGTGGGTGATCAGGATGCCCTTCTGGGTCTTCAGCTTCTCGACCAGACCGTTGACATCCTTCTCCGGTGCCACCTTGTCGGCGTCGCCGTTGATGATCAGGCCAGACGACGGGCAGGGGGCGAGGAAGGAGAAGTCGTAGGTGTTGGGCTGCGGCGCGATCGACATGAAGCCTTCGATCTCCGGGCGGCGCATCAAGAGCTGCATGCCGATCCACGAGCCGAAGGAATAGCCGGCGACCCAACAGGTCTTCGAATCAGGATGCAGGCTCTGTACCCAGTCGAGCGCGGAGGCCGCATCCGAGAGTTCGCCAGCGCCGTGGTCGAATTCGCCCTGGCTGCGGCCGATGCCCCGGAAGTTGAAGCGCAATGTCGTGAACCCGCGCTTCTGGAACATGTAGAAGAGCTGGTAGACGATCTGGTTGTTCATCGTGCCGCCGAACTGTGGGTGCGGGTGCAGGATGAGGGCAATCGGCGCGCTCTTTTCCTTGGAGGGCTGGTAGCGGCCTTCAAGGCGGCCTGCGGGGCCGTTGAAAATGACTTCGGGCATCGGTACTCCGGCTTTTATTTCTCGCGTTCGCGCTGCGCAGACTTGACGGACGTTGTCAGCTTTTCTAAAACGCAGTTTAGAACAATTCGAAACTTGCATGGCAATCCACGCAGTGTTGGATGTGTCATAAGGCAAGCCCGGCTGACTTTTCAAGGAAAATGCACCGGCTTGCCACGCAAGAACCAAGCGCAGGACGAAAAGATCATGGCGCCGGCCCGGCTCTATCTCGATTGGAACGCGACGGCACCGCTGCATCCCGCAGCGCGCGACGCGGTTCTGCGGGCGCTTGATATGTTCGGCAATCCAAGTTCGGTTCATGGCGAGGGACGCGCGGTGCGCGCCGCGATCGAAGGCGCACGCCGTCAGGTGGCGGCCCTTGTTGGCGCCGATCCCGCCCATGTCGTCTTCACGAGCGGCGCCACCGAGGCTGCCAACATGGTGCTGACACCGGATTTCCGCATGGGCCGCACGCCGATGGCGATCGGCCATCTCTATCATTCGGCGATCGAGCATCCGGCGATCCGCGAAGGTGGACGCTTCGCGAAAGACCGCACGACCGAGATCGCGGTGACGGCCGATGGCGTCGTCGATCTCGATCACCTGGAGGGCCTTCTGGCCGGCCACGACAAGTCGACCGGCCTGCCGATGGTCGCCGTCATGCTCGTCAACAACGAGACGGGCGTGGTGCAGCCGGTGGCCGAGGTGGCGAAAATCGTGCAGGCACACGGCGGTCTGCTTGTGGTTGATGCCGTGCAAGCGGCGGGCCGGATCGCGCTTGATATCAATGCGCTCGGCGCCGATTTCATCATCGTCTCCTCGCACAAGATCGGTGGCCCTAAGGGCGCCGGCGCGCTTGTGTCGCGCGGCGAAGTGCTGATGCCGAGGGCGCTGATCCATGGTGGCGGGCAGGAGAAGGGTCACCGCTCGGGGACCGAGAATTCGCTTGCCGTCATTGGCTTCGGCGCGGCTGCCGAGGTGGCCGTGCGGGAATTCGACGAGCGCAATGCCCGCATCTCCGCTCTGCGCGCGCAGTTGGAAGACGGAATGCGCAACGCCGCGCCCGATGTCGTGATCTACGGCGCGGATCAAAAGCGTGTCTCCAACACCACCTTCTTCACGCTGCCGGGGCTGAAGGCGGAGACAGGGCAGATCGCCTTCGATCTCGAAGGTGTGGCGCTGTCTGCTGGGGCTGCCTGCTCGTCCGGCAAGGTCGGCGAGAGCCATGTGCTGGTGGCGATGGGGCGAGATCCCAAGCTGGGGGCGCTCAGGATGTCGCTCGGTTTTTCGACGACGGACGAGGATATCGCCAGGGCCATCGCCACATTCACGAAGATAGCCGCGCGGCGCAAGCCGGCGGGCGAGGCGGCGTGATTGCCTGATAAAGCGTCACGACCGCCTGATAAATTTGCGAAAACGCAAATTTCCACTTGCCATTCGGGCTGAAAAGTCCCCTTTGGCCACTTACATAAGGGGCAACAAAAATTGCCCGAACGACAAGCTGCCGGACCTTTTCTCCGGCGAGATTGGAGAACGATATGCCCGCCGTCCAGGAAACGGTCGATCGCGTCCGCGAGATTGACGTCGATCAGTACAAATACGGTTTCGAGACGATCATCGAAATGGACAAGGCACCCAAGGGCCTGTCCGAGGATATCATCCGTTTCATCTCTGCGAAGAAGCAGGAGCCGGAATGGATGCTCGAATGGCGCATGGACGCCTACAAGCGCTGGCTGACGCTCGAAGAGCCGACCTGGGCTCGCGTCGATTATCCGACGATCGATTTCAACGACATCTATTACTACGCCGCGCCGAAATCGACGCCGGGTCCGAAGTCGCTGGACGAGGTCGATCCTGAAATTCTCAAGGTCTATGAGAAGCTCGGCATTCCGCTGAAGGAACAGGAGATCCTCGCCGGCGTCGAACGGCCGAAGATCGCCGTCGACGCGGTTTTCGACAGCGTTTCCGTCGTCACGACCTTCAAGGAAGAGCTGAAGAAGGCCGGCGTGATCTTCATGTCGATCTCGGAAGCTATCCGCGAGCATCCCGATTTGGTGAAGAAGTATCTCGGCTCGGTCGTTCCGACCTCCGATAACTACTATGCGACGCTGAACTCGGCTGTCTTCACCGATGGTTCCTTCGTGTTCATTCCCAAGGGCGTTCGTTGCCCGATGGAACTGTCCACCTACTTCCGCATCAACGAGAAGAACACCGGCCAGTTCGAGCGTACGCTGATCATCGCTGAAGAGGGCGCCTACGTTTCCTATCTCGAAGGCTGCACCGCGCCGCAGCGCGATGAAAACCAGCTGCACGCGGCAGTGGTCGAACTCGTCGCTCTCGACGACGCCGAGATCAAGTATTCGACGGTCCAGAACTGGTATCCCGGCGATGCGCAGGGCAAGGGCGGCATCTACAACTTCGTGACCAAGCGCGGCGATTGCCGCGGCGCGCGTTCTAAGATCTCGTGGACGCAGGTCGAAACCGGCTCGGCGATCACCTGGAAGTACCCGTCCTGCATCCTGCGCGGTGATGATTCCAGGGGCGAGTTCTACTCGATCGCCGTGTCGAACGGCCATCAGCAGATCGATTCGGGCACCAAGATGATCCATCTCGGCAAGAACACGTCGAGCCGCATCGTCTCGAAGGGCATTGCCGCCGGCGTCTCGCAGAACACCTATCGCGGCCAGGTCTCGGCACACCGCAAGGCATCGAACGCGCGCAACTTCACGCAGTGCGATTCGCTTCTGATCGGCGACAAGTGCGGCGCCCACACGGTGCCCTACATCGAGGCGAAAAACTCGACCGCGCAGTTCGAACACGAGGCCACCACCTCGAAGATCTCCGAGGACCAGAAGTTCTACTGCCTGCAGCGCGGCATTCCCGAAGAAGAGGCGATTGCCCTGATCGTCAACGGCTTCGTCAAGGAAGTGCTGCAGGAACTGCCGATGGAATTCGCCGTCGAAGCGCAGAAGCTGATCAGCATCTCGCTTGAGGGTAGCGTGGGGTAATTTGAGGCGGCCGGCACTGTGCGACGGCGAACTCGCTTCGCGCACGGCGTCATCCTCGGGCTTGTCCCGAGGATGACGCCGGCTAGGAATTCGACGGTGGTGGACTTGTCCACGACGGTTGCGGCAAATGGAGACGTGGTTAGATCCTCGGGACAAGCCCGAGGATGACGACCGTAAAAGTTGGTGCAGGGAGACGATGATTGGCGTTGGGCGTTTCGCTTTTCTCCAACGTCATCCTCGGGCTTGTCCCGAGGATCTGTTGCCGCCGGCCAGGAATTCGACGGTGGTGGACTTGTCCATGACCGTTGCGACAAGCGGAGACGTGCTTAGATCCTCGGGACAAGCCCGAGGATGACGGTGGTAGAGGTTGGTGAGGGGTGACAATGGTTGGCGATGGCGAATGTAGCCTTGCCGCGATGTCGTCTCTGGGGTGGCGGCAAGGTCGCCTCGCGCTCGGCGTCATCCTCGGGCTTGTCCCGAGGATCTGCTGCCGCCAACCGGGAATTCGACGGTAGTGGATTTGTCTACAACCGTTGCAACAAATGGAGACGTGCTTAAATCCCCGGGACAAGCCTGAGGATGACGACCAAAAGAAACGAGATCGGCCGTAAGGGGCGTAAGGATGAGTGGCTTTGTCTACATGATGTCCGATAAGCCGCGCGGGGTGATCTACACGGGTGTCACCAGTGATCTGCATGATCGCAGCTGGGAGCACCGAAACGAAGTGCATGAAGGGTTTACGCGGAAGTATCGAGCGAAGAATCTTGTCTGGTTTGAGCGCCATCCGAACATCGTGTTGGCGATACAGCGGGAGAAGTCTTTGAAGCGTTATCTGCGTGAATGGAAAATCAAGCTGGTAGAGAGCTTGAACCCGACCTGGGCCGACCTCTACGAGCGGATCGATGACATCGAGAATGCCTATCGGCCGCATCCGGATACGGTGCAGTGGTCGGATTACAATTGAGTGCTCGGCGGTCCTTTAAACCGCTGCATGAACAGGAAGAACACAATGCTTGAAATCAAGAACCTGCACGCCCGCATCGCCGAAGATGGCACCGAGATCATCAAGGGGCTGAACCTCACCGTGAAGGCCGGCGAAGTGGCTGCCATTATGGGGCCGAACGGCTCCGGCAAGTCGACGCTTTCCTACATCCTGTCCGGCCGAGACGATTACGAAGTCACCGAGGGCGAGATTCTCTATAACGGCGAGAGCATTCTCGAGCTTGACCCGGCCGAGCGCGCCTCCAAGGGCATCTTCCTGGCCTTCCAGTACCCGGTCGAAATTCCCGGCGTCGCCACCATGCAGTTCCTGAAGGTCGCGATGAACGAGCAGCGCAAGGCCCGCGGCGAGGAAGAGCTGAAGACGCCTGATTTCATGCGCCTCGTGAAGGATGCGGCCGCCAAGCTGCAGATCAACACCGAGATGCTGAAGCGTCCTCTCAACGTCGGCTTCTCTGGCGGCGAGAAGAAGCGCGCCGAGATCCTGCAGATGGCGCTGCTCGAGCCGCAGCTTTGCATCCTCGACGAGACCGACAGCGGCCTCGACATCGACGCGCTGAAGATCGTGGCCGACGGCGTCAACGCGCTGCGCTCGCCCGATCGGGCCACCATCGTCATCACCCACTACCAGCGCCTGCTCGACTACATCGTGCCGGATACCGTTCACGTTCTCTACAAGGGCCAGATCATCAAGAGCGGCGACAAGACGCTGGCGCATGATCTGGAAGCCAACGGTTATGCCGACATCATCGGAGCGGCGGCCTGATCTAGGCGGAAAGGAACTGGTCGCATGAACATGCAGACGACGACCCGCCTGACCGCCGCGGAAGCGGCACTGATCGAGGCGTTCAACAACCAGATCGGCGAACTGCCGGGCGACGGCGCCGTGATCGCCATTCGCGACCGGCTGCTCGACGACCTGAAGACATCGGGGCTGCCGACGCGCCGCGTCGAGGCCTGGCACTACACAGACCTGAAGACGCTGCTGCGCGCCGTGCCCGCTCAGGCCGGCGATGCCGGCTCCGACGCCCGCGATCCGCTGGTCGAGGGTTCGGCGGTGCTGCCAGTGATCCAGGGACGTCCTGATCACAAGGCGCGCGCCGGCGATCTGGTTCTCTCGAGCTATGCCGAGCAGCTGTCGAACGGTTCGGCCGCCAATGGCCTTGGCGCGCTCGACAAGGACGACGCGGTCGGCCGGATCAATGGCAGCTTCGTGCGCGACGGTTACGTCATCGAGGTGCCCGCCGAGACCGTGCTGGAAGAGCCGCTGGAAATCCAGTTCGTGCATGCCGGCGGTCAGACGCATACGCGCCTTCCCGTCAGCATCGGTTCCGCCGTCAAGGCGACCGTGATCGAACGTCACCTGTCGGTGGCATCGGATGCGGCACTGGTCTCGCATGTCAGCGACGTCGCAGTCGGTGAAGGCAGCGAAGTGACCTGGATCATCGTCCAGCAGCAGGGCGCCGACGACACGCATCTTGGCCAGATCCGCATCGATCTCGGCGCAGATGCCAAGCTGAAGCTGTTCGTCATCAATGCCGGCGGCCAGCTGGTGCGCCAGGAACTGCACATCAAGGTGACGGGCGAGGGCGCAGACCTGACGCTGCGCGGGATAAACCTGCTCGGCGCCGAGACGCATACCGACGTGACCATGGTGCTCGGCCACAACGTGCCGCATACCGGCTCGACCGAAATCATCCGCAACGTCGTCTTCGACCGCGCCAAGGGTGTGTTTCAGGGCATGATCCGGGTCGCACCCGACGCGCAGAAGACCGACGCGAAGATGGCGTGCAACACGCTGCTCATGTCCGACGACGCCGAATTCTCGGTGAAGCCGGAACTCGAGATCTTCGCCGACGACGTGCAGTGTGGCCATGGCGCCACCGTTGCCGATATCGACCATAACCATCTCTACTATCTGATGGCCCGTGGCATTCCGGAGAACAAGGCGCGCGCCATGCTGGTCAACGCCTTCGTTGCCGAGATCGTCGAGGAACTGGAAAACGAAGCCCTGGTCGAGGCGCTGGAAGGCGTGATCTCGGCCTGGCTCGAAAAGCACGCCTGATCGGACGAGATGATGGACAAGATAGTGCCCGCAACCGCCTATGACGTCGAAGCCATTCGCAAGGATTTTCCGATCCTTGCGAAGGAAGTGTACGGCAAGCCGCTGGTCTATCTCGACAACGGCGCCTCGGCCCAGAAGCCGCAGGTGGTGATCGATGCGATCAGCCATGCCTATTCCAACGAATACGCCAATGTGCATCGCGGCCTGCACTTCCTGTCCAACGCCGCTACCGAAGCCTATGAAGCCGCGCGCGAAAAGGTGCGCCGCTTCCTGAACGCGCCTTCGGTGGACGATATCGTCTTCACCAAGTCCTCGACCGAGGCGATCAACACGGTCGCCTATGGCTGGGGCATGCCCAATATCGGCGAGGGCGACGAGATCGTCATCTCGATCATGGAGCACCACTCCAACATCGTGCCCTGGCATTTCATCCGCGAGCGGCAGGGCGCCAAGCTGGTCTGGGTTCCCGTCGACGACGAGGGCGCGTTTCATATCGAGGCGTTCGAAAAGAGCCTCACGGAGCACACCAAGCTCGTCGCCATCACGCATATGTCGAATGCGCTGGGCACCGTCGTTCCGGTGAAGGAGATTTGCCGGATCGCGCATGAGCGCGGCATTCCCGTGCTCGTCGATGGTTCCCAGGGCGCTGTCCACATGCCTGTCGACGTGCAGGATATCGATTGCGACTGGTATGTGATGACCGGCCACAAGCTCTACGGTCCCTCGGGGATCGGCGTGCTCTATGGCAAGAAGGATAGATTGAAGGCGATGCGGCCGTTCCAGGGCGGCGGTGAGATGATCTTCGAGGTCACCGAGGATGCCGTCACCTACAACGACCCGCCGCACCGCTTCGAGGCCGGCACGCCGCCGATCGTCCAGGCGATCGGGCTCGGCTATGCGCTCGACTACATGGACAAGATCGGTCGCGAGGCGATCGCCAGGCACGAGGCTGATCTGGCGGCTTACGCCACCGAGCGGCTGCGTGACATCAATTCGCTGCGTGTCATCGGCAATGCGCCGGGCAAGGGCGGGATCTTCTCCTTCGAGATCGAGGGGCTGCACGCCCATGACGTCTCGACCGTGATCGACCGGCGCGGCGTTGCCGTCCGGGCCGGCACGCATTGCGCCATGCCGCTCTTGAAACGCTTCGGCGTCACCTCCACATGCCGTGCATCCTTCGGCATGTACAATACCCGCGCCGAGGTGGATGCCTTGGCCGACGCGCTGGAATATGCGCGCAAGTTCTTTGCATAAGGAGTGGTCCGCATGAGTTTGGACGACAGCGAACAAAAGATCGACGTGCGCGAAGGCATCGTGCATTCCAGCATTCCCGAAGATGAACTGGCGCGCCTCAGCGACGACGTCATCATGGCGTTGAAGACGGTCTACGACCCGGAGATTCCCGCCGACATCTTCGAACTCGGGCTGATCTACAAGATCGACATCGAGGACGACCGCATGGTCAAGATCATGATGACGCTGACGGCTCCCGGCTGCCCCGTCGCCGGCGAAATGCCCGGCTGGGTCGAAAACGCCGTCGGTTCCGTCGAGGGTGTGTCGGGCGTAGAAGTGGCGATGACCTTCGACCCGCCGTGGACGCCGGACCGGATGTCGGAAGAGGCGCAGGTGGCTGTCGGCTGGTATTGATCGGCCGTTTCGACTAGCATGATGCTTTCTGGCAATGAGGTGCACACGATGGGTCGCCTTGAGACAATCAGCATTGAGTTGACGCCGGAGATGGCGGATGCCGTTGATGCGGCTGTCCGCTCCGGCCGCTTCGGTTCGACAGCTGATGTCGTGTTGACCGCGCTCGATCAGTGGCATTCCGACCGGCTGGTTCATGGTTACACACCCGAGGAATTCGAGCGGCTGATCGAAGAAGGGGAAGCCAGCGGCGACCCGATCGATGGGCCCGAGGCGATGCGTGAGATACGCGCGGAATTCGAGAAAGAATTCGGGCTCAAGGATTGATGGCCTATCGCCTTCAACCCAAGGCGAGGGCCGACATTCGCGCGATCATATCCTATATCGGACAACGCAATCCTCACGCCGCGCTGGCGTGGTAGGACAGCATGACGGAACTGTTCGAACTGCTGGCAACTCATCCGCATTCGGGTGTTCCATATGCGACGGACAAGTATAGCGTCCGCATCGTGCCACGAGGAAATTACGTGGTGGTCTATAGAGTGCGGGATAGCGATGTTGTCATCCTGCGCGTCATCCATGCCGCTCGCGATTGGCCGAAGCAGATGCGGTGAAGTCGGCCTGTTGATCGATCGCGTGGGAGCGACTACATATTTGTAATGGAAGCACCGGACCTTGACCCCGGTTGCGGAAGGAGAATGGGCCTATGGGCTTTGCAGTCATGAGCATGACCGACACCGCGGCTGCGCGGGTGAAGGCGATCGTCGAGAATTCGGGACCGGAGGCGAAGGGAATTCGTGTCGGGATCAAGAAGGGCGGTTGCGCGGGGATGGAGTACACCATCGATCTCGTCACAGAACCCAATGCCAAGGACGATCTGATCGAGCGCGATGGCGCCAGCGTGTGGATCGAACCGTCGGCAGTTCTCTATCTGCTCGGCACCGAAATGGGCTTCGAGCAAACGACGCTGCGCTCCGGCTTCACCTTCACCAATCCGAACCAGACGTCTGCTTGCGGCTGTGGCGAATCGGTCGAGTTGAAGCCCGCCGATCTTGCTGCCTTGGCCGCGCGCGGCGATGCCGTGGTGCCGGCGCGGTAAACAGGGCGAAGGCGGTCGCTCTTTGCCGCCATTCAATCTCTGCCGGTATTTTACATCGGCTTCGGCTCACGGGCATTCTGTCTTGAGCATTTCGTCACAGGCCGCCGGTTTCGGCGGCTTTTTTCGTTGCGGTGCGCGCCAGAGCGTTTAAGACCGCATCCCATGCTTCTGCTGTTTCTCAAGGGCGCCGTGCTGGGTGTCATCATCACCGCGCCGCTTGGGCCGATCGGCATGCTGTGCATCAACCGCACGCTGGAGCGCGGCTTCCTGGCCGGCTTTTCCTGTGGCTTGGGAACGGCGATCGGGGACGCCAGCTACGCGCTGGTGGCGGTGACGGGGATTGCCGTCTTTGCCGAGACCATGTCGATGGCGACCTTGCCTTTGGCGATCGGCGGTGGATTGCTGCTTTTGTTTCTCGGCTGGCGCGGGCTGACGCACGATCCGGTCGAGGCGGCCGAGATCCGGGCAGGCGGGCTGCTCGCCACCACGGTCGCGACTTTTCTGCTCACCATTTCCAATCCTGCGACGATTCTTTCCTTCGGAACGCTGTTCGCCGGTTTCGGCCTGCTCGACGAGACGAGGCCCTTCAGTTCGGTTGCAATCGTCGGCGGCGTGTTTGCGGGGTCGCTCGCCTGGTGGTTCTTCCTGAGCGGCGCCGTCAGCCTGGCGCGACACAGGTTGTCGGAGAATTTCACGACGAAGGTCATGCGGGCGACGAGCTGGCTTCTGATAGCCTTTGGTGTCGTGGCGCTCGGTTCGGCGGCATATACGCTACTTGGATGATCATGCAATCACCGCGGCATGACTTTTCTCCGGCAGGTTTTACCCCCGGTTGATACGGCATCTGATCGGACGGGGCGCCAAAAGCTGCCTCGTAAATAGTTTAGTTTATTGACACCTTCCGGCGCCCCGTTCGGCGGTCTGCTATCGTGTCCTGGTTCCTTTACCGGGTGGTCGGCATCTTTTCAGAGATATGCTCGCGGGATTGTTCTTGTTCTTGAGGCTTTCGCTCCCCGGGCATCCCGAAGGGCCGTCTTGATCGGCGCCGAGAGGGCCTCCGCGGACCTGTCGCCCGCGGCACCCCGGCGCCGTTCCGCAAAACCCTTTCGGGCTCAACGGTCGGCCAGTCGCCGTCCCTTATGTGCATAGGCGCGTGGTATCGGCGAACCGACCTGCGCACCCGCACACCAACTCTTCGCTGGCGGGACCATTCCGCGACGCCCCTCGTTTCACCCTGCGTCAGGGGCTTCCCGAAAGCGCCGGTCCCGCCTCGCCGGTAACGCAACCGGTGTATCCGAAGACGGGACGGGGTGAGTGTGACATCGGATATGCAAGCGGGGATGAAGACGCGGCCAAGCTGCTGATTTCTTTGCAGCCAAGCACGTTTTTATCATCATCACATTGGCTCACGAGAGGCTTCCTTCAGGCGCACCATGAATAGCCGTTGATCCCGCGCAATGAAGAGATCGGGCATTTCGACCATAGTTTGCCGTCGCACCCCGGCAGGGCGACGCGTGAGGTTGCCGGTTGGGACGATGCCGTGATGCTGAAGACGATCTCATCCATCTTCGACGATCTCGATCCCGGCGACGCGCTTGCCGAAGTGCTCTTCGGGCTGATCATGGCGCTGACCTGGACGGTGGGCTCGCGGCTGGTGATGCAGGAGGAGGGGCTGGATGTTCGGGGGCTGATCCTCTCCACGCTCGGATGCAATGTCGCTTGGGGCATTATCGACGCGGTGTTGCGCATTCTGGGGACGACGTTTTTCAGGAGCAGGCGGTTGCATCTGTTTCGGCAGATCAGGGGCGCCAGGGATGAAGCCTCAGCACTCGCCGTGATCCGCAACGAGTTTCCGACGGAGGGGACGGCGCTTGCCGTCGATAGTGCCGATGCGGAGGCGCTCTATCGATCACTGCTGGCGCTTGCTATCAGGTCCGAACCATCGAGGGTTTCGGTGACGGGAAGCGATCTGCGTGCGGCGGTGGCGGTGTTTTTCCTAGTCGCGACCACGGCCATTCCCGCGGTGATCCCATTCTTTCTAATCGACAGTCCAGAGCGCGCGTTGAGGGTCAGCAATCTGCTGCTGATCGGGCTTCTGTTTCTCACCGGCTATGCCTGGGCGAGCTTTTCCGGCGGGCGGCCGCTTTATGCGGGGGTGACCATGACGTGCCTTGGGCTGATGATGGTCGGCATTGCCGTGGCGCTGGGTGGCTGACAGTGGGAGACAGTGCCGTGGCTTCGGATATCGAAATAAGCGAACTTTTCGGGCTTGAGGAGATCGTGACGATCTATTCCCTGTTTCGGCAGGTTCACACGCTCGACGAAGCGTCGTTTCGGGCGCGGCTTTCGGCCATGTGCGCGCAGGGCAATTATCGCTGCATTGCCGCCTATGTGGAAGGCCGGATGGTCGGCGTGGCCGGCTTCTGGATCGGCACGCAGCTCTGGTGCGGGAAATACATCGAGGCCGACCATGTGGTGGTCGATGCAGATGTTCGCGGTATGGGGATCGGGGCGCGGCTGATGGCGTGGATCGAGGCGGAGGGCGAGCGTGAGGCGTGCGCGCTGTTTCGGATAGCGGCGGTTCTTTCCAACCTGGACGCAAGACGTTTCTATGCGCGCAACGGCTTTTTCGATGACGGGATCCTGATGGCGAAGGCGCTGAGCCGAGGCGCCGCCGCCTTTCCGGAGTATGTGGCTCGGCGGGATGGCGATTGATGCTTGCGGCGTGAGTGCGGAGGGATCTAGCCGATCTCCTCGGGAATGAAGCCACCGGTCTGGCGTTTCCAGAGGCGGGCGAAGAGGCCGTCACTCTCCGCCAGTTCCGCCGGGCTGCCTTGTTCGACGATGCGGCCCTGATCGAGCACGACGATGCGGTCCATCATGGCGATGGTGGAGAGGCGGTGGGCGATGGCGATGACGGTTTTGCCGCGCATCACCAGATCGAGCTTTTCCTGGATCGCGGCCTCGGATTCGCTGTCGAGCGCCGAGGTCGCCTCGTCGAGAACGAGGATCGGCGCGTCCTTCAAGAGAACGCGGGCGATCGCCACGCGCTGGCGCTGGCCGCCGGAGAGCTTGATGCCGCGGTCGCCGACATAGGCGTCGTAGCCCTTGCGGCCGTCCGCGTCGCGCAATTCGGCGATGAAGGCGTCGGCGCTCGCCGTTTCCGCAGCCTCCTCGATCTCGGCACGTGCGGCCTCCGGCCGGCCGTAGCGGATATTGTCGCCGACCGACCGGTGCAGCATCGCCACGTCCTGCGCGATGACGCCGATGTTGCGACGCAGGCTTGCCTGCGTGATGTCGCGGATGTCCTGACCGTCGATGCGGATGGTGCCGGAGCCGATGTCGTAGAAGCGCAGGAGGAGGCTCACCAGCGTCGTCTTGCCGGCGCCGGAGAGGCCGACGAGGCCGACTTTTTCGCCGGAAAAAACTGATAGCTGGAGTTTTTCGATGACGGGTTTGCCGGTCTTGTAGGCGAAACTCACGTCGTCGAAGCGGATTTCGCCTCGGGTGACGTCGAGATCGACCGCACCTTCGCGGTCGGTGATGGTGGGTGGCGTCGTCATGACGGGCATGGCGTCCTTGATCGTGCCGATCGCCTGGAAGATCTGCTGGCCCATCTGCAGGAAGGTGAAGGTGTGGCCAGATAGGCGGTGGAGCACGTAGATGGCGCCGACGAACTCGCCGATGGTCAGGAACTGATGCACGAGGCCGGTGAAGCCGATCGAGACCAACGCCAGCCAGAGTAGCATGTTCAGCGCCACGACGATGAGCTCGGAGGTGCGATAGATGCGTTGCTCGCTATGCTGAGTGCTGACCGACTTGCCGATGACGCGGCGTATCGCGCCGGCCTCGCTGTCTTCGGCGGCGAACTGCTTGATCATCTGCATGTTGGTGTAGAGATCGGTGATGGCGCCGGCGACGAGGCTGCGCTGCTTGGCGGTGCTACGCGAGCGCTCGGTGAAGACGGGGGCCATCTTGACGGCGAGCGCGACGTTGAGCGCCATCCAGATGGCGGCGGGCAGAGCGAGCTGCCAGGAGAGCGCGCTCAGCAACACCACCGAGCCGACCATCTGCAAGAGGAACCGCGGGATCGACTGGAAGGCCGCGATGATCTGCTGCTGCACGGCCGAGGACACCTGCTGCAGCCGCGAGGCGACCTGACCGGCATAGAGATCGTGGAAGAAGGCGAGATCCTGCCGCTCCACCGCCTTGTGCCCCTGCCACTGGATGGCGGCGGGCATGCCGACGCCGAGCGTGTGCGAGGTCAGCGTGTTGACGAGAAACGAGGCGATCGGCATGGCCGGGAAGATCAGCAGCCCGAGGAAGGTCAGGAACGGCCATTCGTCGCGGAGGAAGGGTGCCGCGCCCTTTTGCGTGACGCCGTCGACGATGACGGAGAGGCCCCAGACCATGGTGAGGTTCATCGCCTCGATGGCCATGGATGAGAGCGCCAGCGCGATCAGCACGCCTCGGAACATCATGATGAAGTGCAGGAGGACGGCGACCGGTCCCTTCGACGGCAGTGGCCGGTAGGGGATGTCGAGCGGCCGGATCAGGCGCTCGAAGGGGCGGTAGATTGCATCTGAAATCGACATCGGCTCTCGGGTGTGTTGGGGGATGACGGGCTCACTCGAACAGTCCCGATGGTTGGCATGTCTTGAGGTGGTGACTAGCGGCGGCGCACGAGGAGTTCGTAGGCGGCGAAGGCGAGCGACATCAGTGCGAAGACGCCGATTGCCAGCGGATAATTGACCGGCGCGTCGGCGTCGAAGAACTTCGGCAAGCCGATGACGGCGGTGGCGGATATCAGGGCGGAAAGCGCTGTTTCCTGGGCGATCATGCTGACAACAGGCGACATGCAGTGCCCCCTCGGCTGTGTGAACGGCGGCGTGAACATGCGGACAGAGAAAAGATTAGAGCAATCTCAGCGGGTATCAAGCGTTTGCGGCGCCGTACTTGGCGCGCGGTGCGTGCATGTTTTCGCTGTGGAGGCTGGCGGCGCGGTAGGATGTTTCATTCAGTGACGCCGCCTCGGATCCGCCTGGACTTTGCCACAGCATCCGCTTGCTGTCTCTCGACATCTCGCTTAACCTCCTCTGGCACACATCAGAGTGAACGCCTTATGGCCACGTCTGTTGCCCACCCAAGGTGGCCGAGTGCAGGTACGCTCATATGAGCCGAGCAACTTCTGGATCCTTATGATCGCAGGAGTTTGCATGTCGAAAAAAATCCAAAAACTGAGAAATAGGGCTTTCGTCGCGCAAGGCGGGCTTTGTTGGTATTGTGGCTGCACGATGCGGAATGACGGCTTGCATTCGCCGCTAATGTGCACGGCGGAGCATCTGATTGCACGGTCGGACGGTGGTCGCACTACGGCCGTGAACATCGTCGCAGCCTGCCGTTACTGCAACGCGGGTCGCCACCGGCAAGAAACCGTGCTTGCGCCGGAACACTTCAAGCAGTTCGTCATGGGGAGGCTGCGGAAAGGCAAATGGCGTGGTGAGCAGCGTCGGCCGAAGGCGAAGCCTGCTACCCAGTCGGCACCAATTGGGCTCAATCCTTCTTGATGTCAATGCCGGCTTCGATGGCGGCGGCGATGAAGGCCTTGCGGGCGTCGTCATTGGTGCGCTTGCCCTTGATGACGTCGGCGCAGACGAGAAGCGCCTTGTCGAGCGCGGGGCCGTCTTCCGTCGGCCAGTCCTCGATCATCGCCCATGAAGCGGCCTGGGTGGTTGCGATGGTCACATACTGGCCGGGTTCTTCGAGCGCCAGCATGACGGGCTGCGGCCAGGGCTGCTGGGTGAGATCGCCGTCGGATTTTGCCATGAGACCGGTCGCCTGTTGTCTGTTGTCGCGTGGCGGCCTGCTTAAAGCGGCGGACGGGTGTGGGCAAGCGGAAAGACGCGGGATGTGAGCCATTGCTTGATGATGGCGGGTTCGTCGTCGTGGAGATTGTGGTCGGTGGGTGATGAATGGCTGGTGACGTCGGCGCCGGCCGCCTGGAATTGCCTGGTGATTGCGACGGCATCCTCGGGGGAGCGGCGGCTGTCACGGTCGCCGGAGAGGATGAGGATGGGCTTGGTCGGCATGTGCGGGACGATCGCATCAGGATCGGGCGAGAGCGGGCGGATGAGGATGGCGCCGGCCGCGATGTCGGGATCGCGGATCATCAGGGATGCGGCGATGATGGCGCCGTTGGAGAAGCTGAGGAGGATGGGTGGGCGGGCGATCAGGCCGGTCTCGATTGCGGCCTGGATGAAGGTGTGCAGGCGCTCGGTCTGAAGCACGAGGTCAGCCTGATCGAGGGTGCGGTCGGGGTTGCGGCGGAAGAAGGCGTA
Organism: Rhizobium sp. NPDC090275; assembly: GCF_044772225.1. Lineage (NCBI taxonomy): Bacteria > Pseudomonadati > Pseudomonadota > Alphaproteobacteria > Hyphomicrobiales > Rhizobiaceae > Rhizobium > Rhizobium sp. NPDC090275. The sequence continues at coordinate 63,613 of NZ_JBIVYL010000014.1, read as the reverse complement.
GCCGCTCTCCCAGGGGATGGGGCCGCGCAGCGACAGGTATCGCCAGCCGGGGGCGGCGGTTTCCGCCAGCGGCAGAAGTTCGGTCTCGTCGCGGCTGCTGCCGTGCAGGAGGAGGAGCGGTGGGCGGGTGTCGGTGGTTGAGGTCGTGCGGTAGCGGAAGCCTTGGAGATGGGGCATGTCGGCTTCCTGGTGTCGGTTGGGTTTTTGGTCCACGATCGTTGCGAGTGTGGTTGACCCTTCGTCTGACGTTTCCCGGACGTTAGCATCCCCACGGCGTCATCCTCGGCCTCGTGCCGAGGATCTAAGCACGTCGCTCGGAATTCAAGGGGGCGGATGAATTGGCTTGGGTGCCGGCGGGTGGGTTTGTCCATTGCCGTAGCGGGTTGCGTGGGCGTCGGCAGATCCTCGGCACAAGACCGAGGATGACGACCGAGAGAGGTATTGCGCTTCCAGATCAATAGGTTGGCGCCTCACCGCTTCCGCGACATCTTCTCCCAAAACACCAAACGCCCGGACAAAGCCGGGCGTTTCGATCTCGTGTCCTTACTCGGCCGCTTCGGCGTAGGCTTCCAGCGGCGGGCAGGTGCAGATCAGGTTGCGGTCGCCGAAGACGTTGTCGACGCGGTTGACCGGGGACCAGTACTTGTCCACGCGGAAGGCGCCGGGGGGGAAGCAGGCCTGTTCGCGCGAATAGGGGCGATCCCATTCGCCGACGAGGTCTTCGACCGTGTGCGGGGCGTTCTTCAGCGGGTTGTTGGTCTTGTCCGAGCGACCTTCCTCGATGTCGCGGGCTTCCTGGCGGATCGCCAGCATGGCCTCGCAGAAGCGGTCGAGTTCGGCCTTGGTTTCCGATTCCGTCGGCTCGATCATCAGCGTGCCGGCAACCGGCCAGCTCATGGTCGGGGCGTGGAAGCCGCAGTCGATCAGGCGCTTGGCGACGTCGTCGACGGTCACGCCTGCGCTGTCGACCAGCGGGCGGGTGTCGATGATGCACTCATGCGCCACGCGGCCGGCCTCGGACTTGTAGAGCACGTCATAGGCGCCCTTCAGCCGTGCGGCGATGTAGTTGGCGTTGAGGATCGCCACCTTGGTCGCCTGCGTCAAGCCTTCGCCGCCCATCATCAGGCAGTAGCTCCAGGAGATCGGCAGGATGGATGCCGAGCCGAAGGCTGCCGCCGATACGGCACCCGAACGACCGTCGGTTTCCGGATGGCCGGGGAGATGGGCCGCCAGGTGCGACTTGACGCCGATCGGGCCCATGCCGGGACCACCGCCGCCATGCGGGATGCAGAAGGTCTTGTGCAGGTTGAGGTGGCTGACGTCGGAGCCGATGTCACCAGGGCGAGACAGGCCGACCATGGCGTTCATGTTGGCGCCGTCGAGATAGACCTGGCCGCCGTGCTTGTGCACGAGATCGCAGATCTCCTTCACCGTTTCCTCGAACACGCCATGCGTCGAGGGGTAGGTGATCATGCAGCAGGAGAGGTTCTCCGAATACTGCTCGGCCTTGGCGCGGAAATCGTCGAGGTCGATGTCGCCGTTTTCGCGAACCTTGACGACAACGACCTTCATGCCGACCATCTGGGCGGATGCCGGGTTGGTGCCGTGCGCAGACGTCGGGATCAGGCAGACGTCGCGATGGCCGTTGCCGTTGGCGATGTGGTAGTTGCGGATCGTCAAGAGGCCCGCATATTCGCCCTGCGCGCCGGAGTTCGGCTGCATGGAGAAGGCGTCGTAGCCGGTGACGGCGCAGAGCTTTTCCGTCAGGTCGTCGATCATCTCGCGATAGCCGAGCGCCTGGTCAGCCGGCACGAAGGGATGGATATCCGAAAACTCTGGCCAGGTGATCGGCAGCATTTCCGCCGTGGCGTTGAGTTTCATCGTGCAGGAGCCGAGCGGGATCATCGAGCGGTCGAGCGCCAGATCGCGATCCGACAGGCGACGGATGTAACGCGTCATCTCGCTTTCGGCACGGTTCATGTGGAAGATCGGATGCGTCAGGTACTCGCTGGTGCGCGCGAGGCCCTTGGGCAGGCGATAGCTGGGCTCGAAATCCGCCACGGCGAAGTTGCCGCCGAAGGCGCGCCACACGGCTTCCAGCGTCGCCGGGCGGGTGCGCTCGTCGAGGCTCATGCCGATCTTGGTGGCGCCGACCTTGCGCAGGTTGACGCCTTCGGCAACGGCGGCGCGCAGGATGACGCCCTGCATGTGGCCGACATCGACGGTGATGGTGTCGAAGAAGGTCTCGGGCTCGATGGTGTAGCCGAGCTTCTCCAAACCCTTGGCCATCAGCACGGCCTTCTGGTGGACCTGCTGGGCGATCGCCTTGATGCCCTTGGGCCCATGGAAGACCGCGTACATCGAGGCCATGACGGCGAGCAAAACCTGCGCGGTGCAGATGTTCGACGTCGCCTTTTCGCGGCGGATGTGCTGTTCGCGGGTCTGCAGCGACAGGCGATAGGCGCGGTTGCCACGCGCATCGACGGAGACGCCGACGAGACGGCCGGGCATGGAGCGCTTGTGGGCGTCCTTGACCGACATGTAGGCCGCGTGCGGGCCGCCGTAGCCGACGGGAACGCCGAAACGCTGCGACGAGCCGATGGCGATGTCGGCGCCCATTTCGCCGGGCGACTTCAGAAGCGTCAGCGCCAGGATGTCGGCGGCGACGATGGCGATGGCGCCGGTCTGGTGCAGGCGCGAGATCAGGCCGGTGAAATCATGCACATGGCCGTGCGTGCCCGGATACTGGAAGATGGCGCCGAAGACGTCGACCGGGTCGAGATCGGTGAAGGGGTTGCCGATGACGACACTCCAGCCAAGCGGCTCGGCGCGGGTCTTGATCAGCTCGATCGTCTGCGGATGGCAGGCGGCGTCGACGAAGAAGGCCTTGGCCTTCGACTTCGAGACGCGCTCGGCCATGGCCATGCCTTCGGCGGCAGCCGTCGCTTCGTCGAGCAGCGAGGCGTTGGCGACGTCGAGGCCCGTCAGGTCGCAGATCATCGTCTGATAGTTCAGGAGCGCCTCGAGGCGGCCCTGGGAGATTTCCGGCTGGTAGGGCGTATAGGCCGTGTACCAGGCCGGGTTTTCCAGGATGTTGCGCTGGATGACCGGCGGCGTGATCGTGCCGTAATAGCCCTGGCCGATCAGCGAGGTCAGGACCTTGTTCTTGTTGGCGGTTTCGCGCAGCTTGTCGAGCGCCTCGCGCTCCGTCATCGGCGCGCCCCAGAGGAGCGGCGCCTTCTGGCGGATGGAGGGCGGGACGGTCGCGTCGATCAGCCCGTCAAGGCTGTTATAGCCGATGACCTTGAGCATATCGGTCATCTCTGATGGAGATGGGCCGATGTGACGACGATTGGCGAAGTCGTAGGGCTGGTAGTCGGTAAACTGGAATTCCGTCGGCGTCGTCATTACGCGGTGAGCTCCTTGTAGGCCGCTTCGTCGAGCAGGCTATCGGCATCGGCGGCGTTGGCGAGCTTCAGCTTGAAGAACCAGCCGGCGCCCTGCGGGTCGGAATTGACGAGAGACGGATCGGCGACGATGGCCGGGTTCACTTCGGTGATCTCGCCGGCGAGCGGGCAGTAGACATCCGAGGCGGCCTTGACGGATTCGACGGTGGCCGCGTTGTCGTTCTTGCCGAAGGTGGCGCCGACTTCAGGCAGTTCCACGAACACCAGATCGCCGAGCTGCTCGACGGCATAGGTGGTGATGCCGACGGTGGCGACACCAGCTTCGATCTGCAGCCACTCGTGTTCTTCGGTGAATTTCAGCATGGGATTATCCTCTCTGGGGAATGGGGTGTTTGGTGGAAATAGGTGCTTTGTTTTGGTTGGCGTGGTGGCGCGTGGCGGTTGCTGGCTGAGGTGGTGCCGTGTGGCGCCCCCCTCTGGCCTGCCGGCCATCTCCCCCACAGGTGGGGAGATTGGCTGGGCTCACCCACTCGCTCCACGCTCACGGTTTGGCAAGGCGCTTGCTCCGGGTCGATCTCCCCCCTTGTGGGGGAGATGCCCGGCAGGGCAGAGGGGGGTAATCCTCGCGCAACGCCAGCGACGGCGGCCTGCGAACAGTGCGCCTGGATAGGCAATGCAACGATATGGATCGCCGCCGCGCTCATGGTCTTATCGCTTGTAGGTCGGAGCGACGAAGGGAAGTGCGGCGACCGTGACCGGCAGGTACTTGCCGCGAACCTCGGCGTAGACGACCGTTCCGACGTCGCTAGAGGCCACCGGCACGTAGCCCATGGCAACGGGGCCTTCGGCGCTCGGGCCGAAGCCGCCTGAGGTCACTTCGCCGATCTCGGTCTTGCCTTCAGCATCGGCATAGAGCTTGGCGTGACCGCGCACCGGCGCCTTGCCGTCGGGCTTCAGGCCGACGCGGCGGCGGGTGGCGCCGTGGTCGAGTTCTAAGAGGATGCGCTCAGCGCCCGGGAAGCCGCCGGCGCGGGCGCCGCCCGATTTGCGGGCTTTCTGGATGGCCCAGACGAGGGCTGCCTCGACGGGGGTCGTGGCGGTGTCGATGTCGTTGCCGTAGAGGCAGAGGCCGGCTTCGAGGCGCAGGCTGTCGCGGGCGCCGAGGCCGATCGGCTCGACGTCGGGATGCTCAAGCAACCGCTTGGTGACATCGATGGCCATGTCCGAGGGGATCGAGATCTCGTAGCCATCCTCGCCGCTATAGCCGGAGCGCGAGACGAGACAGGAGACGTCGTGCAGACGGCAGTGGCGCACGTCCATGAACTTCATGGCGGCGACATCGGCCCAGAGTTCGGCCAAGGCCTCGACGGCACGCGGACCCTGCAGCGCGATCAGCGCGCGGTCGAGAACCGTGATGTCGCAGGTGTCGGAGAGGTGCTTCTTGAGGTGCGCGACGTCCGCATCCTTGCAGCCGGCGTTGACGACGACGAAGAGGTGGTCGTCGAGATGGGTGATCATCAGGTCGTCGAGGATGCCGCCGTTTTCATCGGTGAAGAAACCGTAGCGCTGGCGTCCCTCGGCCAGCCCGAGGATATCGACGGGAACGAGGCTTTCGAGCGCAAGTGCGACGTCCTCATACTTGCCCGACTTCGCCTTGATGACGACCTGGCCCATGTGGGACACATCGAAGAGACCGGCGGCTGCGCGGGTCTGCAGATGTTCCTTCATGACGCCGGCCGGATATTGCACCGGCATGTCATAGCCCGCAAACGGCACCATGCGGGCGCCGAGCGACAGATGCAGGTCATGCAGCGGGGTTTTCTTCAGGGCAGCAGTATCGTCCAAGGACGCCTCCGGTGTTTGCGCGTGGGTTCCATGCGCGGGCTCAAATATTCGGGCGCGGTTGCGCCTTGTTTCGAGCCCCCTCTGTCTGTTTGCCTGAGATTGTTATCCCTTCGGCGCGCGTTTCGAAAACGCGTCTCTCCAGAGTTCCGTCTGCCCCTTGCTGGTCCTTTTGCCTGAGAGTTTCCGGGGCGGTTGCTCCTTCGGCACCGGCTGCGACGAGCCGACTTCTCCCAACAAGGTTGAGCGCAATTATCTGGCGATGGCGGTGCTTGGCAAGGGGGAATGTCGCCGGCGAGCAATTTTTTGTCGCGGTCTTCTTCGCCGGTCGAATTTCGGATCGATCGGGACGGGTGGTCTCAGTCTTCTTCGTAAAGCTTGAGAGCCTGCTGCAGGGCGGCCTGCGGCTGGCGCTGGCCCATGGTCATCAGGTCGAGCGCGACTTCGGTGGAGTTGATGACGGCGGCCGATTCATCCGTATCCTGGCCGGCATCGGTCCGGCGCTTGATGTCGGCCACCTTGCGGGCATCCTTGGCGGCGGTGCTGGCGGAGACGCGCGGGGGAATGCGCAGCGCTTCAAACGCCGCGGCTGCCGTACTTGCCGAAATGGAACCAACCAGAACTGTCATGTGACAGATTTAGGACAGCGGGCCTTCCTGGCCTGCTAAGAATATCGCTAAAATATTACCTATTGTGATGGTTCTTGCGCTGGATTCGGGTTTTTAAGCTATAGCGCAAATGTAGTGCGCCTCTATATCTGTCTCATTGCCTCGTTACTTCTTGCATTACTCAACAACAGAATAGTGCCGGTCCTTCAAAGGAGGAGTTCAGATGCGCCGCTTTCATTCGCTTGCCCTGGCTGGAGCACTTGTCGTCACCGCCTTCATAGCGACGGCCTGCACCTCGACGGAGCAAAGCCGCAATCCCCGCATGCCGCTGAACTCGGCTTGCGCCTATGGCTTCGACAATGACCGGCCGTGCAGCTATTGAGGCTGCGGTGAGCTGCCCGCCGGTTATTCGATATAGAGGTCTACCAAGGCGTTGCGCCTGTCCTTGTCGATGACGACGAAGAGGTGGCCTCCGGCGGGTCCAAACTGATCATCATCGGCGCGATAGATGTAGTTCGCCTTGAATGGTGTGAATTCGGAGCGGAGGTCGTTGTCGATATAGTCCACGCTCTGAGAATTGCGGCGGGCCTTTTCGCCGGAGAAACGCCAGCCGGCCAGCATCGATGCCATGTCGTTAGGCTCGATCTCGAAGCCACATGTTACTAGCGCATCCGTTATGACGAATGGCCCTGTGCATTTGATATTCTGCGCCGATGCGGGAAGTTCCTTGATCTTCAGCATCGAACGAAGTTGCCCGGGCGCTTCATCATAGAGTGCCATCGCAGTGAGCGATACGATCACCAGCACCATCCACGCCGACGCTGCGTGCAGCCATTTTCGTCGTATCGCCAATCGCAAGTCCTCGAGGTTGGGCCATTGTCGCAATCATACGTTGCCATTACTGTATGGCCCATCAATCCTGCAGTTAAGATTAGAGTGAATTGTTGACGGAGTGGGCAGCGAGCAGAGGACGCTGTCAATTGGCAACGCATCGGGCCTGCGCTACAGAAGCTGTATGATCCAGGCTCTTCTCGTCGCGGTCGGCGGCGCCATCGGTTCCGTGCTTCGCTATTTTGTCGGCCAGTGGTCGTTGCGGCTGATGGGGCCGGGCTTTCCGTGGGGGACGCTTGTCGTCAACATTGTCGGCTGTTTCGTGATCGGGGTTTTCGCGGAGCTGATCGCGCGGCGCTTCAATGCGTCGAACGAATTGCGGCTGCTGTTGATCACCGGCTTTCTCGGCGGCTTCACGACGTTCTCTGCCTTTTCGCTGGATGCGATCTCGCTGATCGAGCGTGGGGCGATGGTGTCGGCAGCGGTCTATATGGTGGCGAGTGTCGGGCTGTCGATGGCGGCTGTTTTCGCCGGGCTTGCGATCATGCGGGCGTTGATCTGAGAGGGGGATCTGACGTCCTCTGAGATTCAGGTTTCCGTTTTTGCGTAAAATGCTCTAAAGCCAGCGGCAAAGGCCGCGCCTGGTGCCGGCAACTCTTTCCGAAAGTACAGACATGGCTGGCATTGAACATATTACCGTCGAAGCCGACGAGGCGGGCATGCGCCTCGATCGTTGGTTCAAGATCCACTATCCCGGCCTCGGATTCGGTCCGCTGCAGAAGCTGATGCGCTCCGGCCAGGTGCGTGTCGATGGCGGTCGCGTGAAGACTGATGCGCGTGTGCAGCCGGGGCAGGTGGTGCGCGTGCCGCCGCTCGATGTCGACGCCAAGAAGGCCGGGCCGATCGCCAGCCACGATCTGAAGCATGGCGGCGACTACGAGCTGCTGCAACGCATGGTGCTGCATGAGGACGACAAGGTGATAGTGCTCAACAAGCCGGCCGGCCTTGCCGTGCAGGGCGGTTCCGGCGTGACGCGCAACATCGACAAGATGCTGGAGGCCTGGACGAGCCCGAAGGGCGAGAAGCCGCGGCTGGTGCATCGTCTCGACCGCGATACGTCGGGCGTGCTCGTCATCGCCCGCACGCGCGGTGCCGCGCAGAAGCTGACGGCGGCGTTTCGCGAGCGCGACACCAAGAAGACCTACTGGTCGCTGGTCAAGGGCGTGCCGCGCAAGCACGAGGACAAGATCTCGACCTGGCTGGTGAAGGAACAGACGCCTGACGGCGACCGCATGCGGGTGTGCAAACATGGCGAGGAGGGCGCTGATCACGCGATCTCCTATTACAAGGTGCGCGAGACGGCAGCGCAGAACCTCGCCTGGCTGGAGATGGAGCCGTATACCGGCCGAACGCACCAGCTGCGCGTCCACGCGCTCCATATCGGCCATCCGATCATTGGTGACCCCAAATATTTCGACGACGACCACAACTGGGATTTCCCCGGCGGCATCCAGAAGCGGCTGCATCTGCACGCCCGCAAGATCGACATTCCGCATCCGAACGGCGGGCGCCTTCGGGTGACCGCGCCGCTGCCGCCGCACATGGTCCAGACCTGGAACCTGCTCGGCCTCGATCTGGCTGAAGCGGACCGGGAAGACTTTGAATGAGTTCAGGCATGAAACTGGCATTGTTCGATTGCGACGGCACGCTTGTCGATAGCGCCGCGCTGATCCATGAGGTGATGGCGCGGACCTTCGTGCATTTCGGTCATGACCGGCCCGAACTCTCGCAGACGAAGGCGATCATCGGCCTGACGCTCGATATCGCCATCGCGCGCATGCAAGGCAAGCCGCATGTGGACGACGAGGCGGTGGCGATGACGGCGCACTACAAGGCGATCTACGCTGATGTGCGCGCCGAAGCCGGCGTCGACGTGCCGTTGTTCGATGGCATCAGTGAGCTGATCCGCACGCTGGCCGAGAAGGACGAGGTGCTGATCGGTGCCGTCACCGGCAAGTCGCGTCGCGGGCTCGTGCATGTTCTGGAGACGCATGGGTTTTCGCGCGATTTCATCGTGTCGCGCACCGCTGACGATTGCCCGTCGAAGCCGCACCCGGCCATGGTGACGGAATGCTGCAGCGAAACGGGGATGAATCCCGCCGATACCATTGTCATCGGCGACGCGATTTACGATATGCAGATGGCAAAGGCTGCGGGCGCCACGGCGATCGGCGTGTCCTGGGGTTACGCCAGCGTCGATGATCTGATCGCGGCCGGCGCCGATACCATCGCCTACCATCCGGCCGATATACTGAAGCATTTTTCCTGAGGTGAGCCATGCGTGATCTGTTGTACGACCTGTCCGAGGGGCTGAGCCATCCCGATCCCATCCGCCGTGCGCAGATCCAGATGAAGAAGCCGCTGCCGAAGCGCTTCTACAAGGACGTCTCGGTGAGCGAGGCGCAAGGCACCGCCCCCCAAGGCACCGAAGCCGGCTTCGTCGTCGAGCTCGACGGCAAGGCTGTGCGCACGCCGGCCCGCAATCTTCTGGCTGCGCCGACGCGCAAGCTTGCCGAGCTGATGGCCGACGAGTGGAAGGCGCAGGGCGACGAGATCGACCCTGCATCCATGCCGTTGACGAAGCTGATCAACACGGCGATCGACGGTGTTTCGACCGACACGCAGGCGGTCTTCGAAGACATCTTGCGCTTTTCCGGCACCGACATGCTCTGCTACCGCGCAGAAGGCCCGGAGGAGCTGGTGGCGCGGCAGACCAAGCTCTGGGATCCGGTGCTTGATTGGGCGTCGAATACGCTCGGCGCGCGCTTCATTCTCGCCGAGGGCATCGTGCATCAGCAGCAGCCGCAGAGCGCGATTGCCGCGTTTTCGGCGGCGCTGCGCAAGCACGACAATGCGATCGCGCTCGCCGTGCTGCACACGATCACGACGCTGACGGGATCGGCGCTTCTGGCGCTGGCTTTTGCCGAAGGCGAGCTCGACGAAAATGAAGTGTGGTCGCTGGCGCATCTCGAAGAAGACTGGACGATCGAGCACTGGGGCAGCGACGAAGAGGCGGAAGAACGCCGGGCGCTGCGTTTCATCGATTTTCTGGCGGCCACGCGTGCTTTTTTGGCACTGAAGGGCTGAAATAGATTGCCATGACCGTCTTTATGGCGAAGATCGCGACTCTTAATGGGGTGGACGCGGTTTTTCGTCATGAATATGTTTCAGTCGGTTATTTCAAGAATTTTACTATCGTTTCTCGCGCTCGTTACAGGTCTGGCGCTGATTTCCTGCGGCTCGCTGATGCCGAAGGAGCCGCCGGGGCCGATCTATGACGTGCGCAGCGCCGTGGTCCTTTCCGGACCGAAGGTGCCGCCGGCCGTGCTTGCGGGTGTGGGCGATCGCGTCAACAAGGCGATCAACGCTACCGTTCGCACCGAGGTCTATCCGCGCGTCGTGCTCACCATCCGCGTCGTCTCCGTCACGACGGGGCAGGGCTACGACAAGAGCCAGAGCTCGGCGAAGATCACGGTTGACGCGGCTTCCGTTGAAGACGGCACCGTGATCGCCGTGTCGACGTTCGGCGTGCTCAGCCGCTCGAACCTTTCCGATGCATCCGAAGAAATTCTTGCTGAAAACATCGCAGCGCGTATCCGGTCGATCTTCACGCTCAGCCCGGGCTCGGAATAAGCGCGCCGTAACGGGAGGTCGCCTTGAAGGAAATTCTCGAAGAGCTCGAACGTCGCCGTGACATCGCCCGCAAGGGCGGCGGCGAGGCCAGGATCGAGGCGCAGCACAAGCGCGGCAAGCTGACCGCGCGCGAGCGCATCGATCTCATTCTCGACGAGGGGTCCTTCGAGGAGTTCGGCATGTTCGTCGAACACCGCTCCAACGATTTCGGCATGGAGAAGAGCCGGATCGCCGGCGACGGCGTGGTGACTGGATGGGGCACGGTGAACGGCCGCACGGTCTTCGTCTTCGCCAAGGATTTCACGGTTTTCGGTGGGTCGCTGTCCGAGGCGCATGCCGAGAAGATCATCAAGGTCCAGGACATGGCGCTGAAGAACCGCGCGCCGATCATCGGGATCTATGATGCCGGCGGCGCGCGCATCCAGGAGGGGGTGGCGGCACTTGGCGGCTATGCCGAGGTGTTCCAGCGCAACGTGCTGGCCTCGGGCGTGATCCCGCAAATCTCCGTCATCATGGGGCCATGCGCCGGCGGCGACGTCTATTCGCCCGCGATGACCGACTTCATCTTCATGGTACGCGACACCTCCTACATGTTCGTGACCGGTCCTGACGTGGTCAAGACCGTGACCAACGAGACGGTGACGGCCGAGGAGCTCGGCGGCGCCTCGGTGCACACGACGAAATCGTCGATCGCCGACGGCGCCTATGACAACGATGTCGAGGCGCTGCTGCAGGTGCGCCGGTTGATCGATCTCTTGCCGCAATCGAACACGTCTGCGGTGCCTGAGATCGAATGTTACCAGTCGGTGACCGAGACGGATGCGTCGCTGGATACGCTGGTGCCTGCCAATGCCAACAAGCCCTACGACATCAAGGAACTGATCCTGAAGACGGCGGACGAGGGGGATTTCTTCGAGATCCAGGCGAGTTTCGCCAAGAACATCGTCTGCGGCTTCGGCCGGATCGAGGGTTCGACCGTCGGCTTCGTCGCCAACCAGCCGATGGTGCTGGCCGGCGTGCTCGACAGCGACGCCTCACGCAAGGCGGCGCGCTTCGTGCGCTTTTGCGACTGCTTCAACATCCCGATCGTCACCTTTGTCGACGTGCCGGGATTCCTGCCGGGCACGGCGCAGGAATATGGCGGGCTGATCAAGCACGGCGCGAAGCTGCTCTTCGCCTATGCCGAGGCGACCGTGCCGAAGCTGACGGTGATCACCCGCAAGGCGTTCGGCGGGGCTTACGATGTTATGGCCTCGAAGCATCTGCGCGGCGATCTGAACTACGCCTGGCCGACGGCGCAGATCGCCGTGATGGGCGCCAAGGGCGCGGTCGAGATCATCTTCCGCAAGGACATTTCAGATCCGGAAAAGATCGCCGAACATACCAGGATGTACGAGGAGCGGTTCCTCTCTCCGTTCGTGGCGGCCGAGCGCGGCTATGTCGACGAGGTGATCATGCCGCACTCGACACGACGTCGGCTGGCGCGCGGGTTGAAGATGCTGCGCAACAAGGATCTTACCAATCCCTGGAAGAAACACGACAATATTCCCCTCTAAGGTGAAGATGTCGTGGAAAAATGATGAAAATCAAGCGGATGTGATGAGAATGGCTGATATCGTGACTTCTCTGCTTTCAACCAGATCGCTAACGCTCCTCTGTCTTTTGACCTAAGGAGAGTCTTTATGCCCCGTTTCGAACGCCTGAACGCGTACCAGCCGTACGCCCTGGCCGCCCTCCGCATCATTACTGCCTTGCTCTTCATCGAGCACGGCACGATGAAGCTTTTCGCCTTTCCGCTGCCTCAGCCGGGCCTCGGCGATTCGCTTCCGCCCATGCTTCTCGCAGCAGCGCTGCTCGAAGTTATCGGCGGCCTGGCGATCCTCGTTGGCTTCCTCACCCGCCCTGTTGCTTTCATCCTGTCGGGCCAGATGGCGGTCGCCTACTTCATGGCGCACCAGCCACGCGGTTTCTTCCCGGCCGAGAATGGCGGCGAAGCGGCAATCCTGTATTGCTTCGTCTTCCTGGCCCTGGTGTTCACCGGCGCCGGCGCGTTCGCGATCGACAAGAGCAAGTGATGTGACTGCCGCAGGCGTGTCCTGCGGTGTGGTTTGATAAAGCGACATAAGCGATGCGTCGGGGACGAGCGCATCAACCGATCGGCCCCTTCGGGGGCCGATCGTGTTTTCGGGATTTATCAGCCGAGGCGCTCGGCGTGCCACTTCAGGTGATCGTCCATGAAGGTCGAGATGAAGTAGTAGGAGTGGTCGTAGCGTTCGTGCATGCGCAGCGTGAGCTTTATGTCGGTGTCCTTGATCGCTTCTTCGAAGAGCCAGGGGCGCAGGCCGTTTTCCAGGAAGCCGTCGGCCTTGCCCTGATCGATCAGGAATTCGGGGAAGCGCGCGCCATCCTTGACCAAGGCGCAGGCGTCGTACTGGCGCCAGGCGGCGCGGTCGGCGCCGAGATATTTTTCGAAGGCGGGGGCGGACCAATCGGCGGTAGAGGGCTCGACGATCGGCGCGAAGGCCGAGCAGCTCTTGAAGCGACCGGGGTTCTTCAGCGCGATGGTCATGGCGCCGTGGCCACCCATGGAATGGCCGAAGATGCCCTGGCGATCCATGTCCATGCGGAAGTGCTGGCTGACGAAAGCGGGCAGTTCCTCGGTGATGTAAGTATACATCTGGTAGTTTTCGGCCCAGGGCTCTTCGGTGGCGTTCAGATAGAAGCCGGCGCCCTTGCCCATCTGCCAGTTGGTCAGTTCATCAGGCACGTCGTTGCCGCGCGGGCTGACATCCGGGCAGACGATGATCAGGCCGAGCTCGGCCGCCATGCGGCGATACTCGCCCTTTTCCATGACGTTGGCGTGGGTGCAGGTGAGGCCCGAGAGATACCAGAGGACAGGGCAGGGCTTTTCGATCGCCTGCGGAGGGACGAAGACCGCGAAGGTCATGTCGCACTTCAAGGCCTCGGACGTATGCGTGAAAACGCCCTGCATGCCGCCGAAGGCGGTCGCCTGGGATAGGATGTTCATTCTATTCTCCTGGTGGTGGCGTGACGGCCTTGGCGCGGCGGCACAGCCGATCGAATGTTTCGAGAAAACGGGAGCGGTCCTTCGGGCCGAAGGCGGCGTTGTAGCCCTTGCTTTCGCCGGTCTCGCGCAGATGCGCGCCGAGATCGCGCATGGCCGAGGCCATGCCGATGTTGGTGTCGTCGAAGACGCGGCCGGTGGGGCCCGTGACGAAGGCGCCCGTCGCGACGCAGCGGACCGCGAGCGGCACATCGGCGGTGACGACCACGTCGCCCGGGCCGGCATGTTCGGCGATCCAGTTGTCGGCGGCGTCGAAGGCGTTGGAGACGATGACGTTGTGCACCATCGGATCGCGCGAGGGGCGCAGGCCGGAATTGGCGACGAAGGTCACCTCGATGCCGAGCCGTTCGGCGACCTTGAGGACCTCGGGCTTGACCGGGCAGGCGTCTGCGTCAACGTAGATGTGGTGCATGGGTGTTTGTCGGTGTCCTATCGATGCGCTCGTACGATGGCTCCCGGTCGCCGCGCGGCGGCGACGAGGGAGCGCGGGGCTTGGTACCAAATATTTCAACCATTTGCGAGGGGAACCAGCGACGTCATTGCCCGGTGACACCGCTGGCTTCATTGATGCTGCGCTGGATCCTCACGCCTCCTTCAGCGTGCCGGCCTTCTTCGCGGCGAAGGTCGCCAACACATCCATCAGCGTTGGGTTCAGGCAGTCGTAGGGCGCAAGGCCTAGTTCGCCGAGACGGCTGCGGATACCAGACATCGCGGAGGGTGGCGTGCCGCTCTCGATGATCGAGGAGACGAAGGCGGCGAAGGTGGGTTCGGGCCAGCCGGGCTCCTGGAAGCGTTCGGGGTGGACGAAGGACAGGCCCTTGAAGGCGTGATCGCGTTCGACGGGGCCGTACATGTGGACGCCGCACTCCTTGCAGGCATGGCGCTGGATCAGCGCGTCCTTGTCGACGACGGCGAGTTTGTCGCCATTTTCGACAACGGTGACGTTGTCGGTCGAGGCGACCGCGACCACGGAGAAGGCGGCTCCCTTTGGCTTCCAGCACTTGGTGCAGCCGCAGGCATGGTTGTGGGCGACCGTGCCCTTGACCGCTACCTTGACCGGGCGGCTGGCGCAGGCACAGACGAGCGTGCCGCCGCCGAAATTCGCCTGGCCTTTCTTGACCCCGCCATCGAGCGCGGGGTGGATCGATACCTGATATGCCATGCTCAGCTTCTCCTCCTCAGCTGCCGATGGCTCCCAAATCAGGACCGATTTGTCAAAAAGCCGCCGGCCATTTCAAAGTCGTGCCGCATTGCGTGATGGGTGTGTCTTGGAGCTCCCTGAGCCCTGTTGGGCAGCGTCGGACGTCGGATGCAAATCTAACAAACCGGCCTTGTGAAAACCAGCGAATCCGCAGGGTAGGGTTCGCTGGTTTGGGTCATCAGGTCAGCGTACTGCTCTGACCATGTCGACGTGCGGGATGCCGTCCTCGAGATATTCTTCGGAGGTCGTCTCGAAGCCGAAGCTGCCGTAGAAGCGGGAGAGGTGGCTTTGGGCGGAGAGGTAGATCGGCGCTTGCGGATAGCGCTCTTCGCAGACGGATATGGCTTCGCGCATGACGGCGTCGCCGAGGCGTTTGCCGCGATGATCGGGAGAGACGACGACGCGGCCGATCTTGGCGGGCGCGTCTTGGTCTGCCGGGGCGAAGATGCGGGCCGCGGCGATCAGCTCGCCGGCCTGCAGCAGCCGCAGATGCAGGGCGTCCGCATCCTTGCCGTCGAGTTCCGGATAGGGGCAGTTCTGCTCTACGACGAAGACGTCGACGCGCATCTTCAGCAATGCGTACAGCTCGACGGCGGAGAGCTCATCGAGCCTCCGCGCGTCGACCGTGTAGTTGGGTGAGGTGGTCAATAGACCACCACGCCGCGGATCGATTCACCCTTGTGCATGAGGTCGAAGCCCTTGTTGATATCTTCGAGCGGCATGGTGTGGGTGATCATCGGATCGATCTGGATCTTGCCTTGCATGTACCAGTCGACGATCTTCGGCACGTCAGTGCGGCCGCGTGCGCCACCGAAGGCGGTGCCCATCCAGTTGCGGCCGGTGACCAGCTGGAACGGACGCGTGGAGATTTCCTGGCCAGCGCCGGCGACGCCGATGATGACGGACTTGCCCCAGCCGCGATGCGAAGATTCCAGCGCCTGGCGCATGACCTTGGTATTGCCGGTGCAGTCGAAGGTGTAGTCGGCGCCACCGATCAGGTCGCCGTGGCGCTTCGTCATGTTGACCAGATAAGGCACGATGTCGTCGCCGACTTCCTTCGGGTTGACGAAGTGGGTCATGCCGAACTTTTCGCCCCATTCCTTGCGGTCAGGGTTGATGTCGACGCCGATGATCATGTCGGCGCCGGCAAGGCGCAGGCCCTGCAGCACGTTGAGGCCGATGCCGCCGAGGCCGAAGACGATCGCGGTCGAGCCGATTTCGACCTTCGCCGTGTTGATGACGGCGCCGATGCCGGTCGTGACACCACAGCCGATGTAGCAGACCTTGTCGAAGGGGGCGTCGGGGTTGATCTTGGCGAGCGCGATCTCCGGCAGAACGGTGAAGTTCGCGAAGGTCGAGCAGCCCATGTAGTGGTGGATCTTGTCCTTGCCGATCGAGAAGCGCGAGGTGCCGTCAGGCATGACGCCCTGGCCCTGGGTCGAGCGGATCGAGGTGCAGAGGTTGGTCTTGCGCGAGGTGCAGGAATAGCACTCGCGGCATTCCGGCGTGTAGAGCGGAATGACGTGGTCGCCCTTCTTCAGCGAGGTGACGCCGGGGCCGACATCGACGACGATGCCGGCGCCTTCATGGCCGAGGATCGCCGGAAACAGGCCTTCCGGGTCGGCGCCCGATAGCGTGAAGTCGTCGGTGTGGCAGATGCCCGTGGCCTTCACCTCGATCAGCACTTCGCCGGCCTTGGGGCCTTCGAGCTGCACGGTCATCACTTCGAGTGGTTTTCCTGCCTGTACGGCAACAGCGGCGCGAACGTCCATGGTAGTCTCCAATATGCTGATTTGATTGGGCGGACTTTTGCACGCGTAAGGAGCGCGGCTCAAGGAAAAAGCCGCGCCGCTTTGTAAAATCCTTGTCAGATGAGCGGCTTGCGTCGATCTCTATACAGTCTGCGTCAAAACAGGCGGTCGATCGCGGTGATGACGGCGTAGCCGTGCATGGCGATGGCGGCGTAGAGGCCGAAGGAGACGAGCATGCGCTCGCCGCCATTCATTTCCTCAAGCTTCTGGCGCGGCTTGAACGAGCCGCCGCCGATGATGCTGACGAGGGTGAAAACCAGGAGGCCGATGCCGAGATAGCGCGCAGGAAGCCCGATTTCGGCGCCGACGGCGAGGATGCAAAGCGTGACCAGAAAGCTCGCCAGGATCTGCGACCGCTGGGTTCTGAATATCTGCCGCAACACCTGACCGCCATCGAAGCGCTGCATGGGCAGCAGATTGAGCAGGTTGAAGGCACCGAGGATCAACAGGAAGACGAGGATCGGCGCGTCGGCGGCGGCAGGGAGGATGCCGTGATCGGCGAAACTGTGGCCAAGCACGAGAATCGGCACCAAGAATGCCGACATGCCCGATCCCATCAGCGCGCATGTCGCGACCTCGAACAGAGACCGATAGGGCCGGCTGCCGATGGCGATGCCGCCGAGGAAGGGAATGAAGACCATGCGCACGGACGTGTGGCCGAACATTCGATAGGCGGCCATGTGGCCGAGTTCGTGTAGGGCAATCACGACCGTGAGAAACGTCGAGATCATCAGGCCGCGCTGCGTGAGGCCGAGGAAGGGCCAGAGAAGCAGTGTCGAGAGGATGGCGAGCGCGACCTGTACGAGTGGGTGCTCGAAATAGCCCTGCGGCTGTGAGATACCGGTCTTCAGCCAGCCATCAAGCGCCTTCATTTCGCGGCGGAGCGCGACGTAGCGGAAGATCAGGAAGGCGAGGCCGCGATAGCGATCCGTCTGGTCGACTTCCAGGACCGCCCGGCCATCCGCGGTGGGCCGGATGATGCGGCGCTCGCGATAATCCTTCCAGAAGGAGGCATCGAGCGTGCTGTCATCGACGATCGATGATTGGAAACCTTGGGCGTTGGGGGCGAGGGCCACCAGCGGCTCGATCGAAAGCAGGCGGCGCGTGGGGGCGTCGTTCCTGTCCTGATAGCGGTAGGTCTGCTCGACGACATTGCCGCCGGCCTCCATCTGCCGGCTCGATATGACGTGATGGTGCCAACTGGCGTTTGAACCCATCGGGTTCATGGCGGTCCACAGCGTTTCCGGCGTGCAATCGAAGGAGCGGCTGACATGCAGCGTCCTCAGCCCCAAGGGCATTCGCATCAGGAGCCACAGCATGCCGAGGTTGATAAACAGCAGCAGCAGGGCGGATTGCATGACACTCATCATTCACTCCATCCGGCAGGATCCGGATGGGTTAATATTAGCGTCGACGCGTTAATAAATGCGGAGCGGAACGTGACGGTCTGGTGTGCCGTAACGGGTCAGGCGAATTCCATGATGACCGCGTCCACCGCCAGGCTTTCGCCCGGCTTGGCATTGACGACGCCGACCACCAGATCGCGCTCGGCGCGCAGCACGTTCTCCATCTTCATGGCTTCGACGACGGCAAGCGTTTCGCCGGCTTTCACTTCCTGCCCTTCGGTGACGGCGATCGAGACGACCAGACCCGGCATCGGGCAGAGCAGCAGCTTGGAGGTATCCGGCGGCAGCTTGACCGGCATCAGGCGGTCGAGTTCGGCATGACGGGGCGTCAACACCTTGGACTTGACCGACAGGCCCTGCCAATCGAGCCTGACGCCATTGAGGATCGGGCGCAGCTGCGCGGTGACCGGTTGCTTGCCGACCTTGCCGCGCCAGACCGGCTCGCCCGGTCTCCAGTCGGTGACGACATTCAAGGTTTGCCCGGCGATATCCATGTCCATCTCGAAGGGCACCGTCACGAGGCCGTCGAGCAGGCGCACGTCGATATAGTCGTCGCCGAGCCTGACGCACCAGTGATCGCGCAGCGGATCGGAGGCGCTGCGTAGCCGGTCGGCGAAGGTTTCGCGGCGGTTGGCTTCGATCAGCGAGGCGGAGAGAGCGATGGCGGCGAGTGTGCCGCGTTGGCTGGCATCGGGCATCACGGGCGCGAAGCCATCAGGATATTCCTCGGCGATGAAGCCGGTCGACAGCCGGCCCTCGCGCCAGCGCGGGTGCTTCATCAAGGCGGAGAGGAACGGCACGTTGTGTTCGATGCCATCGACCACGAAGCCATCCAGCGCCTCGCCCATGGCCTCGACGGCCTCGGCTCGTGTCGGCGCCCAAGTGCAGAGCTTGGCGATCATCGGATCGTAGTACATCGAGATCTCGGCGCCTTCGAAGACGCCGGTGTCGTTGCGGACGACCGCGTTGCCGGCCTTGCCCTCCTGCGGCGGGCGGTAGCGCGTCAGGCGGCCGATCGACGGCAGGAAGTTGCGGTAGGGGTCCTCGGCGTAGATGCGGCTTTCGACGGCCCAGCCGTTCAGCTCGATGTCCTTCTGCGCGAAGGGAAGTTTCTCGCCCGCGGCGACGCGGATCATCTGCTCGACGAGATCGATACCGGTGACGAGTTCGGTGACGGGGTGTTCGACCTGCAGGCGGGTGTTCATTTCGAGGAAGTAGAAATTGCGGTCGCGATCGACGATGAATTCGACGGTACCGGCGCTCTGGTAGTCCACGGCCCTGGCGAGCGCCACCGACTGCTCGCCCATAGCGGCGCGGGTGGCCTCATCGAGGAAGGGCGAGGGCGCTTCTTCGGCAACCTTCTGGTTTCGGCGCTGGATGGAGCATTCGCGTTCGCCGAGATAGACGACATTGCCGTGGGCGTCGGCCAGCACCTGGATCTCGATATGGCGGGGATCGACCACGTATTTCTCGATGAAGACGCGGTCGTCGCCGAAGGAGCTTTTGGCCTCGGAGCGGGCGCGGTCGAAGCCGTCGCGCACTTCCGCCTCGGTCCAGGCGATGCGCATGCCCTTGCCGCCGCCGCCGGCGGACGCCTTGATCATCACGGGATAGCCGATCTCTGCGGCGATCTTTTCAGCGTGCTCGGCATTTTCGATGACGCCGAGATAGCCGGGGACGGTGGAAACATTGGCGGCGCTGGCGAATTTCTTCGATTCGATCTTGTCGCCCATGGCATTGATCGCCTTGGGTTTCGGGCCGATGAAGACAATGCCCTCCTTCTCCAGCGCTTCGCAGAAGGAGGCGCGCTCGGAGAGGAAGCCGTAGCCGGGGTGGACGGCCTGGGCGCCGGTTTGTCTGCAGGCTGCAATGATCTTCTCGGCAACGAGATAGCTCTCGGCGGCCGCGGCCGGGCCGATGTGGACGGCCTCATCGGCCATCTCGACATGGAGCGCGTCGCGGTCGGCGTCGGAATAGACGGCGACGGTCGCAATCCCCATGCGGCGCGCCGTCTTGATGACGCGGCAAGCGATCTCGCCGCGATTGGCGATCAGAATTTTCGTGAACATGAAGACTCCACCCGTGACCTGCGTTCCGAGTCTTAAGCATAAAGACTGGAACGCACAATCACGGATAGGACACGCACGGATAGGGCACGGAGAGAAGCGTCGCGATCAGGCGACGGCCGCCTCTGTCCCGAGCCTGTCGTCGACGATCCGGAGCCAGCGGGTGCGACGCGGCGCTTCGGCGTAATCGGTGAGCACAAGCGCCGAGATGATCTGCGACCAGCGCGGATGGTTCGACGCCGGTAGCGTCTCTTCGCCGATCTGCATCAGCACCGCCCAGGTGAGCGCCTGTACCGTTATGGTACCGCCGTCGCTGAGCGCGCGCAGGATGCGCATGACGTAATCCACATCCTGGCGGGTGATTCCCCGGCGATCGATGGCACGGCTCTTGTGGTAGGCGCCGCGGTTGTCCGACAGCGCGAGGCGCAGCTGATCGAGCGCAAAGGCGCGCAGCTCGTCCGGCACATAGGCGGAAATCTCGATGATGTGGAGCACGAGCTCCAGCTCGAGCGCCGAATGGACGATGCCGTCGGTCGCGACCATGCGCATCAGCCACGCGACGTTGATTTCGTCGAGAGAGCCTTGCGGATAGTTATAGTGGACGATGAAGGCCGCGAGCTGCTCCACGAAATAGGTGTTCCATTCGGGGCATTTCTCGGGGCAGGAGTTGTTCAGTGCCAGCATAACGACGACGTCGTCGGCGGTTCTGATTCCCTCGGGAAAACTGTGTCTGCGCAGAAGATCGATATCCTCCACGCCAAGTCGATGCTTCCCGGCGATGACACATGCCGGAAAAGCGAGTCGAATTTCGCTCATCTTTTCTCTCCAGGCCTCATCATGAAGCCGAAGATTCTTCTAGCGCCAGCGAATTGATGTTCTCTCAATAGGCGGAGTTAACAAGGTGTTTACGCCTTACGCCTGTTTGGCGACCCGCGCCTGCACCCGTTCGCGCCAGATGATGAAGAGGCCGGAGGCGACGATGATCATGATTCCCACCCATTTGGAGAAGTTCGGGAAATCGCCGAACAAGGCGTAGCCTAAGATGGTGGCGGAGATAATCTCGAAATACTGGAACGGCGCCAATAGCGAGAGCGGCGCCATCCGGAAGGCCCGGACGACGATCATGTGCACGTAGCCGGAGAGCGAGCCGAGAATCAGCAAAAGCACGAGGCCGAGCAGCGATGCCGGGAGCGATATTTCGAAATCGCTGACACCCATGCCGTTTCCGACGACCAGCGCGCCGGACATGAAGAGCGTGCCGCCGATACCGGCCATGGTCTGCATGGTCAAAGGCGAATCGGCATTGCCAATCGCGCGGTTGAGGAAAAGATACAGCGAATAAAGGAAGGCGCAGCAGACGGGGAGCAGCGCCTTGAGGCCGAAGACTTCATAGCTCGGCTGAATAACGATCATCGCGCCGCCGAAACCCACCACGATCGCGGTCCAACGCCGCCAGCCGACCTTGTCGCCCAGAAAAAGCGCCGAAAGGCCGGCGAGCATGAAGGGTTCGACGAAATAGATGGCGAAGACGTCGGCGAGTGGCATGTATTTGACCGCGACGAAAAACAGCAGGCTGGCCGCCCCATGCAGCGCGCCGCGCAGCAGATTCATCCAGGGACGCTTGGCTGACAGCGCGCCCCAGCCGAACATGATGAAGAGAATCGGCAGCGTGCAGACAAGCTGAAAAAAGAATCGGTAGAAGGTGACCTGTCCGGGCGACATGCCCTCGAACGTCGCCATGTACTTGGCGATGGCATCCATGGCGGGGAGGACGATCATTGCGCCGGCCATGAGCGCCATGCCTTGCAGAGGATTGTGCAGGTCGGTTTTATCGGACATCTTCGAGAAATTTCATTGGGCTGGGATCCAGCCGTTATAGACAATAAAATCTCTCGTTAAGAGATGCCGCAGACGACATATCGCGTCGTCGGGAGCCAGTTGCTCTGGCTGGTCTCACTCCTCAGGAGAGAGATGGTGCGGTCGAGAAGACTCGAACTTCCACGGGTTGCCCCACAGCGACCTCAACGCTGCGCGTCTACCAATTCCGCCACGACCGCATCGTGGTAGGTGCCGGTTTGTGCCGGCGACGCAGCATGTAGCAAAAGGTTTTTCGGGACACAAGGGCCATGTGACAGATTTTTTCAAAGAAGGTGACAGCGTTTGTAAAGGCAGCAATTCGGAGCCATATAGATGCTCGAAAAAGCCCGCGATCACAGGCGCTGCGGGCCGCAAGGAATGGCTATGTTACGAACGGACCTCGATTTTTCCATGTTTCCACAGGCCGGCTCGCGCCCGGTGCGCTGGCGGATCTCCAATGGGCTGGTGCCCTATCAGGAGGCTGTGGATATGATGGAGCAGGAAGTGGCAGCGATTGCCGAGGGTGGCGACGAACTGGTGTGGCTGCTCGAGCATCCGCCGCTTTACACGGCTGGAACCAGCGCCGATGCACGCGATCTGGTGCAGCCCGACCGCTTTCCCGTTCACGCCACCGGGCGGGGCGGGGAGTACACCTATCATGGGCCCGGCCAGCGGGTCGCCTATGTGATGCTCGACCTGAAACGACGCCGCCAGGATGTTCGCGCCTTCGTGGCGGCGCTGGAAGAGGTGATCATTCGCACGCTGGGTGAGATGAACGTGCGCGGCGAGCGCCGCGAGGATCGCGTCGGCGTATGGGTCTGTCGCCCCGACAGGCCGCCGCTGCCGGATGGAACGGTGGCGGAGGACAAGATCGCGGCGCTCGGCATCCGCTTGCGCAAATGGGTGACGTTTCACGGGCTGTCGCTCAATGTCGAACCCGATCTCGATCATTTCGGAGGAATCGTTCCCTGCGGGATCTCGGCCTATGGCGTCACGAGCCTGGTCGATCTCGGCCTGCCGGTGACGATGGATGATGTGGATGTGCTGCTGCGCGAATCGTTCGAATCGGTCTTCGGCGAGACGGTGAACGGCTGAGCGCGGAATCGGACGGTGCTGATATTGAAAAGGGCCGGCGATCCGTCGGCCCTTTCGCTTTTTCGCGCCTACTTGATGCCGACGTCGCGGCAGGCATCGGTGTGCGAAGCGCCGCTGTCACCACCTGCCGTATGCAGGCCGTGACCTCTAGGCGAGTCAGCGCATGGGGGGAGTGGCTTGATGCTTGCCGTCGACATCTTGTCGACCGGCGGTGCGACGCGAACGGGAGCGAAACCATCGCTGTCGTTGGTGTAGTCGTCGGAATATTCCGGCGCCTTGTGCTGCGTGTAGTGGATGGGCTTCGGCGGAGCAACTTTGACGGGAGCGAAACCGTCGCTATCGTTGGTGTAATCGTTGGAATACATCGGCTGGGCGACGGCGGCGCCGGAAAGGCAGAGGGTAAGCACGGCTGCGGCGGCTGCAAATTGAATGCGCATATCAGATCTCCTCAATCCATTGTTGCACACAATGTGACGTCCATTACCCTCGGCAAGAGCAAGTTCGCGCCTCAATTGAGGCCGGATTGTGAAGGTGATCTGACAGTCGGGCGCACGTTTTTTCACATGAAATCACGGCGCCGCGACTGTGTTTGATCGCTATTTGATTGGCCTTGCGATTCGCTAAACCAGCGAGCGACGCGGCGCCATCTCAGCAATCGGGAGCTGATGTTTTCTGCCAAAACAACCGCGTTTTGACCGAAAATGTTAGCCAGCGTTGCGGGCCTGCGCCGTGTCGATGAGTTCGTTCACCAGCTCGGGCGTCAGCTCGCTGAAGGCCTTGATGATGTGCGTCGGCTGCAGGCTTTCGATCGGAACGTCGGAATAGCCGAAGGGCACGGCGATCGAGGGGATGGCGGCATTGCGTGCGACGAGGATGTCGTTGGCGCTGTCGCCGATCATGATCGTGCGCTTCGGGTCGCCGCCGGCCTTTTCGATCGTGCCGAGCAGATGACCGGCGTCGGGCTTGCGCACCGCGAAGGTGTCGCCGCCTGTGATGGCGTCGAAATAATGGGTGAGCTGCAGCCGCTCCAAGAGGGTGCGGGCGAGACCTTCCATCTTGTTGGTGCAGACGGCGAGCTTGTATCCCTTGGCCTTCAACTGATCCATCGCATCGATCAGTCCGGGATAGGGGACCGTCGCGCCAGGCATGTTGTCCGTGTAATGCGTGATGAAACGCTCGAGCAGATCAGGAAACTTCTCGGGCTCCAGCGGATGCCCCTGCAGCTTGCAGGCCCTTTCGATCATCACCTTGGCGCCATGGCCGACAAGATGTGTCAGGTCGTCATAGACGAGTGGCGCGAGGTCGAGCGCGGCGATCGTGTAATTGAGGCTGTCGACAAGGTCGACATGGGTGTCGAGGAGGGTTCCGTCGAGATCGAAGACGACAAGGGCAGGGGTCAATGGAGTTTTCGCCTGTTCAGTTGGGATGCATCCGAGTTAAGCGATGAAGGCCGCAAAAGCAACGCTTTGGCCCGGCTTGGCAGGCCTCCCGCATGTGCTTCGGATTTCGAAAGTCTGACGTTATTTTGGCTTTCGTTTGACTGGCGGGCCGTGTAAACAACGCAACCAACGTAACAATGCGTAACGTAACACTGGGAGTAAGCGGCGCATGGACGCCCGCGAAATGAAGATCAAGGCCGCGGCTGCGGCACTCGCCCATGTCGAGCATGGGATGCGTCTCGGGATCGGAACCGGAAGCACGGCCGAGGAATTCGTGCGGTTGCTTGCCGAAAAGGTCGCCGACGGGTTCAAGGTCGAGGGCGTTCCGACATCGGAACGCACGGCACGGCTTTGCGTCGAGCTCGGCGTCCCCCTCAAATCGCTCGACGAGCTGCCGGAACTGGATCTGACGATCGACGGCGCCGACGAGGTCGATGCGGCGCTCGGGCTGATCAAGGGCGGCGGCGGAGCCTTGCTGCGCGAAAAGATCGTTGCCGCCACATCCGGCCGCATGATCGTGATCGCCGACGAGAGCAAGCTGGTGGATACGCTGGGCGCCTTCCCGCTGCCGATCGAAGTCAACATGTTCGGCCTCGTTTCGACGCGCATCGCCATCGAAAAGACGGCTGCGCGGCTTGGCCTTTCGGGTGAATTGACGCTGCGCCAATCCGGCGACGGCAATTTCACCACGGATGGCGGACACTACATTATCGATGCATCTTTTGGCCGTATTCCTGATGCAGAGGCGCTTTCAACCCAGTTGAATGCGATCCCCGGCGTCGTGGAGCACGGGCTCTTTCTCAATATGGCCGCGCTGGCGATCATCGCCGGTCCGGCGGGCGCGCGCGAACTGCGGGCAACAAGGTAACAGGAGTTGGAACTCATGAATAAATTTGCAGGTTTTGGCCGTTTTGCTGCTGCGACCGTCATTCTCTCGGGTGTTGTTCTGGGCTCTGCAGCCCATGCGCAGGAAGCATCGCCGGAACAGCTGAAGGCAGCCCGCGCGGCTATCGACGCAATCGGCGCCACCACCCAGTTCGACAACATCCTGCCGGGCCTCGCCGAGCGCCTGAAGGCCGACCTGATCCAGGATTCGCCGAACTACCAGGATCAGATCACCGCTGAAGTTGACAAGCAGGCGCTGGCGCTTGCACCGCGTCGCGCCGATCTCGAAAAGGAAGCCGCGGTGACCTACGCCAAGGCATTCTCGGTCGAAGAACTCAACGCGATCGCCGCTTTCTACAGCTCGCCAGTCGGCCAGAAGCTCCTGAAGGACGGCCCGATCGCTTCGCGCGAAACCGTCAAGGCCGCCGACATCTGGGCGCAGGGCATCTCCCGCGACCTGCAGAAGTCGACCAGCACCGAGCTTGCCAAGGTGATCAAGCCGGCCCCGGGCGCTGGCACCGATCCGGCAGCTCCGGCCGCCAAGCCTGCAGCCAAGCCGTAAGGTTTGCATCATCGCTCAATACGAAGCCCCGGTTCGCCGGGGCTTTTGTTTTTGGCGATATCGGTACTATATCAAGCCTCCTTCCACCTAACGATTCCTTCCTTCTGATGTTTTGTGCCGGAGATCCCCATGACAGCCTATGATTACGACCTATTTGTCATCGGTGGCGGCTCGGGTGGGGTGCGCAGCGCGCGCGTGGCGGCGGCCCTCGGCAAGAAGGTGGCGATCGCCGAAGAGTATCGCTACGGCGGCACCTGCGTCATTCGCGGCTGCGTGCCGAAGAAGCTCTTCGTCTACGCCTCGCAATATCACGAGCATTTCGAGGATGCCGCCGGCTTCGGCTGGACCGTCGGCGAAAGCACGTTCGACTGGAAGAAGCTGATCGCGGCCAAGGATGCGGAGATCACCCGGCTCGAGGGGCTCTACAAGAAGGGGCTGTCGGGCGCCAACGCCGAGATCCTCGACACGCGCGCCGAACTCGTCGACCGGCATACCGTGCGGCTGGTCAACACCGGCAAGACGGTGACGGCGAAGACGATCGTGATCGCGACCGGCGGGACCCCGAACCTGCATGGCGCGCTGCCCGGCCATGATCTCTGCATCACTTCAAACGAGGCGTTTCATCTGGAGGAGTTGCCGCGCTCGATCGTGATTGTCGGCGGCGGATATATCGCGGTCGAGTTCGCCAATATCTTCCATGGGCTCGGCGTCGAGACGACGCTGGTCTATCGCGGGGCGGAAATCCTGTCGCGCTTCGACCATGACCTGCGCCGCGGCCTGCACGAGGCGATGGTGGCCAAGGGGATCAAGATCCAGTGCCATGACATGCTGAAGAGCGTGGCGAAGGGCGAGGACGGACTGGTCGTCGAGACGCTCAACAACGGAACGATGAATGCCGACGTGGTGATGCTCGCGATCGGTCGCTTACCGAACACGCATGGCCTCGGACTTGAGGCGGCGGGCGTCGAGATGAACGCGCAGGGCGCGATCGTGGTCGACGACTACTCTCGCACCAGCGTCGAGAACATCTATGCGCTGGGCGATGTCACCGACCGGGTACAGCTGACACCAGTGGCGATCCACGAGGCGATGTGTTTCATCGAGACCGAATACAAGAACAACCCGACGAAGCCGGATCACGATACGATTGCCACCGCGGTCTTCTCGCAGCCGGAGATCGGCACGGTGGGGCTGACCGAGGAAGAGGCCGGCAAGCGCTATAGCGACGTCGAGGTCTATCGCGCGCAGTTCCGGCCGATGAAGGCGACGCTGTCGGGGCGGACCGAGAAGATGATCATGAAGCTGATCGTCGATGCGGCGAGCCGCAAGGTCATCGGCGCCCATATCCTCGGCCATGACGCCGGCGAGATGGCTCAGCTGCTTGGCATCACGCTGAAGGCCGGCTGCACCAAGGACGATTTCGACCGGACCATGGCTGTGCATCCGACCGCCGCCGAAGAGCTCGTCACCATGTATGCGCCGAGCTACAAGTTGAAGGATGGCGTGCGGGTCTGACGCGCGCCTATTAGCTGGTGATGCGGGGCGTGCTGACGATCTTCATGAACAGCGCCTGCATGGCTTCGGCGATGCCGTCGGTGGGGCTGACGGCGAAGTAGAGGCCCGGGCTCGCGCATTCCTGCATCTTCGTCGAGATCTTGCCTTCGAAGGGCTTGACCCAGTCATTATAGAAGCCGTTTTCGGGCAGCGGAAGATAGGTCGTGTAGAGAACCGCGATCTTGATGCCCTTGTCCTTGAGCGCCGTGCAGCTCTTGACGTCGATGGGCTCGATACAGCGATTGCCATTGGCGCCGCGCGGGCTGGTGCAGCCCGATGGCTTGGCGCTGTCGCCGACGCCATCGGCCACGAAGAAAACGATCTTCTGGCGGTCGGCATCGCTTGTGCCCTTGCCGATGGTGCCCTTGATCTCCGTCTTGATGCCGGCCAGCGCGTTGTCGAAACTCGTCTGTTGGTCGTTATTGTAATTCTGGTAAGGGATGCTCATCAGCTGGATGGCATTGGTCGCAGTTGCGACCTTGCCGAGGTCGTTGTTGATCTCAGCGACCTTAAACAGGTTGGCGTCCTGAGCG
Organism: Rhizobium sp. NPDC090275; assembly: GCF_044772225.1. NCBI lineage: Bacteria > Pseudomonadati > Pseudomonadota > Alphaproteobacteria > Hyphomicrobiales > Rhizobiaceae > Rhizobium > Rhizobium sp. NPDC090275. The sequence continues at coordinate 35,738 of NZ_JBIVYL010000014.1, read as the reverse complement.
GTCTTGCCAAATGTATAGGCTGCGACGCGGAACTGGTTGTCCATCGTCTGTGTGTCGGTCGCTTTCGCCATCAGCGCCTTGACCGCTTGAGCGACGACGTCGATGCGGATCGTGATGCCGTTGTTTCGGGCAATGTTGTAATAGCTGTTCTTGTCCTCGACGCCTGATGTCGAGACGATGTGACAGGCAAATGCGCAGGTGCCGTCGGAGCCGGACTTCGTGGCCTTCAGCATCTTGTTGATGTCATCCTGCGTCGCGCCGACGCCCATCGAGGGCGTGTTGTCGAGCAGCATGTAGAAGTCCATGTAGGACGGCGTTTCGTAGCGGGCCGTTGCCGTGCCCGAGATCGGCATGCTGGTCTGGCCGAGGATTTGCATGAAGGAGGTCGGCACCCGCGTCTGGAAGGTGACGGACGAGGTCAGCACGTTGCCGGTCTTCACGACATCGACACTGACGTCAATCGGAAAGTTGGCGGCCTCGCCCGCGATCTGCGAGCGGAAGAGCTCCTGCGCGTCCGTGTTGCCGGTTGCGATGGGGCCGTCTCCGGTCATCGTCTGCGCCTGTTTCATCGCCGGCGACATTTGCGCGACCGCGCCAACGGCTGCGGCATCAGCTGCTGCCTGAAGCTGCGTGCGCATGCTGAGTGCGTGCGAGAAATCGATCGACAGGCCGGCTGCACCGATCAATGGAACCGCGAGAAGGGCGGTGATCAGGCCGAAATTGCCTGAACGATCCGCCATGAGGCGATCAAACATGCGCATTGGAAACATCCGAAGAATTGAAACGTCATTCTTGAAAAACCGAAGCGTCATGCCCCGCTGTGTCAAAACAGGACGATCCTTAGTGTCAAAGCATAAATTAGATACAAAGCGTCTTGGTATATCGAACGTTAAGGGCGCGCAGGATGTTTGAAAACGTGGCCGCGAATACCTTTATAGGGCGTCATCGCATGGCGCGATGAGGCGGACAAAAGCGCGCCGAACACCGCTATGCAAGTTGAAGCTAAACGGCTATAAGCCGCCAGTATTTTAAAGACGGGATATCCGGCCGGTACCGGATACTGAGACAGGTGAACGAGATGGCACAGAATTGGACTCCGAACAGTTGGCGGCAAAAACCGATCCAGCAGGTTCCGGATTATCCGGATCAGGCAGCAGTTGCGGCGACGGAAGCCCAGCTGGCGTCGTATCCTCCGCTCGTTTTCGCAGGCGAGGCGCGTCGTCTGAAAAAGCATCTTGCCAATGTGGCCGAAGGTAACGGCTTCCTCTTGCAGGGTGGCGATTGCGCCGAGAGCTTCGCGGAACACGGCGCGGACAATATCCGCGACTTCTTCCGCGCCTTCCTGCAGATGGCTGTCGTGCTGACCTATGGCGCGCAGCTTCCTGTCGTCAAGGTCGGCCGTATCGCCGGTCAGTTCGCCAAGCCGCGCTCCTCGGGCATCGAAACGCTCGATGGCGTGTCGCTGCCGAGCTATCGTGGCGATATCATCAACGGCATCGAGTTCACCGAGGAAGCGCGTATTCCGAACCCGGAACGTCAGGCCATGGCTTACCGCCAGTCGGCCGCGACGCTGAACCTGCTGCGCGCCTTCGCGATGGGTGGCTATGCCAACCTCGAGAACGTGCACCAGTGGATGCTCGGCTTCATCAAGGACAGCCCGCAGGGCGAACGCTATCGCAAGCTGGCGGATCGCATCAGCGAGACGATGGATTTCATGAAGGCAATCGGCATCACCGCCGAGAACCAGCCGAGCCTGCGCGAGACCGATTTCTTCACCAGCCACGAGGCGCTGCTTCTCGGCTATGAAGAAGCGCTGACGCGCGTCGACTCGACCTCGGGCGACTGGTACGCCACGTCTGGCCACATGATCTGGATCGGCGACCGTACGCGCCAGCTCGACCACGCGCATGTGGAATACTGCCGTGGGATCAAGAACCCGATCGGTCTGAAGTGCGGCCCGACGCTGCAGGCGGACGATCTGTTGAACCTGATCGACGTTCTGAACCCGCAGAACGAAGCCGGTCGTCTGACGCTGATCTGCCGTTTCGGCCACGACAAGGTCGCCGAGCATCTGCCGCGCCTCATCCGCGCTGTCGAGAAGGAAGGCCGCAAGGTCGTCTGGTCTTGCGATCCGATGCACGGCAACACGATCACGCTCAACCACTATAAGACGCGGCCCTTCGAGCGGATCCTGTCGGAAGTCGAAAGCTTCTTCCAGATCCATCGTGCGGAAGGCTCGCATCCTGGCGGCATCCACATCGAGATGACCGGCAAGGACGTGACCGAATGCACGGGTGGCGCGCGCGCCGTGACGGCGGAAGACCTGCACGACCGCTACCACACGCATTGCGACCCGCGTCTCAATGCCGATCAGGCGCTCGAGCTCGCCTTCCTGCTCTCCGAGCGGATGAAGAGCGGTCGCGACGAGAAGCGTATGGCCGTCAACGGCTGAGGGCTGATTGCCCGCTTGGACTGAATTGAAGGAGCCCGGCCATCGCGCCGGGCTTTTTCATTGCACCAGTACGGATTGCTGGCAGCGCGCATCGGTGAAGCGCACATCGGCCTCGCCGATCTTGATGCCGAGCATCAGCAGCGTGTTGTAGAGCACGTCGTCGAGGGGCGTGGTGACGCTCGACAGCGTGTCGGCGATCGCCTGCATCACGGCCTTGTTGGTGCCGAGCGTCAGGATCAGCAACTGGATCTGGATATCGGTGCCGGCGATGAGCGACTGGACGGCTGACGTGAGCGTGTCTCTTGTCGAGACATTCTTGATCGCCTTGTTGGTGATGTCGTTCGGCTGGAATGTCAGGCGCGTCTTGCTGGTGTTGGTGAGGTTGATGTCGGCCAGCGCGTTCACCTTGAGGAGCAGGGCGTCGATGATGGTGGCTGATGTGACGCGCGGCTTGGTGCCGAAATTAGCCATGGCGGTCGGATCGACATCGCCAAGCGCGATCTCGGCGACCCCCGGCACAACATCGACGCCGATGCTGGCGCTTTTCGGGCCGCCGCCGAGGCAGGCGAAACTCGCGAGCTTGGCTTCGGCATAGGCGGCCTCGACATAGAGCGGCACGCGAACCTTGATGCCGGCGATGGTGCTGAGCCCCGTGACGCCGGCTTCGATGGCGATGCGGATCTGCGCGGTGCGCACCGCCGATCCCGTGGTCCCGATGGCGTTGGAGGCGATGCCCTTGGGGCGTTCGCCGATCGCGATCTTCAGCGTGACGCTGGTCAGCCCCGGGACGGTGCCTGCGAGATTGACGCCGACCTGCTTGCCCTGGTTGGCGGCGAAGGCGCTTGCCGAGATGATGTCGAGAGCGCTTGCCTCGAGCAACAGGTGCGAGCCGGCGCCGATCATGCGCTCGCCTACGGAGCCGAGGCTTAAGAGGTTCTGCAGCTTGACCTTGATCTGCGTGGTGCCGAGCCCCTTCGAGAGCGAGGTGATCGCCTTTGTCACTGTTGGCGTCAGGCCTTGCGTGGCGGCCAGCGTATCCAGCAGGCGCGGATAGGAGATGTCGGTTGCCAACAGGTCGTCATAGGTGCCGGCGGTGAGGTTGAACTTGGTCGCGAGAAGATCGAGATAGGACAGAAGGTCGATATTGGCGGCGGCGAGTGCGTCGTAATCTGCCACCTTCAGCGAGACCGTCGTGCCAAGCAGGCCACCCAGGACGGCGTTGAGGATGCCGCCGTTGAGGCTCGCCAGACGGGAGCCGACGGAGAAGGCGGCGAGCTTGGAGGCGGATGCGGTTCCGGTTGCGCCGAGCGTCGGGGGTGGAATGATCGACGCGGCGAAGGTCAACTGCGCCTTCTGCTGGATCGCAACCTTGACGGCATCATAGGGCTGGGTTCCGGCCACGAAACGCTGCTCCAGCGGCACGGTGGGGTCGGCCAGATAAATCCCTGGCGTGTATTGGACGACGGCATCGTAAGTGTCGAGTTGCGCGGCGTTCAGCAGCTTCGTTCCAGATGATGTTGCGTAAGCCACGCCTGACTTTACGGCGACGTTCAAGCCGTTCTGCTGGTAGTTCGTGACCAGGTTGCTGGCGGCGTTGTTGATGTCGGAGGCCGCGACGATGGCGCCGATATCGCTCAATTGCTGCAGGCGTCGCTGCTGCAGCGTCATCGCGCCAAAGTCGACACCAAGCGCAAGCGTGGAAATGATCAGCGGCGCCGAGAGCGCCGCCATGATCGCGATGTTGCCATCCCGGCGGGTGCTGAAACCCGCCAGATATCGCCTCATGCCTGCTTTCATATACCACCCATGCGGATCGTGGCGAAGCGGCGGATCTTGGTGTCCGGAAGCGGGAATGTGTAGAGATTCCAGATCGGTAGGGCGCTGGCGTCATACTCGGTCGTGACCGTGAACTGATTGGCGTTCGTGGGGTCGGTGGCGACGGTGACCTGGAGTTTCTTGCGGTCGATCAGTGGATCGTTGAGGGTCGAGAGCGCGATGTAGTTGTTGACGAGCTGGGCGCGCTCCTGCTCGGAGAGACCGGCCACCGCCGTGCGTGCCGCATCCGCCGTCAGCTGCTGCAGCGCATGCGCGGCGCTCAGGTAAATACCATAGGCGATCAGCGTGAGAAGAACGAGTAGGAAAACCGGTGCAACGATTGCGAACTCTATCGCGGCCGCACCCTGCCGGTTGGCGAGAAGACGTCGGGCATTTCTCATGCACTGCACTCCTTGCAATGGCCAACGCCGCAGCGAAGACAACCGAAGGATACATTTAACCTTCTTAATTTTTGCTTACCTAATAAACCCCATGCGTGTACCTGCAAAATATCAGGGTGTACGGAAATGGCGCGCTATTCCTGTGGCCGGCTAATCTGTTCGCCGGCCAAGGATCAGTTGCCGAGCTTCTGGGTCAATCTGGCGATATCCTCGCGCAGCGCGGCGATCTCGGTCATCACCTGCATGTCGATCTTCTGGTGCAGAGACAGCACTTCCAGCTCGGCCTTCAGGTTGACTTCATAGTCCTTGGCAGCCTCGAAGCGATCGCGCTCGGCCTGCCGGTTCTGCGACATCATGATGATCGGCGCCTGGATGGCGGCGATCATGGAGAGGACGAGGTTGAGGAAGATGAAGGGGTAGGGGTCGAAGGCGCGGGTCGACAGGATGATGGTGTTGATGACGCACCAAACGGCCAGGAAGACCAGGAAGGTGGTGATGAAGGCCCAGGAGCCGCCGATGCGGGCGATGCTATCGGCCATCCGCTCGCCGAAGGACGATTCGGCTTTCAGCGCGGCATTGATATCCGTCGAGATGATCTTGCGGGCATGGGCCTTTTCCAGCACGCGCTTTTCGATGTCGCCGAGCTCGTTGGCGGATTTGTCGAAATGCAGGTGGACGAAACTGGAGAGATTGTTCATGGCGCGACTCCCGATCAACTTATGTTGGCGGGGAGTATTCCGTTCTGCGCCAGGAATGCAATGCGGCAACGTGCATGTCTGCCGTGCTTAGGAGCCCTCAGCTCGCAGCCAAGAGTGCTGCGGGAAGAAGCGCTCGACGGTCTGCGCCTTGCCGAACATCACATCGTGCTGGAGATAGCGATAGTCGCGGACCAGCGGATCGATGGTCTTGGCGTCGCGAACCCAGTCCGGCGAAGCGGTGTTGTCGCGGGTGATCAGCTGATAGCGGTCGACGATCGGATACTTCTTCTGCACGCGGCCGAGGAAGCCGGTATAGAACGGGTGCTCGTAGCCGGCGAATTTCAGCACATGATAGGGCAGCTGCGACGGGCTGATGGTGCCGACGTTCTGCTTCACGCCCTTGCGGTTCGACCAGATGACGAGCGGCGTCTCGTGCTCCTGCTTCATCACGCTGACGGATGCCCGGCGGGTTGCGACTTGGTCTGGCATGTAGCCGGTATTCGTGTAGACGCTGCCGAGCGGCGGCAAGTGGTCGCCCCAGAGCACGATTATCGTTTCGCGATCGCGCTTGGATGCCCATTCGGTCAGCATCTGGAAGCTCTCGTCGGCCTCCTTGACGCCTTGCGTATAGGTGGCGAGCGTGGCGCGGTCGGCGTCGGTCAGATTGCCGGTGATGTCGACCGTGTTGTTGGCGTAGCGGTTGGGCTCGTAAGGGCCATGTCCCTGCAGGGTGACCGCGAAGAAGAAGAAGGGCCGGTCGAGCCCGTCGGCTTCCTGCATGATCTCCTTCATCAGGCTGTCGTCGGAGGCGAAGATGCCGCGCTTTTCCATGGTCGGCATGGTGTCTTCGGTGCGGAATTCCTCGAATCCGAAATCCTTGTAGACCTCGTTGCGGTTCCAGAACCAGCCGCTGAACGGATGCAGCGCGCGGGCCGCATAGCCTTCGCCGCGGAAGAAGGTGGCAAGCGACGGGATGTCGTTGCGGATATACTGCTGGTAGGGAATGCTGCCATAAGGCAGGAAGGCATTCGAGAAGCCGGTCAGCGCCTCGAATTCGACATTGGCGGTCATGCCGCCGAACTCGGGCGAAAAGACGTGGCCGGACTGTGCCGCGCGGATCGTCGGCATCGGGTCTTCGGAGAATTTCAGCGTCTTGAGGCGCGTCGGGTCCCAGAAAGATTCGCTCATCAGCATGATCACGTCGGGCTTGTCGCTCGGTCCGCTGAGATAGCCGTAGTTGCGTGAGGGAATGGCGTCGAGCGCCTGCGCATTGAGGCCGGCGGGCGAGGCGACGTCGGCCATCGGGATATTGAAGATAAAGGCGAGAATGAAGCCGTTGCTACGGTAGTTCTCTTTCTGGTCCCACATCATCGGCACGACCTGAAGGCGGTCGCGGATATAGGAATATTGCGAGTAATCCATCAGCGAGCCGAAGGCGGCGATGACGGGAACAGTCAGGCAGAGATTACGGATGCGGTTGCGGCGCGCCATCTTCGGCAGGCGACGCCAAGCGTAACGCCATGCGAGCACGAGGCCGGTGACGGAGAGCAGAATGCCGACGGCAACCGCGATAGCCGTCATCGGGCGGTCGCGGACCATGACCGGAAGCAGTTCGAGGATCTGGCGGCCGAACAGCATGTCCGAGGGATAGAGCGGATCGGAGAGATAGTGCTGTTTCTGATTGGAGACGAGCGCCGGCATGAGCACGAGCGGCAGGACGACCAGTGCAGAGAGGAAACGGCGGCCGAGGATCGCATCGACGCAGAGCATCACGATGGTCAGCATGACGACCGTGGTCATGCCCGGGCGGGCCGTGGAAGACAGAAAGGCGCCCACGTCGGTTGCGCCGCCGCGCGCGATCACTTCGACAGAGAAGGTTGCAAGCAACGCCATCACGGCGGTCAAGGCGACTGCAATTGCGCCGCGCAGGATGGAAGGGCGGGTATCCGCGCCAACGCCACCATAGAGTGCCGCCTCGCGCATTGCCGCTCCGGACTTGAAAACTTGCGCGATCAATGGCGGAACTCCAGCGTCATCATAACGTCATCGAACTGTCACATCTTCGTCATGAACGCTAGATGAACCATTGTTGTTTCGCGGCCTTAACGCTTTTTTGATCACAAACTTTTCGGTGGCCGGTTGCCTGATTTCGCGCGGGCTCGGGATGAGGAGTGCCATTGCCGCGCGCGGGCGATCCTTGCGTGCCTTAATTAGCTGTCGTAGGTCATGGATATGTTCGCGTCAGAGGAGAGTTTGCATGCGCAGTTCCGTCGAGATCTACAACGTCAAGACGGGCGAGGCCCGTGTGATCTGGCAGACCGAGAGGTTGGTCGAAGCGCCCAACTACGCTCCTGACGGTAGCTATCTCCTGCTCAACGACGAGGGCCTGCTCTACCGGCTGGCGCTCGACGGGTCTGCCAAGGTGGCGCATGTCGATACCGGCTTTGCGACCGCCTGCAACAACGACCACGGGATTTCGCCCGATGGCAAAAGGATCGTCATCTCCGACAAGGTCGAGTTCGGCAAGTCGGCGATCTACACGCTGCCGATCGAGGGTGGGGCGCCGCAGCTGGTGACCACCAATCATCCGTCCTACTGGCATGGCTGGTCGCCTGACGGGAAGGACCTCGCCTATTGCGGCATTCGCGGCGACCTGTTCGATATCTACACGATCGACGTGACCGGCGGCGAAGAACGGCGGTTGACGCATGGCGAGGGCCGCAATGACGGGCCGGATTATTCGGCAGATGGGCGCTGGATCTATTTCAACTCCAGCCGCACCGGCCTGATGCAGATCTGGCGCATCCATCCCGACGGAACCGGCGTCGAGCAGGTGACGCACGACAATTACGGCAACTGGTTCGCGCATCCATCCCCGAATAACGACAAGGTCGTGCTGATTTCCTACGATCCCGATGTGTTCGACCATCCGCGCGACAAGCATGTGCGGATGCGGATCATGGATATGGACGGGGGAAATCTGACGACGCTGTTCGAACTCTTCGGCGGGCAGGGATCGATCAATGTTCCAAACTGGTCACCGGATGGTGATGAGTTCGCCTATGTGCGATATTTCCCGGTCGAGGTTTGAGCGATTGCACAAGTCACGGTTTGTCGGCATAGGTGGCGCGTCGGGTGCCCGCAAGCTTGCGGGAGAATCGGGAATTCGGTGCAAGACCGGAACGTGCCCAACGCTGTAAGGCCGACGTCTGCCGCTTGATGCCACTGGCGCTTTGCCGGGAAGGCGTGGCAGACGGATGACGCCAAGTCAGAAGACCGGCCCGACAATCATAGACTGACCGCCTGGACAGCGGCCGGTTGTGTTGTTGGGGATTGACGATGCGACCAGACCAATCTGGCTCTCTTGCGAGAGCTGGTGCCTTTTCGACGAGCGAGCGCGACGCCGTTTACAGAGCCATCGAGACCAGACGCGACGTACGATCGGAATTTCTGCCGGATGCCGTGCCCGATGACGTCATCGGGAGGCTGCTGGCTGCCGCCCATCACGCGCCGTCCGTCGGCTTCATGCAGCCGTGGAATTTCATCGTGGTGCGTGATCAGGCCGTGCGATCCACTGTGTGGGAAGCCTTTTCCAAGGCGAATGCCGAGGCGGCGGAGATGTTTTCCGGCGAGCGGCAGCAGGCCTACCGAAACCTGAAACTCGAGGGCATTCGCACAGCGCCCGTCGGCATCTGCGTGACCTGCGATCCGGATCGCTGCGGCGACGTGGTGCTGGGGCGTACGCATAATAGGCGGATGGATTCTTACTCCACCGTCTGTGCCGTGCAGAACCTGTGGCTTGCGGCGCGTGCCGAAGGCATCGGCGTCGGCTGGGTCAGCATTTTTCACGAGGCGGATTTGAAACGGGCGCTCGGCGTGCCTGATCGGATCGAGATCGTCGCCTGGCTCTGTGTTGGCTATGTCGACCGGCTCTACGAGGAGCCGGAACTCGCCGTGAAGGGCTGGCGGCAGCGGCTGCCGCTGGAAGAGCTGGTGTTTGCGGATCGCTGGGGCGGGGGCGAATAGCGCGCGACGCCCTCTACTGCTTCTGCGCCGGCGGTTGCTGGGGTTGGGCGCCCGGCATGGCGGGGTGTTTCAGGTCAATCGATCCCTGATCGCCCGCCAGAAACTGCGGACCAACTTGGCGCACCTTGCCGGCGCTGGGATCGTAGGGGCGATCGGGGACCTGCGCCTGCGGTGCGGGCTGTTGAGGTGTGGCCGGGCTCTCGGGCTTGGCGGCGGCGGTGTTCGGGGTTTCGATCGTGGTGATCGAGCTCTGAGGCGACGGGGCGCTCACAGACTGGTTGCGGCGCATCTGTTCGTAATAGGCGGGCAGATTGCAGCTGCAGGAGGATTTTTCACCGGGCTTGCGGTTCTTGTAGGCGAATGCGTTCGGCATGGCGCTGTAAGGCGCACCCGTTGAGGCCGAGATCATGTTCTCGCTCTCGCCGCTGGAAACGTCGTGATAGTAGAGCTCTGTTTCGATGCCGGGGCACATCTGCTGGCAGGTGTTGGCGTCGCGGGCGAAATCGAAGGAGGTGGCGTTCGAGCGGATGGGGAAGAAGCCGCCGTCGCAGCTGCGCACGCAGATCGTGTTCAGATGCGTCAGAGGTTGGCCGCCGGGCGAGAACTCGTAGGAGCGCTGACGCTCGCCGCCGAGCGGAATGAAGGTGTCGCTGCGCATCGCCTGATCGTCGATGCTGGGCGGGTTCGCATATTGCGGCTCTTCATATTGCTGCACGGGCGCGTTGCAGTTGTTCTCGTCGAGCGCTGCGAAGAGCTCGTTGCGCAGGCGGGCGTCCGGGCTTTGCGCGCGCAACTCGTCACGACGCATCTGCAGGTCGGCGATGTTGTCGAGCATCTTCGCTTCGGCTTGTTCGAGCTCGCCGCAATAGCCGGCATTGTCGCCGCCGATCACCACCATGCTGCCGCTGCTGCAGCCGCTGCGGCGCTGGTCGCTGCGCAGCTTGCGAAGCTCGAGGTTCTGTTCGGTGATGGCGCTGGCGAAGCGGCGTATTTCTGACGACATGCCGCCGCCGATCGTTTCCGGGATGGTTGCCAAGCGAGCGCGCAGTTGACCGCAGATCGGCGCCAGCTGCGAATAGGCAGGGGCGGAAAGGGCAATCAGGAGTGCTGCGGCCAGCGTGAGGCGTTTCAAGGCATCGTCCCGTCAGTGAGCAAATACCAAATGGCGAAGGGCGGACCATGGCCCGCCCTTCGATATAACCTGCTTGTCTTAACAAGCTGCCGCTCAGAGCCTAACGCATTTTCAGCGTTCAAGGCAAATTACGCAGGTTGTGATGCTTCCACGACCGCGAGGGCCGCCATGTTGACGACGCCGCGCGAGGTGACCGACGGCGCCAAGATGTGGGCCGGCATGGCCGCGCCGAGCAGGATCGGGCCGACATGCAGGCCATCCGTCATCGACTTGACGACGCCGAGCGTGATGTTGGCCGCATCGAGGTTCGGGAAGACCAGAAGATTGGCTTCGTCGTGCAGCGTCGTGTTCGGCATGACGCGCTTGCGCAGCGTTTCGGAGATCGCGCTCTCGCCATGCATTTCGCCATCGACTTCCAGATCGGGGGCAGTGTCGCGCACGAGCTGCAGGGCGTTGCGCATCTTCGTGGCGCTTTCGGATTCACGCGAACCGAAGTTCGAGTGCGAGACGAGGGCCGCGCGCGGCGTGATGCCGAAGCGCTTGATTTCCTCGGCGGCGAGAACGGCGGATTCCGCCACTTCCTCTGCCGTCGGGTTGAACGTGACATATGTGTCGGTGAAGAAGGTGGCGCCGCGCTGCGAGATCAGCAGGCTGAGTGCCGAGAAATCGCGAACGTTCGGGCGCTTGCCGACGATCTGGCGGACGTCGCGCAGGTGCTTTTCATAGCGGCCTTCGAGACCGCAGATCAGCGCATCGGCCTCGCCACGCTTCAGCGCCAGCGCGCCGATAACCGTGGTGTTGGTACGAACGATGGTGCGGGCCGCTTCCGGGATGACGCCGCGGCGGCCGACCAGCGAGAGATAAAGCTCGACATACTCGCGGAAGCGCGGATCGTCTTCCGGGTTGATGACGTCGAAATCCGACAGCGGACGGATACGCAGGCCGTAGCGCTTCAGGCGCGTCTCGATGACCTGCGGACGACCGATCAGGATCGGCTTGGCGATACCTTCCTCGAGAAGGACCTGGGCGGCGCGCAGCACGCGCTCGTCTTCGCCTTCGGAGAAGATGACGCGCTTCTTGTCGGCATTCTTCGCGGCCGCGAAGATCGGCTTCATGACGAAGCCGGAGCGGAAGACGAAGCGGTTCAACTGGTCGAGATAGGCGTCGAAATCGGCGATCGGCCGCAGCGCCACGCCGCTATCGGCCGCAGCCTTGGCGACGGCAGGCGCGATGCGCAGGATGAGGCGCGGATCAAACGGCGAGGGGATGAGATAGTTGGGGCCGAAGATCGGCGTTTCGTCCGAATAGGCGCGGGCGGCGACATCCGACGGCTCCTCGCGAGCGAGGGCCGCGATGGCGCGCACGGCCGCCATCTTCATTTCCTCGTTGATCGTCACAGCGCCGCAATCGAGCGCGCCGCGGAAGATATAGGGGAAGCAGAGGACGTTGTTGACCTGGTTCGGGAAGTCCGAGCGGCCAGTGCAGATCATCGCGTCCGGGCGGGCGGCGCGGGCGAGATCGGGCATGATTTCCGGGTTCGGGTTGGCCAGCGCCATGATGAGCGGCTTTTCGGCCATCTGCGCCAGGAGTTCCGGCTTCAGGACGCCTGCGGCCGACAGGCCGAGGAAGACGTCAGCGCCGCCGATGTTCTCAGCCAGCGTGCGGGTGTCGCTCTTCTGGGCGTAGACGCTCTTCCATTCGTCCATAAGCTCGACGCGGCCTTCATAGACGAGGCCTTCGAGGTCGTGGACCCAGATGTTTTCGCGCTTGGCGCCGAGCGTGACGAGAAGGTTGAGGCAGGCGAGCGCCGCCGCGCCGGCGCCGGAGGCGACGATCTTGACCTCTTCGATCTTCTTGCCGGCCAACTCAAGGCCGTTCAGGATCGCGGCGGCGACGATGATGGCGGTGCCATGCTGGTCGTCATGGAAGACCGGGATCTTCATCTTTTCGCGCAGCTGGCGCTCGATCTCGAAACATTCCGGCGCCTTGATGTCTTCAAGGTTGATGCCGCCGAAGGTTGGCTCCAGCGCGGCGACGGTGGAGACCATGTGGTCGACGGTCGTTGCATCGACCTCGATGTCGAAGACGTCGATATTGGCGAACTTCTTGAAGAGAACCGCCTTGCCTTCCATGACCGGCTTGGAGGCCAGCGGGCCGATATTGCCGAGGCCGAGAACGGCCGTGCCGTTGGAGATCACGGCAACCAGATTGGCGCGCGAGGTGTAGTCGGCGGCGGTTTCCGGGTTGTCGCGGATGGCAAGACAGGGCGCGGCGACGCCCGGCGAATAGGCGAGCGCGAGGTCGCGCTGGTTGCCGAGCGGCTTGATGGCCTGGATCTCGATCTTGCCGGGACGGGGATAACGGTGGAAGAACAACGCCTGTTCATCGAGGCTGCCGCCTGCCGCTTTGTTGTCCGTCTTCGGTTTGTCGCTGTGATCCATCGTAATGCTCCAGGCTGTCGCACATGCTTTCATTGGAGCGCTTTCAATACATCAATCGAAAGACGGTAACAGCGGGAATTTCGGTTCCGGTTCCCAAAAAGAGCGCAAATGTGCAACAGCGCCCGCGAGATACCGGGGATTTGCGACGCTAGGGCCTGTGATCAGGGCCCGACACCCGGGCCGTGTCATCTTCCTGAAACACGAGTCTGGTTTTCAGAGGCACAGATGAAGCATGGGGCACGGGCAGTTTGCTTGTGAAGGACAATATGGATACGCGCCACTTCCGTACGCTCTTTATTTCCGACGTCCATCTCGGCTCGAAAGCCGCGAAAGCCGACTTCCTGATCGACTTTCTGAAGTACCACGAAGCCGACACGATCTTCCTGGTGGGAGACATCGTCGACGGCTGGCGCCTGAAGCGCAGCTGGTACTGGCCGCAGGAATGCAACGACGTGATCCAGAAGCTGCTGCGCAAGGCGCGCAAGGGAACGCGTATCGTCTACATCCCCGGCAATCACGACGAATTCCTGCGCGACTTCCCCGGCATGCACTTCGGCGGCATCGAAGTGGCCGAGCGGATGATGCACGAGGCGGCCGACGGCAAGAAGTATCTGGTACTGCATGGCGACGAGTTCGACGTCGTGGTACGCAACGCCCGCCTGCTCGCCTATCTCGGCGACTGGGCCTACGACATGGCGATCATGATCAACATCGGGCTCGCCGCCGTTCGCCGCAAGCTTGGCATGCCCTACTGGTCGTTCTCGGCCTGGGCGAAGCTTCAGGTCAAGCACGCCGTCAACTTCATCGGCGAGTTTCAGAAGGTGGTGGCCGACGAGGCCCGCAAGAGCGGCGCCGACGGCGTGATTTGCGGCCATATCCACCATGCCGTCATGGAAGACATGGACGGCGTGCGCTACATCAACACTGGCGACTGGGTCGAAAGCTGCACGGCGATCGCCGAGCACGAGGACGGCACATTCGAGCTGATCGAATGGCGGACCATGGGTGGCGCTGCCGCTCCAGCACCGCTGGCGCTCGAAGATCACCGCAAGCGCGAGCCGGCACAGCAGGCGGCCTGATACCACCAATTGTTTCGCTGTTGCGAAATGGCATTGTGCAGCTGCTGCCGTTGCCGTTTCGCGACAGTTTTTGCTTATTTTTGAAATCGGTTTGGGACGACCCGATCTCGCCTTGGTTGCCCTTAATGTGACGTGTTAGGCAACTTGCAGGTTCCTTTTCAGGTCACACCGATGATTCCCGCCACGAATGCCTCCTTCACCGAGGCCGCGCCCGCCCATTTCCGGCTGCTGAGCGCTTTGTCCTACTGTGCGCCACTGCTCGTGAACGGTGTCGCGCTGCCGTTCTTTCCCGTCTGGCTGGCGATGCACAAGTTCAGCGACCACGAGATCGGCATCATCCTAGCGGTGCCGATGGTGGTGCGCGTGCTCGTGGCGCCGATCGTGGCCATGTACGCGGACCGGATGAAGGAGCGGGCCGATGTGCTGGTGTTTTCCGGCGGCCTGTCGCTGTTGACGGCGATCGCGCTCTACTGGACAGACACGTTCTGGCCGGTGCTGATCGTCTACACGATCCAGGGCGCCACCTTTTCTCCCTATGTGCCTGTGATCGAATCGATCGTCATCTCCGGCGTGCGGCGCTGGGGTTTCGATTACGGCTCGATGCGGGTCTGGGGCTCGATCGCCTTCATCGCCTCGACGCTGGTCGGCGGGCGGCTGGTCGGGAACTGGGGCGGACAGATGGTTCTGCCCGTGATGATCTTCGGTTTCGTCATGACCATGGTGATGGCGGCCTATTGTCCGCGCATCGGGCCTACGCGGCGGCGCGGAACGCCTGTCGATCTGCAGCAGGCGACCGGCAGCTCGCTCAGGCAGCCGCATCTGCTGGTGCTGCTCATCGGCGTCGCCATCCAGCAATCGAGCCACGCGCTGGTTTACACCTTTGCGACGATCTACTGGCGTGATCTCGGCTTTTCCGGCACGGAAATCGCGTTGTTGTGGAGTGCTGGCGTCGCGGCCGAGGTGACCGTATTCTTCCAGTCGAAGCGGCTCAGCCGCCATTTCGATGCCTGGACTCTGATCCGTGTCGGCGCCGCGATATGTGTCTGCCGTTGGCTGTTGTTTCCGATGCACTGGGGCTTCGTCGGTTTCTTCCTGCTGCAGTGTCTGCACGCCTTCAGCTACGCCTTCGTCCACACCGGCGTGCAGCGGCGGATCATCGCCTCGGTGCAGGCGACGCAGGAATCGTCGGCGCAGGGCGCCTATTTCTTCTACAACGGGATGTTCATGGGGCTGATGACCATCGCGTCTGGATATATCTACGCAGCACTTGGCATGGCGAGCTACTACATCATGGCGCTGACGGCGGTTCTGGGGCTAGGCCTCATCATCGTCGCCTACTACCTTCAGCCCCAGAGTGCCGGTTCCGGCGGAAAGACCAGCGAACCGGCGTAGCGCAAGCCCGGCTCGCGATCGCGAGCGAGTAGCAGCGGTCCGTCGAGATCGACGAAGGCCACGTCCTGGGCCAGAAGCACGGCGGGCGCCATGGCGAGCGAGGTTCCCACCATGCAGCCGAGCATGATCTGGAACTCCAGCCGCTCAGCTTCGTGCTTCATCGCCAAGGCTTCGGTCAGACCACCCGTCTTGTCGAGCTTGATGTTGATGGCGTCGTAGCGGTCGCGCAGGCTGGCGAGATCGCCGGTGTGATGGACGCTTTCATCGGCGCAGACGAGGATAGGGCGCTCGATCTCTGCCAGCATCTCGTCCTTGCCTGCCGGCAGCGGCTGCTCGACCAGCGCCACGCCGCATTCGGCGGCGACCCGCAGATGGTGGGCGAGGCGGTCTTCCGGCCAGCCTTCGTTGGCGTCGAGAATGATGGCGGCGTCGGGGGCCGCAGCACGCACCGCGCGGATGCGGCTCTCGTCGTCACCGGTGCCGACCTTGACCTTGAGCAGCGCGCGAGCCGCGTTGGCGCGGGCATGCTCGGCCATGACTTCGGGTTCGCCGAGTGAAATCGTGTAGGCTGTGGTCAGCGAATGCGGGTTGGTGAGGCCGAGCATGGCAGCGACGGATGTTCCGCTTTGCTTGGCCTCGAGGTCCCAGAGGGCGCAATCGACCGCGTTACGGGCGGCACCCGGCGGCATGGCTTGCTGCAGATCGGCGCGGGAGAGGCCGGCTTCGATCAACGGGCGGGCGGCTTCGATCTGCGCGCCGACGCTTTCCATCGTCTCGCCGTAGCGGCGATAGGGGACGCATTCGCCGCGGCCGGAGACGCCGTTCTCGCTCACCGTGCAGAGGATCACCTCCGCACTCGTCTTGGTGCCGCGCGAGATGGTGAAGGTGCCCGCAATCGGAAAAGAGTCCGTCTGAATTTCAAGTGACCGTGGCATAAATGCAATCCTGCAAGCATGGAAATCTGATGCGGCATCGTTATATTGGCACAACGTTGCGGACCTGTGTTCGCGAGTCGGCAATGTCGCCGTAAGCCTTGAGAGACACAAGCATTTTGAAGTCCGAGAACCGTAACGCCGCCTCACTGCACGTGGACGACCAAGCTCATGGTTCGGATACGCTCGTGCATCTCGAAGGCAATTGGCGAAGCGCCAACATACATCTCGTTCTCAAGGATTTCGACAAGCTTTCGGCCCACAAGGGCGGGAACCTGACGCTCGATCTCTCCGGGATCACCGATATCGACACGGCCGGCGTCTGGCTGCTCTGCCGGCTGAAGAAGCAGGTCGAGGATGCCGGCGGCACCGTCCATATCGAGGGCAGCAACCAGCATATCGACGAGCTGCTCGAATCGTTTTCCGAGGAACGTGCGAAGCCCGAGGCCGAAGAGCTGCCGCCGCGTTCGCTGCAGGAGCGGATTTTCGCGCCCATCGGCAGGATGATGTACGATCTGTGGAACAATCTTTCCGCGGCGATGTATATTCTCGGATCGGCGGTGCGCGGCGCGCAGATGAAATTCGGGCGCGGCAGCGGCGTTTCGCCGGCGTCGATCATCAACCAGATCGACCATATGGGCGTTCGCGCCACGCCGATTATTCTGCTGATGTCGTTCCTGATCGGCGCGATCATTGCGCAGCAGGGCGCCTTCCAGCTGCGTTATTTCGGCGCCGAAGTGTTCGTCGTCGACCTCGTCGGCATTCTGCAATTGCGCGAAATCGGCGTGCTCCTGACCGCCATCATGATCGCCGGCCGTTCCGGCAGCGCGATCACGGCCGAAATCGGCTCGATGAAGATGCGCGAAGAGGTTGATGCGCTGAAGGTCATGGGCCTCAACCCGATCGGCGTACTGATCTTCCCGCGCCTGGTGGCGCTGACCGTTGCGCTGCCGCTTCTGACCGTGCTTGCCAATTTCGCCTCTCTCTTCGGCGCGGCCGTCGTTGCCTGGGGCTATTCGGGAATCACGTTTGCCAACTTCATCGCCCGTCTGCACGAGGCGATTACGCTGTCGACCGTGCTGTCGGGGATGATCAAGGCGCCGTTCATGGCGCTGGTTATCGGTATCGTCGCCGCCGTCGAGGGCTTAAAGGTAGGTGGCAGCGCCGAATCGCTCGGCCAGCACGTGACCTCGTCGGTGGTGAAGGCGATCTTCGTGGTCATTCTCATGGACGGGCTATTCGCCATGTTCTATGCAGCTATTAATTTTTAGGGATTTTGCGTGGACGAGCAGCAGACAACGACCAAGGACGAGGCAGGGCGGGACATCGTGCTTTCAGCGCGCGACGTCACTGTTGGCTTCGGGTCGAAGATCGTTCTCGATAATCTCAACCTCAATATCTACAAGGGCGAGATTCTGGGCTTCGTCGGCGCGTCCGGTACCGGCAAGTCGGTGCTGATGCGCACGGTTCTGCGCCTGCTGCCGCGCCGCTCCGGCCAGATCAAGATCCTCGGCCAGGACTTCGACGAATTGAACGAGCCACAGCGCAACGCGCTCGACATGCGCCTTGGCGTGCTCTTTCAGCAGGGCGCGCTGTTCTCCTCGCTGACAGTGAAGGAGAATATCCAGGTTCCGATGCGCGAGTATCTCGACCTGCCGCCGGCGTTGATGGACGAGCTGGCGCATCTGAAGATCCGGCTGGTGGGCCTGGCGGCGGATGCGGCCGACAAATATCCTTCGGAACTCTCGGGCGGGATGATCAAGCGTGCCGCACTGGCGCGCGCACTGGCGCTTGATCCGGAGCTGGTTTTTCTCGACGAGCCGACCTCGGGCCTCGATCCGATCGGGGCGGCGGAATTCGACGAGCTGATCGCCAAGCTTCGCGATACGCTCGGTCTCACCGTCTACATGGTGACCCACGACCTCGACAGCCTGTTTTCCGTCTGCGACCGCATCGCGGTGCTGGGCAAGAAGAAGGTGATGGTCGAGGGGACGATCGAAGACATGCTGGCCTATGACGACCCCTGGGTTCAGGCTTATTTCAAGGGCAAGCGCGCGCGTTCGATCGTGCCGCAGGATGGCCACGCTTCAGCCGACATCAGGCTGGCGCAAGATAGCCGCGGGAAGTGAGCGGATAAGATGGAAACCAAAGCGAACTACACAATCGTCGGCTTCTTTACGGTTCTGGTCATCGCGGCTGCCTTCGGCTTCGTTTACTGGATGGCCGAATATGGCCGTGGCGGACCGATGGCGGAGCTCATCGTGCGCATTCCGGGCTCGGCCAACGGATTGAGCGTCGGCTCGCCGGTGCGCTTCAACGGCATTCAGGTGGGGTCGGTGCAATCGCTGTCGATCGACGCCGATGATCCGCAGTTCTCGCTGGCATTCACCGAAGTACGCGTCGATGCGCCGATCTATCCGACGACCAAGGCGATCCTCGAGATCCAGGGCCTGACGGGTGCTGCCTATGTCGAACTTTCCGGCGGCCGGGTGGGCGAGAAGAACATCCTGCAGACGGCGGCGGAGACGGGCAAGCGTGCGGTCATCGTCGCCGACCAGTCGAGCGTCACCAACCTGCTCGCCACCGCCGACAAGATCCTCGACCGCGCCAACGACGCCGTCGGCCAGGTGCAGGGCTTCGTCAAGGATGCCCGTGGCCCGCTGACGAAGACGCTGCAGAACGCCGAAACCTTCTCGGACGCGCTGGCCAAGAACTCAGGCAACATCGACAGCTTCCTGCAGAGCGTGGGCCAGCTTTCCGACACCGTGCGCAACGTGTCCGGCCGCGTCGACTCGACGCTGGCTGCGATCGAATCGCTGGTGAAGACGGTTGATGCCAAGAAGATCGACACGATCCTCTCCAACGCCGAAACCGTGAGCCGCAATGTCGCCGACGCCTCGGGCGGCCTGAAGGACGCCATTCAGAAGTTCCAGGAGACGGCCACCACCTATAACGACTTCGGCAAGAAGGCGCAGGCGACGCTCGACAAGGTCGATACGCTGGTGGCGCAGATCGACCCGGCCAAGGTGAAGGGCTCCGTCGACGACATCGCGCAGACAACCAAGGATGCGCGCGCGGCAGTCGCCTCGATCAAGGATGTCGCGGACACGGTGAATTCGCACCAGAAGGACATCGATTCGACGATCCAGAACGTCACGCAGATGGCCAACAAGCTGAACGCCGCATCGACCCGCGTCGACGGTATCCTGGCAAAACTCGATACGCTGCTTGGAGATGACAGCACGCAGTCGATGTTCACGCAGGCGCGTGAGACGCTGGATTCGTTCAAGAAGGTCGCGGACAATCTGAACAGCCGCATCGGACCGATCGCCGACAATCTGCAGAAGTTCTCGAGCGGCGGCCTGCAGAACGTTCAGGCGCTGATCAACGATGCGCGTCTGACGGTGCAAAATTTGAACGATGCGATCAGCAATTTCGACAAGGACCCGCAGCGGCTGATCTTCGGCGGGGACACAGTGAAACAATATGATGGCCGGACCAGGCGTTAACAGGGGAAGTCAACATATGGCTGTGTCGGATATGCGTCGTTCGCGTCTTATGAAGACCATGCTCGCTCTGCCGCTTCTTGCCCTGGCATTGTCGGGATGCGGGACGGCGGCCAAGAACGATACCTATGATCTCTCCGCGCCTGTCAGCGGCAGCGGCCCTTCGGCGAAGGGGCGCCAGATCCTGGTGCAGCAGCCGACGGCGCTGCAGGCGCTGAACAGCGAGCAGATCGTCATCAAGGTCTCGTCTTCGGAGATTCAGTATCTCGCCAAGGCGCAGTGGAGCGACAAGCTTCCGCGTATGGTTCAGGCCAAGCTTGTCGAAGCGTACGAGAATTCCGGCAAGCTCGGCGGCGTCGGCGTTCCCGGGCAGGGGCTGGCGATCGACTATCAGGTCGTGACCGACATCCGCGCCTTCGAGATCCGCACCGGTGGCGGCAGCCAGGCGGTGGTCGAGATTTCGGCCAAGATCCTCAACGATCGCAATGGATCGGTGCGGGCGCAGAAGGTGTTCTCGCAGACGGTACCCGCTGGCGGCGGCTCGAACGAGGCCTTCGTCAAGGCGCTCGACCGCGCATTCGCCGGCGTCACCAGCGAGATCGTCGACTGGACGCTGAAGTCGATCTGATCGATCGGCACGCTGTTTGGGAGAGCGGCATGATCAGGATTTTGGGCGCTGACGATGTCGAGGCGTACAAGCGCATCCGGCTCGAGGCACTACGCCTGGAGCCATCCGCCTTCGCCAGCAGCTTCGACGAATGGGCAAAGCTTCCCGACGATGAATGGCGGCGGCGACTGCTTGCCGATCCCGTCTTTCTTGCTTTTGACGGCGATCAGCCCGTGGCGATCATGGGGCTTCTCCGGCAGCGGGCCGGCAAGATGGCGCATCGCGCCACGATCATCATGGTCTATGTGCGTCGGGAGAAGCGCGGAACGGGGCTGGCGCGCGACCTGCTCGACCATGTCGTGGACTATGCCCGGCAACACGGCATTCGCCAGCTCGAGCTAACTGCCAGCGCTGAAAATCCCGGAGCAATCAACTTTTATCGGAATGCGGGGTTTATCCAGGCGGGGCTGATACCTGCTGGTGTGCTGGAAGGCGACCGTGAGGTCGATGATGTCATCATGGTCAGGCGGATCGTCGACTGACGTTTTGCTCATCTTGCTCAAGACGCGAAAAGGCCGAGCGCTGGGAACCGCTCGGCCTTTTCGTATTTCCGCTGTCGGGCTGCTCAGAGCCGATCAAAAGACGCTATGCTTGCCATGTAGTCTCTTATCTTCTTCGGTTTCGCGCCGCAGGGCGGTCACGGTCGATGCCACAGATACGATAAACATGATGCTGATAAGGGCAGTAAGCACAGTCAAGATCGTGAACATAAGCAATCCTCCAGGATTTTGCTTTCACGTCCCTTAGTATTGGCTCACAACAGAGGTGCGGGCCGATGCGTAGGGGCCGTATACTTTGGACGTTTCCACCTTCTGGTCATAAAGCGCAACAGTTGCTGCAAGCATACCCGTCATCATTACCATCCATACTGCGTTAATCATGGTAATCTTGTTTGGCATATTTATCTTCCTTGTAGCGCCTATTTGCGCAACGCTTCGATTGAAAGAACGCGTCCGTTTGGAATTGGTTCCGCAGGACATTGACAAGTCGTTTACCAACGCCGATCTGAAGCCTCTTTGAATGCCTCGTTCATCTGGCGTTCATCTTCCTAAATCGGTTTATGCGTCTTCTCTAATCGGTTTAAAGGAGACGCGACCCATAACGCGTACGATCTCGTGATGTTCCCTCACGTCGCTGCGCACCCATGCCGCGTCACGCACTTCCAGGATGTAGGCGTAGACAAATTCGAAGGCGAGGGAGAGGGCGACCGAGGTGATGACAAGCAGGATGAGCATCGTGGGTTTCCAGGAGTGAACCGATCCCTGTCGGCATCGGCGGCGTTGATGCATCCTGTTATAGAGATCGCGGCTGAAGCGGCCTTGAATGGGCCGTTCATCCGGCATTCAGTCGCCCGGCGAGCACCGGTTGCACGTGGGTGGAGCTTGGGGCAAATGACTTGCGGCAAGGCTTTATCCGTGACAAAAGGCGTCGAAACAAATGGCCGGGGCCAATGACGACAGCTTTCTATCCGGGGTCTTTTGACCCGATCACGAACGGACATGTTGACGTGCTCGTCCAGGCGCTGAACGTCGCGTCGAAGGTGATCGTCGCGATCGGCATTCATCCCGGCAAGACGCCGCTTTTCTCGTTCGAGGAAAAGGGTGAGCTGATCCGCCAGTCGCTGGCCGAGGTGTTGCCGGAGCGGACGTCGGACATATCGGTCGTGTCCTTCGACAATCTAGTGGTCGATGCTGCCCGTGCGCATGGCGCGACGCTTCTGATCCGGGGCCTGAGAGATGGCACCGATCTCGATTACGAAATGCAGATGGCCGGGATGAACCGGCAGATGGCGCCGGATATCCAGACCGTTTTTCTGCCCGCCGGCACGGCCTCGCGGCCCATAACCGCCACATTGGTCCGGCAAATCGCAGGCATGGGAGGCGATGTCAGTGCATTCGTGCCTGCCGCCGTCTTGAAAGCCCTTCAATCCAAGCGCAAATCCTAGGCATATTCGCCGAAACGGAGCTCACATGAAACTTTTCTATATTGCATTTGCCGGCGTGCTTTATCTCGCTTCGTTCGTTGGCGACGTTTTCGCCGCCGACACGATGACGATCCAGCTGAAGAGCGGCCCCGTCGTGATCGAGCTTGCGCCTGATGTCGCGCCGAAGCACGTCGCCCAGATCGAGGCGCTGGCCAAGAAGGGCGCCTACGACAACGTTGCCTTCCACCGCGTGATCGACGGCTTCATGGCGCAGACCGGCGACGTACAGTACGGCAACATGGAAAAGGGTTTCGACAAGAACCAGGTCGGCACCGGCGGTTCGGACATGCCGAACATTCCGGCCGAGTTCTCCAAGACCCCGTTCGTGCGCGGCACGGTCGGCATGGCGCGCTCGCAGGATCCGAATTCGGCCAACTCGCAGTTCTTCATAATGTTCGCTGACGGCTCCTTCCTGAACGGCCAGTACACGGTTGTCGGCAAGGTGATCTCCGGCATGGAGAACGTCGACAAGATCCAGAAGGGCGAAGGCCAGAACGGCGAAGTCAGCAATCCTGACCGCATGGTCAAGGTCACCATCGCCAAGAAGTAAGTTTCAAGACCAGTAGGAGATTAAGAATGGCTGAGATCAAGGATCCGGAAAACACCATCATCGTGGAAACCACCAAGGGTAATGTCGTCATCCAGCTTCTGCCTGAAGTGGCGCCCGAGCACGTGGCCCGCATCAAGGAACTCGCACGCGAAAAGGCCTATGACGGCGTCGTGTTCCACCGCGTCATCAACGACTTCATGGCGCAGACCGGCGACGTGAAGTTCGGCAAGAAGGGCGGCGAGAGCTTCAACCCTGGTCGTGCGGGCATGGGCGGCTCCGAGAAGCCTGATCTAAAGGCTGAATTCTCGGCCGTCAGCCACATCCGCGGCACCTGCTCGATGGCGCGTTCGCAGAACCCGAACTCCGCCAACTCGCAGTTCTTCATCTGCTTCACGGATGCTCCCTGGCTGAACAAGCAGTATTCCGTCTGGGGCCAGGTCATCGAAGGCATGGACAACGTCGACAAGATCAAGAAGGGCGAACCGGTCGTCGATCCGGATTCGATCGTCTCGATGCGGGTTGCCGCCGACGTCTGATTGTGATTTCTGCTGGAACCCGCCCTTGCGCGAGAGCGCGGGGCGGGTTTCGCTTTGCCTGGACCAGCCTTCCCCGGAACTGCCCCTATGCGCGTAGACCTTTTCGATTTCGAGCTTCCCGATGAGCGGATCGCTCTGCGGCCCGCCGAGCCGCGCGACAGCGCGCGCCTGCTGGTCGTCGATCCCAATGGCGAAACGCAGCTCTCCGATCACCGTGTGTCCGACCTGCCGTCCTTCCTGAAGGCGGGCGATGCGCTTGTCTTCAACGACACCAAGGTCATTCCGGCGCAGCTCGAAGGCATCCGCCACCGCGAGGGCGCAGGTGGCCAGCAGGTTTCGGCGACGCTGCACATGCGGGTCGGCGCCAATCGCTGGAAGGCCTTTGCCAAGCCCGGCAAGCGCATCAAGGTCGGCGACCGGATCGCCTTCGGCCATGGTGGCGGAAGCTGCCTTCTCGGCTCGCTCGACTGTACCGTCGAAGAAAAGGGCGAGGGCGGCGAGGTGACGCTGGCCTTCGATCTGTCGGGCCCGGCGCTCGACGAAGTCATCCATTCCGTCGGCCATATTCCGCTGCCGCCCTATATCGCCGCCAAGCGCGCCGAGGACGAGCGCGACCGCGCCGACTACCAGACCATCTATGCCCGCGAGGACGGCGCTGTCGCCGCGCCCACCGCCGGGCTGCATTTCACGCCCGAGCTTTTCGAGGCACTCGACAAGGCCGGCATCGAGCGGCATTTCGTGACGCTGCATGTCGGCGCCGGTACTTTCCTGCCGATGAAGGTCGACGACACCGACGACCACAAGATGCATCTCGAAAGTGGCTATGTCAGCGGCGAGACGGCCGCCAAGCTCAATGCCGTGAAGGCGAGGGGCGGGCGGATCGTCTGCGTCGGCACCACCTCGCTCAGGCTGATCGAGAGCGCTGCGCAGGATAGCGGTGAAATCCGCGGCTGGGCGGGCGCCACCGGCATTTTCATTACGCCTGGCTACCGATTCAAGGCAGTCGATGTACTGATGACTAACTTCCACCTGCCGCGCTCGACGCTGTTCATGCTGGTCTCGGCCTTTGCCGGCCTCGAGACAATGCACGCGGCCTATGAACATGCCATTTCGACAGGCTACCGCTTCTATTCCTATGGCGATTCCAGCCTTCTTTTCCGGAAAGACTAGATGACCGAGACCTTCCAGTTCACCCTCAAGAAGACCGATGGCGGCGCCCGTCTCGGCGAAGTCTCCATGCCGCGCGGCACGATCCGCACGCCGGCCTTCATGCCCGTGGGCACCGTCGGCACCGTCAAGGCGATGTATCTCGACCAGGTGCGCGAGGGCGGCGCCGATATCATTCTCGGCAATACGTATCACCTGATGCTGCGGCCGACGGCCGAGCGCGTGGCGCGGCTTGGCGGCCTGCACAAGCTGATCCGCTGGGATGGGCCGATCCTGACCGATAGCGGCGGCTTCCAGGTCATGTCGCTGTCAGGACTGCGCAAGCTCGACGAGCAGGGCGTGACTTTCAAGAGCCATGTCGACGGGAGCCTGCACCACATGTCGCCGGAGCGCTCGATCGAGATCCAGGGGCTGCTCGACAGCGATATCCAGATGCAGCTCGACGAATGCGTGGCGCTTCCGGCCGAACCGCGCGAAATCGAGCGCGCGATGGAGATGTCGCTGCGCTGGGCCGAGCGCTGCAAGGTCGCCTTCGGTAACCAGCCGGGCAAGGCGATGTTCGGCATCGTGCAGGGCGGCGATATTCCGGCACTGCGCGTGCGCTCGGCTGCCGCGCTCGCCGATCTCGACCTCAAGGGCTACGCGGTCGGCGGCCTTGCCGTCGGCGAGCCGCAGGCTGTCATGCTCAAGATGCTCGAGGAGACGCTGCCGGTCCTGCCGACCGAAAAGCCGCGCTATCTCATGGGCGTCGGTACGCCCGAGGACATGCTGCGCTCGGTGGCGCGCGGGATCGACATGTTCGACTGCGTGATGCCGACGCGTTCCGGTCGCCACGGCCTGGCCTTTACCCGTCGCGGCAAGGTCAATATCCGCAATGCCCGTCATGCCGAGGATATGCGTCCGCTCGACGAGCAGTCGAACTGCCCGGCGACGCGCGATTACTCGCGCGCCTACTTGCATCACCTCGTGCGCTCCAACGAAGCGCTGGGCGGCATGCTGCTCTCGTGGAACAACCTCTCCTATTATCAGGAACTGATGCAGGGCATCCGCAAGGCGATCGCCGAAGGTCGCTTTGCGGACTTCATGGCGGAGACGGAAGCAGAATGGGCTAAGGGCGATATCGACCCGGTCTAAGGCTCAGATGCCTTTGCTCGCCGTATCCGGCAGAATCTGGACGCCGCCGATCTTGTAGCTGCCATCCGGCTGACGGATGACTTGGTAGATCGCCGTCCAGTCCTTGCCGTCGCGGCCGGAGATCAGCACCTCGTGGTAGATCATCGCGCCGTTGTCGATCGATCGACTGCGGCCGAAGGCGTAGTTTCCGGGGTGATAGACCGGCTCGTAGCTCTTCTTGACCATGGCGAAGAAGACGTTCTTGTCGGGATAGACGGCCTTGATGCCCGGGGCTGCATAGGAATAGGCCGCTTCCGGATCGTCCTGCAGGAAGGCCTTGATCTGCGCCTCGATCATCGACCGCGTGGCATCCAGCGGGTCTTCCGCGCGCGCCGGCGACAGCGTGAAAATCGCGGTGAGACTGAGGATTAGGACTGCGAAGAAGGCGCGCATCGGCAAATCTCCCGCTATCCCGTGGCGATAGCCGCCACCCCTTGAATTGTAGGGCTTTCAGCGCGCAAGGAAAGAGGCAATCAGAGCCGGCCGCGTGCGAATATTCGAGACAGGATAAGACCCGCGACAAGCACGCCGGCGGCGATGAAGATGGTGTCAATCGGCGTGCCGATATAGAGCGGTCCGACATTGGCGAAGAGCAGGAAGGCGACGACGAAGTTCGCCCAACCCCAGACAACGTTCAGCTCCGCCGAGCTCTCCCCGGAACCTGACATCCGCACGAATGGCGTACGGAACGGCCGGCCACAGACGCCGTTGACGAAGTGCGGAATGCCGTTCGTCATGATGGCGGCGGCAAAGAAGTGAACGATAAAGGCGATCCAGGGCATCGGCGTCTCCAAAATGGTCATCCTGGCGACGCGACAGGACGTCACGTTACGGGATGAGCCAGAATTCCGGCAGGGAACGCGTTGACCTAAGCTCTTGTTCCAAAAGTGGGATCAGATCGTGTGGTAGCGGCGATCGAAATAGATCAACGCCTGACCACCTTCGTTCTCCTTGATGGCGACCACTTCACAGATCAGGATGTCGTGGGTACCGCCATCGGAGACCGACTTCACCTTGCAGTCGAGCGAGATCAGCGCGTCGTCAAGCGCGGGCGCACCTGTTTCGAGCACCGACCAGCTGGCGCCTTCGAAGCGTTCCTGCACCGGGGTCTTGCCACCGAAACGTCGGCTCAGGTCCTCATGGGCATGCGACAGCGTGTTGACGCAGAGTACGCGGTTGGCGTTCACGGCCGGATAGGCGGATGAGCCACGATTGATGCAGACCAGGAGGGTGGGCGGATCGTCGGTGACGCTGCAGACGGCGGTTGCCGCAAAGCCCGCAAGCCCTGCCGGGCCATCCGATGTGACGACGTTGACGGCGGCGCCGAGGCGGGCCATGGCGTTGCGGTAATCCTGCTTGCGCTGGTCCGTCGTATCGGCGCCTGTGGCCGTTGCGGTTACGTCCGGGATCAATTTGGCTGATGCTTGCATATCGGGGTCCTAGCGGATTTCGGATCTCGCGTCACGAAGGAAGCGCAGCATGGTGTCGTTGAACGTCTTGGCCTCCGTCACGTTGACGGCATGGGCGCCGAAATCAGTCAGCGCCAGTTCTGCATGCGGCAGTCCCTCGGCGAGGCGCACCGATCGGGTGTAGGGGACGAGGAGGTCGTCGCGGGTTGCCATGACCAGCGTGTGGGCCGCAATATCCGACAGCCGGTCGTCGAGATCGAAGGCCCGGAGAGCCGCGATACGGCGCAGGATATTGGTCTTGCCCTGGAAATGGGTGATGGCGTGACGCTCCTCGGTATCGAGACGCACGGCATTCTCGGACATCCAGACCGACGGATAGAGGAAGAGCGGCTGCGCCTTGACGAACATCTCGACGCCCGACCGCTCCAGCAGTTCGATCCTCACATCAAAGCAGCGGCCGGAATGCGGGTCCGCCTTGCTCCAGGCGTTAACGAGGATGAGCTGGCCGATCATGTCGGGGCGGCGGAGCGCGATATCCAGCCCGATCAGCCCGCCGAGCGCGTGGCCCATGAAATCGAAGCGCTCTATGCCGAGTTCCAGCGCGATCTCCAGCACATCATCGGCCATGGCGGCGATGCCGCCCACCTCGGGCACCTCGCCGCCGGTGCGGCCGGTGCCGCGATGATCGTAGGTGATGACGCGGAAATCGGCCGCGAGCGCCTCGATCTGCGGTGCCCAGTAGCTTGCTGCGCCGCCAAGGCCGGATGACAGGATGATGGTCCTGGCACCGGCATGGCTCTGGCCATGTATGTCGTAATGCATGCTCGTCACTTCTTGCCGATATGGGCCACGGTTGCGATCTCGACGAGCGCGTCAGGCTTCACCAGGCCGCACTGGACGCAGTAACGGGCCGGCTTGTCGCCGGGGAAATATTCGGCATAGACGGCGTTGACCGCCTGGTAGTTCGCCCAGTCAGTGACGAAGATGTGGTTCATGGTCACGTCTTCCATCGTGCCGCCGGCCGTCTCGATCACCGACTTGATGGTCTCGAGCACATGGCGGGTCTGGGCGCCGGCATCGCCGACATGGACGACATCGTTGTTCTTGTCGAAGGGTAGAGTGCCTGAGACATAGACGATGCCGTCGGCAAGCGTGCCCGGCGAATAGGGGGCGATCGGCTTCTGGGTTCCCTCGGGGACGATGATCGATTTTGGCATGATGTGTCCTCTTCTGTTGTTCTTAATCAGGCTTCGGTGGGCGCTGCTTGTGAGATGACGCCGCAGAAATCGTTGACGGTGGCGACCCAGCCGAAGAATTTTTCGACGTTGTAGACGGTCGCCTGCTGGATGAAATCGGGCCCGAGGTGATGGGTCGCGTCTTCGAGCATTACGCCGAAATATTCGAGGTGGAAGGCATCGCGCAGCGAGCTCTCGACGCAGACGTTGGTGGCAATGCCGACGAAGACGAGATTGCGGATGCCACGGGCGCGCAGCACGCTGTCCATGTTGGTGTTGAAGAACCCGCTGTAACGGGTCTTCGGCACCAGGATGTCGCCCGGCTGCGGCTGCAACTCGTCGACGATCGCATAGTCCCATGTGCCCTTTGCCAGAAGCTGGCCCTGCAGCTCCGGCCGCTGGCGCATGGTCTTCAGCGCATTCGACTTGTGATAGTTGGGCGAGCCCGGTCCGCCGGCCTCGACATAGTCTTTGTCCCAACCGTTCTGGAAATAGATGACCTGGACGCCCGCGGCACGCGCGGCGTCGAGCGTCTTCTTGATGTTTGCGATTGTGCCCTTGGCGCCTGCGATATCGAAGCCGGCGAGATCGACATAGCCGCCTTCCGTCGAATAGGCGTTCTGCATGTCTACGACCACGACGGCGGTTTCGCTCGGCTTCAGCGTGATCGGCTCGGGGCGGGCGGGGAGGGTGACGCTCTGCGTGCGCTCGCGCGGCGCCTCGTATCCAACAGGTGCGGCGCTCATTCGGCGGCCTCCAGCATTTCGGTGACGTGTCGGCGGCTTTGCATCAGCGGCTGGACGTATTTGCCGAACTTCTCGACGCCTTCGACGAAATCATCGAAGGTCAGCATGACGCCGCCTGTGCCGGGCACCGCGGCCATTTCGTCGAGCATGGCAGCGACTTCCTCATAGGAGCCTATCAGCGTGCCCATGTTGATATTGACCGCAGAGACCGGGTTCGACATGTGGCGAACATTGGTGTCGGAACCGGACTTGGTATCGGCGGCACTCTGCAGGCCGAGCCACTTGATCGCCTCCTCGTCGGCGCCTGCCTTGTAGTGCTCCCACTTCGCCCAGGCGTCCTCCGACTTCTCTTCGGCAAGCACCATCGTCAGCACGAAGGAGCGCACGTCGCGTCCGGTCTTTGCCGTTGCGTTGAGAAGCCGCTGGTTGGTCGAGGCGAAGGCTGTCGGCGTGTTGACGCCGACGCCGAAGCAGAAGCTGTAATCGGCATAGGCGGCGGAGAATGCCATGCCCTTGTCGGAAGAGCCGGCGCAGATCAGCTTCACGCTTTCGGGCACCGGCTTCATCCGGCAATCGTCCATCTGGAAGAACTTGCCCTTGAGATCGGACTGGCCCGTCGTCAAAAGGTCCTTGAGGACGGTCGTGTATTCGCCGAGATATTCGTAGCGATCGCCGAAATAGTCGTCGCCCGGCCACAGGCCCATCTGGCTGTATTCCGGCCGCTGCCAACCAGTGACGAGATTGACGCCGAAACGACCGCCGGAAATGCTGTCGATCGTGGTCGCCATGCGCGCGACGATCGCCGGCGGCATGACCAGCGTCGCCGCCGTCCCGAACAGCTTGATCTTCGACGTGACGGCGGCAAGGCCGGCCATCAGCGTGAAGGATTCCAGATTGTAGTCCCAGAACTCCGTCTTGCCGCCGAAGCCGCGGAGCTTGATCATCGACAAGGCAAAATCGAAGCCGTATTTCTCGGCCTTCAGCGTGATCTCCTTGTTGAGCTCGAAGCTCGGCTTGTACTGCGGCGCGTTTTCCGACAGCAGCCAACCATTGTTTCCGATCGGGATGAAAACACCGACTTCCATATCTGCTCTCCTCTTGAGGCAATGCGGCAAAGGATCTGGTTCGGTATTTTCAATGCAGGTGGCGTGCCAGATTGATAAACGTCAATAAAATCAGCATGATGCGACATGGGTGGCCTGAATTTATTTATCGTTTGGTCAATTTTTTACCGAACGATAAATTTTCTGCCGAAAAAGCAGACATTGCTGCTCAAATTTTTAGCCGTGCCCGATCATGCCTGAATATTCCGCACATCCGGACATCGACAGTATCGCCCGCAACCTCGGGGCGCGGTCTCACCAACAAGTAACTTGACTTTTTGACGCCGGATTTGGATATCGGGCAAATCCTTGAAGCGGCTGGCTTTTGCCAGGGCGCACTGTCTTCCACACAGTTGCATTCAGCGCCCGATGGCGCGCCGCAAGCATTTTCATCGATTGGGGAGGGCTCGCGGATGAGCACATCGTCGCTGCTGAAACGCTTCGCCGGCTATTACAAGCCGCACCGGGGGCTGTTCGTGCTCGACTTCGGCAGCGCGGTGACGGCGGGCCTGCTTGAGCTTGCCTTTCCCGTTGCCGTCACGATGTTCATCGACAGGCTTTTGCCGACCGGCCAGTTGGGTCTGATCGGACTGGCGGCGATCGGCTTGCTCGCGATCTATGTCGTCAACGCCGGACTGCAGGTCATCGTCACATACTGGGGCCATATGCTTGGCCTGAAGATAGAGACCGAGATGCGGGCGAGGGCGTTCGACCATCTGCAGAAGCTCTCCTTCTCCTATTTTGACAACCAGAAGACCGGCCACCTCGTGGCGCGACTGACCAAGGATCTCGAAGAGATCGGCGAAGTCGCCCATCACGGCCCCGAGGATATCTTCATTGCCGTGATGACGCTGGTCGGCGCCTTCATTCTGATGTGGTGGGAACATCCGCCGCTGGCCATCGTGACCGCGCTGATCGTGCCGCTGACGGCCCTTGTGACGACACGCTACGGCCGCCGGATGACCAAGACCTGGCATTCGCTCTACGGCCGCGTGGCGGATTTCAACGCCCGCATCGAGGAGACGGTCGGCGGCATTCGCGTTGTGCAGGCTTTCGCCAACGAGGATCACGAGCGCAAGCTCTTCGCCGTCAACAATGCCGGCTATCTCTCGACCAAGCTGCAGGCCTACTGGGCGATGGCGGCTTCGACGTCGCTCTCCTATCTCTCGATGCGCTTCGTGCAGGTGGTCGTGATGCTTGTCGGCGCCTGGTACGTCACAAGAGGCGAACTCTCGGCCGGTGGCTTCGTCGGCTTCCTGCTTCTCGTCGGCGTCTTCTTCCGGCCGATCGACAAGATCAATTCCGTCATCGAGACCTATCCGAAGGGGATCGCCGGCTTCCAGCGCTATACGGCGTTTCTCGACACAGATCCCGATATCGCCGACCGGACTGGCGCCCGCAACATGCCGCGGCTGACGGGCGATATCCGCTACAGCGACGTTCGCTTCGCCTACCAGGCCGGCAAGCCTATTCTCGACGGGCTCGACCTGACCATCAAGGCGGGCGAGACGATCGCCTTCGTAGGACCGTCAGGGGCAGGCAAGACGACCGTCTGTTCGCTGCTGCCGCGCTTTTATGACGTTACCAGCGGCGCCATTTCTATCGATGGCGTCGACATCAGGCAGATGACGCTGGCGTCGCTGCGCTCGAGCATAGGGATCGTGCAGCAGGACGTGTTCCTATTTGCGGGCACCATGCGCGAAAACATCGCCTATGGCAGGCTGGGCGCGAGCGAAGCCGACATTCTCGATGCGGCCCGCCGGGCCCGTCTCGACGAGGTGATTGCCGGCCTGCCGGCTGGACTGGATACCATCATCGGCGAGCGCGGCGTCAAGCTCTCGGGCGGCCAGAAGCAGCGGCTGGCGATCGCCCGCATCTTCCTGAAGAACCCGCCGATCCTCATTCTCGACGAGGCGACCTCGGCGTTGGACACGGAGACCGAACGGGCGATCCAGCAATCGTTGGCCGAGCTGTCTCAAGGCCGTACGACGCTCGTCATCGCACACCGGCTGGCGACGATCACCGAGGCCGACCGGATCTGCGTGATCGACAAGGGCAGGGTGGTGGAAGAGGGCAGCCACAGCGACCTCCTGCGTCGCGCAGGCCCCTATCGGCGGCTGCATATGGCGCAACAGACGAGCGCGCCCGACGATGATGGCGCGCCGCATACGAAGAAGCTGGCGTAGGTTCTGGCGCTAACATCCTTACCTAAGGTGAGGATCTCGATTATCGCATTCAATCCGATGCTTGGCCGGCTATGTTGTTGAAAGACCGGCCAGCCGAGCGCGTCATGACGCTAGAGCAGATAGCTGACCGGCTCGTTGCTCACAGGGTGCGGGAAGACGCCCATCTCGACGCCGAAGACTGACTTCAACACATCCGACTGAACGATCTCGGCAGGCTTGCCGCGCGCCGAAATCCTGCCGTCGTTCAGCGCCACCAGCTCGTCGCAGTAGCGCGCGGCGAGGTTGATATCGTGAAGGACGACGACGATCGTCAGGCCGCGCTCGTGGCTCAGTTCACGCAGCAGCGACAGGACGCCGGCTTGGTGGGCGAGGTCGAGCGCGGAGGTGGGTTCGTCGAGCAGCAGGCAGCTGGCGTTCTGCGCCAGCATCATGGCAATCCAGGCGCGCTGGCGCTCGCCGCCCGACATGTTGGCGACGAGGCTATCGGCGAAGCGCTCGAGATCAGTGCGGCGGATCGCATCCTCGACCAGATCGCGATCAGCCTGCGTGAAGCGTCCGAGCGTGCCGTGCCACGGAAAGCGGCCGAGCGCGACAAGCTCGCGCACCGTCATGCCATCGGTGGCGGGGGTGAACTGCGGCATGTAGGCGATCTCGCGGGCAAAAGCGCGCCCGCCCCAGCTGGCTGCCGGCTTGCCCTGAAGCGCTACGGCGCCCGACGTCGGATCGACCTGGCGGGCGATGGTCTTCAGGAGCGAGCTCTTGCCCGAACCATTCGGTCCGACAAGCCCATAGACCCGGCCCGCCTCAAGCGTCAGATCGACACCGCGCAAGATATGCTTCTTGCTGGCCTCGTAATGGATCTGCGACAGGGTGAGGAATTCGGCGGGCATAGTGGCATCTCCGGCTTCGTATGGCGCGACGCCGGACATCCGGATCACACGGATGTAAGTGCAAAAGTTCACTGAGGATGTCAACTTATGTGGTGATGGGAGGAGGGCGGTTATCGGATCGCATCCGTTATCAGCCAACCCGTGGTTTGCTCATCCACTCTAATCTTCGTCCAACTTCCGCTCGTCTCCAACTGCGTCACTGCGGTTTCTTTCTTCAGTGTCGTCAGCACGCGGTAGGTCTTTCCTGGACCTTCTCTGAGGTTCACACCATATCGCGTCATGCTGGCAAGTGCGGGCGTTGAGGCTGACTTCGATGCGGCGGCACTGTCGGCTGTCTGGACAGTAACTGGTATCCCAGTGCCCAACTGCGGTGGTTCCGTGGCAATGGCTATGCCTGATTTGGTCGCTTCTCCACTGAGTTGTAAGCTTGGTGCCATCGACGTGAGATTTTCGCTGACGGGCGCAGCAACTGCGTTGTCGCTATTGGTGGTCGCCGAGTGTCTCGAACCCAGGATAGATGTCCCCAGTACCAACAGCCCCGTGAAGACTACAATGCCAAACAGGGTAAGCAACACAGGCGATCGGCGCCGACGCTGCACGACCGAGGGCGAAGAAGCAACGTCAGGGGGCGGGAAAACAGGCTGTTCCGCGATCGCCTTTCTCTCCCTTGGTAAGCGTGCAAGAAGCTCGCAAGCGGCTCCGAACACGGCGGCATTGCCGGTGCGGGAAAACTCCAGGAGTTCGTTCAC
Source organism: Rhizobium sp. NPDC090275 (assembly GCF_044772225.1). NCBI lineage: Bacteria > Pseudomonadati > Pseudomonadota > Alphaproteobacteria > Hyphomicrobiales > Rhizobiaceae > Rhizobium > Rhizobium sp. NPDC090275. The sequence continues at coordinate 1,469 of NZ_JBIVYL010000014.1, read as the reverse complement.
CCCGCTATCGCTGCGGAAATGAATGACCTCATAGAGACATATGGGAATCTGTTTATTATCCTTGAAGCGTCGGTCTGGCCCTCCGCTTTTGTTGGGATGTTTCCACGTGTGATCGACGATACGAGCGTCGCTGGGGACCGGTCCGTCCTCGATGAAACGCGAATCCTGCCAACGGATTTCTAGATCCCGATATGTGATCGCGCCGATGCGACTTCCTTCCTGCATCAACACCACATCTGGGAAGAAGTACATGACCTGCTTTCCGACGTTGAGCGCAGGCGGCGTCAGATTGCTTTTGATGACAGAGGGCAGGGAGTAGGCGAGTGTCGTAGACTTCTTTTCGACAAGATGGGACGCACCAGCGTTTCGCTTCCAGGCCGTGAGGTTCGTTATCGTCCCGCCAGCTTCCACGTGCCACTTTCCCGCGCAGCTACGCATCGCATCGAACCCTTGCGCAAGCTTGGTGTAGGCCGTTTCCGCGTCACCTTCGAGATCGTAGAAAAGTACGGAACTCCGGCGATAGGAATCGAACCAGGCGCCGACCGCCCAGAGAGGAAGTGCGATCGCCCCGACAACAATTCCTGCACCGCTCGTCACGAGCCCCGCGATAGTACCGGCTACAATGCCGACCCAGCAAAGAACGACAGCTAATCTAGCCTGTTGGCTTTTCGCGTTAATCTCGTCGAGCAACTCGGTGAACGACTCGTCACGCATTAGCATCACGTCGCCGGACTCGATGTCGACCATTGCGGCGTCATTTTGCTCGACAAAGTATTCCTGCGTCGGTGCCACAGGAGGCGGCGTACCTTCGGGCTTCTTTCGGCCAGCGTTTCCTAGTGACGCTCTGTAATAGAGGCCTCCCGTTCCCGCGTGGACGTAATGGCCGCGCGGTCCAGTGCCGAGCCTGAGACCTCTGACACCCACCGAAACGCCGACGCCGCTTTTCGAGAAGTTGAACCGGAAAGGCCCTGCCGATACCGACTTGCGAATAGAGAACCCCACAGATGCGCTCCTCAAAGCCGGAACCACCTCCGGGCAGGAGAAAGTTACAACTGCCGTTAAAGAGATGCAATTCAAGCGAGTACATCAATACGAAGGATGCAACGAGTTGCTGTCGGAACGCCACGATCATGCCAGAAATTGCGTCGCAGTTCCCGGCAGATCGCCCAAACTCAACTGCTCCATCCTCCTGAAACCATGGCCATTATTGTCCTCGTTGCATTTGAAAATGGAATCTGCCCCCTTACATACAATGTCAAAGCTGAATAGGGCTGCGACGTTGTCAGCCATTTAGAAACGCGACACTGGCTGCTGGGATCAGCTCCCGATCCGACCGGCTGGCCGGGGTTGAAAGGGCGGAGCGGGGGCGGGTGAGGGCACCCCTTCGGCTTTAGCTTGGACACTATTTCCACACCCATTCATTCCGCAGCTTCCATCCGAGCCAGTGCTTTCTGGCGCCGCGCAATCAC
>NZ_JBIVYL010000013.1:0-195812 GCF_044772225.1 Rhizobium sp. NPDC090275 | reverse complement strand
ACCAGATACGATCGCTGCGCCCACACCTTCTTCTCAACCATATGCATCGCAGCCATTGTCATCTTCTGGATTTGATTTAACGAGTCCTGAGCCTAATGAGGTCATCGCGACGATCCCGATCGGCCAGGCGGCGCAGGCCGTCAACTATGTGCCGAATGCCGTTCCTGAAGGCGACGGCATGCAGAACCTGCAGCCGCTCGGCACCGCCGGCGTCGCCGCTCATCTGACGCTGTCGGCAAAGGGCGACAAGCAAAAGACGGCGCCGACGAGCGTCACGCTCTTCGACCAGGGGCTGACGCAGGTGTTGCAGGCATCCGTGACCGGTCTGGAACCGAAAACGATGTACGTGCTGGCACTCTCCGACAAGGCCGATGGCAGCGGCCCCCTCCAGGGCTTGTCGAACTTCATGACGAACCCGGCAGGCTCGGCGATCGTCAACGCGGTTGGCCCGATCCGGCAGATCGTCGAGTCCAAGCACAAGGACGAGCGCAGGTATATCGTCGTCGCCTCATCGGTTGACGGCAAGCCCGGCAAGGTCCTGCAGGTGCAGGCCGATTGATGTGAACCGACCGGGGTAAACCGATGGCCCGCGGCTTGACTGCGGGCCATTCACCCCCGAGGATTTGAGACATGGATGATCTGCTGACACAGGTAGAGCCGATGATCCCGGCGCTGAGGCGATACGCGCGCGGCCTGATCCGCGATCGCGAGGCGGCTGATGACATCGTCCAGGATTGCCTTGAGCGGGTCGTCGCGAACTGGGCGCGCCGACGGGATGACAATGCGCGCTCCTGGGTGTTCGCCATCCTTCACAATCTCGCAGTCAACAGGATACGACAGGACGCCAGACGCGGCGGCATCGTCACGATCGACGAGATGCCGGAGGCCACAGCGGCGGTGGATGCCAGTCAGGACAGCACATTGTTCGGCCAGGATGTTCTTGCGGCCATCGAGCGTCTGCCCCCCGACTATCGGAGCATCCTGTTGTTGGTGGCGGTCGAGGACATGAGCTATGCCGAGGCGGCGACCGTCCTAGACGTACCCGTCGGAACCATCATGTCGCGCTTGTCTCGTGCGCGGGAGCAGTTGAGGCTTATCCTCGAGACCAAACCAACGAACGCCAAACCTGTTGGTCCATTTATTCGGAGGGTCAAATGACAAAGAGACCGATCAACGAGGATGACCTTCAGGCCTTTGTCGACGGCGCCTTGGATGTAGAACGGCATCAGGACGTGGCTGCATTTCTTGAGACGAACAAGGACGCCGCGAAGCGCATCTCATCCTATCAGAGAGATGCCGCAGCGCTGAGATCGGCTCTCGGCCAGATCGCAGTCGAGCCTATCCCAAGCCGGCTGAATCTCGCCAACATCATCGAGAAACAGCGACCAGCGAAGCAAGGTCGTTTTGCGCCAATGGCTGCTGCCGCAGTCCTTCTATTGGCAATCGGCGCTTCGGGTGGCTGGCTACTGAAGGGCTACAGCATGCCTCCGACAGAAGGCGTCGCGGCCTTGGCACAGGAGGCGTCTGCGAGTTACAGCACGTTTGCCGCTGATCGGCTGCGACCAGTAGAGGTCAGAGCAGACAGCGGCGATGATCTGAGAATCCTGGCTTCCGCAACGATCGGTGGCACCGCCACGATCCCCGATCTCAGCAAGGCCGGCTACCGGCTGATGGGCGGCCGCGTTGTCCCGACGCCGCATGGATCAGGGCTCATGCTCATGTATGACGACGACAAGGGAAACCGATTGGTCATGCTGACCCGGCGCATGCAGGTTGACCAGGACAAGCCAATGGTCCCGAGCGACCAGCGCGACATCCGTGGATGGAGCTGGGCCAGGAATGGGCTCGGCTACAGCCTCGTCGGCGCAATCAGCTCGGAACATCTGCACACGCTTGCCGACGAGATACGATCCCAGATCTGATGTGCGACCGAGTTGCGAGCCGAAGAATATTACCGTGATGTTGACGGGTTTCTTGTGCTGATGCCGATATCTGCGACGAAGAACACAGAGACGAACTACACCTGATCCATCGACAGTGCCTCGCGAATGGCATGCCACGACCTCTCGTCCGGCGCTGCCAGCAGATGCCCTTGCGTCATGGTTGGGCGATATGCTTCACCTGCTGCGGTTGCAGCATGACCGCCCGCTTCCGCGTGGATCAAGACACCGGCAGCGTGATCCCAGGGCTTCAGGCTCTCGTTGAGGCAGAAGCTCATCGCCCCTGTTGCCAGCATACGGTATTCCCACGCTGAACAACGCCATGTCGTGACCCGCAGGAATTTCAACAGCCTCGGCGCAAGTTTGCTCCGCAGATCTGACTGGAACATGTGGAGCGGAATAAAACCGTGCATCTCGTTCACCGGCGTTGGCGCGGCAACCGAGAGGCGCGTGCGGGCACCGTCTGCCGCCACGTGCCATGCGCCCTCACCCGGTCGTGCGACCAGGAAATCGCCCAACACCGGATAATGAATGATGCCGGCAATAGTCTTGCCACCGGATACGATGGCCAGAATGCTGCCGAACATCGGCGTGCCATGGGCGAAATGCCATGTGCCGTCGACCGGATCGATGATGGCGGCAAGTTCGGCATCAGCAAGGCGCTCGAGAATGGAAGCGTTATCCGAAACGGCCTCTTCTCCGATGATGGTGATCCCGGGCAGGCGCGCCGTCAGCCTTTCGCTGAGCAAGCGCTCTGATGCGATATCGGCATCGGTGACGATATCGTCGGCCATCGTCTTGGCGCGAATGCTGTCTGACGAAACCGGCCGGAAGCGCGGCAAGATTTCTCCCGCCGCCGTCTCGCGCACGTAACTCATCAGCTCACCGAGCAGCTCGTCGTTGATGGTTTTCATGCGCGGCGCGCCTCCAGATAGGTCTTGAGCGCTTCCGGCTCATCGGTCTGGAAGACGCTGATGCCGGCGTCCATCAACGTGCCCCAGATGCGGTCGGGATCGACAAGCGCCGTCTTGTCCACCCATTCGCCACTGGCTTCCATGTTGAGCGTGTTCGTCCACAGCGCCATACCGGCATCGCGAAACATCTGGCGGTGGGTCTTGATGGTTTCGAGACTGTCGAAGCGCATTTCACACATGAACGGCTTGATTTCAGACAGCAGCGCCATGGTGTCGTGAATGCCCTCTTTCGTGAATTTCGACATCGCCATGAAGGCAACACCATCGATATCCTGAGCGCGAACCCAGTCCAGTTCCTCGCGGCTCATGACGCGGGTCTTGAGGTCCACATAGGATGCGGCGTTCATCTCGCGCGCGCAGGCGGCGACTTCGGGAAACAGGCCGCGATCCTTAAGGTCGAGATCGGCGAAGATGCGGCCGCGGATGATTTCGAGCGCCTGCTTCAAGGTCGGGATGCGCTGGTCCGTCGCGGCGCGGTGTTCGCCGCCATCGTCTTCCCGAAGCGCAATCGCCTGCAACTCGGCCATCGTGAAGGTTTCGGCATCACGATCGATGCCGGCCACGCGCAGCAGCGTCTCGTCATGCATGATGAAGAGTTCGCCATCGGCGCTCTTGCGGATATCCAGTTCGACGACGTTGGCGCCAACGGCGATCGCGCGCTCGATGGCCGCGAGGCTGTTTTCCGGCGCGCCATGCCACGCACCGCGATGGGCAACGATGGCGGGATCGCGTTTCTGGTCGGCGATATAATCTACGTAATGCGTCATTTCATTCTTCCTTGGGTCAGTCAGGCGCGGCGAGCCGCGAGATAGGATTTGAGTGCGGCTGCCTCGTCGGTCTGAATGACCGAAATGCCGGCGTCGATCAGACGACCCCAGACGGCATCGGGATCGGCAAGGGCCGCAGTATCGGTGAAATCGGCGCAGGCAACGCTGTCGAGGGTATTGACCCAGAGCGCCATGCCGTTTCGGCATCTGATGTCGTTGAGTGCGGCGAGCTGTCGAAGGTCGTCGAAGTAGACCTCGCAGACGCCAGGCATCAGTTCGCCGAGAAGCGCCATCTGCGCAGCGGCATCAGGCACGTTGAGCCGGGTCTTGGCCATAAACAGCACGTCATGCGGCGGGACAGTTTCACGGATCCAGTGGAGGTCCTCTTCGCTTTTCAACGCGGCCCAGAAATCGACCTGCTGCTCGACGCCCATCGCCTTGGCGAGAGCGATCACTTCAGGGATGGCCTCGCGTTCCTTGACGTCGAGATGCAGGAAGATGCGCCCGCGCGTGAGCTCGAACACTTCGGCGAGGCGCGGCAGCTTCTCGAGCGTGAAGTCATTGCCATCACCGCCATCCCGATTGCGCAGACGCAGCACCGCCAGGTCGCCTGATGCGAGAGCTTCCGGCCTCTGGTCGAGCCCGGCCATGCGCTCCAGCGTTTCGTCATGCAGCAGAAACAACCCACCATCGGCACTGCGGCGAACGTCGATCTCGACGACATCGTATCCTTCGGCAACGGCGCGTTCGATGGCGGACAGGCTGTTCTCAGGTGCATTGCGCCAGATGCCGCGATGCGCGACCACGGCGCAATCGCGGGTCTTGTCGGCAATAAATTCGCTGTAGTTCACTGGTATTCTTTCACCGAAGCCGAATTCGCTTCACGGAAGGCATTGGAGATGGCGCGACCGGTCTGGCCATCGAAGAGATGCAGACGCGCCTCAGGGAAGGAGAGCGACAGCGTCCTTGATGTATCGATCTCAACGCCGAAGGGCATGGCTATCCGCAGGCCCTGCTCGGCGATCCTGGTTTCGAGAATCTCGTGGGAACCAAGGTCTTCGCGATACCGGATTTCCGTCTTAATCGACCCGCCGTCATTGACGGCAATATCTTCCGGTCGAATACCGAGCTGGAACGTGCCGGTGCCGGCGTAATTCGCGACCACCTGACCATCGGCCAGCCGCAGCACCTGACCATCGCCCTCGACGTCCAAGATATTCATCGGCGGAGAGCCGATGAATTTGGCGACGAAGACGGAGGCCGGATTGTGATAGATCGCCTTCGGCGTATCGAACTGCTCGATATGACCCTTGTTGAGAATGAGGATACGGTCGGCAAGCGTCATCGCCTCGACCTGATCATGGGTGACGAACACGCTGGTGGCGCCGATGCGGCGATGTAGTTCGGCAAGTTCAACCCGCATGTCGTGGCGCAACTGCGCATCGAGATTGGACAACGGCTCGTCGAACAGCAGCACGCCGGGCTCGCGGATTATGGCTCGGCCGATCGCCACACGCTGGCGCTGACCGCCAGAGAGCTGGCCCGGTTTGCGGGCGAGGAAATCGGCAAGGCCGAGCATCTTGGCGACGTCGGCAACCCGCTTGGTGCGCTCGGTCTTGGAGACGCCTGACACCTTCAGGCTATAAGCCATGTTTTCGGCGACGGTCATGTGCGGATAAAGCGCGTAGTTCTGGAACACCATGGCGCAGCCGCGATGTTTCGGCTCCAGATCCTGCACTTCACGACCACCGATGACGATCTTGCCACCCGAGACACGTTCCAGCCCGGCGATCATCTGCAACAGCGTGGACTTGCCGCAGCCCGACGGGCCGAGCACGACGGTGAATTCACCGGGGCGCAAGGTCACGTCGATCGGCGGGATGATCGTGTTCTTGGCGTCATAGGACTTGGTGACGCCGATAAGATCGATCTCGGCCGCGGCGGCGCGAATGGCGGTGTCGATGGCGGTCATGGATCATTTCTCCGAAAGAACGAGGCCCTGGACGAGAAAGCGCTGCAGCAGAGCGATCATCGTGAGGGGAACGAGGGAGACGAGCACGGCGCCGGCCATGATCATCGGGAAATCGGGCACCTGGCCGTCGGCATCCGGTACGAGCCGGGCAAGGCCGACGACGGCGGTCTGCATGTCAGGCGTCGAGGCGCCGACCAGCGGCCACAGATATTGCGTCCAACCGCTGAGGAAGGTGAGCACGAACAGCGAGGCGAAGCTGGTGCGGGCAAGCGGCAGCAGGATATCGATCAGGAAGCGGATCGGCCCTGCCCCATCCATGCGGGCCGCCTTGAACAGATCCTTCGGCAGCGTCATGAAAAACTGGCGGAACAGGAAGGTGCCGGTGCCATGTGCGACAAGCGGTGCGATCAGGCCGAAGTGGGTGTCGAGCACGCTGAGTTCGAGGTGGACGGGCGCGCCGAAAGCCATTTCGACAAGGCTGTTGAGCCCGCTGAAATCGAGAACCGCATTCAGCGGCGAGAAGATGTTCGAGGCGACCTGATAGGTGGTGATGACGCGGATATCGAGCGGCAGCATGATGGTCGCAAGGATCAGTGCAAAAGCGACGCCCGCCCAGCGAATGCGGAAATAAACGATCGCATAGGCCGAGAGAAAGGACAGGACACAGGTGGCCAGCGCATTGGAGAAGGCCACGATCAAGCTGTTGAGCATCTGGATCGGGATGCGCGTATCGTGGATGACCTTGCCCATGTTGGTGAACAGCTCGCCGCCCGGCACCCAAGCGAGGCCGTTGCGCAGCATGTATTCATAGGACTGCGAGGCAGTGGAGAGCGTCAGGTATAGCGGCCCGACAATATAGAGGATCCCGATGGCAAGCAGGATACTGGCAACGATGTTGATGGAGCGTGCGTTTTCGACCATGGCTCAGCGCTCGTAATTGATGCGCCGGCCGAGGAAATAGAACTGGCAGGCTGCGAGAATAAGGACGAAGACCATCAGGATGGCCGTCTGGGTGGAGGCGCCGGAAAGATCGAAACCGCGGAAACCATCGACATAGATCTTGTAGACGAGCAGCGTCGTCGAGCCGCCCGGACCACCGCCGGTAATGGTGTCGATCAGCGCGAAGACGGAGGTGATGCTTTCGGTGAATTCCAGAACGAAGGTCAGGAACAGCTGCGGCATGATCAGCGGCAGTTGCACATCGAAGATGCGGCGCCACGGGCCGGCGCCATCCATGGCGGCCGCCTGATACATCGTGGGCGGGATCGAGCGCAGGCCGGCCAAGAGGATGACGAAATTGAACGGAATGCCACTCCAGACATGCGCGGCGACCAGCGTCACGAAGGCGTCAGTTCCGTTGATGCCGGGGTTCCAAAGGCCAGGAAACAGCGTGTTTAGTGGAGCCATCAAGCCGACGAATGGGTTGAAGATGAAGGCAAAGACGACGCCGATCGACGCCCCGGCAATGCCCTTCGGCCAGACGAGAATGTTGCGCGCCGCATAGGAGAGACCGATCTTCCTGTCCGCGGCAATCGCCAGCATCAGCGGCACGACGACCGCGAGCGACGATGCCGTCAGCATGAAGATGACCGTGCGACCGGTGGCCGCCCAGAATTCTGGATCGCCGAGCACGCGCTGAAAATTCTGCAGGCCGACGAATTCCGAGCCGCCACCGAAAGGCTGCTCAAGGAAGAACGACCAATAGAAGGCCTGGAAGACCGGCACATAGAAGAACAGCACAATCAGCAGCATCATGGGGGCCAGCAGAAGAGCCGGCAGCCAGCGATGGCTGAACAGAGAGGAATCCGACGACATGAAGGCACTTCCAAAAAAGAGAAGGCATGGGGCCGAAGACGCCCCATGCGACGAAGGCTGAGCGAACGGATCAGGGAAGCTTCTTGCCCTTGTAGGTCTGCTCGAAGCGGCGCAGCAGCTGGTCGCCACGCTTCTTGGTGTTGTCGAGCGCGACCTGCATGGTCTGCTGGCCGGCAAAGGCCTTCTGTGTTTCTTCCATGAAGACCTCACGGAACTGCACGTAGAAACCGAGGCGGATGCCGCGGGTATCAGGCGTTGCCGGCTGGTTCATGGATTCAACGCCAACCTTGGCGGTGGCGTATTTCGGCGAGTTCGCCTCGTCGCTCTTGGCAATCGCATCGAGAACGTCGGTGGTGACGGGCACATAACCGGTGTTGGCAGTGAAGAACATCTGCTGTTCCGGCTTGCGCAGGAAGTCGAGGAAAGCCTTGGCGGCGTCGATCTCGGCCTTGTCGTGACCCTTCATGATGTAGATGGAGGCGCCGCCGACAAAGGTGTTGTGGCGCTCGTAGCCCTTGTACATCGGCGCCATGGTGACGGTGAGCTCGTACTTGCCGTCGAATGCTTTGGCAGCGGCGGCGTAGGAACCGGAAGACTGCTCCATCATCGCGCATTCGCCGGCATTGAAGGCGGCGGTGTAATTGCCGGCCTTGGTATCCGCAGCCAGGCGAACGAGACCTTCCTTGCGCCACTCAAGCAGGTTTGCGAGGTGCTTGGCGGCGAAGGTGGTGTTGATCACATATTCCGCATCGAGACCATCATAGCCGTTGTGCTTGGTGGCGATCGGCAGGCCGTGACGAGCGGAGAACTGCTCCAGCACACGCCAGGTGTCGCCATCGGTGACGAACGGGCAGGCATGGCCGGCGGCCTTGAGCTTGCGCGCGGCTTCGATCACGTCTTCCCAGGTCTGCGGGGTCTCGGTGATGCCAGCTTTTTCAAGCTCAGTCTTGTTGGTGTAGAACAGCAGCGTCGAAGAGTTATACGGCTGGGCGAAAAGCTTGCCGCCGGAAGTTTCGTAATAGGCGCGGGCGCCGGCGATATACTGGTCCCACTTGACATCGGGCATCAGATCCTGGACCGGTTCGACGGCGTCCGAGAGCATCAGATCGAGCGTGCCGGCGTCGAAGAACTGGATCAGCACCGGGTGGTTCTTGGCGCGATAGGCGGCAATCGCCTTCTGCATCGACACTTCGTAGGAGCCCTGGCCGACGCAGTTGACATGATGCTCGCTCTGAGAAGCATTGAACGCGTCGCACTGAGCCTTGATCGCGGTCTCGACTGGACCGGTATTGCCGTACCAGAATTCGATATTCGTCGCCTGGGCCGAGCCTGCCCCGGCCATTACGGCGGCTATGGCCGCCAAAGTAAACTTGTTCATCATCGCCCTCGTCTTTTCGGGTCGACCGAGCCTCGCTCGATCTCTGACGGCGGCTTACTACACTTTGTGTGTAACATTTACATGACGGCTGAAATCGCTTGAAAGAACCGTTATTCGCCGGTAATCAGGCTTAGGTTGCATCAAGGGCAATGCGATTATTACACTTTTGCAGTAAGGTTTCTGGGCTTGGCAGGTGTTTACGTACCGGAGGCATTGATTGCCCCACGCTTTCTGCGACTGCACGAGACGACGGTTGTTTCGTCCAACGAGCGCAAGTTGTTGCAGCTGATCTGGCGCAATCCCGGCATCTCCCGATCGGAAATCACCGGCCATACCGACCTGACGCAGCAATCCATCCATCGCATCCTCGATCACCTTGCCGAGCGTGATGTCATCCTGCTCGGATCAGCGAAACCGGGCCTGGGACGCGGTCAACCAAGCCCGATGTTGAACCTGAACGGCGCCCACGCCTATGCCTGCGGCATCTCGGTCAACACCGACATCATCGGCATCTGCCTCATCGATCTAGCCGGAAAAATTCTTGGCGAGCGTGAAGTCCCGTTGCGTGAATTGACGATGCACCACGCTCTCCATCTGGTGAAGCAGCAGGTCGAGGAGTTGCAGCGCCAGAACAATCTTGCCGAGGACAATTTCTTCGGCATCGGCTTTGCAATCGCCGGCTACCACGTCGATGGCACACGTCACAACGCGCCGCTCCCGCTTCACGAATGGTCGATGATCGAACTCGGGCCGATCATCACGGAGCTGTTCGATCGGCCGGCATGGGTGATCAACGGCGGAAAGTCCGGGGCCATTGCGGAATCGATGTTCGGCATCGGCCGCTTTATCCGGCATTTCGCCTATCTAAGCTTCAACTACGGCTTCGGCGGCGGCGTCATTATCGACGGGGAGCTGCTGCAAGGCGGCAATGGCAATGCCGGCGAATTTTCCGGCCTGTATGATGAGATCGAGTCCGACAGCCGTCCCGCCCTGCAATATCTGATCGACCGGGTGAACGGGAATGGCATCGACGTTCCCTCAATCCACTATATGCGCCGCCATTTCGATCGCAATTGGCCCGGCGTATCGGAGTGGGTGGACGAGGTGACGCCGGCCTATATCCGCCTCGTCAATGCCATCCGCGCCACGCTGGACCCGCAGGCGATCGTCTTCGGCGGCCAGATCCCGCCCGTCCTGGCGTCCATGCTGATCGAGCGGACGAAGATTTTCGACCGTCCCCGCTATGGCGTACACCGCGGTGGCCCAAAGCTGATCATATCGGAAATCGCGAGCGACGCTGCTGCCATGGGGGCTGCCATCATGCCGTTCCGCCGGATGTTTTATTAGCGTTCAGGTGAACGATCATTTTCCAGGAAAAGCCCGGCACCCGGTTCGCCTTCGCAGTTTCGGCGATACCCACCTGCCGTCAAGGCATGACTTGCGCATCCGTAACTATCAGAACGGCGTTATGGCCGCGATCATAGGTCGTTTCCCTCGCCGGCGGCACCTTCAAAGCGTTTAACCTCAACCGGGGCGGCGTTGCCAGATCACGACGTCAATCATGCAAAAGCATGTCGTCAAGCTTATCGTTGGCCTTGTCGAAAGACGACGTTTCCAGGGCACACTCCACTTGATCAGCAGCGGCTAACGCGACCGGCTCGGCGCGAACCGTCCTCAGGCCGTGATCAGGCAGGTGGCGCGCCGCAAAGACAGCCAGCACGAGAAGTAGCAGCCTGAATATGAAAGCTCGCAGGATTTTGTCGGTCGTGTCCATAGTATCTCCTCGCCTTGCAAATGATGACCGCATCATCTTTCCCAGGCGACACGGCACAATGTGGAAGATACAAGGGAAGCCTTCGGAAAATCCGAAGGGGCTTGACCGGAGGGAAGTGTGCGCTTCGACATGACCGATCTTCGCTTGTTTCTCCATATTGTGGAGGCGCATAGCATCACACAAGGATCTGAACGTGCTGGGATGGCCTTGGCATCCGCTAGTGCGCGCATCCGCGGAATGGAGGAAATGAGCGGAGTTCCACTTTTGCACCGTGGTGCGCGTGGCGTGCGGCCAACACAGGCGGGGGAAGCCCTTGCCCACCACGCCGGCATCGTGCTTGGGCAAATGGAGCAGATGCGCGGTGATCTGCAAATCTACGCGAAAGGACTACGAGGCCAGATTCGCCTTTTGTCCGGCCGCGCCGCGATGGCCCACCTGCCGGAAGCCCTTCGGCGTTTCCTTGTCGACCATCCGACAATTGATGTTGACCTCGAGGAGCGCCAGAGCCCTGATGTCGTTGCCGCCGTCGCTGCAGGTTTAGCCGATCTTGGCATCGCTGCTGACACAACGGACACAGGTTCGCTCGAGACCCGGCCGTTCAAGACCGACAGACTCGTTTTGATCACGGCTCGGGACCACCCTTTGGCTGAACGGACATCGGTGGCGTTTCGCGACTTGCTTGACGAACCCTTCGTCGGACTACCTTCTGACAGCGCATTGCAGGGGCATCTTGCGACCCATGCCGCGCGCGAAGGCCGACAGTTCAAGCTACGCATCCGCCTTCACAGCTTCGGGGACATTTTCGCGATGGTCGCCAGCGGAATCGGACTGGCGATCGTTCCTGACATCTATGCCAAGCGACATCAGGAAGAGTTTCCGATTGGCATCGTACCACTTTCGGACGCTTGGGCCCTGCGCCATCTCTTGGTGTGCTCGCGGAACTTCGCTGGCCTGCCTGTTCACGCGAGACGCCTCGTGGAATACTTGGCAGTGGAATGAGATCAAAGCCAAGCGAACCGAGCTGATATCTTGCCCGCAAATTACACCGGCTTTGTCGGCAACAACTAACACCAGCCACGATCCGCCGGCATCGAAAATACTGATTCAGCCGCGCGGCAGGCCGGCTGCGCGCAAGACGGAGACCTATAGCGCCCGTAAGCGGCAATTGGCGCCACCTCCCGGTCGCAGCCAACCTTGCATCTGAAGGAACTCCATGATGCCGTAGACGCCCGCCCCTCTCTTCAGGTCCGAGCAGGCGAACGGGCGGCTGGCACGCATGCGGGTGGCGCAAAGCGAAACAATAAACACATTTCACATGCGTAAATCGTCCAAGAGGTGGGCGCCACGTCCCTAATGTAATCACGTGCCATGACCACTCATTGACAAGGCTTCAACACGGCAAATATCTCGCGGAGCTTTTCATCAATGGAGAGAGGTAGATGCGCCTGAACATATGGACTGCGTTTGCATTGGCTTCCTTTATGGCGCTGACAGCGTCGCCGCCGGCCCCGGCTTATGCCGTGACTGTCAACATTCACGTCGGTTCCGATCTCAACTTCGGCCGCGCGATCAGCTGCAGGCAGGGGCAACAACTCCTTCAGAACCGCGGTTTCCGCAATGTGCGCCGCGTCGACTGCAGGGGCAGGACTTTCATCTATCACGCAAGGCGTGGCAGCAGCGATTTCGAGATCGCGCTGAGCGCTCACACCGGCCGCGTGATCCGCATGACCAGACTTCGCCGATAGACATCCGATCAGCTTGAGCCTGATGGAGGTTTGTCCTCTTGTTCGCTCGGCGCGCCCAAGATTTCCGCTATCCAGCGCGTCGAGGAAAACCGTGCGCAGAAGGTAAGAAGCGCGATCGTGATCGGCACGCCGATGAAGGCGCCGAACACACCCCAGACGAACGACCATGAAAAGACCGAAAACAGCACGAGGAATGGCGACATCGCGAGCGCGTAACCCGCAACGCGCGGTTCGATGTAACTTCCAATGACGAATTGTATGATGTTGAGCCCGGCGAAGATGAGTATCGCGGCCTCCGGTGAGCCGAATTGCGCCAGGGCGTAGGCGCTGGGCAGCAATGTCGCCACGAATGGCCCCATGAACGGGATATAGTTCAGCGTGAAGGCGATGACGCCCCATTCTGCGGCAAAGCGCAGCCCGAAGAGCGCGGACAGCGCCCAGACGAGCGTGCCGGTGGCAAGGCTCATCACCGTGCGCACCGCCATGTAACGCCGCAGCTTGGCTGCCGTCTGCAATGCACCGCCGACGATCGCATCCGCCTTATCGTCGCTCAGAGCGTTTCGAATATTGCGGGCGATGGCTTCGGTATCGAGCAGCCCCAGGAGCACATAGACGACGACGACGATCCAGAAGGAGATCATCGTGTTCAAGCGGGCCGTCGCTCCCTGCAGCACGCGGAGCAGCGAACTGAAGCTGAAATAGTCCGCCCAGACGCCGGCGATGACGATGCCGTGCCCGTCGAGCCATTGGACGAGATCGCCATAGAGCAGCTGGAAGCGAGCGGCATCGCCGACGACCGAGCGGCCGATGCGCCCGAAGCCCCAGGCCGATATCGAGGCGAGAGCGATGAAGATGCAGACGATCACCGCGACCACCACCGCAAGCGCCAACAGCTTGGGGAGAGCCCGCTGCAAGCTCTGCTGAAGCGGCCAGACGAGACCGATGATGAAAAGCGCGCCGGCGACGGGAGCGAAAACGCTGGCAGCCATCCGGAGTACGCACAAGATTGCTATCGCAGCAAGGATCGCCAGGAGAGTGATAACCGCTCGGCTATTCATCCAGTCGACATCCTCTCCGATTGCCTTCGAGCGACCATCCTCACAAATATCATTGGGCGGGCAATCGGTTGCCTGTCCCAAAAGCGTGCCTGACGTCTCTAATCTGCGTGATGATGAACTGCACGCGTCCCGCCCACACCTAGTTGAACGGCCATATAAGCGGGACTAGGAAGACGGCCACGACGAAGAACCACGCCATCAGGGGCGTGCCGAGTTTCCAGTAGTCGCCGAACCGATAGCCGCCCGCGCCCATGACCATCATGTTGGTCGTCGTCGCGATCGGCGTCATGAAGGATGCCGATCCGGCGATGCAGAGGCTCATCAGCACCGGGTGCGGCTGGATATGCATCGCTGCTGCAGCCGCCATTGCGATCGGAATGACCAGCATCGTCGTCGCCGTATTGCTCATGACTTGGCCGAGAACGGCCGTGAGCACGAAGAGACCGGCGACCAGAGCGCCCGGTCCGGCCGAGCCGAGCGCGGAGACCAGTTCGTCGGCGACGAACTTCGCCGTGCCTGATTGGATCATCGCCGTCGAGATCGGCATCATCGCGCCGATGAGGATGACCGTCGTCCAGTGAACCGCGCGATAGGATTGCTCCACCGTTATCGCGCCCGAGGCAACAAGGACGCAGGCGCACAGGATGCCTGCAACGGCCGGTGGCACGACGTTCGATGCCAGCATGACGACCAGCCCGACCAACGTCGCCACGGCGACCTTCGCGCCCGGCCCCATCGGCACGGCGTGGCGACGAACGAGGTCGGGGGAATCGACGACGAGCACATCGGGATCATCCAGGCGCAGATCGAGCGCTTCCCAGCTTCCTTCGAGCAGGATCGTATCGCCGGCCTTGAGCACAGGGTTGGCATAGTCGATTTCTGCGCCGCCGCGATGCACCGCCAGGACGACGAGGTCGCCGCTCTCAGTCGCAAGACCCGGAAACATCGATTGACCGATCAGCTTGGATCGCGGCGGGATCATCACCTCGGCTAGACCGGACCTGCTATTGAAAGCCGTGCTTCCGCCCCCTACCGGCGCATCCTCGCGAACCGCAAGATGGAGCCGCGCGGCGACCTCCGCGACCGCCTGGGCGGTTCCGCGCACAAGCAGATAATCATCGGCGATCATCGCCCGCTCCCGAACCGGAAGGCCGGATGCGGCGGCCTGGACGGCCATCACCTGAATATCGCTATCAGCACCCAGATCGATGCTTTCAGTGGGCAAACCCGCGAGAGGCGAGACCCGTCGAATGCGGAGCCGGAAAAGCCCGTCTTCAAGGCCGTAATGCTCGACCAGCGTCTGAGCGTGACCGCTGAAATCAGCGGGCAGCCGTGCATTCGTCCGCGCGGGGAGCAGATATTTGCCCAGCAACAGGATAATAAAGACCGTCCCGGCAAGAAGCGGAACACCGACAAGGGCGAACTCGGTAAAGCCGAAGCCATCTAGCCCGGCATCTTCAAGTGCTTCCGATACGAGAAAGTTCTTTGGAGCGCCTGTCAACAACAGGTTCGCCCCGGCATGGGCGGAGAAGGCCAAGGGCATCAGCAATTGCGCGGGCGATTGGTTTAGCCGCACCGCCGCAAACACCGCGATGGGGATGAGAGCCGCCACGGCGCCGCTGCCGCTTAAGAGCGACGTGAGACACCCAACGGAGATCATCAGAACAAACAGAAGCCGGCTGCGGTTGTTCTGGCCGGCGAGCGAGATGAGCGCTTGCCCGCACCACGCGGTAACGCCAGTTCTCTCGAGCGCCGCGCTGACGATGAAAAGGCTGGCGACGAAAAGAACGGCGCGGTCACCAAAGCCGGCCAATGCCTGATCCAGGGTGACCAGCCCCGTAGCCCATAGCGAAAGCGCCGCCGCGAAGGCGACGGCGATGACGGGCAGCCTGTTCCACGCAAAGAGAACGATCGTCACGAGGATGATGCAGCAGGTTGTCTGGATGGGCGTCAAGCAGGGCCTCCCCGTCTAGCACCCCGGCATCGATGAAACCTCCCATGCATGGCGACGTTACGAAGTTGCCACGGGCGCCGTCTCCGCTTCTGCCTGCGCCGCGGACAAGGCTTCGCGCAATTCGGCTTCCCTGGTCTCGTCGAACGATGTCTGCAGAAGCTCGCCGCCAATACCCCTGAGATCGGCCAACACCTTGTCAGCAGTCATTTTGCGCACGAGCAGGAAGAGCCCCGCCGTGCCGGGCTGCAAGGCCGACGCCGCTTTCTTCATGAATTCGTCGTTGATCCCGACATCGCTGAGTTGGCCCGCAAGCGCACCGGAAGCAGCGCCCAGCGCGGTGCCGACCAGAGGCATCAGGAAGATCGCCCCGATCACCGTTCCCCACAAGGCGCCTGAGGCAGCGCCTCGCGCGGTGAGATTGACCATCTGATTGAGCTTGATCTGCGCCTTCTCGTTCTTCACGACAACAACGGCGTCTTCCAGTTCGATGAGATATTCCTGTTGCAGCGACAGCACCTTCTGTCGCACCTCTTCGGCCTTTGCTTCCGTTGGGAACCCGATGAAAATCAGATCGCTCATGTCCGCACCCTTTTGATGAAAAGTCGACCGTTGGCGATACCTGCGCACGCGCCGCGACTACGCTAGCAATTGCCGCGGCAATAATGATGCGCGGCGAATCCCAATATTGCGCCGGTCGTCCCATTTTCTGTCTGGGCGTCTCATTGGCTGGTCGCCATGTCGAAGATCAGTATCGGCGCGGCAACCGCAAAGGTCGCCGCCGCGCCGATAGCATCGACCGCCGTCGTGGGCCTTGCGACATCAGCGTCCGAGATTTGCTGCCCCTGCACCAGTCGATCGCCTATCAGCCGAACGGCCTCGGGGCTGGTGGCGAATAGCGCGTGATTGACCCGATCGCCCGAACTCAATGCGCTCAAATCCAGCACCGTGACGCCCTGCAGATCCGAGAGGGCCTGGCGGTAATCCTCCTGCGAAGGGTCGATGCCGCCAAGACGGGCATCTCCGCGCGCAATGAACCGCGAAAGACGAAGCGCCAAGTCGTTGCGCGCGACGAAAATCGTGATCTTGGGCCGCTTCGGCCCCATATCCTCCACCTGCCGGCGAAACACGCCGACATCCAGATCCGGAGACGCGAGGATGAGGCTAGATACTTTGCTCGGCACGCCGCCGCGGCGCAGAGCGACCTGCCTGATCGCTTCAACCGTGAGCCAGGCGCCCATGGAGTGGGCGAGCACCACCACCTCGTTGATCGATTGGCTGTCGATCGCGGCCTCAAGCAGGTTTGCCAGATCCGATCGCGAGTAGGATGCGTTATCAAGGTCGCGTTTGTAATCGAGAAACCGCCCCCGCGACGGCCATGAAAAGAGGATCGGGACGGCATCCGCATCCGAATCATGCACGAGTTGCGCAAAGCGGAACACCGCGCGGTCGAAAGTCGTGCTGTAACCATGCACGAAGACGAAGGCGCGCTGCTTGTGGGGCCCCAGAGCACGAAACGCAGCCGCAACATCCGCGCGATTGATATGGGTTACCGATGTCGCGGCGAAGGTCCGTTCGGGATCACCGGGAGAACGTCGCGGAAGCTCAAGCGTGCCCGCCTTGCGATTGCGCGGAACGGAAATCCCGATCCGGGTGTAGGACACGGATGTGCCTCGTTCGCCGCCGTAGAGCACCGCGGGATCCTCGACAGGCGCCCGCGTCGTCGCCGCGATGAGCGTGATCTGATCAGTGTCTTTCGCTGGACGGGTTACGTTCAACAGTCCCGTCTGCGGGCCGGCGCAAGTCACTAGGCATGCATTGAGGAGCAGAACGATGAACAGCCGCCGCCAGCACATTATTACCTCGGAACGTCAGGGCGGCGATGCGAGACCGCTTTGCCAGCACGCGTGGTCACCATAAGAAATACTCGCTCCGCGACCCGTCACGTTCACCTGCTTCCAGACTTCACAAGGGGTCAATAGCGCCAGCCACGAAATCGATCAGGTCTGGAATACTCCGGGACGCACGGCGTAGCTTCGGGACGCCTGGCTCATGACATCTAGTATCCCCCGGCTCATCCTGTGGGCCGATTTCACATGCTCTGATCGGCCATCAGCGCGCTTTTGAAATCGTCTCAAGATCGGGTCTTCTCAAAGGGATAGTGGAATTGAGTCCGGTAGCCCTCGTTGCGATCATCGTCGCTGCAGCGATCGTTCTCTTCGTGTGGAACAAGCTGCCGGTCGCGGTCGTCGCTATGCTGGTGTGCCTATCCCTCTGGGCATCCGGCATTCTCAGTCTCGACCAGGCACTTGCAGGCTTCGGCGATCCTGTCGTCATCTTCATCGCAACGTTGTTCGTTGTCAGTTCGGCGCTCGAGATTACCGGGGTGACCGCCTGGATCGGCAAGCACCTGATCCGCGCCGCCGGCGAAAAGAGCCGCGCCCGCTTTCTCGTCCTGATGATGAGCCTCGTGGCGATCCTGGCGATGTTTGTCGGGACGACCGGGGCTGTCGTGGCGCTGCTACCCGTTGTCATCGTCATCGCGGTGCGCCTTGGCCGCAAATCCTCGAAACTTCTTATGCCGCTTGCCTTCGCGGCGCATGCCGGCTCCATGCTCACGCTAACGGGGACGCCGGTGAATGTCCTTGTCTCCGACGCCGCCATCGACGCTGGAGTTACCGGCTTCGGCTTCTTCGAATTCGCGCTGGTCGGCCTTCCGCTGCTCTTCGGCAGCATGGCGATCATCGTGCTGCTTGGTGAGCGCCTTTTGCCGCAACGAAATGGCGCAACCATCCCCGCCGATTTCAGCCGGCACGCGCGAACGCTGGTCGAGCAATATGGGCTCGGCAATGACATCCACCGCCTGCGCATTCGCGGCACTTCGCACTATGTCGGCAAGACGCCATCGACAATCGAGGTCGCGCGCCATGAGGGCATGCAGCTGGTCGCCGTTCACGAGGGCGACACGGCCCGGCCGATCAACCGGCCGCACATCGCGGAAGGCGATCATCTTCTCCTGCGCGGCGATGCCGATCTCGTCGCGAAGTTCGCGGCGGAGACGCACCTGTCCTTTCGCGAACAGACGGCAGGCGCCGACGACATCCTCTTCACCCACAAATCGGGATTGGCCGAGGTGGCGATCCCACCCCGATCGGGCCTGATCGGGCAAAGCGTCTTCCCCGGCATGGTGACCGAAAGCGGCGATCTGATCGTCCTCGCCGTCCAGAAGGCAGGGGAGCCGGTAGGTGACGTCGAGGCAAACAACCAAACCGGCGCCGTCGTGCTCGGCGCTGGCGACACGATGCTGCTGCAGGGAACCTGGAAAGCGCTGGACACGCGCCTCAGCGACCCGAATGTGCTAACCGTAGGCTCCCCGGATCTCGTTCGTCGGCAAGCCGCGCCAATGGGCGGCGACGCAAAGCGTACCGCCGTGATCTCGGCTGCGATGATCCTTCTTCTTGCGACCGGCCTCGTGCCGCCGGCTGTGGCAGGCTTACTGGCGGCAGGAGCAATCCTCCTCTCGGGGATTCTGACTGCGGAACAATCCTACAATGCGATCGGCGGGACGACCGTGGTGCTCGTCGCGGCGATGAAGCCACTCGCCACCGCGATGACGGAAACCGGCGCGGCGCAACTGGCCGCCAATCACCTGCTCTATATTCTCGGGCAGAGCAGCCCGACCATGCTTTTGGCGGGTCTGTTTCTCCTCACCGCGCTGCTTGGACAGCTCATCAGCAATATGGCGACCGCCTTGATCGCGATCCCGATCGGGGTTGCGGCTGCGGCCGGCATGGGCATCTCCCCACGCCCCGTGATGATGAGCATCGCCGTCGCGGCGGCGGCTGCCTTCCTGACGCCGATAGCGGCGCCGGCGAACGCCTTGGTTATGGGGCCCGGCGGCTACACTTTCGGCGAATACTGGAAACTGGGTTTGCCGCTGCTCGCCTGGTTTTTCGTCGTGGCCGTCTTCATCGTCCCGCTCATCTGGCCGTTCTAGGTCGAGGGCGATGCCGTCGTGTTTTTTGCGTCCTCAGGGGCGTCACTACAGGTCATGTCGCGGCCACCCAGATCGGCTGCAACGCAAAAACCAGGGAGGAAAAACCCATGCTGCGGATGGGAGAAAAGTATCGCCACCTTGTTCACGACGCGGGCTGCGGCTGTTCGCATCCGGACCTGGAACGGGCTTCGCGTCGGCTGGAAGCCTTCTCGCGACGCGATCTCCTATCAGGCCTGGCGGCGACCGCCCTGGTCGGTGCCCTGCCCACGCAGGGTCTCGCGCAAGCGACGACCAAACCGAACACGACCCTCTTGAGCAACGCCCGGCTCTTCGACAGCAAGGCCGGCACGGTTGTCGACAATGTGCAGGTGCTGATAAGCGACAACCAGATTGCCGATGTCGATCGCTCCCACGCGCCGCCGCCTGACGGCGCGACGGTTCTGGACTGCCGCAACGGCGTTATCATGCCAGGTCTGATCGATGCGCATTGGCACACGATTTTCGCAGCGGTTCCGTTGAACCTGCTCCTCGGCGGAGATCCCGGCATCGTCTTCGCGGCATCGACTGCCGAAGCCGAGCGCACGCTGATGCGCGGCTTCACCACGGTGCGCGATCTTGGCGGCCCCGTCTTTTCATTCAAGCAAGCGATCGATGCTGGCCTCATCCCCGGACCCCGCATCTATCCGTCCGGCGCCATGATCACCACATCGGGCGGGCATGGCGACCTGCGCCTTCCCACCGAGATTCCGAGGGACGGAAACAAGCTAAGCAGCGGCGAACTTTTTGGAGGCGCTGCGATCGTCGACGGTGTAGCCGAATTGCAGCTGCGGGTACGCGAGCAGCTTCTGCAGGGCGCTTCCCAGGTGAAGATCGTCGGCAGCGGCGGTGTTTCATCGCCGCGCAGCCCGCTTGATATGATCACCTTCAGCGAGGACGAACTGCGCGCCGCGGCCAGCGTTGCTGCGGACTGGAATACCTATGTCGCCCTCCACGCCTACACCACCCGCGCCGTTCAACGCGCCCTGCGCGCAGGCGTGACCTGCATCGAGCATGCCCATCTGATCGATGAAGAGACAGCGATCATGATGGCCGAAAAGGGTGTGTGGCTCAGCACCCAGCCCTTCCTGACGATGGCGGATGCCGCGTCTCAAAGCGGCCCCGGCGTCGAGCGGGCCAAGCAGATTTTCCTCGGGACCCCAACGCTCTACCAATATGCGCGCAAGCACGGCATCAAGACCGCCTGGGGATCGGACGTGCTCTTCTCTCCAGAACTCGGACCGCGGCAGAACATCATGCTGACCCATCTGAGCAACTGGTACAAGAACGCCGAGGTGCTGCAGATGGCGACATCAGGCAATGCGCAACTGCTCGAACTCTCCAACATGCGCAATCCTTACCCCGGCAAACTCGGCGTCATCGAGAAGGGCGCTCTGGCGGACTTGGTGGTCGTCGATGGCAACCCGACGGAAGATCTGACCCTGGTCGAAAATCCGCAGAAGAATTTCCTGGCGATCATGAAGGATGGGCGGCTGCAAAAGAACACCCTTTAACACAGCGGACCTTTCACGGGCGGGGCAGCCAGATCCCAGTTCCCCCACATCCGGAAACACGTTAACCGGGAAAATGGACACGCTTTGCGTCTTTCTTTTACATAGCAAGAATTGTATTAGTGATCTTCGCTTTAGATTTACCTTCTGCACACAGTCAACATTGCCGTCATGGTGCAAATCAGCTTCCCTCTCGGTGCACCACCGCCTGCGTCGATACTGGTCACTTCATGCTTGCTTAGTCTCGTGTTCAAGGAGCGACATCATGAATGCACGGGTAGAATTGGGGTCGACATCCGCCGCGGCCTTCGCGGACGAACCACTGAGATGCGCGATCGAATGTGACACTTCACGCGCTCGCGCGCCGGAACGGTTCGAGGTTTTCCGAGACTGGCATTCGTCCATCCTCGATGTCAGCCTGAAGGGCGGCAAGGTAATTGACTTTGCGGCCACGGAGAAAATCTGGCAGCTCGGAGATATTGCTTTTGCCGTCATCGATGCGTCTCCCGATCATCTCCTTCGCTGGGAGCACAAGAAGAAGCCGGCCGTAGACAATTGGGTGGTCAGCGTCAGAGACAGCCACGCGCCGTGCACCGCCGAGAGCTCCTCTAGGCGAAGGCTTGGCATAAAGAACCTCACGGCGCCGCATGCATGCGAGAGTGAGGGGCGGTTGTTCGCGCTCTTTCTGCCGTACAACACGCTTGATACCTCCCTAGCCCCCGAGATTGCGGACGAAGACGCCCAATTCCTCGCCGACTATCTGATCCTGCTGCATCACAATCTCACTCATCTGCGCCGAAGCAACGTTGCAAGGGTCGCCGAAGCGACCATACACATGCTCGCAGCCGTGCTCGCGCCGTCTCATGACAAGCTGGCGCAGGCACAGGCTCCCATCGATGCCGTGATAACGACCCGCGCCATCAGGGCGATCGATGCCAAGCTTGCCGACCCGGGCCTGAGCCCGGAGTATCTGTGCAAGAGTGTCGGCGTATCGCGCTCGCGCCTCTACCGGATTTTCGAGCCCGCCGGTGGAATCTCCAACTACATCCGCCGAAGACGGCTGCTTGAGACGCGTCGCGCGCTGGCCGATAGCGCCAATGTGCACTCGATCGCGCAGATCGCGGAGAATATGGGCTTTACCGATCCGTCGACTTACAGCCGCATGTTCAAGCGCGAATTCGGCCTGTCTCCGAAGGAAGTGCGGGCGCTAGGCTGGCAAGAACTGCTGCATCCGGGTTCGCGTGAGATGTCTCAAACCAGCGGCAGCAACCCGACATTGAACACACTCCTGATCAGGAACTCCCTCGGCATGTCGATGAGCAACTGAAGATTTCGGCGAGATTTCGTTCATTACAAGTGTTGAGGCAGAAATGGACACCCTGCGCAGGATTGGGATGGAAAGCATATATTCAAATTCGACCATATGGATAGAGTTGCGTGATATCGAAACGGAGTTGCAACCACTAATGCCCTGCCTCAACTCTGTTTTCTAAGTTCGACCAACGTGCTTTCCCGGTCCCGCGGCCAGCACCTTGTTGCTGATGAGCCGTCGCTTCGTGATTACCCTCGAACAAGGAGTAATGCTTATGAAAGCCGCAAGCGCATTGGCGATCCGCCACACCGTGCCTGTAAACGCGCGCGACATCCTCCCCTTCGGGCAACCAACCTTCTGTCAGTCATAGGCGTCAAACAGCAGGGCGGATCATGCAGCACGACAGCAATATTGCCGATAAGGACGAGGGGCAAATCCCTCTCACATGCGTGGTCGATATCGACACATCCGCCGCGCTGCCCGCCGAACAGTTTGATCTCTATCGATCCTGGAATTCCAATCTCGGGAATGTCACGCTGCTGCGGGAAAAGTTCAGTGCGTTCAGCGCGCGCCAGCAGGTCTGGCAGCTTGGAAGCCTTGCGTTGATGTCGCTGGATTACCGTGGCACCGGTTATCGCCGTCGGTGGAACAACAAGAAGGATCCCGTTTTCGATCACTGGATCCTCAGCGTCCCGCTGACGGTTCCAGACAATAGCGGCCCGAGTGTCCCCGGCCAACTGCACTGGCATTGCCTTGCAGCTCCCTACGAGGCGGAAGGCGAGGACGATGGCGCGCTTGCGCTGCTGCTTCCCCGCGACTTTGCGTTCTCGCAGCCCTTTGACCTCGCTATTCGCCCCGAGATGGCAGCGCTGATCGTGGATTACCTCCAGCTACTGCACCGCTCGCTTCCCAACAGGATGGAGCGAGATGCCGAACATATCGCGGTTGCAACGACCACATTGCTCGCCGCCTGCCTTGCACCATCGCGCGATCACCTTGTCGAAGCCGAGGGACCGATCAACGGCGTGATCATGGCCCGCGCCAAGAAGCTCATTTCCGCGCAACTCGCAAAGCGCGATCTATCGCCGGAAAAGCTGTGCCGCGATCTGAACATCTCGCGGTCGCGGCTCTATCGGATTTTCGAGGCCAGCGGCGGCATTTCCAATTACATCCGCCGCCAACGCTTGCTGCGCACCAGGGAAATCCTTGGCGACGATAAAGATAAGCGCTCCATCTCGCTGATTGCCGAGGAATGGGGTTTCATGGATCCATCGACATACAGCCGAACGTTCCGTCGCGAATTCGGGATAACGCCGAAGGAAGCCCGCGAGGCTGGATGGCTCCGGACCAACGAGGCGCCGAGACTTTCCGCCGCCCATTTCGCAGGCGGCGGCCCTCCCTGGCGCTCTCTGCTGGCAAGCGGAGATATTGCGAGCCGCACTTAGCCGCCCCGACAAACATCCTACCAAGCACTGCCGGACCGCTCGCCGCGCGGTCCGCGTTTGTCACAGCGTCGCCACTCGCTCCTGCCTGTGCAGTTTATCCCAGCGTCGTGCACGGTATCCATTTCTGCGAGAATGAGCGCGAAACCACTGTTTAAACGGCATTTTCCGCTTTCCGGGCCATGCCCTGCGGAAATAAGCTTCGAGTGCTGCCGTCGGAGCGGAAGGTCTGAACTCGCGTTCCGTCCACCGCTTCGGCCGTGGCCATTGACGCTTTCAGGAGTGTGACGGATGGGAATTCCTGGCAGATTTTCTGGTTTCTTTCTCGCCTCGTTCATCGCAGCCTCGCATTCAATAACGGCACAGGCACAGGATGTGCCGAAAGTGGCGACAATCACCGTTGCCATTGAGGATGTGTCGCCGAAGCATGAATTCGTCGGGCGCGTCGAAGCGCTCAATGCCGTCGACATCCGTTCCCGGATTGATGGCTTCGTCGATCAGAGGCTGTTCGAGGAAGGCGCCGTGGTCGACGAGGGCCAGGCGCTCTTCAAGATCGACAGCCGGGCGCTTGAGATCGCTCTGGCCGATGCCAATGCCAACCTCGCCCGCGCCAAGGCAACGCTGCTCGATGCCGAGCGCCAGATGGTGCGCAACCAATCCCTCAACCAGACCGTTGCGCGCGCAACGATCGAACAGAGCGAAACCGCGCGAGACACCGCCGCGGCAAACCTGCAATCGGCGGAAGCGGCCGTCAAGCAGGCCGAACTCAATCTCAGCTACAGCCGCATCGTGGCTCCCTTGAAGGGCCGAATTGGAATCGCTGCTTTTTCCCCCGGCAGCTTCATCACCACCGCCTCACCCGCATTGGCGCGCGTCGTGCAGATGGATCCCGTGAGGGTGGTATTTTCAGTCAGCGACCGCTCATTGCTGGATCTGCGCGAAGCCGCCGGCAATGTGAGCAAGGATGAGCTAGCCCAGCGCTACCAGACGCGTCTGAGGCTCTCCAACGGGCAGATCTATCCGCAAAACGCACCTATCGCCTTCCTCGGAAACGAGGTCGATGAGGGCACCGGAACTCTGGCCGTCCGCTCGGTCTTTCCAAACAGCGATTTCCTGCTGATCCCGGGCCAGTTCGTCACCGTCGTCGTTTCAGAGACCGCGCGGAAGGAACGCCCTACGGTTCCGCTGGGGGCCGTGCAGCAGGACCGCGAGGGCAAGTACGTGATGCTGGTCACGCCTGACAAGAAAGCCGAGGTGCGCAGGATCAGCGTCTCCGAGCAGCGAGAGGGAAGCTGGATCGTAGAGGACGGACTGAAAGGCGGTGAAAGCGTCATCATCGAGGGGCTTCAGAACGTCGCGGAAGGTTCCACGGTCGAGATCATTGCGGACAAGGATGCGTCCCAGCCGGCGGTGTCGAAATGAACATTTCCGCTCCCTTCATCGGCCGCCCGCGCTTCGCGATGGTGATCGCGGTCGTCATGCTTATCGCCGGCACGGTGGCACTCCTGCAGATCCCGGTCGCGCAGTTCCCGCAGATCACGCCGCCGGAAGTTCAGGTCACCGCCAGTTACCCAGGGGCCAACGCGCAGGTGATGACCGACAGCGTCGGCGCGCCGATCGAAGAGCAGGTCAACGGCGTGGAAGGTATGATGTACATGTCATCCTCAAGCACCGACAACGGCACCTATAGCCTGACCGTAACCTTCGAGGCCGGGACCGATCCCGCGATTGCCCAAGTCAATGTGCAGAACCGGCTTGCGCTCGCGACTCCTCGCCTTCCGGCAGCCGTCACGCAGGCGGGTGTGACAGTCCGCAGCCGCTCGTCGAGCATGCTGCTCGGCCTTGCGCTCTATTCGCCGAAAGGCACGCGTGACGAAGTCTTCATCAGCAACTATGCGACGATCAACATTCGCGACGCCATCTCCCGCCTTCCCGGCGTCGGCGAAGCCGCCGTGTTCGGGCCGACCTACAGCATGCGCATCTGGATGATGCCGGATCGCATGGAGGCGCTTGGTGTCACAGCAGCCGACCTCATGTCGGTCATCCGAGCCCAGAATGCCCAGGCATCAGCCGGGCAGATCGGCTCGCCTCCGGCGATGACCGGGCAGCAGTTGCAGCTGACGGTGACGGCACGCGGACGCCTTGCCGATGCCGCCGAGTTCGGCAACATCATCGTTCGCAGCAACCGCGATGGCGGTGTTGTCCGGCTGCGCGACGTCGCCCGCGTGGAGCTCGGCGCCCAGTCCTACGACACGGCCTCTACGCTGAACGGCCGTCCAAGTGCCACCGTCGTCGTCTACCAGGCATCCGACGCCAATGCGCTGGCGGTCTCGAACGCCGTGCTTGGCGAAGTCGAGCGGCTCTCGAAGCAGTTCCCCGATGATGTGGCCTATACGCTGGTCTTCGACACCACCTCTTTCGTGCGCGAAACCATCCGCGAGATCTTCGTGACGCTCGCCATCACCTTTGTACTTGTCGTGGCGGTCGTCTACGCGTTCCTGCAGGACTGGCGCGCCACCGTCATCCCGACGCTGACCATCCCGGTCTCCCTGATCGGCGGCTTCGCGGTTCTTTACGTTCTCGGCTATTCGGCGAACACGATCACGCTCTTTGCCGTCATTCTTGCCATCAGCCTCGTGGTCGACGACGCCATCATCGTCGTGGAAAACGCCCAGCGACTGATGAGCGAAAAGGCGATGGATATACGCGCCGCGACGCTCGCCACTATGCAGCAGGTCACAGGACCGATCGTCGCGACCACGCTTGTTCTCGCAGCGCTCTTCGTCCCGGTGGCGTTTCTGGCTGGGATCACCGGCGAACTCTACCGCCAATTTGCCGTGACGATCCTCGTGACCGTGGTCTTTTCGACCATCAACGCGCTAACGCTCAGCCCGGCGCTCTGCGTCCTCATTTTGAGGCCGGCACCTGAACGCAAGACAGGCATTTTTGGCCGGATGAACAATGGGCTGGAAGCCTCACGCCGCTTCTATCTCGGGCTGTTTACGATGTTTGCCCGCCGTCTCGTCCTGGCAGGCGTGCTCTTCGTCGCCGTCATAGGCGGCATCTACGGTTTCTACCGTGTTCTCCCCACCGGCTTCGTGCCGGCAGAGGATCAGGGCTACCTGTTCATGAACGTGCAGCTTCCGAACGCCGCATCGCTGGAAAGAACGCAGCAGACGATCGCGCAAGTCAGCGAGCTTCTGCAGCAGACGCCGGGGATCGCCAATACGATTGGCATCGCCGGCGTCAGCATGGTGGGCGGTGGCGGCTCGAACAGCGGCATGATCATTTCCGCGCTGGAGCCATGGAGCGAGCGCCCAGCGGACCAGAGCGCCTTCGCGCTCATCGCCAAGCTGCGCCCGCAACTGGCGGCGATCTCGACAGCTTCGATCGTGCCCTTCAATCCGCCCGCCATCCCCGGCCTCGGCACCACGGGCGGCTTCGACTTCCGCCTTCAGGCGCGCGCCGGCCAGAGCCAGCAGGCGCTCGCCGAGGTCATGCGCGATCTGATCATCCAGGCAAACCGAACGCCCGGCCTCGCCGGCGTGTTCAGCACCTTCTCCGCCGACGTGCCGCAGGTCTATCTCGATATCGACCGGAAACGGGCCGACCTCTACGGCGTCTCGCCGGCTGCGATCTTCAGCACATTGCAGGCGCATCTCGGATCGGCCTATGTCGATGACTTCAACATTTTCTCGAGAGTGTATCAGGTGCGGCTGCAGGATGAGCCGGCCTATCGCCAGCGCATCGACGACATCCAGCGTCTCAGGGTGCGCAGCCAGTCCGGCGAGCTCGTTCCGCTGCAGAGCATGATCTCTATTCAGACGATCTATGGGCCGAGCTCGGTCAACCGCTACAACCTGTTCTCATCGGCCGCGATCAACGGCCAGGCCGCGGCCGGCACCAGCTCTGGTCAGGCGCTTACGATCATGGGCAATCTCGCCAATGAAACCATGCCTGATGGCTTCGGTTTCGAATGGACCGGGCTGGCGCTTCAGGAGCAGCAATCGGGCAACGAGACCGTGATCATTTTGATCGCGGGCATTGTTTTCACCTATCTTTTCCTCGTCGCGCAATATGAAAGCTGGAGCGTGCCTGTTGCCGTCATGCTGTCGGTCGCGGTCGCAGTGGTCGGCGCGCTGGGCGCGCTCGTCATCGGCGGGATCGACCTCAACATATACGCCCAGATCGGCATGCTGTTGCTGATCGGCCTTGCGGCCAAGAACGCGATTCTGATCGTCGAATTCGCCAAGGAGCGTCGCGAGGAGGGGATGAGCACGATGGACGCAGCCTCCGAGGCGACATCCCAGCGCTTCAGGCCCGTTTTGATGACCGCGCTCGCCTCGATCTTGGGTGTCGTGCCGCTGGTGGTCGCGACTGGCGCCGGAGCGGGAAGCCGCCAGGCGATCGGCGCCACGGTTCTTGGCGGGCTGCTTCTCGGCACCGTTCTCGGGCTTGTCGTGATCCCGGTTCTTTACCTGGTCGTTCAGAGCCTTCGCGAGACGCTCAAGCAGCGGCTCTTCGGCGTCGAGCCCGGCCCGGTCACCAACGTTGCCGCGGAATAGGTGCTTTCGCCGGCCCTGTCCGACCCGACCTTCGCCAGCCGCCGTGGACTACTCCGCGGATGCCGGCTCAAGCGCTTTGAACGCGCCCTGCCCCAAAAGCATCAGCCATGTGACAAGCACGAAGGTGGAAGTCAGGACCGGCATTGCGATCGGTGTGAGGAAAATGGCGATGGACGCCCAGAGCCAGCTGGAGATGACGGCGCCGAAGACCGCATAAATCAGGCTGCGCCAATTGAAGGCGAGGAAGACGCCACATAGCGCCATCGCCGTCAGCGCGGAATTATAGCCGAAGAGACCATCGCGAACCGCGCCCTCCGGGCCGCCATAGATGGCCGCCACCAGCGTGCCGACCACCGCGCCGAGCAGCCCCATCGCCGCGCTGATCCGCGAATTCAACGCGATTGCGACGATGATGAGATAACCGGAAATCCAGTTGTCCTGGAAGAATATCTGCCCGATCGAGGTCCCGATCCCCTCATACCAGGTCGCGAAGACATAGGGCACCGTCTCTGAAAACTGTTCGGGCGACACGGGCTTAGCCATAGGCCCCGCATCGATCGCGTCGAATTTCAGCACCGCGAACAGAAACAGCCATCCGACGAGAACGAAAGGCATGGTCAGAGGCGCGGTCTTGTAAGGCGCCAGAACCGCACCCATGCTGGCGAAAGCCATGGTCGTGAAGGCGGCGGCGCAGACGAGGTAGACGACCATTGCGACCGACGGGATGGCGCCCGCGCGAAAATCCTCGCTGGTGAAGGCGACAAGCGCCAAGCCGACCAGCGCACCGTTGAAGCCATATAGCCCGTCCCGCATCACCGCCCTATCGGCCTTCAGAACCAGCGCGGTCGCGGTGCTGGCGATAACACCAAGCACGCAAATCGCGGCATAGATCCACGAATTCCACGCAAGCGCTACGAGGATGACGAGCCCCGACAACGGATTATTCTGAAAGACAACCTGGCCCACGCCGCGCAGCGACCAATCCACGAAGAACAAGGATGGATGATCACGGAAACGATCCAAATTCATTGATCTCTGCTCCTTCGGCTTGGCCCGGAAGCGGCAGCGTGCCTCGTTCCCGCGGCGTGTTGGTCCGGCTCGGGCGCGACCTCACGCCCGAGCTTTTCTGCGGCTAGAAGAGGAAGTATCGCTGCGACATCGGCAACACATCCGCCGGTTCGCAGGTGATCAGCTGGCCATCGACGCGGACATTATAGTTTTGCGGATCGACCTCCAGCTTCGGCGTCAGGTTGTTGTGCACCATGTCCTTTTTGCGCACCGTCCGCGTGCCCTTCACAGCCGCGAGTTGCTTGGAGAGCTTCAGCTTCTCGCCGATCCCGTCGTCGAGTGCGGCCTGCGAGACGAAGGTAACGCCGGTCGAGCCGAGAGCCCTTCCGAGCACGCCGTACATCGGACGATAGTGCACCGGCTGCGGCGTCGAGATCGACGCGTTGGGGTCGCCCATCGGAGCGATCGCGATCATGCCGCCGATCAGGACCAATTGCGGCTTGATCCCGAAGAAGGCCGGCTTCCAGAGCACCAGATCGGCGCG
The DNA here is from genome assembly GCF_044772225.1 of Rhizobium sp. NPDC090275. NCBI lineage: Bacteria > Pseudomonadati > Pseudomonadota > Alphaproteobacteria > Hyphomicrobiales > Rhizobiaceae > Rhizobium > Rhizobium sp. NPDC090275. The sequence goes on along the minus strand of NZ_JBIVYL010000013.1, from coordinate 166,023 downwards.
CTTGCCGACCTGGATTGAGCCGATCTGGTCGGCGAACCCATGCGTCAACGCCGGGTTGATCGTGTATTTGGCGACGTAGCGCTTGACGCGGAAATTGTCGTTGCGCCCGCTATCCTCGGGCAGCGGACCGCGCTGTACCTTCATCTTGTGGGCCGTCTGCCAGCACCTCAGTGTCGTCTCGCCGATACGACCCATTGCCTGCGAATCCGACGACATCATCGAGAACACGCCGAGATCGTGGAGAATGTCTTCAGCCGCGATCGTCTCGCGCCGGATACGGGATTCCGCGAATGCGACGTCCTCCGGGATCTGCGGGCTGAGATGGTGGCAGACCATCAGCATGTCGAGGTGCTCATCGACGGTGTTGATGGTGTAGGGTCTGGTCGGGTTGGTGGACGATGGGAGGACATTCTCCTCGCCCGCCGCCGTGATGATATCAGGCGCGTGGCCGCCGCCGGCGCCCTCGGTGTGGAAGCTGTGGATCGTGCGTCCCTTCATGGCCGCGAATGTGTCGCGCACGAAGCCGCTCTCGTTGAGCGTATCGCTGTGAAGCGCGACCTGCACGTCCATCTCGTCGGCAACCGTCAAGCAATTGTCGATCGCCGCCGGCGTCGTGCCCCAGTCCTCGTGAAGCTTCAGCCCGACCACGCCGGCGCGGACCTGTTCGCGCAGCGGATCGGGCAGGCTGATATTGCCTTTGCCGAGCAGCCCGACATTGATCGGCAGCGCTTCCGCCGCCTCAAGCATGCGGTGGATCGCCCATGGACCTGCTGTCACCGTGGTCGCGAGCGTGCCGACCGTCGGACCGGCGCCGCCGCCGACAAGCGTCGTCGTGCCACTCGCCAGCGCTTCTTCCGCCTGCTGCGGCGCGATGAAATGAATATGCGTATCGATCCCGCCCGCGGTCAGGATCTTGCCTTCTCCAGCGATCACATCCGTCGCGCCGCCGACGATGATGTTGACGCCCGGCTGGATATCGGGATTACCCGATTTCCCGATCCCGGAGATCCGTCCGTTCTTGATACCGACATCGGCTTTGATGATACCCCAGTGGTCGATGATGATGACATTGGTGATGACGACGTCGGCGACCTCGGCGTAGGGGCGCTGCCCCTGCCCCATGCCGTCGCGGATCACCTTGCCGCCACCGAAGGTCACTTCTTCGCCGTAAACCGTGCGGTCTTCCTCGATCTCGATGACGAGCTCGGTATCGGCCAGCCGAAGCCTGTCGCCCTTGGTCGGGCCGTAGAGATCGGCATAGGTCTGCCTTGTGATCGTTGCCATCGTAGCCTCCTACAGCTTGCCCATGACCTTGGCGTTGAACCCGTAAACCTCACGCTTGCCGTCGAGCGCCACGAGCTCCACCGTTCGTTCCTGGCCCGGTTCGAAGCGGACCGCGGTACCTGCCGGAATGTTGAGCCGAAAGCCGCGCGTGGGCCCGCGGTCGAACAACAGCGCCTCATTGGTTTCGTAGAAATGGTAGTGAGAGCCGACCTGGATCGGCCGGTCGCCGGAGTTGGCGACATCGACCTTCAGGGTCTGTCTGCCCGCATTGATGTCGATCGAACCACTCTCGATGAAATATTCGCCAGGGATCATGATAGCCTCCTCAGGGAATTGGGTTGTGGACGGTCACGAGCTTCGTGCCGTCGGGAAAGGTTGCTTCCACCTGGATGTCGTGGATCATCTCGGGCACGCCCTCCATGACCTCCTCGCGGGTCAGCAATGTCGCGCCGTAGGACATGAGGTCGGCCACCGTCCGCCCCTCGCGGGCGCCTTCCAGCAGGGCGGCCGAGATATAGGCTATGACCTCAGGATAGTTCAGCTTCAGACCCTTAGCCCTGCGCCGCTCGGCGACCAATCCGGCCGTAAAGATCAGGAGCTTGTCTCTTTCACGCGGTAGCAGTTCCATGAGCTTGCCTCCTTGTTTTGCTGTTCACGTTGCCCAGATGCGTGGAGCGACGGCCTTCTTCATCAGGCCGCGTTCGCGAAGAATGCTCCACGCTTGCAGAAAAAGTGCCTTGCCCTCGGACATGCGACTTCCGAGATAGCGGCAGACGATCACGCGCTCGAGCTGGCTGGCAGAGAAGACGCCGCGCGCCTGCTCGCCGAGCTCGTCGCGGATATGTTGAACGGTGTTTTCCAGCGCCGGCCCCGCATAGACCATCGTGCCGACAATGGGCTTTCCGGCAAAGAAGACCGGCGCGTCCAGAACCTCCGGCGCATGAGAAAACGCCATTCGCTCGAACCAGATCAACTCGTCGCCGCGAAAGATCTCGACCCTCTGGGCGAGCCGCCCGCTGGCGAACCCCTCGCCGGCAGCCGGGCGGCCGAGGCTGACGAAATCCCAACCGACATAAGCGGCATCTTCACCGAGCGTAACGCGCGTGCTGATCGAGGCATCCGCCCCTTCAAATAGGATCGTCTCTTGTGGGAGATTTTCGCAGACCGCGCCGGCGCCGACATCGATCCTTATACGCTGTGTACTTGTGCCGTTTTCGCTGCGGTAAAACTTGGTCGCGCCAGGCGTCGTCAGTACGCAGCGGGCCTCGGGCGCGAGCCCACAGCTTATGTTGAGAACATCGCCGCCGGCCACGCCGCCTGGCGGATGCAGGATGTAGACATGAGCGGAGCCATCGTCCTCGGGATGAAAGGCACGCTGTACAGCCAGCGGCCCGACATGGCGCCGGCGCATCAGGCGCGTTTTCCCGTGGGAGTTCGCAAACCACAAATCTAGCTCGGCATGCCAACCATCTGCCATGAGCGATAAACCCTTCTCAATCCGGCCTTACGGCCCTTGCTGCCAACTTGTTACCTCGACGTTTCATATGTTGCTCAAGCTTGGGCGTGATCGCACAAAGCGCGTTCACGCTTGATCGCCTGGTGTCTGCTTCTCGCTTCTTTCATGTCGCGTCTCTTCCGAGAGATGGTGCGAACTGGCGGTCAACTTCATGGCGCCGGCGAGAAGCAGCGCGGACACCGGCAACACCAGTGCTTCCCATTGCGGAGGCGTCTGCGTTTCACCCACCTGGGCCGCAAAATGCACGACCAGGTAAAGAATGATCATCTGGAAGAAGAGGTTCTTCAGTTCCGCGACGGTATCGATGATCATCCACTGAGGTAGTCTCGATCGCTGCTCCGGCGGGATATCGAGCGCAAAGCCAAGGGCGATGCCGCAACCGACCACCATCAGCACGATGCCCAGAAGTATCTTGTCGGTCGCGCGCAGGACCGAGACGATGACCGACATGTCCGGATTGAGCCGGGTCATCCGGAAGGTTTCCACGAGCATCAAGATCGCCTCCCAAAACATGAGGAAGGCACCGAAGAGCACACCCGCGGCAGCAAGTATGAGAATGGACCGAAGGCCGCGGAACAACGAAATCAATGCACTCTTCCTCCTCGGATCAATTCGACTGCGTGGGCGCAGCTTGCTTCGACCAGTCAGCGCCTAGGAGCGAAACAGCCGGCTGTATTGCGTTTCATGCCATGCGCTTGCCATTGCCATTGCTGGCGCGGCGTTGCCGATCTCGTCATCACCTGTTGTCTCCGCCGTGCGCGCCGCACGCTCGATGATCTCGGCCGCGGCGATAAGAAGGCGCTGGCCGGCGGTATGCCCGAGCGGCACCAGCCGAATGGCAGCCGATACCTGCCCCTCCACCGCACTCCACAGCAGCCCGCGCAGCGCATCTGCCGGCGCGATCTTCCAATGCGTGGCCGCGAGGGCAAAGACGGCCGGGTAAGTCAGCTTCCTGCCGTTGAAAGTCTTGGCGGACGAGACGCCGAGATCGCAGAGGACCGTCAGCATCGACGCGCCCATCTGCTTGTCCTCCAGCTCCACCTCCTTGCTTTCGCGCGCGGCCGACAGCCAAGCATCGGCTTTCAGGAACGCCGCGCGATCGTCGGCTCCGAGCGCATGCATCATGCGCAGGAACAGCGCCGCATCGCAGACGGCGTAGCTGTGTTCGATCAGCCTGAAGATCCAGTCTCGTGCGGTCGCCTCGTCGCGAACGGTCCGATCGTGGACCGCCCATTCGAGGCCACGGGAATAGGCGAACGCGCCAACCGGCTGGCTTGGGCTGACCAGCCGCAGCAACTGAAGCGGCAAGCCGCCCGATGTTGGTTGGCCCAATGTTGGTTGAAACGTCACATAAATCTCCCGAAATAATCGTCCGTGGCTAGGTTAAACACCGGCCCTCGGGCTCAAAACACCTAAGCCCTTCAGCTCGCCAGCAGCAGAACGCCGCCAAGCGCGGTGGCTCCGCCGGCTATCCGCAGGGCTGTCGTGCCTTGCGTCAGGCGACCGGCGGCGATGCCCATTCCCATCCCCACGGTGTGCAGGAATGCCGTCGCCAGCACAAAGCCCACGCCGAAGGAAAAGGCATTCGCACCTGCCATCTCGGCGCCATGCGCATGCCCGTGAAAGAATGCGAAGCCGCCAACAATGGCTGCGACCAGCGTCGGAGACGCCGGTAGGGCAACAGCGACCAGCAGACCGATGACGACGGCCGAGGCAAGAATGATCGGCTCGACGAAAGGCAGGTGCATACCCGCAAGTACTGACAGAAAGCCGAGGATCATGACACTGACGAAAGCGACGGGGATGGCGAGCCGCGCGCGGCTCCCAAGCATCACAGCTGCCAGGCCGACTGCGACCATGGCGAGAACGTGATCCGGCCCCGTAAGAGGATGCAGGAAGCCGGAGACGAAGGCCCCATGGTCACCAGGGCCAACATGCGCGAATGCCGGCGTACTTGCCATAAGCAGCGGCGCGAGGATCAAGAGAGGCATCTTCTTCATGGCACGAATCTCCCTAAGGTTGGTCGAATAGGAACGATTGACATCCAGTCTTTCAGGCACTCCATCGAACTCATGCTGGCACTGCGATCTGGCCTCTTCAGAACGAGCCGAACATCGACCCGAGCACGAAGACGGCGACCAGCGAGATGATGACGCCGACGATTACGGTCATCACCATGTCCAGATAGCTTCCCGAGTGCGTCTGCTTGCTGATCTGCAACAGCAGAAGCACCGTGCCGTTGTGCGGCAATGCATCGAGCGTACCGGCGCTGATCGTCGTCAGGCGATGCATGAGCGCGGGATCGATACCGTGTTCGGCCGCAAGCTTCATATATTCGGCGCCAAGCGCGTTGAGTGCGATCGCCATGCCGCCGGACGCCGTACCGGTTAGGGCCGCCAGCGCGTTCATCGCCACGACCAGCGACACCAGCGGGCCGCCGGGCATCTGCAGAACGGCATCGCGCACGACGTTGAACGCCGGCATCGCTGCCACCACCGCCCCGAAGCCAACGAGGCTGGCAACGGTCATGATTGGCAAGACGGCCGAGTTGGCGCCAGCGTCAAGGCTTTCGCGCAGCGCGCCCAGCCGTGCGTAATTCAGGCCGATCACCGTGACGATCGCCGCGGCGAGCGCGATGAGGACGGCCCAGACGCCGATCGTCGAGGTGATATTGATGCCAAGTGCTGCTTCAGCGCTGGAGAAATCGATCCGGGGCAAAACCACAAGCGCCATCAGGAAGTTGGCACCGATGACGACGATCAGCGGCAACACCGCGAAGAGGAAGGACGGTCCCTGATCACTCTTCTTGCCATGGGTGAGTTCGCTCGGGTCGAAATCGCCTGAGGTCGTTGCCTGTTCGCGCACTTTTTCGCTGATGACGACAGGCGTTTCGTCCTCCGTATAACCCTCCTTGGCGGCACGTGCCCTGGCCTCGATATGGGCCAGCCACCACATCCCGAAAGCGAAGGTGATAATCGAGGCGATGATGCCGAGGCCGGGCGCGGCGAAGGTCGTCGTGCCGAAATAAGGCATCGGAATGGCGTTGTTCGTCGAGGGCGTACCGGGCATCGCCGACATGGTGAAGGTGAACGCGCCGAGGCCGATCGCGGCCGGCATAAGTCTGGCCGGAATATTGGCGGCGCGGAACATTTCGCGCGCCATGGGCACAAGCACGAAGAAGGCGACGAACACGCTGACGCCGCCATAGGTGACGACGGCGGAGGCGAGCACCACCGACAGCATGGTTCGCTTCACGCCCAGCCGCTCCGTCAGGAAACGGGCGATAGACGTGATGGACCCGCTGTCGTCCATCATCTTGCCGAAGATGCCGCCGAGCAGGAACATCGGGAACCACTGCGTGACAAACCGCGCCGTGCCGCCCATGAACGTGGATGTCCAGTGAGGAAGCAACGGCTGGCCTGAGGCTGCTGCAACGATCAGGGCCGCCGCGGGCGCCAGGAGCAGCACGCTCCACCCGCGATAGGCGAACCACATCAGCAATCCAAGTCCCAGCAGAATTCCAAACAGCCCCATGGATCCGCCTCTCAATCCGGCCAGATAAGCAGAGATGTCATGCGATCCTAAAGCTTACGCCCGCCTTGGTGCAGCTACGATCCGCGTCACAACTCACGGCCTTACCCGGTTTTCATGAACCACCCCTGCGGATGTGTCGACCGGTCACGCGCGCAAAGTCTTGGGGCCGCGCAAGAAATGGACACCGTGCTCACTCCTGGGATTTCTTGCTGAGCGAACACCAGAGATTGCGGCCTTTTGGCCTGCCGCTGGGATCCCTTCGTTGCGCGGCTACCTCCACACGGTCCAGCGCCTTCTGCCGTTTTGCAATCACCTCCGGATCGTTCAGGTAATCCGTCGGTCGTCGTGCTCGCACGCTCGTCAGACCGAGCGGCTTATCCGCCTGGAGTTGGCGTTGTGTTCAGATAGACCGCAAAGAGGCTGCGCGTCGCGCAGATATAGAGCCTGTTTCGGTTCGGGCCGCCAAAACACAGATTGGCGGCGGCTTCCGGCAAAACGATCCGACCGAGCAAGGTTCCATCCGGCGCCAAGCACTGTACGCCGTCACCCACGCCGGCCCAGATATTGCCATGCCGATCGAGACGAATGCCGTCATAGATACCGATATCGCATTCTCGCAGCAATCGTCTGTTTTCCAGGCCGTTGTCGCTCCCGACATCGAAGGCATAAAGCGCTGCCGGCTTACGGCCGCTGTCGACGACGTAAAGTGTCCGGCCATCCGGGGAAAAGGCGAGCCCGTTTGGCTGGACGAAATCCGTCAGCACTGCTCTGATCGAGCCATCCGTCGCAACCCTGTAGACGTTGCGGCTACCGATCTCGCTATCGACCCGCGCACCTTCGTACTCGGTGGCGATGCCATAGGTCGGGTCAGTGAACCAGACGGCGCCATCGGAGGTGACGATCACGTCGTTCGGCGAGTTGAACCGTCGGCCCTCGAAGGTATCGGCGATCACGGTGATGCTGCCATCGTGCTCCACGCGTGTCACCGAGCGCGACAGATGTTCGCATGACAAAACGCGCCCCTGCGGATCGAGCGTGTGGCCGTTGGTGAAGTTGGAGGCATGGAGGAACGGGGTGACAAAACCGGTAACCTCGTCGAAGCGCAGCACGCGGTTGTTCGGAATGTCAGAGAACAGCAGGTAGCGGCCCGCCGGCACGTACACAGGTCCCTCGAGCCATCTTCCCTCGGAGAACAGCGTATCCACGTGAACGTTCGGCAGTACGAGGCTCTCGAACCGCTCGTCATGCACCTTGAACCATTCTGTCAGCACGTGTCCCCTCCCGTCTTTCCACTCGCCTCAGAGCCGCTTCATCCATCCAAGCCCGGCGATTGTCTCCTCCGCCGGCCGGTATTCGCAGCCGACATAGCCACGGTAACCGAGTTCATCGAGTGCGGCGAAGATCCTGAAATCATCGAGTTCGCCGGTTCCCGGCTCGTTGCGCTTCGGCACGGACGCGATCTGCACATGCCCGATGAGAGGCATCGCCTTTTCGAGCCCGACAAGCACGTCACCATGAATGATTTGCCGGTGATAGACATCGAACTGCAGCTTGACGTTTGCGTGGTTGAGATCGGAGATGAAGCCGATGGCGCGATTGAAGTCGTTGAGGAAATAGCCGGGCATATCGCGGCCGTTGATCGGCTCTATTACGAGGCCGATGCCATCGCGCGCAGTCAGATCGGCGGCATAGGCGAGCGCGTCGCGGTAAGATGCGATTGCGGCCGGATCGTTCTCATCCGCGATCCCCGCCATCATGTGCAGAAGTGGCGACCCGATGACCTTGGCGTACTCCACCGCTTTGCGCACCGCCTGGCGGAACCCGTCGCGCCTCTCCGGCAAGGCCGCGAGGCCGCGCTCGCCAGCGGCCCAGTCGCCGGGCGGCATGTTGAACAGTGCCTGCTTCAGCCCAGAAGCTTGAAGCCTTCCGGCTATGACATCGGCGGGATGATCGTAAGGGAAGAGATACTCGACAGTCTCGAAGCCCGCATCGGCGGCGGCCTGAAAGCGGTCGAGAAACGCGTATTCGTTGAACATCATGGTGAGGTTGGCGGCAAAACGCGGCATCTCAGACTTCCTTGTCCATGCCAGGCAATTGCAGCCCCGCGATCGACGCCAGAAGGCGCGCGACGGAAGAATCGTCATCCCTGCCCATGCCTGCCGCTTCGGTCATCACGAAAAGCTGCAACGCGGCGCTGGCGATCGGTAGCGGAAACTTCTGCTGACGACCGATGTCGGAGACGATGCCGAGATCCTTGGTGAAGATCGACACGGCGCTGTGCGGCGTATAATCACCGGCGACCACATGCGGAATGCGGTTTTCGAACATCCAGCTGTTGCCGGCCGATTTGGTGATGACGTCGAAGACCCTGGAGATGTCGAGCCCGAGGCCCTTGGCGAAGGTGATCGCCTCGCAGGCGACGGCGATATGGACGCCGGCGAGAAGCTGGTTGACGATCTTGAAGGACGAGCCGACGCCGACGTCGTCTCCGAGCTCGTAGACCGTCGCCGCCATCGCATCCAGCGCCGGCCGCGCCGCCGCGAAGCTCTCAGGCGAACCGGACGCCATGACCGTCAGCGCGCCTGCGTCGGCCTTGACCGAGCCGCCGCTGATCGGCGCGTCTAGATAGAGGACGCCATGTTCGCTGGCTTTTCGGGCGAAATCCTTGGCCTGTGCCGGCGAGATGGTTGCAGACGATATGACCACTGAGCCCGGCGTCAACGCGGCAACGGCGCCCTCGGGACCAAACAGGACGGCCTCGGTCTGCGCTGCGTTGACGACGACAACAACGGCAATCCGCGCACCCTTCACGGCCGCCGCCGGCGTCGAGAACGGGCGGCCGCCAGCGGCCTCTAGGCTGGCCGAAGCCGCATCGCTGATGTCGCAGCCGGAGACCGTGTGGCCGGCACGGAGCAGCGAGCGCGCCATGCCGAGGCCCATTGAACCCAATCCGACCATTGCTACGTGAGTGGATCCGGCCATCAGCGATTGTTCCTTTCGAATCTGCGTATCAGCAACATGGAGAGTATGATCAGACCGAACACGATCTGACGGAAGGCTTCCGGCATCTGCAGCACCGAAAGAATGGAAGACAGGAGCGTGATGAACAGCGCGCCGACGACGGTTCCGGCATAGCTGCCCTTGCCACCGAGGATCGACGTTCCGCCGATGACGACGGCGGTGAGAACCGGCAGCATATAGGCGTCCCCCATGCCCTGGTAAGCTTGGTTGGCGTAGCCGGCCAGAAGGATCGCGCCGATGGCTGTGAAGACGCCGGCCGCGACGAATGTCATCGTCGTCACCAGCCGCACCCTGATGCCGGAGAGATAGACCGCCTTTTCGGAACTGCCGGTGGCAAAAAGGTAGCGGCCATAGACCGTCCGCTTGAAGAGCAGACCGATGACGATCATCACCGTGACCCAGAACAGGAAGGCGTTGGGAATGCCGAGCGTGCGTTCGAGCGCCAGCGATATCGAAAGCGGTGGCGCCACGCCGCGCGGCTTGAAGCCGCCGGTGAAAAACACCACCGCGCCTACGAGCATAGAATTCATCGCCAGTGTCCAGACCATGGACGGGAGCCGGAAAAAGGCGACGCCGATGCCGTTGATCAACCCGATCAACGCTCCGGCTAGGAGACCGATCGGGATGGCGAGTGCGGCAACCGTCGGCACGGACGAACCCGCGACCGTGGTCGTCAACACTGCAACGGCCGTGATGCCTGCCGGCACCGAGAGATCGATGTGGCCGAGCAAGATCACGAGTGTCGCGCCGGCGGCGATCACGCCGAGAAAGGACGCGATCTGCAATTGCTGCAGGAGATAGCCGGGGCTCAGAAACGCCGGAAAGATGATGCCGCCGATCGCCAACAGCAGGACGCAGCCCGCCGTAACGACGGGAATGGCCGGATCAGCCGTGAACCGGCCAAGGAGGCGTCGGGGAAGTTCTGGAGTGATCACGGTCATTGTGCGAACAGCTTCAAACGGTTGCGAACCTTGAGGATACCGAGTGAGCCAAGCGCGATGGCCAACGCCAGGATCAAGCCCTCGAAGAACGGTTGAGCGAGTGGCGGCAGGCCAGAGAAGAACATCAGCGCAGCAACGGTCTTAAGCAGCAACGCACCGACCACGACGCCAAACGGGCCGCCAATACCGCCGGCGAGCGAAACGCCGCCAAGCACGATCGCCGCGATCGAATTCAGCGTATAGGTCGGACCGATTCCAGCATCTCCAGTCAGTGTCACCATGCTCACATAAAACCCGGCCATGCCGGCGCACAGACCACCAAGCGTGTGCGCGGCAATGCGCATCCGGACAGGCGAGATGCCTGTCAGTTGCGCTGAATGCTCGGAAGAACCAAGACCATAAAGCGACAGGCCGAAAGCGGTGAAGCGCAGCATCAGCGAGAATGCCAGAAGTATCGCGATGATCAGCACAAGCGACGTAGGAACGCCGGCGATGGCATAGGTCAGGGCATCGGAGAGGTCGCTGTTCACGTCGCCGCCCGGCGTCGGGCGCAGCAAGAGCGCAATGCCGGAATACACGGCGCCGGTCGCAAGCGTCGCGATGATCGGCGGAATGCGCCCGAACGTAACAACCAACCCGTTGATGAAACCGCAGGCAAGACCGGAGCCGATGACCACGGCAACGCCGAGCCACAGCATGGCGCCCTCGCCAGCGAGTACATGGGATGCGACGACATTGCTGAGCGCCACCATGGCACCCACCGACAAGTCGATACCGCGCACCAGGACCACGAAGAACTGGGCGAAAGCGGCAAAGACCAGCAGCGCTCCCTGGTTTGCCCAGATCGTCACCACATAGGTGGAAAATCCGCGCGGATGCGTGCCGACATAGATTGCGAAGAGCACGGTGAAGGCAGCGGCCGGAATGAGGAAACGAATGTTGCGCTGGAACGCGATGCGCGTCATGCGGCTTCTCCCTGACCGGAATGTTCATTGGAGAGACCCATCGCAGCCGAAATCAGGTTCTCCGGCGTCAGCGTGTCGCCAGCGAGTTCGCGCGCGATGCGTCCGTGATAGAAGACCGCAACCCGGCCACATAGATGGACGAGCTCTTCGTAATCGGTCGACTGGAGCACGATTGCCACGCCGGTATCCGCGAGGTCACTCAAGAGTTGGTAAATCTGCGCCTTGGTCTTCACGTCGATGCCCCGGGTCGGGTCGAGGAGAAGGAGACAACGCGGCTTCAGCGCAAGCCACTTGGCCAAGAGCACCTTCTGCTGATTGCCGCCAGAGAGCGAAGCGACCGGATCAGACATCTGACCGTAGACAAGTTCGAGTCGGCGGAGAAGCGCCTCATAATGAGCCTCGCGCGCAGCGTTGTCGCGGACCAGAATTCCGTCCCGACCGAGACCGGCCAGACGCATGTTGTCTTCGATCGACAAACTTGGGATCATGCCTTCGGTCTTGCGGTCCTCAGGGATGAAGGCGATGCCCACATCCTCCGCCTTGGCCCGGAAGGGAGAGCGCTGGCTGAACTGCTTCCCGCCGATCTCGACCGCACCCGACACGCTACTGAGGATGCCGAAGATCGCCTCCAGCACCCGCTGCTGCCCCTGCCCCTCCAAACCGCCTAGGCCATAGATCTCGCCGGGGCGGACGTCGAATGTGACATCGTGAAGCTCGCCGGCCCAAGACATACGCCGCACGGACAGAAGAGGCTCGACATCGACGGGGACCGCCGCACGCGGTTCTGGAAACAACTGCTCCATCGACTGGCCGATCATCAATGAGACAATTCCCTCGTGATCGATGGTCCCAGCCGGAAATGTCTTCACATGCGCGCCGTTGCGAAACACCGAAATGCGATCGGCAAGCGCGTGAACTTCATGAAAGCGATGCGAAATGAACAGCACGCATGTGCCCTGATCGCGCAGTTTGCGGATGACGGCGAACACGCGCTCGACGGCATCCGCGCCCAAGGCCGATGTGGCCTCGTCAAGAATAAGAAGTCGCGGCTTCTGGTAGAGCGCCTTGGCAATCTCGACGAGTTGGCGCTCGGCAAGCGTGAGCTCGCTGATCAGACTATCCAGCCCTATGCGCTCGGCACCGATCATCGCCAGACATGCCGCCGCCTCCCGGTAGGCGGAGCGCCGAACGAAGCCGAATATGGTCCTTGGGCGCGCCAGCGTGATGTTGTCGCCTACAGTGAGGCTCGGCATCAGCGAAAGCTCCTGGAACATGCACACGATGCCGTGATCCGCGGCATCGCGCGTGCCGGAAAAGCTGACAGGTACGCCGTCGAGCCGGATCGTTCCTGAAGTCGGCGCTATAACGCCGGAGAGAAGCTTCATCAGGGTCGATTTCCCGGCGCCGTTCTCGCCGAGGATCGCATGGATCGTCCCGGTATCGCAGCTGAAATCGACATCTCTGAGAGCCGTCACCGCACCGTAGGTCTTCGAGATGCCGGCAAGCGCAATCAAGGGGGAGTTATCTGTCATCGATCTATCCGTAATCCGGCCGGAGCATGGGCGTAACCTTGCCCCGGCCTTCCTCGATCAGGTGTTATCCGGCTTCTGGCCGAGAAGCTCGTCCGGCGTGAAGACCGGGAAGCAATTCGGGTAGCCCGTCGTCGTGTAGAAGGTGTCCGGCAATTTGGGGAAAAAGTCCGTGCCTTCCTTCAGCTCGGCATTGTCCTTGCTCGGGATCGGCAGGAATATCTTCTGCGGCAGGGCATTGCCCTCAAGAAGCGAGACGATCGCTTCCAGCGAAACTGCAGACATCACCGGAGCCTGAGCGGCCGTGACACCAGGGTACTTGCCTTCGGCAAGCAGGCGTCGCGTGCCGTTGCCGGCGTCACCGCCGAAGGGAACGACCGGGTGATTGGCGTTCTTCATGGCGTTAAGGGCGCCGATCGAACCTTCCTGCACCATCACCCCGTCGAACTGACCGTTCGTCGCGATCGCGTCCGCGGTCACCTTCTGCACAGTACCGGCATCCCAGTTTCCGACGACCTGAACGACCTTCAGGCCCGCTTCCTTGTCGAGAACAGACCGCATGCCATCGTGATTGTCGCGGTCCGTCGCGTTGCCGGGAAGACCGGAAACTTCGAGCACGCTGCCTTCGACCTTGCCCTTGGCCTTCTTGATGGCATCGACCACGGCCTGCGCCTTCATCTTGCCGAGTTCGAACTGGTTTTCGTTGACCTGAACGATCTCGTCGGCATCAAGCACGTTATCGAACGGTACCAGCACGGTGCCGGCCTGCGCGGCGCGCTTGATAACAGCCTTGAAGGCCGTCGGATTGACCGCGATGAAGCTGATGCCGTCGTAGCCGGCGGCGATAAAGTTATCGATCGCGGCGATCTGCGCGGCGCTGTCGTTACCGACGGAAACGACCGTGAACTCGGCGAGCTTGGCCTTGTTTTCCGGACGCGCAGCCCAGGCCTTGGCACCCTGAATGGCCGTCACGCGCCAGTCATTGCCGGCGAACCCGTTTACGAAGGCGATTTTGTACGGCCCCTCGCGCTTGTCGTAGCGGACAACCTTCTTGTTGTCGGGCGCCGGCGAGAAGCACTCCGGCCGAAATGTGTCTTCCGCATGTGCCGCGGACCAAGCCCCAGACAGGGCAGTGAATGCGCACAGTGACGCCGCCATCGCAACGATGGCTCTCCTATTATTCCTCACGGTATTTTCCTCCCGAAAACCTTAAAGCAGCTCCCAAAAGCACTATCTCAGCGCTAACATAAAAATAGTAAGCACATCCTCTAGCAATCTTCAAGCGAAATATGTTAGCGCTGAGATAATGAACAACACTCAGTGCATTGCCGCGAAAGGGAGGACCTTGTGACGCAATATGAAGTTCCGACCCTAGCGCACGTGGCGAAGCTCGCAGGCGTCAGCGAAAACACGGTATCACGCGTCATCCGCAACAAGGGGCCGATCGCCGACGAGACGCGTAGCCGCGTCGCCAAGGCAATCGATACGCTGGGCTATGTACCCAACCGCGCGGCAGGATCGCTTGCCTCGTCCGGCTCCCTGCTGATCGGCGTTCTCCTGCCATCGCTGTCCAACATCGTCTTTCCGGAAGTGCTGCAGGGGATCCATGCGGCCCTTGCCACCACCGCTTACCAACCGATGGTCGGCGTGACGAATTACGATGCGGACAAGGAACAGGATATTCTGTCCTCGTTGCTCGCATGGCAGCCGGCGGCGGTTATCACAACCGGCTTCGACCACACGGATACGACGCGGCGCATGCTGAGCAATAGCCGTGTTCGCGTGGCCGAGTTGATGGATATCGATGCAGAGCCCATCGACGTGGCTGTCGGCCTGTCTCACCGCCAAGCCGGATACGCGACCGGGCGCCACCTGATCGAACGCGGTTACCGGCGCTTCGGCTATGTAGGCCATGACTGGGCAGCAGACCGGCGCGCCCGGCTGCGATATGAAGGCCTATGCAAGGCCCTGTCGGAAGCCTGTTTGACGTTGCAGGCCGAGGAACGCTTCGACGGCCCGAGTTCGACGATGGCGGGCCGTGACACACTAGCGACATTGCTGGCAAACGCACCCGATATCGACGCGGTCGTCTTTTCCAACGACGACATGGCCGTTGGCGGCTTCTTCCATTGCCTTGCGGCCGGCATTGTCGTGCGCAAACAGCTTGCCCTTTTCGGCTTCAACGGCCTCGACATCGGCCAAGTGCTTCCAATGCCCCTTTCGACCATAAGATCCAATCGGTTCCTGATCGGCAAGACGGCGGTCGAGAAGCTGCTGGAGAGTCCGACCCGGCCCGAGGAGCGCGTGGTGGTCGATACCGGCTTCGATATTATCGAAGGCGCAACGGCCTAGAAATTTCTGTCTTTTGGGGAGTGAGTGGACATGCTGTTGGGCGCGGTGGCGGACGATTTGACAGGAGCGACGGACCTTGCTCTCTCTCTGTCTAGAGAGGGCATGCGAACGGTACAGGTGGTCGGCATCCCGCCGGCCGATTTCGACTATGGAGACGCCGAGGCTGTGGTCGTTGCGCTGAAATCGAGAACGATCCCTTCGCCGGAAGCAGTGGCGCTATCGCTCGATGCCTGCCGCCGGCTGATTGGGGCCGGCGCCGAGCAGATCTTCTTCAAATATTGCTCGACCTTCGATTCCACGCCTGAAGGCAATATTGGCCCGGTCGCAGAAGCCCTGCACGCGGAACTGGGCGGCGCACTCACGCTCGCGTGTCCAGCCTTCCCCGCCAATGGTCGAACCGTCTATCGCGGCCATCTGTTCGTTGGCGACATGCTTTTGTCCGATAGCCCGATGAAGGACCATCCGCTGACACCAATGACAGATTCAAATCTCGTTCGCGTGCTACAGAAGCAGACGGCGCTCAAGGTGGGACTGGTCACCCGAGACGTCGTGGGCAGAGGCATCAAAGCAATTGGCACCGCTTTTGAATATGCGGCCGATCGAGGCGAAGAGATCGTCATTATCGACGCCATCACCGACGACGATCTGCGCGCGATCGGACAGGCGGCAGCCGGTATGCGTTTGATCACGGGTGGCTCCGGCATCGCGATCGGTCTGCCCGAGAACTTCCGTCGCGCCGGCAAGCTCAGCGCCAACCGCGCCGAAAGCGGATTCACTGCGCCGCAGGGCAAGGCCGTGATCCTTGCCGGGTCCTGCTCGACGGCCACCCGCCGGCAGGTGTCGGTCGCAATCAGGGCCGGGACGCCGGCGCTGAAGCTCGATCCGCTGGACATCGCGGCCGGCCGAACCACCGCGGATAAGGTCGTCGATTGGGTGGCATCCACCACCGGCGCCATCCCACTCGTCTATTCCAGCTCCGAGCCAGAGGACGTCAAGCGCGCGCAGCAGGCGCTTGGGCGCGACCGGGCTGGCGAATTGGTGGAGGAGCTACTGGCGGATGTCGCTTTACGGCTGACAAGCCAGGGCTATTGCCGCTTTCTCGTGGCCGGTGGCGAAACCTCCGGCGCTGTCGTCAACCGGCTAGGCGTGCAAGCCTTGTTCATTGGCCCGGAGATTGACCCGGGTGTTCCGTGGACCGTGAGCGTCGGACTTCAGCAACCGCTGGCGCTTGCGCTTAAATCCGGGAACTTCGGCGGCGAAGACTTCTTCTTGCGAGCATGGGATTTGGTGTGATGACGGCGATCATTTCGGAAGAGACAAAATTGCGGGACGAGATCGCCGGTGTCGGACAGTCCCTGTTCGATCGGTCGCTGACCTTCGGCTCGACGGGCAATATCAGCGCGCGGCTTGCCAGTGGCGAAATTCTCATGACGCCGACAAACGCTTCGCTTGGCAATCTCGATCCGGCACGCCTCTCCCGCTTTACGGCCGAGGGCGTCCACGTGGACGGCGACAAACCCACCAAGGAAGCGTTCCTGCACCAATGCATGTACTGCCAGCAGAAGATGAGCGGCGCGGTCGTTCACCTGCATTCCACCTATGCCGTGGCCGTCAGCATACTTGACGATGTAGATCCGACCGACGTTTTGCCGCCTCTGACCGCCTACTACGTCATGCGTGTCGGCAAGCTTCCGCTTGTCGAATATTTCCCGCCGGGCGATCCCGCCCTCGCCGCGGCCGTCGCGGGAAAGGCAAAGGACAGCCACGCAGTACTTCTTGCCAACCATGGCCCAGTTGTCGCGGGCAAGACGTTGCGCGAAGCCCAATACGCGACCGAGGAGCTTGAGGAAACTGCGAAACTGCACCTCTTGCTGCGCCCACATAAAATCAGACCGCTTACGTCGGCTCAAAAAGCTGAGCTGTTGTCTCGGCTATAGTCTGCGCGGGCGAAAGCGCGGAATTGTCGCGCCACGCGAGCCCATTGCTGCAACACAGGTCCCGAAGGATAGCTAATCCGCCTGCGGCAATCCCACCTGCTTTCGCTCACGCATCCGATCGACGAGCAGCGAGTAGGCGACGTAATATTTGTAGATGTTGCTGACATATTGCACCGTCTCGCGTCCAACGATCGCCGCGGCACCGTTTTCGACGTTCCCGAACCAGACATTGGGATCGAGCCCCATCGTCCTCGCTTTCTCCCGAAATTTCCGGAGGTTGCCGGGGCCGGCATTGTAGGCCGCGAAGGCGAAAAGTTGGCGGTCCTTCGGTGATAGGGCCTCGTCATCGATATATGTCTTGATCAGGTGGCGCAGATATTTGGCGCCGGCCTCGACATTGCGATCCGGGTCCTTGTCGATGCCGCTGATGCCGATCACCTTGTCCTTGGCCGTCGATGGCAGCATCTGCATGATGCCGACCGCCCCGCGCGGTGACCGCCGGGACTGATCGAGTTGCGATTCCTGGTATCCCTGGGCCATCAGCATCAGATAGTCGAACGTGTAGGTGTCGCCGTATTTGCGGAAGATTTCGATGAGCGTCTGGAAGCGCTCAACGTCCGAGGGCGAATAGGCGCGCTTGACGATCTTGTCCTGCTTGAAGTAGCTGTTGCGCAAAATGTTGCCGAAGGTGGTGCCCACCTTGTGGGTTGCCACGAAGGCATTCAGTTCCGCCATCAGCTCGGGGCTGCTCTTGCGGATGGCCCAGGCGATCTTCCCTTCAGACGACAAGACGACATCATCGCGTACCTTCATGTCAGAAAAGACATGCGACCAGATATCGGCCTTGTAGCCATCGACGATGGTGAAGGGCAGAAGGTCGGCATTGACCATCTCCATCAGGTCTTCGTCCTCCAGGCTCTCGTCCATGGCATCGATGACGATCTCCGGTTTGCCGGCGGCCGCCAGTTCCTTGTTCTTCCCCAGAAGATGCTCGTGATAGCTGCTCGATGGCCGGACGGCGACATGCTTGCCCGAGAGGTCGTCGATGCTCTCCAGCGCTGGACTTCCGGGCGCGGCGACAACGACCTCCTGCGCATCGCTGTAAAGTGGGTCGGTGAAATCGACCTCCTTCAAACGATCGCCGGTGACGGTGAGGTTGGCCATGACGATATCGCCAAGACCTTCGTTGAGCGCCGGCAGCAGCCTGTCGCGCGGCATGGGCACGAAGACGATGGTGATGAGATCGATCTGCTTCTTCCGGTCCTTGTTCAGGACCTTCTCCAGCTCCCGCCCGAATTCGACCGCCGTGCCAAACTGGCGCCCCTTGTCGATGAAATAGACCGTCTTGCTGAACGGCACGAGCACCCGAACGATGCGGCGCTCCTTCATCGCCTGGAGATCGATGACGTGCTTCTCGATCAGGGCAGGCTTTGCGGCAGGTGTCGGCGTCTCGGCCTGGCCAAGCCCCGGCAGGCCAATCGGACCGACAAGGCCAAGTATCAGCAACCAACCACTGTGTATTGCCATCACTGCCTCTCCTGCAACGATTAAGCGCGTCGCTTCGACCGGGGATCACCAATGTACCGATGGCGCCGGCCAGCGCCTGCGGGAAGCCAGCCCGCCTCACTGGCAAGCGAAACAGGAAAATCATCGCGCTGTAAGTACGCAACGGTAAAACGCGGTGTAACAAGTGCAGACGCAGGAAGCCGGTCTCCCTGCGTCTGCAGCGTCTGATGTTACTGTGGTGCGAGCCGCTCTAGCTCGTTCAGCCGCTTCAGGGCCGCCTGCTGGCGAAGCAGGGTGTAGTTGATGCCGCTCGCGTTCAGCGAGCTGCCTTCCTGATATGGGAACTGGTCAAAGTCGGAGAAGAAATCCTTGATCTTCGCCTGAACGGGAACCAGCAGCCACATGTTGCGGGCAAGGAACTCCATCGCGCCCCCACCCTCTTTGAGGCCCCTTTCATAGGGATCCATACGAAGATTGAAGATATTGGCCCAGCTCGGGATCTCGCGGGTAGCGGTGGCGATATTGCCCTCGCTGTTGACCGCGAACGCCAGTTTCCAGTCGTTCCAGCGAATGGCGTTCAGATTGCCGCCCTGGTCGAAATAATAGACCGAGTCGCGAGGTCCGCTTTGCACCTCGCCTTTCAAGAGCGGCATCAGGTCATATCCATCAAGATGGACCTTGAAATCCTTTGTTCCGGATTTGAAGCCCGACTTCATTTGCTCCTTGATATCCGACACGCCTGCCGCGCTTGCGAATGTCGGCATCCAGTCCATGAGCGTCACGATGTCGTTGACCTCGGTGCCCGGCTTTACGACGCCTGGCCAGCGGATCATCATTGGAATTCGGAAGCCGCCTTCCCAGGTCGTCCCCTTCTCACCATGGAACATGGTCTGTGCGCCGTCCGGCCACAGTGCCAGCTCGGCGCCGTTGTCGGTGGTGTAGAGGACGATCGTATTGTCGGCGATGCCGAGCTGATCAAGCTGGTCGAGCAACTGGCCGACATGGCCATCATGTTCGACCATGCCGTCAGCGTGGATACCCTTGCCGGTCTTGCCGAGCGAATCCGCCTTCAGATGCGTGAAGACGTGCATTCGCGTCGAGTTGAACCAGCAGAAGAAGGGCTTTTCCGCCTTCGCCTGGCGATCGATGAAGTTCTTTGCCGCAGCCAGAAACTCTTCGTCGATGGTCTCCATGCGCTTGGTATTGAGCGCGCCGGTATCTTCAATCTTTCCGTCCGCGCTGGACTTGATCACGCCGCGCGGCCCGAACTGCCGGCGGAACGCTGGATCCTTCGGGTAGAAGTAGCCTTCCGGCTCCTCTTCCGCATTGAGGTGATAGAGGTTGCCGAAGAACTCGTCGAAGCCATGCTTGGTCGGCAGGTGCTGGTCCTGGTCGCCGAGATGGTTCTTGCCGAACTGGCCCGTCGCGTAACCTTGCGTTTTCATGACGTCGGCGATCGTCGGCATCCAGTCCTGGATTCCGTGCGGATCGCCCGGCATGCCGATGGTCAGGAGGCCGGTGCGGAACGGTTCCTGGCCGAGAATGAAGGAGGCTCGTCCGGCCGTGCAGCTCTGCTGGCCATAGGAGTCGGTAAAGATCGCGCCCTCCTTGGCGATACGATCGATATTGGGTGTCCGATAGCCCATCAGCCCCATCGTGTAGGCGCTGATCTGCGGGATGCCGATATCGTCGCCGAAGATGACGAGGATGTTCGGCTTCTTGCCTGTCGTCCCCGACTGCGGCTGGGCGGCCTGTTGTGCTTGAGCGCTGGCAGTGTTCCCCATGGAAGCAGCCGCCAGAGCGGTTACGGCAAGAGAACTTCCGCCAAGCAGAAGGTTGCGGCGGCTCACGGATGCCGATTGGGAATCGCGGTTGCCACTTTCGGTATTATCCATCTGGTAGTCTCCTCGATTGGAACCGTGCCAGGATAGACAGCGCGACTTCTCGCATCCGCAAAAGGACGTTGCGTTAAATCGAGCGTAAAACTCCGACACATTGCGACGTGCAGGTCATGCGTTAAGCTTGATCGGTGTCGGCTCTTGTTTGCCACGGAGATCGAGGCAGGCCTGACAACCAAGACGGTAGCTTCGCTTTAGATATCGCGCGAGAGGTTCGTACCGTTCGTACTGTAGCCGTGTTCCGGGTTCAGCGGCGGAAGGCTGCTCTGATTGGCAACACCAGCCGTTTTCCTGACATCGACGGCGGACGCCAGAGCCTTGCGATCGAAATTGCCGCCTTCCCGTTTGAAGAGCCTTCGCGAAAGCACCTCCACTTCGGACAGCAACCCAGCGGAACCTGCCCGCGCCCACATGTCAAGCGTGCGGAAGCCCAAGTGGCGGCTCCATTGCTGAAGGGCGTTGTAGACCTCCATTTCAGGCGCGGTCAGGATCGTCTTTCGCAGCCCCTTGAGACGATGGCTGTAGGACGAGCGGCGTCTCTCCCGAGCACGCTCGATCCGTGACCTGATCGCGGGCAAGGCCCGGTAGCCGATCCAGAACACTCCCAAGACCGCAAGAAAAAGCACGATGGCGACCGCCGCCTTCTGGCGCTGGACATAGGGGAGCGGGCGGGGCGCATCCTCGAGTACCGGCTTGATTTCGGCAGCGGGGCTCAAGGCAGCCGATACGTTGATCGTCATCGCGGGCAACGAGGCGGATTTGCTCTCGTGGCTCAAGACGTCGAACCAGCTGTAGGATACCTCCGGCAAGACAAACGCCCCTTCCCTCTCTGCCGTATAGACAAATGTTTCGGTTCGCCGGCTGGCCGTGTTGCGCCCAAGGGCGATACCATCCTGGATGGCGGGTGCGTTTTCATATCGGTGAAGCCCGGCTGTGTTTCCCGGGTCCAGCGGCGGTATCATCATCGCCTGGGTATCTTGCGCGGTGATCGATATCGTTCGGGTCAGCGCATCCCCGACCTTCATGGAGCGGGCGTCGGGATCGAACGACTGCTCGACCACAAGATTGCTTGCCGCGAACGTGACCTGCTGCCCCTGCCCCACCACCCCCTCGACATTGAAGGACACCGCCGGCGCATTCACCGTCGCCTTCGTTTGCTTGCCGTCGAAGGTACGGCCGAACTCGATGCCAAACGCCGGCAATGTGTAGGCGCCGGAAACCTGGGGGACGATCGCATACGTCTTGCGGATGCCGGTATATTGCACGCCGTCGATCGTTTCAGTGAGGTTTTGCGAGCGCTCGTCTGGAAGCGTGACCAGAGCATTGGGAAGATCGAAAAGCGGAAACTGCGGTGGCGACGTGAAGAAGTCGGGGACGTAAACATCCACATCGACAAGGACCTGCTGGCCGGCAACGACCCCGCCTTTCCCCTCCACAGTTGTTCGCGCGAAAGGTTCGGCACCATGTGCGAATGAGGGGACGGAAAGCAAAGCGGCGAAGAGGATTGCCTTTCTCACGGCTGCGCTCCTTCGGCCTCGATCGCGAATTTCCTGGCCATGAGGTCGGCGGGACTGACCTGGATGTTCTTCATCCACATTTCCGAAGTCTGCTCGGCAACCGCCATTTCGCCGGCCTTGCCCTTCTTACCCTTGTCATCGAACTGAATGCTGTCGGGTTTCTGGTTCGGATCCTGTTCCTGCTCTTGCTCCGCATCCTGTTGTTGCTTCAGCAGTTGTTGGGCGATCGCCAGGTTCGTGGTGGCGTCGGGCCATCCCGTTCGTTGCTCCAATGCCTTGGTGTAGGCGGCGACCGCCTCTTTGAGTTTACCCAGATGCAGCAACGCGTTGCCCTGATTGTACCAGCTCTCCGGCGTGTCGACGGACGCAAAGGCGTCGAGCGCATCCTGGTAGCGGGCGGCGCGATAGAGGGCCGTGCCTTTCCACATCGGATCGCGAAAATGGTCGGCGGCCGTCGGATAGTCGCTCTTCTGGTAGGCTTGGCGCCCCTGCTGGTCCGGCGTCAGCCACATGTCGGCGAAATCGAAGGCGGAAGCCGATGTTGGTGAGAGGACATGAATGGCGAGGAAGACTACGGACAACCTGACAAGCCAGCCGCGCCGGAATGAAAGCGCCGACAACAGCGCCGCAGGAGCGATCAGCCACCAGCCGAGGTCGTGCCAGCGATCGCCCTGCGTCGCCGTTTGCTGGACGAAATTGGTTCGGACACGCTGCACCAGCCATTGAATATCTGTGTCATCCTGGGTGATGGTCGCGACATCCGCGCCGGTATCGCTGCCGAACTTTTTCAGGGCATCGACATCAAGTTTGGCCGTCAGTCGAGCGCCGCCGGCACTGTCGAGAAAGCTGCCGTCGGCCTGCTTCACCACGCCACCCTCCGACGTGCCGATACCGAGAACGACGATGGCGCTGCCGATCTGCTTGGCGCCCGCGGCAGCCGCCGGTTCGATGCCTTCCGTGAGAAGCGCGATCGTCCCCGAGGTTCCATCCCGTTTCAGGAGGTCGTCGGCCAGCTTCAGTGCGGCCACGGTGTCCCTGCCGGGCTTCGGCATGATGCCGGTCGCCAGTGCATCGGTGTAGGTCTCGATCAGTTCCGCATCGTCGGTGAGCGGCACGACGAGATGGGCGGTTCCGGAATAGGCAATCACGGCGGTCCGCGCCCCGTTGCGCGCCGCAAGCAGGTCATCGATCTTCAGCTTGACCCGCTCGATTCGGCTTGGAGAAATGTCGATCGCATCCATCGTCGGAGAAAGATCGACGGCAATCACCAGCGAGGCGGTATCGGCGACGAACGGCGGCGCCTCGCGTTTCCAGGTCGGCCCGGCGACGCCAAGCGTCGCGAGCGCAAGCAGCGCGGCGAGAACCCAGGCAGGCGCATAGCGATGCCTGCGATCCGGCTGAACGATCAGGCTATCGAGCAGGTGCGGCGCGATCAATCCTTTCCAGCGGTTGCGGGTATCCCCCGCCCGCGATGCCATCCAGATGATGATGGGCGGCGCGACAAGGGCAAGGAGCCACAGTGGACGGAGGAAGTGAAAGTCCGCAATCACGCGCTGGCCCTCCTGCGGATGAGGCCAAGCATGCCGGTCAAGCCGTACCACGCGAAGGCAATCGCCACCGCTGCGCCGAGAGGCCAGTGGAAGAGCTCGATGCGCGGCCGCCAGGAAAGCTGCTTCTGATCTTGTGGCGTGATCCGGTCGAGCTCGTCATAGATATCCTGCAGCTGCTTCTGGTCACCGCCGAAGAAATAGCGCCCGCCGGTGGTCTCGGCGATCTTCTGCAGGGACGGCGTATCGAGTTTGTCCTCGCCCGTCGCGCCCGGGTTGCCGATCCCTACCGCATGAATGAGGATGCTTTTGGTCCTGGCGATATCCGCCGCCTTGAGCGGCGGCATCTTGCTTGCCGTGTCGTTGCCATCAGTCAGAAGGATCATCACCTTCTCGGGCACCGTGGTCTTTTCGAACATGCGAATGCCGAGACCGAGCGTATCACCCAGCGCCGTTCGCGGCCCGGCGATGCCGGGAAGCAGCCCCTCGACCAATGTCTCGACCAGCGCATGGTCCATCGTGAACGGTGCCAGGGGGTAAGGAGCATCGCCGAACGCAATCAGGCCGATGCGATCGCCGGGGCGCTTGGCGACGAAGTCCGCGACGACGGTCCTCACCGCATCGACACGCGCCTTCAATGCTCCGTCGGGCGCCACGAAATCGCGGGTGTCCATCGACTGCGAGAGGTCGAGTGCCAGGAGAATGTCGCGCTGCGGCTCGGTCTTCTCCAATGGCGGCTCGACATATTGCGGACGCGCCAGGGCGACGACGATGAGACACCAGACGAGGACATCGATGACTATTTGCGCCCGGGACCGTCTGGGCACCACTGAGCCAACCGTGGGCTCGACACCGGCAGCACGGGCGACCTGATCGAAGAAAGCCAGCCGGACCGACGCCGCGGTCTCGCGATGCGCCGGCACCAGCCACCAGACCAGCAGCGGAAGAGGCAGAAGCAGCAGCGCCCATGGCATATCAAGCTGATACATGATGCCTCTCGATCCAGCGCCGCGCATCGCGCAGGAGATCATCCGTGACATCGGCGCCCGGTATCGCGCCGCCGCGATATTCGAGATCATCGAGATAGCGTTTCAAGGCGTCGCCGATTTCGCCACGAGAGCTCAGAAACCTGACCCATTCGTCACCCGAGACCGCCGCGATCGTCTTGCGTGGCCACGCCGCCAGCGCCGTTCGCTTGAGCAATTCCGCGAGCCGCGCGCTTGCTCCAGCGCGCGTTTGGCCGTTTCCGAGATCGCCCGCGATCTCGTCGAGAAGCCGCAGCGCCTCGCGACGATAGGCATTGCGGCGCCAGCGCTTGTAGGCAAGCAACCCGCAGAGCAGGATTGCCGCCAGCAGGATCAGCGCCAGAGCGAGCCACCCCCAGGTCTGCGGCATCCAGGAGACGGGCTGCAGGACTGCGATGTCCTTGAGAGAACGAAGGGCAGCCTCGGTGATCGGATCCGGTCGAGCCTCCTCTTCCATCACCGCCTCCGTTGCCGCCAGGCGGATTGCTCCAGCAGGCTCCGCAATTGAGGCGCGACCTCCTCGGCCGCGGAGATCGGAAGCATCGGTAGCCCGAGTTGACGCTGCCAGGCGCGAAGTTCGTCGCCACGGTCCTTGGCGAACTTGTCGATGGACCGGCGCACCGCTGGCTGGCCCAGCGGCAACTCGGCCTGCAACGTTCCACCGCTGACGACAATGTCACCGGAGGACGGCAATTCGAGCAGGAAGGGATCATAGACAAGCAGACAGACGACGTCGTTTCGCGAGGAGAGTTGCAGCAGCATCTGGCGCGTCGTCTCGCTGTGGCCGTCGAAGTCACTGACCACGACGACAAGAAAATCATGCTGGGCGATCTCGGCCACCCGGTGCAGCACCTCATCGAGCGCAGCCGGCGACGGGGGAACCACGTAGGTCGCATTCAGTCCGCCGTTCAGGCTGGCGATCCTGTCGGCGAAAGCGATCACCGCATTTCGGCTGCGATGCGGCTTCACGTCGCTGATGGTCTGGTCGTCGAACACAAAACCGCCGACGCGATCACCGGAACCCAGAATGCGCCAAGCCGTCAGCATCGCGGCCTGCGCCGCCGCGACCGATTTCATCGCCAGCCGGCTTCCGAAGAACATGTTGATGCGCTGATCGACGACGAGAATGGCGGGGCGCTCCTTCTCCTCGCCGTAAACCCTGACGACAGGCCTGCTGGTGCGTGCCGTGACGCGCCAGTCGATCGACCGCACATCGTCGCCGGGAAGGTACTCGCGCAGCTCCTCGAAGACGAGACCACGGCCTCGCATGGCCGATTGCATGCGCCCGGCCAACTGCTGGTGACTGCGCGCCTTCTGGACAAAGGTAAGGTCTCGCGCACGCCCCTCGAGCGCGACCAGCTGCTGTGTCGTCACATGGACGCCAACCTCGCCGTCCCGCTCGCCGCTCATGAGACGGCCACCAGCTCGACGATGCGATCGATGACCTGGTCTGCCGTGGTGCTGGAAGCATGGGCCTCGTAGGACAGAATGAGGCGATGTCGGAAGACATCGTTCGCCACCGCCTTGACGTCGTCAGGCGTCACATAGTCGCGTCCCTGCAGCCAGGCGTAGGCACGCGACACCTTGTCGAGCCCGATCACTCCGCGCGGGCTGACGCCGACCTGCAGCTGCTTGGCAAGGTCCTTGTCGTAGCGATCCGGGTAGCGCGTGGCGATCACGAGAGAGACAATGTATTTTTCGACAGGCTCGGACACGGTGACCGCACCGATCTCCTTGCGCGCATCGAAGATAGACTGGGGATCGAGCCGCACGATCGTCGAATGCGGCTTCTTGTCGTGAGAGGCGTTCTCTTCGTCGCGGTTGAGACGCATGATCGCCCCTTCCGACGTCTCGTCGGGATAGCCGACCTCGACATGCATGAGGAAGCGGTCGAGCTGTGCTTCGGGAAGCGGATACGTGCCCTCCTGCTCGATCGGGTTCTGCGTCGCCATCACCATGAAGAGATCGGGAAGAGGATAGCTTTTGCCCCCGACGGTCACCTGCCGCTCTTCCATCGCCTCAAGCAGCGCCGATTGCACCTTGGCGGGCGCGCGGTTGATCTCGTCGGCGAGGATCAGGTTCGCGAAGATAGGCCCCTGCTGAAATTTGAACTCGCCCTTCCCGCCCTCGGAAAAATAGATCTCGGAACCGGTGATGTCGGCGGGCAGCAGATCGGGGGTGAACTGGACACGCGACAATTCCGAATCGGGGTTCTTCGCCAGGCTTTTGATGGCTCTGGTCTTTGCAAGCCCGGGCAGGCCCTCGACGAGCAGATGGCCATTGGCGAGCAGACCAAGCAGCAGTCGCTCGACCATCGCGTCCTGGCCGATGATCGACTGACCGACACGCTTTCCCAGGTCAAGAATATCCTCACGTGCCGCCACTTTTGTTCCTCCGCCGCTGCCCGGTCAGCCTTGTCTCCGGTAAGCTAGGTACCGGTCCACACCCCGGCAAGCCGTGAACATGTTCGTACATGTGCGCACCTACCGCCGTCGTCCACGCGCGCAATAATCGCAACAGAGTTCCCATGCGGAAATGGTCGCCATGGAGGAATTGTCAGCGATTATCAGCCGGTTTCCCGCGCATGAGCTAAGCATTCGTCGCCTCTATGCCCGTGCGCCCGAATTCCGCAGCCTCTGCGAAGACTATGCGACCGCGCGATGCGCGCTTGAACGCTGGATCGCGGACGAGCGCAAGGCCGACGATTTCCGCCGATTGAGCGAGGAGATCGAGTTGGAGATCCAGGAGTTGCTGGAGCATTCCATGGATTGGAACAGGCACTGACAGTTCGCGACCTTGAGCCATCAGGGATTTGCCTTCTCGTGCAACCGCATGTCCGCTTGCGTCTTTCCCAACGCGGCCGCGACCGACGCCGCGATGTCGTCCTGCATGGCGAGAAACGCGCCGCTGGCGTAAGGCCGTTCATACTTTCCAATCCAGACAATACGCCGCGTCGAGACCTCCGTGAGACGAACGGTCACGCGCACACTCTCGGCTCCCGCGACGGACTGAATGACC
This sequence comes from Rhizobium sp. NPDC090275, assembly GCF_044772225.1. NCBI lineage: Bacteria > Pseudomonadati > Pseudomonadota > Alphaproteobacteria > Hyphomicrobiales > Rhizobiaceae > Rhizobium > Rhizobium sp. NPDC090275. The sequence continues at coordinate 138,433 of NZ_JBIVYL010000013.1, read as the reverse complement.
CCGTCGACCACATATGTCAGCCCCAACCGCCGTCCGACCTCGACGGGGTCCGCCGTCTGCTCCAGCGCGCTCTGCGGGAGATAGAGACGGATATCGGGAAAATGGCTCAACCTCGCCAGCACTTCGTCGGAGAAACCTTCACCAAGTACCCGCCGCGACACGTCGGACGTCTTGAAAGGAAGAACGGCCAGCGCCGGGCCATGGATCTGCGTCGCTGCGTTTCGGGCAAGAACCACGGCCATGACGGTTATCGCCGCGACCATGAGCATGACCATCCCAAAACGGAGTGAGCGGCCTGAGAATCGCCGTGTCTCACGGAGGCTCCCGGAGACGCGCGCGGGCGTCGTATCGGGGGCCGGCCTGCTGGCCGCATCGAGATGCGTGATAAAGGCCTCCGACGTAGTCGTACTGTCGAACCACTCCATGACAGGCGCATATTGCCCTTTCGGGATGGTAATCCGCAGCGGACTGTGGCGGCCGGCGGAGACGTAGTAGCTGTTGAGATCATGACGCAGCCGCCGCGCCTCGAGCCGGACCACCGGGTCGCTTTGGGGATCGAAGCTTTCATCGCGTCCGAACACGATCGTGGCGATCGTATAGCCCTTGAATCCCTTGTCGCGACCTGCCAGCGACTCCTCGACCAGATATCTAAGAAGCTTGCGGCGCCGTGTCGTCGACTTGAAGTCCGGACTATCCAGGATACGATCCAATTCCTCCTTGACCTGACCGGGCGGCAGGGCAAGTCCCGATGGCATCAGCTGATCGAATGAGTTCGATGGCATGAGGGCCCTGGCAAAATTGCTCGTTCACGCATTGGCAAGGACCCCACAAGGACCCTTGCTGTCCGGGATCATGTTTCACTCAATCAGAAATCGATGAAAGTACGTTACGGTAAATTTTACGGTGAAGGGCGCTCCCACAGGCTCGACACTGTGGGTCGAATTGAACTCATGCAAAAACGAACTTGGCGCGCATTGCTGCGGGCAGGTTGCGAACCAGCGGGCGTGTTGCTTCATCTGTCACGATATGGTCGATCTCGTGCAGCGGCGCGATCACCGATAGCGCAGTGCGGTCGAATTTCGAATGATCGGCCACCACAATCACAGTCCTGGCGACACCGATCATGGCTTGCTGGACCGCACCGATCTGCGGGCTGGTCGTGGCGATAACGCCGCGCTCTAGATCGACGGCGGCAACGCTGAGAATGGCCTTGTCGACGCTATAGCCGCGAACGCTATCCACGGCAATGGGCCCTCCAAGCGAATGGTTGAGGTCGATATATTCTCCCCCCACTAGATAGACCTTTCCGGCACCCGCCGCCTTGAGGACGGAAAGCGTGTCGGTTCCGTTCGTGACGAAGGTAAGTGAGGGCCGGCCGGCCAGACGTGTTGCAACCTGCAAAGATGTCGTGCCGCTGTCGATCATGACGGAATCGCCCTCGACAATGAAATCCACCGCAGCCGCCCCAATACGCGCTTTTTCTTCGGTATTCGTCATTTCCCGGATAGACGTGTCGTAGTCCAGCGTGGATTGGCTGACGATCAAATCGCCGGTACGGCCCCGCTTGAGCAGTCCCCGGGATTGCAGTTCCGCCAGATCGCTTTCGATAACGGCAACGGATACGCCGAGCAGGCCCGGCAAAAGGTCTCTGTCAAAGCTCGCCTGGTTGCGCAAGTGCTCCATCAGTCGAGCCTGTCTCTGCGCGCTCGATGCCGATTGGTCTTTTTCCAGTGTATTAGTCATCAAGGCGCTCCAATTGGCGTTGGCGGGTTCATGAACGATCTTCGGTGTTTTGGTGGGCATGTTGCGCGGAATTCCGGGCCGAGATTGCCGCATGGTCGACTGTCCGGTTCCGTCCGGAATGCTTGGCGTGATACAGCGCCTCGTCTGCCTTGCCGTATAAAGCGACAGCATCCACGGCATTCTGCACCATACAGAAACCGAGCGAAATGGTGATCGGACCATAGTCGATATCCGACTTTATCCCCCTGAACGGGGAGCCGGCGATCGCAAGGCGAACCGATTCGCAGATGGATGTCACCTCGTCACTGGTCTGTCCGCCAACGACGATGGCAAACTCCTCTCCCCCGGTTCGAGCCACGAAAACTTCCTTTTTCAGGCTAACGCGAAGGATGGAGGCGACTGTCGTCAGAACCTTGTCCCCGGCAAGGTGCCCATGCGTGTCGTTTACCCGTTTGAAATGGTCGATATCGAGCAGGATCAGCGCCGACATTTCCCATTCGCATCGGTCCTCGAACATGAGCGCAAGCCGCTCGTCGAAGGCGCGGCGATTGGGAAGATGGGTCAGGGAATCCGTACCGGCAATCTGCTTGTATTCATCGAGCTTACGCCGCATCTGGTCCAGTTCATTGAACCTGTGCACCGCTGCAGCCTTCTGTGCGCGACCAAGTCCCTTTACCCTGTCATTCGCCTCGGTCACCGTTTCGATAATGCAATGCAGAAGAACCACATTGGCGGACTTACTCTGATCGGCTTCGGCACAAACAGAGCCCAGATCGTCGCCCCGCTGTTGCAGCAGCTGCTTTTCGTTGCGAAGTGACTGAAGAAGAGCACTGAATTCCGCCACGAGCTTCCGCTGGGACACGTCGAGTGCGCTCAACCACTGTCTATGCTCAAAACAGTATTCACTTGCTTTATCGCAGTTATCACCAGCGCCGCGCTCACTGCCTTCATGCACCGGCGCCGGACGTAGGCATCCGCAGGTCAAGCAACGCAGTCGTAGATCGTCGCCGGAGAAATCAACGGGCTCAGCGCCGGCCGTCCGCACACGCAAGAAAGGACGATCCATAGCTTCCGTCTCGGCGATCGCCTGTTTGCACGCGGATATACTTCGATATGTCACGTTCGTTGCCTCGGCTTTTCGGCCAGACTTGCGGCCTTATTCTTTGAGCCACCATCATTGCCGACAAATTTTCGAAGATAAATTCATGCTCGAATTCGATCACAAAATGGCGACGACGAATTAAAAGAGTCCAAACAACAGCTTGAACTCCGAAAATGTCATAAAAGTTTCATTTGATTTGATCGTATTCGATCGTATTTATGCTCGCATACGATCACTCATCATGAGCGCCACCAATCATGGACGACGAAACAAAGGACAGCCACTTCGCCTCGGCCGCGCAGCGGCAGGCCCGACTGCTCGGGCATCTGCGAACGGAAATGTTTGCCGACGCGCAAGCGTTGAAGGACGCGCTGGGCGTATCGATTGCGACCGTGCGACGAGATCTTACCGAACTGGAGGCGCGTGGCCTGCTCAAACGCATGCATGGCGGTGCTGCCATCATCAACCAGGCGACCCGCGACCACGTCGTCTCGGTTCGCGAAGAGATCAATGCGGCCGAAAAGGCGCGCATCGGCGCGGCAGCGGCAGAGATGATCGTTGACGGCGATGCGATCATGATCGACAGCGGAACCACATCGCTGCAGGTGGCCAAACATCTCGCAGGCCGCCCGTCCCTAACTTTCGTGACCAATGGAACTGACACATTGACCCAGCTGGTCGCGGGCGGCCACAAGGATGTTCACCTGATCGGCGGCAAATATATCGAGATCAACCGCTCGCTCGGTGGTCCGGCCGCCATCGAAGCCATTCGCACATTCAGTGTCGACACGGCGATCTTGAGCGTTGCCGCTGTAGACCTCAAGCGCGGTGTCATTGCCACCGTCGGCCCCGAGGTCGGCGCTGTCCAGCAGGCAATGATCGAGATTGCTCGGACAGTCATCGTGGTCGCCGACAATTCGAAATTCGACCGCACGGCGCTCTCCGTGATCGCGCCGCTGAAGAACATCGATCACATCGTCACCGACGAAAAGACAAGGCCGCTTGTGGCGTCTCTTTCAAGCGAACTGCAGGCGAAGTTCATCTTCGTCTGAACGTAAAATCCGGGAACATTTTCAATGGGTATTTCTGTATCCAATCTCGTCAAGGATTGGAGCACGTTTCGTGCTGTCGACAATATTACGTTTCAGGCTGAAAAAGGCACTTTCGTCGCCCTTCTCGGACCTTCCGGTTGCGGAAAATCGACGACGCTGCGGCTGATTGCAGGGCTGGACGATGCAACTTCGGGCACGATGACGATTGCCGGCCGGGACGTGACGCAGCTGGCGCCAGCCAAACGCGGCCTCTCCATGGTGTTCCAGTCCTATGCCCTGTTTCCGCATCTGACGGCAGCGCAGAACATTCTGTTCGGCCTTTCTGTGCGCGGTTTTTCCAAGGGGGAACAGGCCGCACGACTGAAGCTGACCGCGGATATGCTTGGTCTCGAGCACCTGCTCGACCGTCGTCCCTCGCAGATGTCCGGCGGCCAGCAACAGCGCGTGGCGCTTGGCCGCGCTCTGATTGCCGAAACCTCCGTCTGCCTTCTCGACGAACCGCTCTCCAACCTCGATGCCAAGCTGCGTGCCGAGATGCGCAGCGAGATCCGGTCGCTGCAGAAACGGCTCGGCATCACCATGCTTTACGTGACCCACGATCAGACAGAAGCGATGAGCATGGCCGATCAGGTCATTCTCATGAATGGCGGGAGGATCGAGCAGGCGGGATCGCCTGAAGATCTTTATGAGCGCCCGGCTTCGGTATTTGCTGCCCGCTTCATCGGCACCCCGCCGATGAATATTCTCGATCTGGCAAAAATCGAAGGCGGAATGGCCCTGCCCGGCAGCGCACGCCTTTTGACCGATCAGGCAAGCGGAGAGCTGCAACTCGGCATCCGCCCGGAACATATCCGGCTGTCGGATAACGGCGAACCGGCCACCGTTCAGACCAGCGAATATTTTGGATCCGACACCATCCTTACCTGCCGCATCGGCACACAATCGCTGCAGGCCAAACTGCCTGGCCGCGCAGCCATCGGCGAAGGCGCCGCAATCAGATTGGGCTGGTCGCCGACCGCCCTGCAATTCTTCGACAGGTCCACAGGGCTTCGTCGGGATGACGTGACTGCTTTCAAGAACCAATAATTCGGAGAGATCCAGTGCATATTATCAAACGGAATCTGCTGAAACTCGCAGCGACCGGGCTCATGCTCGGTGTCGTCGGCGCGTCCCAGGCTTTTGCCCAGACAAAGCTCGACTTCTATTATCCGGTCCAGGTCGGTGGCCCGGTGACCAAGGTCATCGATGGTTATGTCGCCAAGTTCATGGCGGAAAACCCGGATATTCAGGTCGCACCGATCTATTCGGGCAATTACAATGACACCACGACCAAGGCGCTGACAGCCGCCAAGGCCGGCACGCCACCGGCGATTGCCGTGTTGCTTGCCACCGACGTCTTCACGCTTATCGATGAGGACGTCGTCGATCCGATCGACCAGTTCGTGAAGACCGATGCCGACAAGGCCTGGATCGACGGCTTTATGCCGGCCTATCTGAAGAGCGCCCAGATCGACGGCCATCTCTGGTCCGTGCCTTTCCAGCGCTCCACCGCCGTCATGTATTATAACAAGCAGGCCTTCAAGGATGCGGGCCTCGATCCGGAAGCCTATCCGAAGACCTGGGACGATATGGTCGCCGCCGGCAAGGCCGTGACCACCAAGGATGCATCCGGCAACACAACCCGCTGGGGTGTCGGCATTGCCGGCAATGTCGGTTCCTCGCAGTGGATGTTCGGTGCGCTGGCTGCCCAGAACGGCGCCCGCCTGATGAATGACGAAGGCAACCAGACCTACCTGACCGACCCGAAGGTCGTCGAAGCCCTGCAATATTGGGTCGATCTGTCGAAGAAGGACGGCGTGCATCCTCAGAGCATCTTCGAATGGGGTACGGCACCGGCCGATTTCCTTGCCGGTCGCGTTTCCATGATCTGGCACACGACGGGCAACCTGACGAACATCCGCAAGAATGCGACGTTTGATTTCGGTGTTGCCCCCTTCCCCGGCCATCCGAATCCGGCCTCGGCGCTCGGCGGCGGCAATTTCTACATCTTCAAGGATGCTTCTACCGAACAGAAAGAGGCCGCTTTCAAGTTCGCAAAATTCCTGACCTCGGACGAGATCCTTGCCGACTGGGCCGTGCAGACGGGTTACGTTGCCCCGCGTGACGGTGCCTGGAAGACCAAGACGCTGACCGAATACACCGCCAAGGAGCCGAATGCGCTCGTGGCTTTGAAGCAGATTCCCAACGCGGTGCCGGAATTCTCCACCCACGAGAGCGCCCGCACCACAAAGATCCTCAACGACGCTCTGGCGGCAGCGCTGACCGGCAACAAGACGCCGGAGAAAGCACTTGGCGAAGCCCAGGCCGAGATCGACAAGATCCTCAAGCAGTATCGCTGATCCTGTCTCCATGACTACGCGGCGAAATCCGCCGCGTAGTCTGTCTTCATATGCAAAACCGGACGCTGTCGATAGCCCATGAACAAATCGCGCAACCTTCTCTATGGAAGCCTGCTGCTTCTACCGGCTGCAGTTCTTCTGTGGACCTTTACCTATCAGCCTGTTCTGGCGACCCTCTACAACAGCGTGTTCACCACGCCGAAAGGCAGACGGCCTTCCGTCTTCATCGGCGGCGACCATTATGTGCGCATGATCGAAGATCCCGTCTTCTGGCAGGCGCTGACCAACAACATCGTTTATGCCATCGTCACCATTCCGGCCTCGATGGCGCTGGCTCTTGCCATGGCACTGTTCGTCAACAGCCGGATTTCCGGCCAGGGCCTTGTCCGCATGGCCTATTTTACCCCGACAGTGCTGCCGATGGTCGCCGTCGCCAATATCTGGCTATTCTTCTACGCCCCGAGCTACGGCCCGGTCGACCAGTTGCTCGGCCTGATCGGGCTCGGCCACAACAATCTTCTCGGCACGCCATCGACCGCGCTCTGGTCGCTGATCGTCATCACGATCTGGAAGGAAGCCGGCTTCTTCATGATCTTCTATCTGGCAGCCTTGCAGCAGATTTCGCCGACATTGATCGAGGCCGCCCGCCTGGAAGGTGCAAGCCGGCTACAGATCTTTCGCCGGGTGACAGCCCCGCTGATCATGCCGACCACGCTTTTCGTGCTCGTCAACGCGCTGATCGGCGCCTTCCGCCTTGTCGATCACGTCATTGCGCTGACCAAGGGCGGGCCGGATAACTCCACGACGCTCCTGCTCTTCTACATCTACGAAACCGGCTTCCAATACTGGGATACAAGCTACGCCGCAGCGCTCACCGTGTTTCTGCTGGCCCTTCTCGCGCTCGTCGCGCTGTTCCAGTTCGGTTATCTCGACAGGAAAGTTCATTACCGATGACCAGTGCTTCCAACCCGAAGGCCGGCACCATCACAACGCTCGGCGCATGGCTGCTTGCCCTTATCTGGATCTCGCCGCTGCTTTTCGCATTGTGGGCGGCTTTCCACCCATCGACCGGCTCAAGCTCCTTCGATCTCTTCGCGCCTCTGACGCTTGAGAATTTTGCGCAGGTGCTCTCGGCCGCACCTTTCCCACGCTATTTTCTCAACACTTTCCTGCTGGTGTCGCTCATCCTCGGCTGCCAATTGGTCGTCTGTACGCTCGCCGCCTACGCCTTCGTCTGTTTTCCGTTCCGCGGTTCGAACGTGCTCTTCATGCTCGTGCTGATCCAGCTGATGATCATGCCCGAAATCCTGCTGGTGGAAAATTACCGGACGCTTGCAAGTCTCGGCCTGCGCGACACGATCCTCGGCATGGGCCTGCCTTATCTCGCTTCGGCCTTCGGCATCTTCCTGTTCCGGCAGACATTCAAAAGCATTCCGAAAGAGCTTGAGGAAGCGGCGCGTCTGGAAGGGGCAAATGCCTTCCAGATCCTGATGCGGGTTTTCGTGCCGCTGGCAAAACCCACCTATGTCGCCTTCGGCCTGGTCACGGTCAGCTACCACTGGAACAATTTTTTATGGCCGCTGGTCGTCACCAATTCGGTGGAGACCCGACCGATCACCGTCGGCCTGCAGGTGTTTGCGACCGTGGAACAGGGTGTCGACTGGGCACGTGTGACAGCCGCAACGCTGCTTTCGGTCGCACCGCTTCTCGTCGCCTTCATCATCTTCCAGCGCCAGTTCGTGCAGAGTTTTATGCGCGCCGGCATCCGTTAAGAAGGGAGAACAATCGTGCTCATCGCCCATATTTCAGACTTTCACCTGTTCGCGGACAAACCCGAGACACCGCCTGTGCGGCTGGACATCGAAAGGCTCGCCCGCAGGATTGTCGATGACCTGTCGCGTTTCTCTCCTGCACTCGATGCCGTCGCGTTTACCGGTGATGTCACCGATGGCGGATCGGCTGCCGACTACGAACTGTTGAAGGACGTTCTCGCTCCTTTAAAGGTACCGGTGCTGATCGTGCCGGGCAATCATGACAGACGCGCCAGTCTGCGAACCGCCTTTGCCGATAGGCTGCCATTCGAAACGGGCACGTTTCTGAATTATGAAACGGAGATAGACGGTTTCCGGGTGCTGGCGCTCGATACGCTGGTCGAAGGACAAGTTGCCGGAGCACTAGCGCCGGAAAGCCTTGCCTGGCTGGCCGACAAACTGGAACGCGAGACCAGTGCGCCGACGCTGATCCTCCTGCATCATCCGCCGTTTCCTTCGGGCATCAAACCGCTGGATGACAATGCTTTGGTAGGCGGTCGCGAAGACATATCGCGGTTGGTTGCGAATTATGGCGGGCGTTTGATGCTTCTCGCCGGCCATATCCATCGTCCTTACCAGACGCTCTGGAACGGCGCCTATTGCGCCGTTGGCGGCAGCCCCGCCTTCCAGGTCGCGCTCGATCTTGCGGCAATCGAGCACGAGCCCGACTGCATCACCGAACCCTATGCCTATTTTGTTTATCGCATCGGCGCAGATGACTCAATGGCCGTCCATACCCGCCACATCTCATTTGAACACTGAAAGTAATCCGTCTTGAACAATCAGCATGCCCGCGTGAAAGCCATTGCCATGGAGGCAGGCGAAATCGCATTGCGCCATTTCAACAGCGGCCCGGCCGCGAATATTGAAGCCAAGGGTCCGCTCGATCTCGTCACCGCCGCAGACAGGGAAGTCGAAGCTTTCATCTGCAAGGAGCTTGTCCGCAGCTTTCCCGAGGACGGCATTTTCGGTGAGGAGGGCAGCGCCGTGAACGGCAGCTCGGGTCGGGTCTGGGTGATCGACCCGATCGACGGCACGTTCAATTTCGTGCGCGGCAGCCAGAATTGGGGCGTTTCCATCGGCCTGTTCGAAAACGGCCGTCCGACATTCGGTGTCGTAAACGCTCCTGCCTGCGACGAGCTGTTTGCGGGAGGCAACGAACTGCCGGCAGAACTGAACGGCAAACCGCTGCCAACCTTGCCTCCGTTCAATCGCGATTACGCGGCCATAGGCGTTGGCATTCATCCGAAAATACCGGCCGAACAGGGCGTGGCGCTTTTTGAGCAAGTGATCACCGAGCTGAACCTTGCATACCGGGTCACCGGATCCTCGGTCATATCGCTGATCGACATCGCCAAGGGCAATGTCGACGGTTATGTCGGTCTCGGCATTCCCAGCTGGGATATTCTTGGAATGCTGCCCTGCCTCGAGCAGCTCGGCGTGACCACCTCTATCGACTGGCAGACGTCCGGCCTCGACACCGATCTCGACTTCACCTGCGGCACCGCCGGGATGTTGACGGTCCTGCGCGCCGTGGACCTGCCATGATGAGGGATCATCCTGTGCCAGATATTCTACCCGCCGATATCGCATCAGCAGACGGATCTTCGGGGAAGATGAAAAAGCCACATCAATGCGGTGCGATCTGCTGGAGGATCGATGATCGCGGTTGGCTCATGGCGCTCTTGATCACCAGCAAAAGAACCGGTCGCTGGATCATTCCGAAAGGCAATATCAAGCGACGGGAAAACCAGTTCGAATGCGCCAGACGGGAAGCATTCGAGGAGGCGGGCGTGACCGGCAGGATCGCCAAGAAAACAATCGGCCAGTATCGCTATTTCAAGCCCGAACGTCAGCAATGGCTGACGGTCTCGGTCTATCCGCTGCTCGTCAGCGAGGTCGCTGACGCATTCCCGGAGATGAACGTCCGAAAGCGCCGGTGGCTTCCTGTCGAAAAAGCATCGGTATGCTGCGATGAGCCAGATCTTCGTGCCTTGTTCCATTCGTTTGCAGGCCTGACGGCGGGCAAGGTGACATCCCCGGTAGATTTTTCCGGCGTTAGCCCTGGCTGAAACGGGACACGAACTGGTCGAAACGCTGGTTGACGCCGCCGCCGAAAAGTTCTGCCGGCGAACCTGCCGTCACGATGCGACCATGCTCGAGAAACAAGATCTTGCTCGAGACATCGCGCGCAAAACCCATTTCGTGGGTGACGACCAGCATCGTCCGACCTTCCGATGCCAGATCACGCATCACGTTGAGAACTTCACCAACCAGTTCCGGATCAAGCGCGGAGGTCGGCTCGTCAAACAGCATGACCCTGGGTTTCATGACGAGCGCGCGCGCGATGGCGGCACGCTGCTGCTGACCGCCTGACAATTGCGCGGGATACGCCTTGCCGCGTTCTTTCATGCCAACCCGTTCCAGCATCGCTTCGGCCTCGTCAAGCACTTCGGCACGGTTGCGGCGCTGGACGTGAACAGGCGCTTCGATGAGGTTTTCGAGAACGGTCATGTGTTCCCACAGATTGAAATTCTGGAACACCATGGTCACCTGCGTGCGCAGGCGATCGACCTGTTTCTGGTCGGCAATCCGCAATCCGTCGCCCACCGATTTAAGCTTCACCTCTTCCCCGGATATCTGCAAGCGCCCTGCCGAGGGCAATTCGAGAAGATTAAGGCAGCGCAGGAAGGTCGATTTCCCCGATCCGGATGCGCCGAGAATGGATACGACTTCACCCTCGCAAGCTGAAAAATCGATGCCCTTGAGGACTTCATGCGTGCCGTAACTCTTGTGAAGACCGTCGACCGCAACGGCAACCGGATTTGACATGGCTTTCTCCATTCGGCGCCGCGTCATGAACGACGATGCGCGTGATGTGCATGCAGGCGCTTCTCGATGATCGAGATCGCCGCGCTGATCAGGAAGGTGAGCGCGAGATAGAGCGCTCCGGTAACAATAAAGATCTCAAAGACGCGATAGGTCGAGGAAATCAGCTTGTGAGCGATGCCCGTCATCTCCGTCAGGGTAATGATACTGGCCAGCGATGTTGCCTTGACCATGAGAATGATTTCGCTGCCATAGACCGGCAGGCCGTGGCGAATGGCAATCGGCCAGACGATCCGGCGACGAAGCAGGAGACCGGACATGCCGCACGCACGCCCGGCTTCGATCTGCCCCGCCGGCACCGACTGGATCGCACCGCGAATAATCTCTGCCGTATAGGCTGAGGTATTTAACGCGAGGGCAAGAACCGCACACCAATAGGGTTCGCGCAGGAAGGGCCACAGAAAGGAATGCCGCAGTGCCGGGATCTGACCGAGCCCGTAGTAGATCAGGAATATCTGCACGAGCAGCGGTGTACCGCGAAAGAGTTCGACATGCCCCCTGGCCAGCCATCGCAAAGGCGCAATACTGCTACCGGCGGCGCTGGCGACGAGCACGGCCAGAACAAAACCCGCTAACAATGACAGGGCAGTGAGCTGCAGCGTTAACGGGACTCCGAGCAGCAGTTGACGCAGAACATCGAACATAAACGACCAATCCATGTTCAACGTCTCCACGGCTTGGCGAGATGGCGTTCCAGCACGGAAAGCCCGTAGCCTGTTGCGCGACCGATGATCAGAAACATGAGGGCTGCGACGGCATAAAACAGCAATGGCTGCCGGGTCGAGCCCGCCGCTGTTCCGGCCTGTCGCAGCAATTCGGTCAGGCCGATCACGGACAGAAGCGACGTCTCCTTCAAGGCTGACTGCCAGATGTTGCCAAGCGCCGGCAGTGCGTAGCGGAGGGTTTGCGGCACGATGATCCGCCTCAACAGAAGCAGCTTCGGCATGCCGCAGGCCGCACCCGCCTCGATTTGCCCGCGATCAAGACGCATGTAGGCGGCGCGAAATGCCTCCGTCTGGTAGGCACCCGACACGATCCCGACGGCAATGACACCAATGGCGAATGCCGGCATCGAATAGAAACCCGGAAACCCGCCAAGGTTCATCGTCTTGGTAACAACCACGCTGCCACCGAAATAGAAAAGATAGACGACAAGGATTTCCGGCACACCGCGGAAAACCGTCGTGTAAAACTGGCCGACAGTGCGTAGCAGTATTCTGTGCGACAGTTTCATCGACGCACCGCACAAGCCGAAAACGCTTCCGAGGAGAAAACCGCAGGTCGCCGCCGCGAGTGTCACTCCGGCAGCGATGAGCAAGGGCTTTCCCCAGCCTGCGTCAAAGCTCAACAGAGACAAGATGTCAGGTGTCATTGTACAACATCCTCGACCCGCTGCGCCTCATGGCGATCGACGGCAAAAGCTGCGAGTTTTGCATCCAGTTTTCCCGCCACGATCGATTGAGCAATTGCCTCCCCGACCGCCGGCGATATCTGGAAGCCGTGTCCGCAAAAACCGAACACATGCCAAAGCCCTTCGTGTCTGCGGCTGGGACCGATATACGGCACTCCATCAGGCGTCGAAGCTTCGAGTCCCGTCCAGGTTCTCAAGACCGGAACGCCTGCAAGTGCTGGAAAGGCTGCGATTGTCGCTGCCGCGCTCGATGCCATCCGGTCCATGATCGTGAAGGATGTCCCGTCCGCCAGACAGGGCTTGCCGGATATCCCGCCGCCGATCACCAGTGAGCCCACCGCGCTCTGCTTGAACGACAGCGGCTGATCGATCCCGATAACGACCGGATCGACAAAATGCTGCACGCGTGCGGTCACCATCATGCTGAGCGCCATAACCTTGACCGGCATTGTTTCACCGAGCGACGCGGCAATCTCGGATCCCCAGGCGCCCGCACAATTGACGACCTCATCTGCCTCGATCAATCCGTTATCCGTCATTGCACGCCAACCACCCTGCGCCCGAGGTTCGACGCTTTTTAATCCGCACCGTTCGAGAATTCGCACACCGGCGCTTTCAGCAGCATTTCGCATCGCGCGGGCCATATTGGCCGGATTTGCGTGACCGTCACCGCGAGAGATGAGCCCGCCGAGTGCGGACCGGGAAAGGCCGGGAAGAAGCCGATGGAGTTCGTCCGGACCGATGATTTCCTCGGACTGGATTCCACGCCGGTTCATGTCGCGAGCACGCGCCTCTGCCCATTCCATCTCCGCGCTGTCCATGGCGACCGCGATCTGGGATGTGCCGAGCTTCACCTCGCAACTCTCCGCAGCCCTGTCGCCCACATAGTCACCGAGAGATTTCCACATTTCCATCGCCCGCAAGGACAAGGGATACTCGCGGATATCTCTGATCAGCAGCCGCAGCCCGCCTGCATTGACGCCCGAAGCATGGCGTCCCGCCAGGTTTTTCTCGATCAGCGTGACCTGTTTGCCCGCACGGGCCAGAAACAGTGCGATAGCGCATCCCTGCAACCCGCCGCCGACAATCAAAACATCCTCGCAAACCTTACGCATGAGGGTCAGCCTCCTCCAGCGGAGCGTTCGGCTTGTCTTCAAGAGAGATGATCTGCGCCAGTTCCGGGTCGGCGCCTTCAAGCTTTGCCAGTGCGCCCAGAGGTAGTGGGCGGAACGGCGGGCGGGGGCGAAAAGGCGTTGGCTGCGACTGCGGATGAGCTTCACGCAAGAGGCGCGCCAGCGTCGCGGAACAACTGCGCCCCTGACAGGGCCCCATGCCACATCGCTGCGTGCCCCGTATCAGATCCATGCTTGTCGCGCCTTGCGCGATGGTTGCCCGTAACGTTCCGGCCGTCAGCTCCTCGCAGCGACAGACGATTGCGTCGTCCGGCGGAAGCTCCCTGGCAAGCCCCATTGGAAAAGCGGCTTCGATGAAAGGCCGATAGGCCATGGCACGCTGCACCGCAGCGGCAGTCCCGCTGCCGTTATCCTGGCCGGGCTTCACTCCTACTCCACCCTCAGCGCGGGCTTCCGCGAGAATTTCTGCCGCGACATGGCGACCGTGGGCAATCGCGGCATCAGCGCCGCCAATGACACGTGCGTCACCGCTTATACGAATACGGCACGGCCCATCGACAAGCGCCGGACCCGGCACAAGTTCCACCTTGCCGTCGAGCGATGTTTTAGGCCGCCAGCTTGCATCACCCTCTTGCCATTCAAGGGCCAGACCGGCGCCATGGGCAAGATCCATGGAGGGCACGATGCCATCATGAACGATAAGAAGGTCGCAAGGGATTGTCATTTTTCTGCCTGCAACCATCAGACTGACACTCTCAACGCGTCCAACTCCTTGAGCGCTCAGTTCAGAAATCCCTGTACTCATCGGGATGCCCGCCAGCTTCAGTTTGGCCATCCACACCGCACCCTTCAGGATCGCGGGAATGGCCGAGGGGCGGATCCATCGAGCGGCGCGGATCATGTCGGAAATGCGATCTGTTCGCGCCACAAGAGCGGGCCGAATGCCGAGACAGCGGAGCTGCTCTGCCAGCAGAAAGATCAAAGGACCGGTGCCCGCGAGCACCACGCGACCTTGCGGCTTCAAACGGCCCGCCTTCAGCAGCGTCTGCACCGCCCCCGCCGTCATGACACCCGGCAATGTCCAGCCGGGAAACGGAACCGGCCGCTCCATCGCACCGGTAGCAAGGATGACATGAGGCGCGCGAACATAGCCGGCCGCTTCTCCTTTCAGCCAACCGACAGTCCCGTCATGTCTCAAATCCCAGACGGTCGTGTCGGGGCGATAATCGATCTCCCTGGCTGCACGGAAGCGTGCGATCAACGCTTCGCCAGCGCGGTAGGCAGGACCAAGAGCGGCGAGAAGCTCGTCCGTTGCAGGCTGCGAGGCAAGATTGGCCTCCAGCGATCGGAATATCTGCCCGCCAGGTGCCGGCTGCATGTCGAGAACAATGACGCGCCGGCCGGCCGCGGCCAGGTCTATAGCCGCCGACATGCCGGCAGGCCCGGCGCCGATGATGATGACATCCGTATCGTAGGCAGGTCTGTTTTCGGGAACGCCGGGCACGCGATTGGCAAAGGCGTTCATTGACCGGCCTCGTGCAGATCAAGCCCTTCAATGGCGGCGGGACCATTTTGGGTGCGAAGCCGCATTCCCGGCTCCACCTGGCTAAGACAAGCCTGGCGGCTACCCACACCCTCGATTTCGATCAGACAGTCGAAGCAGTGACCTATCATGCAATATGGCAATCGCGGGCTGCCGCTGACCGGGGTCGTGCGAAACGAGCCGACACCAGCGCGCAAAAGACATGCCGCAATCGTTTCGCCGAAGCGTGCGGGCAATGGCCGTCCATTGAGGAAAACAGTGAGCGCTGCCTCGGAGGACCCGACGGGCGTAAACATTCTGGCACCTGTGTGACGAAAGAAATATGTGGCTTCGAAACGGGCGAGCCGTTTCGCCCCCTCACCTGTTCAGAGTGAAGGGGCTTTCGATCATTCCTTGATCGAAATGTCCGTCCCGAACCATTTGCTGGTCAGGGCCGCATTGGTCCCGTCCTTGTTGATCTCGTCGATCGCTGTGTCGAAGGCCGCTTGCAGAGGCGCCTCACCCTGACGAAACGCAACATTCGTTGTGCCAAGACCAAGCACGCCGCCTGCGAAAGTCGGGCCGGTGAAAACGAGAGTACCCGGAGGGTTTGCATCGATAATGGCCTTGAACGCGGTAACGTTCGCGATCGCAATATCGACACGTCCGGCCGTCAGTTCGAGGCCAAGCTGTTCGAAAGTCGGATATTCCCGCACATCTAGACCCTTCAGATATTCGGCTGCGAACGGCGCAGCCGTCGAGCCGGTTTGTATGCCGATGACCTTACCTTCAAGCTTGGCCTTGATCGCGGCAAGAACGGCAGCGGCTTGCTCGGGCTTCGTCGCAAGGTCGAAGCTTTGGCCCGGGTCGGGAAGGTCCTTGAGCTCATTGTCACCGGTGGTCAGAAAACCGTTCGGGGCACGCGCATAGGGTTTTGAAAAGGCGACAACCTTCTTGCGTTCTTCTGTTACGCCCATGGAAGCGATGATGGCGTCGTATTTTCCGACCGTCAGGCCGGGAATAATGCCGTTCCACTCCTGCGAGATGACATCGCATTTGGTTTTCATGCGCTCGCAGAGGATCTTGATCAGATCGATTTCGTAACCGATCAACGAGTTGTCCGGAGCGGTGTAATTCCAGGGAGGATAGGCACCCTCCGTCGCAATGGTGATATGATCCGGCAAGGTCTGAGCCATTGCCGGAACACCCATGAATGGCATCAGAGCAAGGGCAAAAAGGCCGCGTCTGTTCAGCATCATCGTCGTTCCCTTTGTTATATTTAGGTCATCACGACCGACTTGATTCATGTCACGATGATCAGCATTAGTAGATACACTATCTATTTGATCTGAGCGTAAGTGTGACTTATGCTGAGGAATGATTGGCGCGATGATCCCCTCACTCAATTGGTTACGGATATTCGAGGCAGCGGCACGCCACCAAAGTTTTGCGCGTGCGGGGAAAGAGCTGAACATGTCGGCGGCTGCGGTGAGCCAGCAGATTCTGGCCTTGGAGACGCATCTGGGCCGTCCGCTTTTCCTCAGAACCGCCAATCGTATCCGCCTGACACCAGAGGGAGCCGACTTCCTTCCGACGATCCAGCTCTCGCTGGGCGCGATCGAGAGCAAGGCAGGCGCCTTATTCGCCCGTGAAGGAATTGAACGTGTCACGCTTTTTGCCAGTCAGCTAATGGCGATGAGTTGGTTGCCGCGCGTGCTTGCGGAGTTTGAACAGACCAATCCAAACATTCGCGTTGATCTCGTCATCGAAGGCTCAATGCGTGTGATCAAACCGGATCTCTCGATACTCTTTGGTGAGGATCCGCATCTCGTGCGCCATCCGGCGCGGCTCATGGGAATGTCGCACGTTGTGATGTGCCGACGGATCGATCTGTCCAAGATCACCGATTTGAACATGCTGCTCTCTTACAAGCTCTATGATGTTGCCGCGCACGCAATAGGATGGTCCGTGCTGCTCTCCCAAAATCTGGGCCCAATTCCCAGGCGCCAGCTGAGGCTTGAGCCTGTCGATACGACACCGCTCGCGCTCGTCATGGTGGCGCAAGGGCTCGGACTGGCGATCGGCCATCTTCCTGTTTGCGGGCCATTGGCGGAAACGCTCGATCTGGCGGTCTGCCCGCTTGTACCGAGGACGCCGGGCCCCGGACATTACTATCTCGAACATTCCCGTGATAAGCCGCCACGCCGTGCCGCCCTGAAGCTGGAAGCAGCACTGCATGCGGCAGCGCAAGCTGCCATGCAGCCATAAATGCGATCCACCGCAGCTCAAGCGCCCCGTTCAAGCAATCCGGCCAGATCGAGCAACATCGCCTCCGCATGCCATGGCCCCACAAGCTGGATGCTCGCAGACAAGCTGTCACCCGTATCCGGGATCGGAAAGGCGACAGCAGGATGGCCGGTATGATTGAAAAGAGATGTCATGCGTACAAGCGCCATGGTGTAGTCATGCGCTTGCCCCGCAATCTCTAATGTGTTGCCGATCTTGGATGCTCGCGAAACAGCGATCGTAGGCGTGACAATCGCATCGACCCTACCCAAAATTCTGTCGATGTGAAGTTTCATCGCATGTCGTTTTCGGCATGCGTCAACATAGGTTCCCAATTTGATGTCACGCGCTGCGGCGAACCAATCGCGTGCCAAGGCTGGGTAACTGGCGATATCGTCTGCATGTTGAGCGCAATGGAGAGCTGCGGCCTCCACGATGAAAATCTGGCCATGCATCGCCGAGATTTCATCGAGATCAGGAAGTGTGACCTCAACAATCTCGATGCCGCGCGCTTGCATCATGTCTAGACCACGGGCGAAGGCTTCACGGATCTGCGGATCCGCAACGGCAACCCAATTCTGGTCAAAGCCGGCTTTGCGCACAGTCCTGGCCGGGCTTTTGCGGGGCTGCGTCAAGGCCTGCCAGATCAGTCTGACATCCGACGCCGTTCGAGCCATGGGACCGATATGGTCCAGCGAGGGAACCAGTGGAAAAACGCCCTCCTTCGACCACGCACCATAGGTTGGCTTCAAGCCCGCGGTCCCGCAACAGGCGGAAGGAATGCGGATTGAACCGCCCGTATCGCTGCCGATCGCACCAAGGCAGAAGCCACTGGCGAGTGCCGCGGCAGAGCCGCCGCTGGAGCCGCCCACCGTCAATGCCGGATCGACAGGATGGGTTACGTCCGGCGTGCGCACACTGAAGGCACCGGGATCACTGACCGAAACCCCGAGAATGATGGCCCCCGCCTCACGCAGGCGGCGGGTGATGTCGGAATCGACTGCCGGTGCATGGTCATTACGAAAGGACAAGCCTGCCGAGCAACGGACGCCGACAGTATCGCAATTTTCTTTCACCACGACGGGAAGCCCGATCAGGGGAGGCGGTCCCTCCCCTGATCGGATGCGCTTATCCCATAGGCCCGCCGCCTCCATCGCCGCTTCGGACATGGTGTGGCGAACCGCACCGATTGTGCCGTTGCTCTGCGCGATCCGCGTCAGGAAATGCGATGTTGCGTCCTGAACGGTGATTTCGCGTTTGCGTATGGCGGTCACAAGCGCATCTGCGCTTGTCTCGAAGCTGGCGACTTCGCCGGAGGGCAACATGGGTACCTTCTCTCAGTCCTACAGGCTGCAACCAGCGACCAACGGGTCGATCTGCTTGAAGTTTTCGACGATATCCCAATGCCCCTTGTCATTGCCACGCGCCAGCAGGCTGTTGGAACGCATGACATTGTTGGACGCAAAGTTGACAGTACCCTGCGGCGCATCGAAAGAGACCTGACGAAGTGCGTCGATGACGGCTTCGGTCTCCGTCGTGCCGGCCTTCTCGACGGCGGCCTTGTAAAGGTAGACCGCGTCATAGGCCGCTTCGCCAATCGCGTTGATCGGCTTCTCCGCGCCGAACATGTCCCCATAGGCCTTCTTGAAGGCAGCATTCCGCTCGTTGTCCAGTCCCATGAAATAAGCCTGGTTGGAGAGCGTACCCGACGTAAGTTCCGGGTGGAAGAAGGAGAACATCTCGTCCAGGCCGTTGGAGAAGAGCTGCTGCTTCAGGCCAAAGCTCTGGTACTGCTTGAGGCAGGTGATGAGGTCGTTGCCTGCGACCATGATCCAGATGAAATCGGGATTGGCGGCCTTGATGCGGTCGAAGACCGGGCCGAAATCCTGCGTGCCGAAAGGCAGGAAATCCTCCCCGACAACCTTGCCACCCTTCGCTTCCATCGCCCCGCGGATGACCTCAGCGCTCTTGCGAGGCCAGACATAGTCCGAACCGATGATGTAGGTCGTCTTGCCTTCATTGGCCATCAGCCAATCGACGGTCGGCGTGATCTGCTGGTTCGGAACCTGGCCGGTGGAGAAGAAGTAGCGTTCGCAGACATCGCCCTCGTAGTAGGTCGTGTACATCAGCAGCTTCTTGGCCGGCGTGGTGACACTGCGAGCGGCCACATGTGTCAGGCTGGCGATCAGGCCGATGATGGCGTCGGCCTCGTCCTCATGCACGAGCTTGCGGGCCTTATCGATGGCGCCGCGGGTGGTCGTCTGATCGTCCTCCTCGATGAAGGTGACCTCACGTCCGGCGATGCCGCCTGCCTTGTTGATCTCGCTGACTGCCAGCTTGAAGCAGTTGAGCTGCGTTTCGCCGAGAATGGTTTCGAGACCTGTCATGCCGGACAGGAAGCCGAGTTTGACGGGTGCTTCCTTGGCACGGATGATGCCCGGCATACCGAGCGAAAAGCTTGACGCGGCGAGCGTGCCGACGCCGAGCGTCTTGAGTGCTGCGCGTCTGGTAATCAGTGTCGAAGTCATGTTGTTCCCCTTTTTGATTTGGTTGGATGAAGTCACACGGAAAGGTATTTCTGCAGAAGCTCCTCATCTTCGAGTTCGGCGGGCAGTCCGCTATGGACGACCTGTCCCTTGACCATGATCGCAATCCGGTCGACGGAGCGCTTTACAAGGCCAAGGTTCTGTTCGACGAGAATGACCGAGATGTCCCTGGTCTCGACCAGATGTCGGATGAAGTCGCCGATGTCGTTGACGATATTCGGCTGGATGCCTTCGGAGGGTTCATCGAGAAGAAGGATTTTCGGATCGCTGCACATCGCCCGTGAGATGGCGAGCTGCTGTTTCTGGCCGCCGGACATGGTGCCGGCGATCTGTTCGCGGCGCTCGTGCAGGATTGGAAAGCGGTCATAGATGAAGTCTGGAATGCGCGGTGAGGCGGATGCGTTTGCGCGCAGTCCCATGCGGAGATTTTCCTCGACCGTCAGCTTGTCGAAGATCCCTCGGCCCTGCGGCACATAGGCAATACCCGCCTTGGCGATCTGATGGGTAGAAAGACCGGCGATGGCGCGGCCATCCAGCGAAATGGTGCCGGCAGTCGGCGCCACGATGGCCATGATCGTCTTCATCAATGTCGTCTTGCCGACACCGTTGCGGCCAAGAATGCCGATGACCTCGCGTCGGCCGATGTCGAGAGCGAGACCGTTGAGGATCCGTGCGGATCCGTAGGCGGCGTTGAGTGCGTTGATTTTTAGCATTAATGGCGCCCCAGATAGACATCACGGACGGTTTCGTCGTGCTCGACGACGTCGAACGGGCCCGAGGCCAGAATTGAACCGTGATTGAGAACGATGGTTCGCGCTCCCAGTTCGCGCACGAAGGCCATGTCGTGTTCGATCACGATCACCGTAACGCTGCCATCAAGTCCTTTGAGGAAGCGGGCCATGTCGCTGGTCTCGTCGACGGAAAGGCCGGCGGTCGGCTCGTCGAGCAGGAGTACCTTGGGCCTCATGGCCAATGCCATGCCGATTTCCAGCCATTGTTTCTTTCCATGCGGCAGGTCGGCGGCAAGAACATGCCGGTCGTCTTCCAGATGGATCAGTTCGAGCAACGTGCTTATCCAGTTCTCGTCCGTTCCCTTGACGGCCAGGCGCAGGTTTTCGATCACGTCCAGGCTTTCAAAGACGCTCGGAACCTGGAACTTGCGGGCGATGCCAAGCTTGGCGATGTCTTCGGGCGTACAGCCATTGATGGGCGTGTCGCCATATGTGATCGACCCGCCGGTCAATGGCAGCGTACCGCAGATCATGTTGAGCACTGTGCTCTTACCGGCGCCGTTCGGGCCGATGATGCAGGTGAGTTCGCCGGGAGCGAAGGTCATGGAAAGGTCTTCAACGGCGACGAAATTGCCGAAGCGGCGATGAACGTTGGTCAGCTTGAGCACGGGATCATTGCTGTCGGTCATTGCAGCTTCTCCTTCTTGGCGGTGAACATCCGCGCCTTTTCCATGATCAGGGCCGGTATGCCCTTGGGGAAGACGAGGACGAGGAGGATGAAGAAGGAGCCGATGAATATCGGCCAGGCGGCAACGCTGAAGGAACTGATCTTCTGCTGCAGCTCCCAGACAATGAACGTGCCTATGACCGCGCCCGTCAGCGTGCCGCTGCCGCCGACCGCCACCCAGATGATGACTTCGGTGGAGAGCAGCAGAGCGATCAGGTCGGGGGCGACAAAGCCCGTGCCGGTGGCGTAGATGGCGCCGGCAAGTCCTGCAAGGGCCGCGGAACTGACAAAGGTCACCAGCAGGATCAGCTGAGTTCTGTAACCGAGCGTGCGGACTTTCAGTTCGTTGTCCTGAATGGCCGAGAGCAGAAATCCGACACGGCCATGCATGACTTTCAGCGACACCAGCAGGCTGATGCCGAGGACGACAAGCGCCAGGTAATAGGAGTCGGCCGGACTTGCGAAACTCATGCCGAACAGAGACAGCGGCGGAATGCCGATCATGCCGGAATTTCCGCCGGTGACGCTCGACCAGCCGATGGCGATCTGGTTGGCGATCAGCGCGAGCGCCAGCGTCACAATGGTGAAATAGGCACCACGTACGCCACCATAAAGCATGAAATATCCGACACAGAGCGCCACCAGCGCGGCAAGGCCAACACCGAACAGGAGGCCGACAAGGCTTACCCATTGCGGATCGATGCCGAAGTGAACCGAGGTTATCGCCATGCCATAGGCACCGAGACCGAAAAAGGTCGCGTGACCGAAACTGAGGATACCGGTCCGGCCCCAGAAGATGTCGAGACTGAGGGCGAAGAGCCCGAGCAGCAGGACGTCCCTATAGGTCGAAAGTGTATAGCCACCCACGAAGACCGGAAGCATGGCAAGCACTGCGAGCATGACGACGGCAATCAGCGTGGAGGGGCGCAGGCGGCTGCGGCGCGGCTTTTTGTCGATCGCTGTCATGCGGGCAAAATCCCATTCGGACGGAAACGCAGGATCACGATGGCCAGGACAAGAACGAGCGCCTGGGCGACAGTGGCCGGCAATTGATAGGAGAGGAAAGTTTCAAGCCCGCCGATGATGCCGCTGCCTGCTGCCACCCCGGCGACGCTTCCGGCACCGCCGACGAGAACCACGAAGAAGGAGCGCGCCAGATAGTTGATGCCCATATACGCTGTAACGGCGGTCAAGGGCGCAAGCAGTACGCCGGCAAGAGCGGCGAGAGCGGCTCCGAGCGCAAAGGCGCGAGCATTGATCTTGTTGGCATCCACCCCCATGACGGCCGCCATCTCGGAGCTCTGGATGGAAGCTCTCAGGTCAAGGCCGAAGGCGGTCTTTTTCATCAACAGGACCGTGGCGGCAAATGCAGCCAGCGCGAAACCAATGAGGAAGAGGCGATAGGACGGATACTGGCTGCCGAAGATGTCGACAGCACCGGGAAACGGGCCGGAGACACGCTGCGGGGCTGCGCCAAATGTCAGGACCAGTACCTGTTGAATGATAAGGCTCAATCCCCAGGTGACCAGGATGGCATGCAGCGGGCTTTGATAGACCCTGGCGATCAGGGATTTTTCGAGCACGAGACCGATACCGTAGCCAATGACCGGCGCGACAAGCAGCGCAAGCCAGAAACTGCCGCCCATGCCTTGTACGGCAACGAGAATAAAGGCACCGATGGTGATGAACTCCCCGTGGGCGAGGTTGATGACGTTCATCAGGCCGAAAATGATGGCCAGACCCATGGCGACGATCAGGAGAATACTGATCAGCGTCATCATATTGAGAAGGAAGGGAATGGCAGTTTGCATCAGCTCTTTCCTTGTCCTGGAAACGGTGCCTTGCGGCCCGATGTCAGGAAGTGATCCGGATACATCTGTTGGTAGGTGAGTGCTGCATCGAGAACGCCGGCATCATCGCCACGCGCACCAATGATCTGCAGCCCGATCGGCAAGCCTTCCTCGTTCAGGCCGCAGGGTACGGAGCAAGCCGGCTGCTGGCTGAGATTGATCGGGAAGCTGAAAGAGGCCCATTCGACCCAGCTGGCAAAGGCGCCATCGCGCGGAAAATTCCGGCCAGCTTCAAATGGGGCGATCGCGACGGTGGGTGATATCAGGTAATCGTAACTGTCGAGGAGTGCGTCCATCTGAGCGCCGTAGCGGGCACGATGAGTCTCTGCCTGCATACGCTCCACCGCAGTATAACGCTGCCCGCACTTGACCGCGTCGATAAAGCCCGGATCGATCCTGTCATGCAATCTCTCGTCGACGGCAGACAGCCTGTTGGCCGCGCCGACATACCAGTGCCGGTAGAAGATTTCGAGCAGATCATCCTGTTCAGGAAGCTTGATCTCAGTCACCGCCGCGCCAGCGAGTTCGAGATCGCGCAACACCGTTTCCACAGCATCGCTTACCGATTGCTGAACGCTGCCGACACAAGGTTGTTTCCAGTAACCGATCTTCTTGCCGCGCCAGTTGACCGCCTTCAGCGAAAGAGGCTGGAATTCCTGATGCGTCTGTGTCCAGTCCCGCAGATCGCGACCGGACATGACGTCGAGCATCAGCGCCACGTCCTCGACGGTGCGCGCCATCGGACCGATATGGGCGACCGTGCCAAAGGCGCTGGCCGGATAGGCCGCGACACGGCCGAAGCTTGGCTTGTGACCGACGATGCCGGTGAATGACGCGGGAATGCGGATGGAGCCACCGCCATCGGTGCCCAGATGCAACACGCCGGCGCCCGTCGCCGCCGCGACCGCAGCGCCGCCCGAAGAGCCGCCTGGTGTCTTCGTTCTGTCCCATGGATTAAGCGTAACGCCATCCTTGCGATTGTCCGTTACGGCCTTCCAGCCAAATTCCGGCGTGGTCGTGAAACCGAGAAAAACCGCACCTGCCTGGCGCAACCTTCCGACAGAGGGGGCATCATCAAGATCTGAAATATCGCCGGTGACGAGGCTTCCATAACGGATGTCGCCACCGTGAAACTGAACGATGTCCTTGATCGTCGTGGGTACACCATCGATCGGCGACAAAGGTGCGCCCGATTTCCATCTCTTCGCGGAGGCTTTCGCAGCCAACAATGCCCCGTCACGGTCGATGGCCGTAAACGCATTGAAATCGGCATGAACCTCCTCTGCCCGCGTAAGCGTCGCCTCGGCGACTTCGACGGGACTGATTTCACCGCGGCTGAAGGCGCATGTCAGCTCCTTCGCTGTCCGCCAGCACACATCATTAGGTTGGTCCGCACTGATCTGCATCATCACTCCACAATTTGGTGAAGGATTTACAGCACACAAAAACTCAGACATAAAATGTATAATTTACACAAACAGATACAGAAAATAGCTATGCGCATTACGATAAAGCAGATCGAGTATGTGGTCGAGGTAGCAAAGCATGGAAGCATTGCAACGGCCTGCAAGCAGCTTCTCATTTCCCAGTCATCCGTGCTTGCGGCCATCGAGGCAGCAGAAGAGGCTGCCGGAGTACGCGTATTCGACAGGCGCAAGGGGCACGGCGTCGCGATCACACCCGCAGGCCAGAAATTCCTGGTGGCGGCCAGGCGGTTTCTGTCGGCGGGCACGGATTTTTACGGTTCACTCGACGAAATCAACAGCGCCGGCAAGCACACGATACGCATCGGCTGTTTCTCGCCGCTTGGTGCGCTGATCATTCCCCCCGTCATCAAGCGCATGACGGCGGAGTTCGGCGAGGTGGAGTTTATTCTTTATGAGGGCGACCAGGTGGAACTGCGCAACTGGCTCGCCTCCGGCATGCTCGATGTCGTCGTCACCTATGACATCGGCGAGGAATATGGCAGCGGCATTACAAAGATCTGCAAGGTGCCCACTCATGCGCTCGTCAGGCGCGACGACATACTGGCTCAAAAGGGCATGGTAACGATCGAGGAGCTATCGCAACGACCACTGGTGCTTCTGGACCTGCCGGAAACGCGGACCTATCTGATGGCGGTCTTCGACCTTGCTTCACGGCGGCCAAAACTTGGCCTTCGCACCCGATCCTATGAAACGATACGCTCTGCCGTCACCAATGGGCTGGGGATTTCCATTCTCAATATCAGGCCAAACAGCGAGTCCAGTCCCGACGGGGCAGAGCTTTGCCGAATACCGATTGCCGACAAGCTGCGACCACCGACCTTGATTGTTGTTGATCCCTATGGCGAAAACAAACCGGCTTATATCAAGACGCTCATTCGCATCCTGCACCATTACATTCTTGACTTGGGACCGGAAAAATTCGCCGTCGTGCCGCCGGACAATAGTGAAGAGCTGATCTTCCCTGCTCCGAAATTCTAGGGTCGCTCGACGTACGGCGATGAAAGCCATCGCCGTACCTCAACGAGCGTCCTCAGATACTCAGGCAAAGATACTTGATCTCGAGATAGTCATCGATGCCGTATTTCGAGCCTTCGCGCCCTTGGCCGGACTGTTTGATGCCGCCGAAGGGGGCCACTTCGGTGGAGATCACACCGGTATTGATGCCCACCATTCCATATTCCAGTGCTTCGGCAACGCGGAAGATCTTGGACATGTCGCGAGCATAGAAATAGGAGGCAAGGCCAAATTCGGTATCGTTGGCCATGGCGATGACATCCTCTTCCGTCTCGAAACGGAAGAGCGGCGCAACAGGTCCAAACGTTTCCTCGCGGGCCACCTTCATGTCGGGCGTTACACAGGTCAACACTGTCGGCTGGAAAAAGAGGCCACCTTTTTCATCTGGGTTTCCGCCAAGCGCAACGGTCGCGCCCTTGGAGACGGCATCGGCGATATGCTCCTTGACCTTGGCCAGTGCCTTTTCCGAGATCAGCGGCCCGGCGTTGACGTTGGCGTCGAACCCGTCGCCAACCTTCATAGCAGCCACCTTTTCTGCCAGCCTGGAAGCGAAGGCATCGTACACGCCGGCTTGAACATAAAGCCGGTTGGCGCAGACGCATGTCTGGCCATTGTTGCGATATTTGGAGACCATCGCGCCTTCGACCGCTGCGTCGAGATCAGCGTCGTCGAAGACGATGAAGGGCGCATTGCCGCCGAGTTCCAGGCCAAGCTTCATGACTTGATCGGCCCCCTGACGCATCAGAATCTTGCCGACGTTGGTGGAGCCGGTAAAGGTCAGCTTGCGGACCTTGTCGTTGCCGGTGAACTCCTGGCCGATGGCTGCGGAATCACTGGAGGTTACGACACTGAAGAGAGCTGCCGGCAGACCCGCGCGTTCGGCCAGCAACGCAAGCGCCAATGCCGAAAGTGGTGTTTCCGCGGCTGGCTTTGAAACCATGGCGCAGCCTGCGGCCAGCGCCGGCGCGAGCTTGCGGGCCAGCATTGCGTTCGGGAAATTCCACGGGGTGATCGCTGCAACCACGCCGACCGGCTGCTTGATGACGATGATGCGTTTGTCCTGTTGATGGCCGGGTATGGTATCGCCGTAGACACGCTTGGCCTCTTCGCCGAACCATTCCACATAGGAGGCGCCGTAGAGGATTTCGCCCCTCGCCTCCGCAAGCGGCTTGCCCATTTCCATCGTCAGGATTGTAGCCAGATCATCGGCATTGGCGACAAGCAGATCGTTGAACCTGCGCAGGACGGCTGCCCGCTCTTTGCCTGTCTTCGCAGCCCAGTCTTTCTGTGCTGCGTATGCGGCGTCGATGGCGCGAGATGTCTCCGCCCTTCCGAGATCCGGAAGGGTCGCGATCACCTCGCCGGTCGAGGGATTGATGACGTCGAAGGTCTTGCCGCCTTCTCCCGCGCCGATCCAAACGCCGCCAATGGGCGCCTTGTCTGTTACGAGCGTGGCATCTTTCAGCCTCACGCGCAATTTTTCGGAAATGGCCATCGTGTCAGACCTCCGCGGCGCATTCGCGCAAAGTTGCTTCGAGAATGGCGAGCGCTTCGCTGAAAACGTCGTCCTCGATCGTGAGTGGTGCCAGGAAACGGATGACATTGCCGTAGACGCCGCAGGTCAACACGATAAGTCCCTTTTCCAGCGCCTTTTCACGCACACGATTGGTGAAGTCCGGGTTTGGCGTGCCGGTAGCGGGAATGTTGAGTTCCACCGCATTCATAAAACCGGGGCCGCGGATATCGGCGATTTGCGGTACGGCTTCGCGCAAGGACTGAAGCCTCTGTTTGAGCCGGTTGCCAAGCGAAACGGCCCGTTCGCTCAGGCCTTCGGCCTCGATGACGTCGAGAACCGCATTTGCGGCGGCAACGCCGATCGGGTTGCCGCCATAGGTGCCGCCCAGCCCGCCCGCAACAGGTGCATCCATGATGTCCGCGCGTCCCGTCACGGCGGCAATCGGAAAGCCGCCTCCCAGCCCTTTGGCCATGGTGGTGATGTCGGCGGCCACGCCGTAATGTTCCATGGCGAAAAGCTTACCGGTGCGGCAGAAGCCGGTCTGCACCTCGTCGGCAATCAGCAGAATGCCGTGCTGGTCGGCAATCTCGCGGAGTTTCTCCATGAAGGCTTTCGGAACGTCATAAAAACCGCCTTCGCCCTGAACCGGCTCGATGATGAACGCCGCGACACGCGTGGGATCGACATCGGCCTTGAAAAGCTTGTCGAGCACGCCGAGCGACGCCTCTACCGTCTGGCCATGCAGTTCGATCGGGAAAGGCACGTGGAAGACATCCGGCATCATGGCGCCGAAGCCGGTCTTGTAAGGCGCGACCTTGCCGGTAAGCGTCATGCCCATGAATGTTCTGCCATGGAAGCCGCCGGTGAACGCGATGACTGCCGAGCGCCCGGTGGCGGCGCGTGCAATCTTGACGGCATTTTCAACGGCCTCAGCACCGGTCGTGACGAAGACGGTTTTCTTGACGAAATCACCAGGCACGATCTGGTTCAGGCGTTCTGCAAGCCGCACGTAGCTTTCATAGGGTACAACCTGATGGCAGGTATGGGTGAAGCGATCGAGCTGATCCTTTACTGCCGCGATCACCTTGGGATGACGGTGGCCGGTGTTGACCACGGCGATACCTGCGGCAAAGTCGATATATCGCCGCCCCTCGACATCCCAGATTTCCGCATTCTGCGCCTTTTCGGCATAGACCTGCGTGGTCACACCGACGCCACGAGAGATTGCACCGGTCCGGCGAACAGCGATTGCCGCATTCGACATGGGTATTCCTCCAATGAGAATTGATAGGCGCCGGTGATCCGCCCCGGCACCGACTCATCTCTACATTTTTTCTGTAGCATTGCAATATCATTCAGGAGCTCTATCAAGACAGGTCATGGCCACTGTGAAAAAGCCCGGCATGGACGACAGCACATTCAAGATCGCGGATGCGGCACGCATGGCGGGTGTATCAGCCTCCACCTTGCGCCTGTGGGAGGCGCAGGGCCTGATCGAGCCGATCCGCACGCCGTCCGGCCAACGCCTCTTCGATCATGGCCTTATCGTTCGGCTGCAACGCATTGCCTGGATGAGAAGCGAGCGCGGACTGAACCCGGCCGCCATTCGCGAGACGTTGCTCAACGACGCCGAGGGAGGCGACGAGGATCCGACCGCAAGCATGCCCGGCGAGCTCGCGATCGGTCTGAAGGTTCGCAGGCTTCGCAAGGATCGGGCCATGACGCTGGAAGCAGTTGGTCTTGCAACCGGATTACCGACGTCGATGCTTTCGACTTTCGAGCGCACATCGGTTGGTCTCTCATTTGCCGGGCTTCATGCCGTCGCCCGTCATCTCGGCACGACAGTCGATGCGTTGAGCGGCCAGGGAAGCGACATAAGACAATCTCTGGTTCGCGAGGGCCAGTGGAAATCCTGGCCGAAAACATCGTCGGGGGTGACCGTCCAGATTCTGGCGGAAGGTCGGCCGCAAATGGAATGCAACCGGTTCCAGCTTGCGCCTGGCGCCTCAAGTGAAGGCGCCTATCAGCACGAGGGTGAGGAATTCATTCACGTATTGGCCGGAAGCCTGGAAATTGTCCTTGATGGTGACCAGTTCTATGAGCTGAGGACCGGTGACAGTTTCTATTTCGAGAGCACACGGCCACATGCCTGGCGCAACAGTGCCGATGGCGAAACCTTGCTCATCTGGGTCAATACACCACCGACTTTCTAGACCCGCGCGGCAACTTATCTGGCTTCGGTAACCGTGATGCCACTCGTCAATCGGGCGCCATTAAAATCCCGCCAAGCCCGATGCTCAACCCGAACGGCGCCCCGCTTATGCCTGCGGCATCGGCTTTGCAATCCGCAGCGTGCACACTATTCGCCCGCCTTGACCCTACTCCACTCCCTCTTCAGGATGATTTGCGACTTTTGCACCACTTCTTCGACCGCCTGGCGAACGCTGGGGTCGAGATCCTCGTCCAGCGGAGCGGTGCGCAACGTCGTCATCGTTTTCGTAAGCACCATAATGAGCTCCTGATGATCCGCTTCCAACGGGTTGGTCATAAGCCTGATCATCGTGAAGGTCTTCATGATCTCCTGCAGCCTGTTGAGGATATCCGGGTCGGTGACCAGGATACCCCCATTGGCATCGAGCAATGTCCTGCGCATCGGCGCCGCCGTCGTCACCTGCGCGCAGAAGGCCGCGATCAGGTCGCGCAGGGTCTCGATCCAGCGCTGCCGGTTGTTGGAGATCACCGATGCGCGGATCTGGGCCCGGCCCATGCGCATGGTGATCATCGGTGCGACCACCGATGACACCAGCGCCGTGCAGGCCGTGACGAAGGCGACGGCTATGGGGCTGATCACGCGACGTGGCCTTCTTCAGCCGCATCATCCGCCCGCGCTTCCGGCTCCTTCAATCGGAACCAGCCGATGTAGAGCGCCGGCAGGAAGAACAGCGTCAGCAGCGTGCCGACGACGATACCTCCCATCATCGCGAAGGCCATCGGTCCCCAGAAGATCTCGAAGGCGATCGGGATCAGCGCCAGGCTGGCGGCGGCCGCCGTCAGCATGATCGGCCGCATGCGGTGCTCCGTCGCCTCGACCACCGCCGTCCAGCCGTCAAGCCCTTCTGCCCGGGCTTCCTCGATCTGGACGACGAGGATCACCGAGTTGCGGATCAGGATGCCGATCAGCGCCAGCACCCCGAGGATCGCGACGAAGCCGAGCGGCGCGCCGCTGGGCACGAGTGCCGCCACCACGCCGATCAGTCCGAGCGGCGCCACGACAACGACCAGGAACAGACGCTGGAAACTCTGCAGCTGCAGCATCAGGATCGTCGCCATCACCAAGAGCATCATCGGGATGACGGCGAAGATCGGCGCCTGTCCCTTTGCGCTCTCCTCGACCGCGCCGCCGGTCTCGGCCTTGTAGCCGACAGGCAAGGCTGAGATCAGCGTATCGATCTTCGGCTTCAGCTCCTCGACGATGGTCGCCGGCTGGGCATCCGAGGTCACCGCGGCCTTCACCGTGATCGTCGGCATGCGGTCGCGACGCCAGACCACGGGCTGTTCCTGCTCGTAGCGGAAGGTGGCGATCGCCGCCAGCGGCACGGTGCCGCCGTTCTGCGTCGGAAGCTGGAGATTGTAGAGCGTGTCGATGTTCGAGCGCTCCGTATCGTCGGCGCGGCCCACGATATCGATGAGATAGATCGAGTCGCGCACCTGGGTCGCCGTGCTGCCGCCGATGACACCGTTCAGCGCCGTCGATATGGCCTCGTTGGTGATGCCGAGCTGCGCGATCTTGTCCTGCAGCACATCCACCTTCACCACGCGGCCGGGCTCGTACCAGTCATAAACAGCCACGCCGAGATTGGGGTTTTCGGATACGGCGGAGGCGAATTTCTGCGCCTGCGCGCGCACGCCATCGATATCGGGACCACTGATGCGATACTGGATCTCGCGACCGACGGGCGGGCCGATTTCGAGGAGATGGACCCAGCCATCCGTGCCAGGAAAGTCCTTGTGAATGACGCCCTCAAGCTTCTCGCGCAGCCGATCGCGTGCCTCGATATCCTTGGCGACGACGATGATCTGCCCGTAGTTCGGCAAGGGCGGCTGGACGTCGAAAGAGAGCAGGAAGCGCACGGCGCCCTGGCCGATATAGGTCGACCAGCGTTCGACATCGGCATCCCCCTTGAGTGCGACCTCCTCGAACCGGCTCAGCTGCTCGCGCGTATCGGTGATCGAGGAATTCTGCGGCAGCGTCCAATCGACCACGAGTTCGACACGGTCGGACGACGGGAAGAACTGCTGCTGCACGAAGCGCATGCCATACATCGAGGCGCCGAACAAAAGCACGGTCACGACGACCGTCGTCCATTTGAAACGCACGCAGATCCGCAGCATCTTGCCGAAGCCGCGGGTGAACCAACCCTTGTGGTCTGCATGCTTCTTCATGGTCTTCGGCAGCAGCGTGACGCCGAGCAGCGGCACGAACAGGACCGCGACGACCCACGAGATCAGAAGCGAGGCCGCGATCACGATGAACAGCGTGAAGGTGAATTCACCGGCCGAGCCGCTGTTAAAGGCGACAGGAAAGAAACTCACGACCGTGACCAGCGTACCCGTCAGCATCGGGAAGGCGGTGTGGCTGTAGACATAAGTCGCTGCCTTGTGCAGCGGATCGCCCTCCTCCAGCCGCGCCACCATCATCTCCACCGCGATCATCGCATCATCCACCAACAGGCCGAGCGCGATAATCAGGGCGCCAAGCGAGATGCGCTGCATCGAGACGCCATAGATTTCCATGATGATAAAGGTGAGCGCCAGCACCAGCGGGATCGTCACCGCGACGACGAGGCCGGCTCGCATCCCCAAACTGACGAAGGAGACGACAAGCACGATGGCCACGGCTTCGAGCAGCGCCTTGACGAAGCCGCCGACAGCCTCCTCGACGATATGCGGCTGGTCGGAAACCAGATGCACGTCGATGCCATGCGGCAGCTTGTTCTGGATTTCGCCAAGCTTCTCCACGAGTTGCTCGCCGAAGGTGGTGATGTTCTCGCCGGTCTTCATGCCGATTGCCAGGCCGATGGCCGGCTCGCCGTTATAGCGGAACTGCGGCTGCGGCGGATCGACATACCCGCGACTGATCTCGGCTACATCGCCCAAGCGGAAGAAGCGGTCATTAATCCGAAGGTTGATAGACCGCAGGCTTTCCTCGGACGTGAACTGTCCCGAGGTGCGCACCGAAACGCGCTCGCCATTGGCTT
Organism: Rhizobium sp. NPDC090275; assembly: GCF_044772225.1. NCBI lineage: Bacteria > Pseudomonadati > Pseudomonadota > Alphaproteobacteria > Hyphomicrobiales > Rhizobiaceae > Rhizobium > Rhizobium sp. NPDC090275. The sequence continues at coordinate 105,956 of NZ_JBIVYL010000013.1, read as the reverse complement.
CCACGACACCAGACGGGACAACCGCATTTTGCGATTTCAGCCGCTCGATCACCATCTCCTGCGTGAGGCCGAGAGCGGCGACCTTGCGTGTCGAGAATTTGAGATAGATCACCTCGTCCTGCGCGCCGATGAGATTGACCTTGCCGGCCGCCGGCACTTCGAGGATTTCCCTGCGCACGTCCTCGACATAATCGCGCAACTGGCGCTGCGAGACGCCGTTGGCCGTAAACGCATAGACATTGCCATAGACGTCGCCGAAGTCGTCATCGAAGACCGGCCCCTGCACACCCTCGGGCAGTTCAGGGCGGATGTCGCCGATCAGGTTACGCGCACGGATCCAGGTCGCCTCGACGTCCTTTGCCGGTGTCGTATCCTTGAGATAGAGATAGACAGCCGTCTGGCCCGGAGACGAGATGCTCTTTGTGTAGTCGATATTATCGATCTCCTCGAGCTTCTTCTCGATCCGGTCGGTGACCTGGTCCATGGTTTCCTGGACGGTCGCGCCCGGCCAGCTGGCGCGAACGATCATCGTCTTGATGGTGAAATCGGGATCTTCGGCACGGCCGAGATTGAAATAGGCAAGCATCCCGGCGACCGCGCCGATCAGCATGAAATACCAGATCAGCGACCGATGACGGAGTGACCACTCCGAAAGGTTGAACGACTTCATTTTGCATCCGCTCCATCGAATTGGATCTTCTGGCCGTCCTTGAGGTCCGAAACCCCGGCGACGACGATGATTTGGCCCGAAGACAGGCCGCTCGAGATCTGCGTTTCATTGTCCGTGCGTTGCTGGATCGTGACGGGGGTGGCGCGGACGGTCTGCTGCTGCGGGTCGACGACCCACACGTTTGCGCCACCACCGGAATCCATGACCGCGCTGCGCGGAATGCGCATGGCGGCTGGCGTCCGAGGTGGATTGCTGAGCTTCGCGGTCACGGTCGCACCAAGCCTGAAAGGTTCCGGCGGCGCTTCAAGCGCGATCCTGACGCGGCGCGTGCGTGTCGCGGCATCCGCTTGCGGCGCGATCTCCCGCACGCGGCCCCTGGCCGTGACCGAGGGATCGGCCTGCAGCACGATGTCGAAGGCTTCCTGCGCGCCGAGTGATGCGGCAAGCTCGGGGGCAACGTCCACCACCACTTCCCGTGCATCGGTCCTGGCGATCGTCACAACGTTCTGGCCGGGATTGACGGTCTGGCCGACATCCGCGTCCTTGCTGACGACGACACCGTCCTCGCCGGCATTAAGCGTCGTGTAGTCGACCCGCGTCCTCGCCTTGGCGAGCTCGGCATTGGATTGATCCAACGCCGCCTTCGCGGCGGCGAGCGCCTGGATATCGGCTTCAAGCTTGGCCTGCGTCGAGGCTCCGCTCGAGACAAGACGTCTGGTGCGTTCGAGCGTCGAGGCCGCATTCTTCAATCTGGCTTCCGCGCGCGCGGTGTCGCCGATCTTGGAGTTGACATCGAGCTGGAACGAGGTCGGGTCGAGTGCGGCCAGTCGCTGACCTGTCTCGATCCGATCGCCGACCTCGACGTCGAGGCTTTCGATCCGCCCCAGCACCTGGAAGCCGCGCGCCGTCTGGTAGCGCGCTTCCACGGTACCGGCGAAACCGGGTCCGTCGTCAAAAGCGGAAGCGACCTTCATCGTCAACACCGGTCGCGGCGGCTGTGGCGCCGCTTCATCCTTGCCGTTGCAGGAAGCGAGCGAAACGCAGGCGGAGAGAATAGCGATGCGATAGGAGATGTTCATTGGGCGTCTCCCTGCACCCTGGGCTCGACGGCGATGCCCGGCTTCAAAAACGGGATGCCAGCCGTGACGACGAGATCGCCTTCGCCAAGCCCTTCGCCGACGAGAACGGTGTTCGAACGATAGGCCGAGACGGTGACCGGCTTGACCGACACCGTGTTCGTTGCACGATCCACCACCCAGACGGCGGGCTGTCCGCCTTCCCTGCTGAGCGACCGCCAGGGGACAGTGACACCATGCCCTGCGTCGAACCGCGCCGTGCCGGCAACCGGCGCGCCAAGCGAGAGCGGAGCCGGCAACTGCCGGGGCAACCCGACCTTGACGCGTATCGTTCCAGTCCCGGTATCGATGACCGGCGACACCTCCCGCACCGTGCCGGTGACCTTAACTGCAGGGTTGGTCACCAGACGGATATCGACGCGATTTTCGCTGAGCGGCCTGGTCAGCAATGCCTCGTAGACCTCGAAGACCGCGTCGCGATCCCCATCCTCGGCAATCGCATAGACGGCTTGCGCCGCCTCCACCACCTGCCCCGCCTCGGCCTTGCGCGCCGTTACCACGCCGGTGACGGGCGCCCGCAGCACCGTGTTCGCGAGGTTGTCACGGGCAATGCCGAGATTGGCGCGCGACGTCGTCTGTGTCGCGGCGGCAGCTTGCAGCTGCTCCTGCGCGTTGTCGACCTGGGCTTCAGTGCCGACGCCATTTTCGAGCAGCGATACCTGCCGCTGAAAATCGGCCTCCCGCTGCCGGTAGGTGGCGTCGGCCGACTGCACCGCCGCCTCGGCGGCAAAGACGTCGGCGTTCTGGACATCTGCTTCCATGTTGGCGAGGATCTGCCCCTTGGTCACCCTGTCGCCGACATCCACTTCGCGAGACCGCAGCCGGCCGCTGATGCGAAATCCGGCCTCGCTCACCTTGCGCGCGGCAACGGAGCCGGTGAGTTCCACGCCAAATTCGGGCGTGTCGGCGGTGGCGGCCTGTACCGTCACCGCGATCGGGCTCGCCGCATCGGCCGCATGGCCGGGGAAAGCCGCAGCAAGGCTGAGGCCGCATAGCGCCGCGAGGCGGAGTGCTGGCTTCGGCAGCCTGCGGCCAGCGGCCGATTTCGACATCGCAAACGGCTCGGCGCGGTCATGGAGATTGCATGACAGGGTCATTGTCGTCCCTTTCGGACAGCTGTTGAGAGGAGTTCAGAGCACGGCGGTCTGGCCGCCATCGACGGGCAGTGCGACGCCGGTGACATAGGAGGACAGATCGGATGCGAGCCATGCGGCCACGTGACCGACCTCCTCGGGCCGGCCGAGACGGCGCAACGGCATGCGCGCGATCAGCCCGGCCATCTTCTCCGAAACGCCGGAGGAGGAAGACTGCGCCAGCGTGGTATCGATGAGGCCGGGGCAGATCGCGTTGACACGAATGCCTTGAGGTCCATGCGCATCGGCGAGAGCCGCGGCCAGCGAATTGACACCGGCCTTGGTCGCGCCGTAGCCGAGATTGACCGCCGTGCCTTTGAGCCCAGCCATGCTGGAGACCAGCACGATGCTCCCTCCTCGCCCGGCCATGGCCGCTGCCGACGCCTGAGCTGTCAGAAGCAGCCCCTTGAGATTGACGGCGACCAGCGCATCCATGTCTTCTTCGCTGACATCAGGCCCGTCTCCAGGCCGCGCGATACCGGCATTGCAGACCACGCAATCCACACCGCCGGCGTCCTGTGCGGCGGCGATTAACACATCGATCTGAGCGCGATCCCGCACGTCAACGGAGATGAACCGGCTTTCCGCGCCATAGGAGCGGACCAGATCGACCGTCGTCTCGCCACCTTCCTTCGGTTCCGGCGAGAAGTCACCAACGATCACCGCGCGGGCGCCATGGGCAGCGGCTGCGACAGCGATCGCTCTTCCGATCCCGCTTGCCGCTCCAGTTACAACAATCACTTTGCCATCGAGCATGTCTTTCTCCTTCGTCATCGTCGGTTGCTTGCGGTGGCAGCGGCCAGCACTGGCCGACGCCCCGTCAAATTGACGTTTGTCAAAGTTGACGGTGTCTACATAAAGCAAATGTTGCTATTGTCAACATTAGACGGCAATAATGTTGACGGCGTCACCATCAGGGATTAAACGAGGGGTCATGACCCAGTTGAAAACCACAGCCGAAGAGCGGCCCTACCACCACGGCGACCTGCAGCGCGCGATCTTGAACGCCGCGTTCGACGTCTTGAGTGAATCGCAAAGCACGGAGTTTTCGTTGCGAGAACTGGCGCGCAGGGCTGGCGTCAGCCACAACGCGCCCTACAAGCACTTCGCCGACAAGCGCGAAATGCTGGCGGCCGTCTCCGCCGTCGGCTTCGAGCGCCTCGCCGACGAGATGCACAAAGCGCAAGTTGGCAAAACCGAACCGCGCGAACGCCTGATGCTATTGATGCGCGCCTATGTCCGCAGCGGCGTGACCAATCCGGCACTCTATCGATTGATGTTCGGCGGATTGCTCACAGAGCAGGGCAACAACCGCCCTGCCATAGAACGAACCGCGGCTTTCGAGATGCGAGCCCTGATCGTCTCGGCGATTTGCGATGGGGCGATCGGCAGAGCCATTGCGGATACAGAGGAAGAAAACAGCCGCATCGACACCGTGGTACTGGCACTCTGGTCGCAGGTACACGGCCTGACCTTGCTGCTGATCGATGGCCTGGTTGGGCCAGTCGATGCCGCCGACAAGTTGGTCGATATCATGCTGCAAGCGTTGATCGACGGCCTTTCTACCCTGCCATCAATCGTGCCGGCATCCGTATGGATCGGGCCTCAGACTGCGGCATCCCAATAGACAAGGAATTTTGCGGCCGATCTGTCTGCGATGCGGGCTTCTTCGCCAGCGCAACTGAATCCGTAGACGCCATGGGGTATCTGAGCTTCACCGACACCTTGCCCTTCGGTCGATCGGAATGGCCAGACGCCAGTGATGGTCCGGTCGCCGCCGACTTTTATAGAGATTGCCGATTGGGAAAAACGAGGCGCGTGCCAAGCGATCAAAACGAGATTCAAACAGAAATGTCGTCGTTCATCGAGATGCTCCGGACGCCGAACTGTTCCTTTCATATACCCGAAGTGAAATCCAGCATCCGATAAGAGCAGCCGTTCCGGACAGGATCGAACCCCAGGCGAGATCAGCCAGCGTGAGGGCCGTGGACCAGTTTCTCAAGGTTGCCTGATTGGTCAGGTCGTAGGTCGCATAAGCCGTAAAACCGAGAATGGCTCCATGGAGTGCAGCCGATCGCGGCGAACCCTTTTCCAATCCGGGCTTGACCGACAGAAACGTCAGCCCGGCGATATAAAGCAGATAGAAAGCGACAGCCGGCGCAAGCCTAAAGTCTTCAACGAGCATATCACCCATGACCGGGCGATAGAGCATGCTTGCCATAACGCTCAACCAGACGAAGTCGATCGCGACAAAGAGCGGCAGCGTCACGAGATAGGCCACGAGAACACGTTTCATGCCAACCTCCCTAATCGCTTGCTCCTCCATGTCTAATTGATCCGGGTCCAATCAACGCCCTTGCATAGCAGCCCGGCGACGACGCACCCTTTCGTGGTCATCTTGTCTCCATTGATTGTCACTGTCAGCTTGTAGGTCAGGTTTCGCTGCGGATCGAAGGCTGTTCCGGCGTACACTCCATCAGCATCCGGATTGATAGTCATTACCAGCCTGTCGCCTGCCTTTTCCTTGGGCGTCCCCGGTTTGATCCAGGTGTTCGTGGCGCAAATGTCCGATCCGCAGGGGGCGATCTGGACCTTGGCATTGCCATCGCCACGCGCCCACTGGCCGTCGATATCGGCAGCGTTAACCGTGGTGAAGGCGCAGAGGCCGGACACGATTGCCGCTAGTGTCATCTTCATCATGCTCGTTTCTCCTCTCGGCGGCTCGATTGCTCGCGCTCGACATTTGTACGAGGGCAGAAGGCCAAGAGTTTCATGGCGGGCATATTAATTTCGAGAGGTTCCGCCGGACCAAGCAAAGGCCTGGCGCCTTTGTTTGGTGATAGACGGGATCAGATCAGAAAGATGCGAGGGCATATGGGTGGCGCTCCTGCGAAGACGACAGCAGGAGCGCCATCGCGATCACTTCATAGCGTCGCAGTGCTTCATCATGTCCGCCTTCTTCATGCTGTCTTTTTCCATTCCGGCCTTGTGCATGCAGTCGGCCTTCGTGCCGCCCATCTTCATGCTGTTGGCCTTCATGGAACCGGACATCATGTTGTCGGTCTTTGTCATGTTCGATTTCATGCTGTCCGGCTTCTTCATCGAATCCATGCTCGACTGCGCGCTGGCGCCGCCTGCGAACAGCGAAAGGCCCAGAAGGGTGGCACTGGCGAAGGTGGTGAAAAGACGCGTATTCATGGTGGCTCTCCCAAATGCTGCCCGCCGCACCATGCGACGGGGTCACATGCCTTGTTCGCAGCCTTCCGGCGGTTTGTTACAGCCATCACGCGCCTGTGATTATGGAATGCCGAAACTCGGGGCCTTCCTGACGCCCGGGATGCAGAGGTAGCGAGTTTCATAGAGGACTTTGATTTTCGGAGATTTTTTCCTCCGGAATGAAACTAACAGACTTTGCCTTCCGTAGAGACGACACCCACCTTCGGATCCACACGGGAAGGCTGATGGACATTCTGCTCCTCGTCGCCATCGCAATCTGGTTGTCACTGGCCATGGCTGGCGCGTGGGCGATACAGCGCACCAGCGGACAAAGTGGGTGGATCGACACCATATGGTCGGTTGCGGTGGGCATCGGAGGCGTTGTCGCTGTCTCCTTCGCCGGTGGCGACTTCGACCGCCGGGTGGTCCTCTTGATCGTGATCTGCGCATGGTCGCTAAGGCTCGCAAGCCATATCGGCTCGCGCACCAGGGGTGCCGCTGAGGATCCCCGTTATGCGAAATTCATCGAAGACTGGGGCGACGGCGCAGCCTGGCGGCTGTTCCTCTTCTTGCAGATACAGGCGTTGGCCGCGTTCGTTCTCGTCCTGGCCGTCTATCTCGCTGCAGCCAATGAGCGGCCGTTTCCAGGAGCCATCGACGCCCTGGCCATGCTGCTCGCCATCATCGCGCTGGGCGGCGAAGCCCTGTCCGACGCGCAGCTCGCCCGCTTCCGAAAGACGCCTGAGGCAAAGACGGACGTCTGTGAGGTCGGGTTCTGGCGCTACTCGCGCCATCCCAACTACTTCTTCGAATGGCTTTTCTGGTGTTGCTGGCCGCTGTTTGCTTCGACCGGGTCGATATGGAACTGGCTGTCCTTGCTCGCGCCACTCATGATGTACTGGCTGCTGGTGCATGTTTCCGGCGTTCCACCTCTCGAAGAGCACATGCTGCGCTCGCGCGGCGACAAATTCCGTGCCCTGCAGCGCAGGGTCAACGCCTTCTTCCCAGGTCCTCGCAACTCCACCCTTCCAGGAGATCAACAATGAACATACTGGCATTCGCCATCAACACTGCCGAGCGCGCGCCGCTCACTGACGCAATGACACTGGCCGGCATCGATTTTCTCTGCGCGCGCACCAAGCGCAAGCTCTCGACAACGACGGCGGACACCGAACGCGATTTCGTCCAGCTCATGGACCGCTTTCCGGTCGCGACCCACACCGACGAGGCCAATCGCCAGCACTATGAGGTGCCGGCCGACTTCTTCGCGGTAGCGCTTGGCCCGCAGCGCAAGTATTCCTGCTGCCTTTATCCGACGCCCGATACGACACTCGCGGAAGCAGAAATCCTGGCGCTCGCCGACACGGTCGCGAATGCCGCGATCGAAGATGGCATGACGATCCTGGAGCTCGGCTGTGGTTGGGGTTCGCTGTCGCTTTACCTCGCACGACGCTTTCCCAATTCACGCATCACGAGCGTCTCGAACTCGGCCTCGCAGCGCGCCCATATTCTCGACGTCGCACGGCGGGATGGCCTGACCAACCTTGACGTCATCACCGCCGACATGAACCATTTCAGCACTGAGGCGAAGTTCGACCGTGTCGTGTCGGTGGAAATGTTCGAGCACATATCCAACTGGCGCACGCTTCTTGAGCGTGTGCGTAGTTGGGTGAAACCGGACGGCAAACTCTTCCTGCATGTCTTCACCCACAAGGACCGCTCCTACAGGTTCGACCCCAACGACCCGTCCGACTGGATCGCCCAGCACTTCTTTACCGGTGGCATCATGCCCGCGCACGACCTGCCGCACCGCTTCGGCGATCTGTTCAAAGTCGAGCAGGAATGGCGCTGGTCGGGAACGCACTATCGCCGCACGGCACTGGACTGGCTGGCGAATTTTGACCGCGACCTCCATCGAATCCGGCCAATCCTTGCAGGGGTGTATGGCAAGGATGCATCCCTCTGGATTCGCCGCTGGCGGCTGTTTTTCCTGTCGACTGCAGGCCTGTTCGGGCATAATAAGGGTGATGTCTGGGGCGTCGGCCACTACCTGTTGGCGCCGGCCACATAATGTCCGAGGCAGCCAAACAGCTCGACCCAACCACCCAGGCGACCGTGACGATTGCCTGGGTCATCGCGCTGAATAAGCCCTTCTACCCTGCTTATGTCTGGTATCTGGTCGGCAATGGCGTGGCCGCATCGCTCGGCACCTTGCTCTCAGCGCCCCTTTTCCTGGCGATCCCGTTTCTGGCCAGACGATCTTCGCTGACAGCCCGGATCGCGCTGCCGCTGATCGGCACGTTCGACACCTTGTTCGAGACGAAACTCTTTGGCTCCGCTTCAGGCACGGAATTGTTCTTCGCCGCTTGCATCATGCTTGTCGCGCTGTCCTTCCAGGCACACGAAAAGTGGTGGCAGCGCGGAATGGCCGTGCTTGTCTTTGCCGTGTTCGTGTTCTCGCGCAATTTTATCGGCGCGCCGCTGCATGTCTGGTCTGCGCCGGAACTCGCGACACTATTCAACCTGAATGCCTTCGCCGTCGCCAGCCTGTTGGCGTTCATCACCCTTCGCTATGCGGGGATATCACGGACATGAGACCGACCCGATCAAACGACCGCCAGAACGAATGGGAGCTGATTATGCAGAAGATTTCTCGCTGGTGTTTTGCTGCGACAGTCGCATTGATGTCATTATCGAGCCCAGCCCTTTCAGCCTCAGTAGAGCCGCGGCCGGTCGCGGTTGGTATGGACCACTATCGTGGGACATGGCTTGAGATCGGCCGCCGGCCCATGTGGCTGACCGATGGCTGCGTTGCGGGTTATTCGACCTACAAGCCCGGAAAGACGCGAGGCGAAGTCCAGGTGGAAGACGGTTGCCACGTCGGCACTCCCGGTGGACGACTGAAGACCGTCAATGGCGACGGACGTATCCTCGATCTCGGGCACGGCAATGCCAAGATGCGCGTCCGCTACCCCTTCTTCATCACATTCAACTATTGGGTCCTTTACAAATCCCCCGACAAGGCGTGGTTCATCAGTGCCGATCCAAAGATGCAAAACCTCTGGATCTACGCGCGCGCCGTTCCATCGAAAGCAAAACTGAAGGTGATGATCCGCAAGGCAAGCCAACTCGGCTATGATGTCAGAAAGCTTGAGTTTCCCGCGCAGTCCGGGCGCTGAGTGGACGAAGGTTGCTTCGGCAGGTCGTGCGCCGACGCACTTTCAAAACGTCCCACTGGGACGCGGATGACAGTCGATTGTCTGCCCTCCGCGCCTTGAGAGACGAGGCGACCATCAGCTCGCGGGGAGAATGGCGATATCCCGCAGCTCCGTGTCCAGCCCCTCGATGGCGCCGACTTCAGTCGTCGCGCCAGTTTCCAGGTTCACGGTGTAGAGCATCTTGCTCGCAGCCAGATAGGCCGTGTTTTTGCCGTCTTCCGTGCCCTGGATATCGAAGGCATAAGTTGCGGGACCGTCCTTGATGCCGAGCTTTCCAATCGCCTTCAGCGTGCCGTCGTTTGGCTTGGTCTGCTGGATCAGTGCGCCGATCGTCGCGTCGATATTGTACATCGCCGTCTTCTCCGGCTTGCCGAAGGAATTGGTGTAGGCAGCGGCGACGATGTTCGGCGTTTCACCCTTGTGCATGTCGCCATCCTCGTAGGCCAGGACGCCGTCCACCGTCACCGCGCCCGTGTCAGGATGGACCCGATGGTTGGTCGTTCCGGTCATGAAGCGCAGACGGTCGGCCATCGGGTTGAAGTCAACGACGACAGGCGCTTCGGTAAGAGAGAGCATCTTGTCCATCTTGGCGACCTCGTTCGCAGCCCCGGTTTCGAGATCGATCGAGACGATGCGATGATCAGCCGTCACGCCGATGACGGTCTTGATGCCTGGGCGAAAATCGATACCGATGAGTTTGTCGACGCCGGCGACCTCCATCGTCTTGGAGACCGAAGGCTTTGCCGTGTCGAACATGACGAGTGTTTTGTCGCCAGTCAGACCGAGCACCGGCGCGGCGAATGCGGCGCTGGCGCTCATCGCGAATACGGAGGAGGTGATGAGTACGGCACGAATGATGGACATGTCTTTCTCCCGTGTGGTTACTTTACGGGGCGGTTCGAGGCTTGTTCGAAACGCTCCCATCATCACGACACGGCAGCAGGGCCATTTGGATGCAGGCCGCAAAAAAACTTTCTCGGTACGCATCCATCCCAGCTCGTCGTGGGTATAGGCATTCAGTGGCGACCGTGGTCACGACCGAGATGGGGACCTTGTATATGTTGATGGGCTTCAAGCCGGATGACCTTGGGGGCGCGCTCGCAGCATGCGCCAAGGGCGATCGCAACGCGTTGCGAAGCATCTACGATCAGGAGGCGGGCCGACTTGTCGCCGTTGCCGAACGCATCGTGCGCCGGCGCGACCTTGCCGAGGAGGTCGTCCAGGAAGCCTTCATCCGCATCTGGATCCATGCCCACCAATATAAGCAGGATTGCGGTTCAGCCCGCGGCTGGATTTACGCGATCGTCCGCAACCGGGCCCTCAATCTCCTGCGTGACGGCAAACGCGAGATTACAGTCGAAGACGTCGACGTCCTCCGCGATGGAGAAGACGCCAACGAACTGATCGCCGCCTGGCAATCGCTGGACCGCAGTTCGCGTCTCTACGAGTGCCTCGGCGCCCTCGACGAAACAAAGCGGCGTGGCATTCTGATGGCCTATGTCAACGGCTACACGCACGGGGAAATCGCCGGACGGCTGCGGATGCCGCTGGGCACGGTAAAGTCCTGGATAAGACGCGGATTGACGGCACTTCGGGAGTGCATGGCATGAGATACGATCGCGCGGACATTCCCTCGATCGCCGACGAATACGTGTTGGGCCTGCTTGACCGGCGAGAGACGGCTGAGATCGAGGAAGCGATGGACAACGATGCGGATCTTCGAAAAGCCGTGGCTGCCAGCCGTGATCGTCTTCTCCCGCTCGACATTGCGCTCGAACCCGTCGCCATCGATCAAACGCTCTGGCAGCGCATCGAAACCGCCCTACCCGATCATCGGCATACAGCAACGTCGCAGGAAAGACGGTCGTCGAACGACAACCGCGTAGGCATATGGCGAAACACGGCAGTCGGGGCGATCGCTGCAACCATCCTGCTTGCCGTTGGACTGGCGTTCAGTTTGATACGAACCGTGGAGCCGATTGTTGTCGCAGTCCTTGTCAGCGAGGCTGGCGAAGTCCAGGCGATTGTTGAGGATTTCGGCAACGAGAACGCCGCCGTCCGCCTGCTGGCTGATTTCGACGTACCAAAGGACAAGATCATTCAGGTCTGGACTTTACCGTCGCGGGAAATGGGTCCGGTGTCACTAGGATTGCTGAAGGGTGCGCACTCGACCCGTCTTGCAGGTCCTGAACTCCCGACGCCTCATGTCGATCAACTCTACGAACTGACGCTTGAACAAGCTGGCGGGTCACCGACGGGGCGCCCGACGGGTCCGATCTTGGCAAAGGGCTTGGCAAGATTGCCTCGATAGGGAGTAGCGAGATTGGATGACCGAGCGTTCCGCTGTCGGCCGACCGCCCTGCAGGTAGATGGCGACATCGCCGACATCATGACGTCGACGGATGTGATGCAGCAACTCGCGTCCGCCGCGCAGAACCACCTGATGGCTCGGATCGCGTCCGCCGAGATCGAAATGGAGCACACAAAAGCTCCGCAAAGCTTATGCGGAGGAACATTTTGCCGGAGTTCCGCAAATGAGCGAATTTGCAATTATCGTTGGTTACGGGGGCTTGATGGCACGGAGACGTGTAAAATCGTATGTGGGCAAGCTCGTTATGGTCTATCAAATTTAAGGGCTGCACTAGCTAATTCGCAGGTAGCACGCTTGCATCGATGCTGACGGCTCCAAGAATCTCGAGTCCGCGCGGGGAAATGGCATGGCACAGCAATCGACATTGCTGTGCTGCGCACTCGTAGAAGTCCATGGTGACGGCATTCACCTGCCTCCCCCGAGAACGCACATTTTTGTTCTACTTCTATAGTGCAACGATTGAGTGCCGGCACGTCGCGCGGAAGCATCTAAATCCGCGCCCCCTCAGCCCGCCAGGCGTCGTCGCCAGACAAGAACGAACAATGGCGCGCCGAGAAGGGCGGTCACGATACCGGCCGGAATTTCGTTTGGGGCAAGGATGGTTCTTCCCACCGTATCGGCAGCTGCCAGAAGCAAGGCTCCCAGCGTCATCGAGACTGGCAACAGCCTGCCATGTCGCGCGCCGGCGAGGAAGCGGGCGGCGTGCGGGGCGAGGAGCCCGATAAAGGCGACAGGACCAATGGCGGAAACAGCGATCGCCGTGCAGAGGCAGGCGAGAACGGCGGCGATCATTCTCGTTGTCGATGTCTGCATCCCCAACGAGCGGGACGTGTCGTCGCCTAGACAGAGCGTGTCGAGGTGGCGGCGAGCCGTCCATGCGATCACGCACAGACATGCGAGCCACGGCAGCATCGCGAGGACGTCGGCGTAGCCGCGACCGTGGGTGGAACCCGCCATCCACGACAGCGCCTGGGCGGTTTGCAGGCGTGCGGATACGACGATAATGGTGCTGGCCGCAGAGAAACTGGCCGCCACCGCGACGCCGGCAAGGATCAGCCTTTGGGGTGAAGGCCGCGTTCCGAAGAACAGTATCGCGGTAAGCGCGGCGAAGGCGCCTGATATCGCGGACAGCTGAAACCCCAAACCGCCGGGCTCGAAGCCGGCAAGAAGCGCGACGAGGCTGAACAGGGCCGCACCTTGGGAGAGCCCCAGCGTTTCAGGTCCGCAAAGCGGATTGCGGCTTGCCGCCTGAAGAACGACACCTGCCCCGGCGAGCAGCGCTCCGGCCCCCAATGCGATGATCAATCGTGGAAGACGGATGTCGAGATTGGCGATCACATCGTGCACCGATGGCGTCGCATCGCCCCCGAAAATCAGCGCCGGCGGCAAGGTCAACAACAACAGGCCGATGAGCAGCGCCGCAAGCTGGAATGCCGACAAGCGCCATGACGGTGCCGCCGCGCGTGCAGAAACATCCTTCCTGGTTGCGGCGAAGCGAAGTGCGAAGAACATCGCCGGTGCAGCCATGCAGGCAATCGCCGCACCGGTCGGGATAACCGATCCGCTGCGCGACAGGAGCTGGACGATGACATCGGCCGATAGCACGGCATTCGCGCCCCAAAGCCCTGCAAGCGGAAGAAGGCGGGCGTGGCGCACGACACCGTATGTGCGCAGCAGGTTAGGCACCGCAAGGCCGACGAAGCCGATGGGTCCAGCCAGCGTCACAGCGGCGGCCGACAGCACGATCGACGCAGCGATGCCGCCAACCGTCACGCCGCGCGTCAGGCCAAGGCTCTTCGCCGCGTTGTCGCCGAGCGCAAAGAGATCGAGGGTTCGCGTCATGAGCGCCAGCGCGGCGGCTGCGCCAATGATCGCCGGACCGGCCGTAGCGATTTTCAGCCAGCCCGTCTGGTCGAGAAGACCCGCGGACCAGAGAACGATCCCCGAGGCGCGATCGTCTTCAACCAATATGATGGCTGATGACAGGGCCGTGAAGCAGAGCGAGACCGCGACACCCGCGAGCGCTAGGTGGATAGGCGTCGTCCTGATGCCGCCGGCGACTGCAATGCAGATCAGGGCGCCAAGGACACCGCCGACGATCGTCGCGGCAAGCGGCGGAGCATAAAAGGGCAGGACGAGCGTCGACATGACAAGCGCAAACTGCGCGCCGCTTGTCACTGCCACGATGTCGGGCGCGGCAAGCGGATTGCGCAATGTTGTCTGCATCACCGTGCCCGCCATCGCCAGCGCGGCGCCGACAAGAATGGCGGCCACCAGTCTCGGAAGGCGCACCGTTTCGAGGATGACCTGCGCCAGGGTCGCAGGTCTACTGGCGAAGGCAACGAGATCGCTCCAGCCCACCCTCACGCTGCCGGACGTCAGATCCAGCACCGCGAGCACTACCAGGAAAGACAATCCCGCCAGCCATAACATCGGTTCAGCCGCTCGACCTCTCACCGCGACACCTGCTTCTCATCGGCATCGTCGAACGTCCAGTCAACCAGGCAGAACGGGCGCCCATCGCGCGGGTGGGGCACGAGATCGACCCGGCAATCGAAGGCATCGCTCATGAGACCAGGCGTCAGCACATCCGCCGTCGGACCGGATGCCAGTATCCGGCCGCCCTGCATGAGAACGACGTCGTCGGCTATATCCATCACCTGGTTGAGGTCGTGGAGAACGACAACGATCGTCAATTGGTCTCGATGGTTCAATTGTCGAAGCAGGCGCAGCAACTCCGACTGGTGGCGAATGTCGAGAAAGCTTGTCGGCTCATCGAGAAACAGTACGCGCGGCGCCTGGGCCAGCGCCAAGGCGAGCCATGCCCGCTGGCGCTCCCCGCCGGACAAGGTCGCGACCTCTCGGTTCTGCAACTCTCCCATCCCCACGCGCGCCATCGCAGCATCGACAGCGTCGCTATCTCCCCGTCCCGGACGCCCGAGCCAGGGCAAATGGGGATAGCGCCCCTGGGCGACGAGTTCGCGGACATTAAAGCCGGCGGGCACTTCGGGATTTTGGCCGACGACCGCCACCTGCCGGGCGATCTCCTGGCGCGTGTAATCGGCAAGTGGCCGACCCATGAGGGCGATCTCGCCCGCGCTCGGCGTCTCCAAACCCGCCAGGCACTTCATCAGCGTGCTCTTGCCCGAACCGTTGGCGCCGCAAATCGCCGTTATTCGTCCCGGCAGGATATCGACCGCCACTTGCGCTAGTGCGTCCTTCTCCTGGAAGGTCACCGATAATCCGCGCGCTTCGACGATCGGCTGCTCCTGCACGATGCCGGTCACGCGATTGCTTCCCGGATCGCACGGCGGAGCGCCGAAACGCTGCTGTAGCCGACATCGAGCGCCGCATCCTCCAGCTTGGCGCCTTCGGCCCGGCGTCTGAGCACATGCGCGATACGCAGCCGTCTACGCCACTCGGCGAAGCTCATCCCGGTCTCGCTCCTGAACTTGCGGGTCATCGTTCGCCGACTCATGCCAAGCTTGTCGGCCCAGTTGTCGATATCGAGATCGATGGCGGGCGCATTCTGCAGATCGGTGCAAAGGCGCTGCAACCTCTTGTCGGTCGGCTCGGGCAGCGCGAAGCCGCTTTCCGCCGCGCTAGAGATCTCATCCAGTATCAGAGCGACAAGGTGGCCGCCTCGCCCATCTTCGTCATAAAGCACTGGCTCTGCTAACAGCGCTTCGACGGCAGCCGAGAGCAGGCTGGAACTTGGTACGACGCGAACAGGATCCCAGTTCAACCGCGCGGCCATGCCGGGTTCTATATAAAGCGAGTGCATGGTAACGCGACCATGGGCAACCACGGCATGGGGAACTGCCGGCGCGACAAGCAATCCGTGACCGCTTGGGATAATGAAGGACGCGCCGGATACGCGGGCGGTCATGAAGCCGTCGATCACCTGGAGCAATTCTCCGCGACGATGACTATGCCAGCCGAAATCGAAGCTGTTCTCATAGGATCGCGCCATCGCGGCCACCGGCCGCGGAACATTCTGGAGGTCAATTGCGCGAGGCCACCGCTTCAAACGATCTTCCCTTTCCTCAATTCGGTCGCTAGGCAGCGTGTTCTCACGCCGCTTTTGCGGAGGCATAATCCGAACATCGGTTCTTGTGAAACTCATGCATTGGCCCATCTGGTATCGAAAATCGCAATCCGGCCCGAACGGGCGACAATATGGCCCGTACGCGCCGAAGATTGACCTGACAATATTGAGTTAAAAAGTCTACTTAAATCGCAATCCGATGACTCAGCCGCTCCATCAAGCGGTCGCGCCGTCGGCTTCCGATCGATCCGCCAGCGTCGGGTCCCAGTGTTGAAAATCAGGTCTTCTTCATGCGCAATCCATACCGTTCCCAAGGGAACACCGTCGCTCTCACCTCGATAGCCGTGACCTCTGCACGCCTTATTTCAGGTGTGTCGCTCCTCATCCTCGCAGCGCAGGTCACCTCAGCCCAAGCGCAAGGTCAGGAGGCGGGAACCGAGCTGAAGCAGATCGTGATCGAGGGTGGGAAGGCGGAGAAAGGCGCACGGCTGGAGCAGCGCGGCTACGTCGTCCGCGAGAGCGCCTCATCGACCAAGACATCGACCCCGATCGCCGAAACGCCGCAATCGATCTCGGTCGTCACCCGCGGCGCGATGACGGATCGCGCGGTGCAGACCGTCGCCGACAGCCTGCTCTACAGCGCCAACGTCAACGGTCAGCGTTATGGCAACGATACGCGGTCGGACTATTTCACCATTCGCGGCTTCCCTGCCGATCTATATCTCGACGGCCTGCGCCTGCCGCAGATCGCAAACCAGCCCGGCGGCTATGCCGGCTTCCGCGTCGATCCATTCTTCCTGAACCGGGTGGACATCCTGCGCGGCCCGAGTTCCGCTTTGTTCGGCCAGACAAACGTCGGCGGCGTGGTCAACATGATCAGCAAGGACCCTTCCGATGAAGCCAAGGGCGAGGCCTATACCCGCTTCGGCAGCTTTCAGCAGAAGGAAGTCGGTTTTGACACGACGGGGCCGATCGGCCAGGATTCCGGCGTCTCGTACCGGCTGGAGGGCATATACCGCGACAGCAATGCGCAGAACGATTTCGGCAAGAACGATCGCGTTGCCATCAGCCCCACCGTCAAATGGGCGCCCGATGACGGCACCAGCCTGACCGTTTACGGCGCCTACATGAAGGATGACGCAGGCCAGGTTCCGGCGATCATTCCAGCGCGCGGCAGTGTGCTGCCCAACAGCCTTGGCCTTTCGATCCCAACGGATTTCTCCGACGGCGATCCCTCGCTGGCGATCTACGACAAGAACAGCGCCTATCTCGGCTATCGCTTCGAGCACGAACTGGCGGACGATCTCATCCTGCGCCAGAACTTCCGCTACTCCTACCTCGATCTAAACTACCAGAACCTCTTTACCAGCGGACTGCTCACCGACCAGCGCACAATCACCCGCACGGTCTACAACGCCCAGCCGACGCTCGACGCCTTCGCGCTGGATACGAACCTGGAATACAAGTTCGATACCGGCGCCATTCAGCATACGCTGCTCGGCGGCATCGATCTTCAATACCAGCACCTGGTCAATAACACGGGAACTCGGGTCGGCCCGACGCTCGACCTCTTCAGCCCCGTCTACGGTCTCAACGTCACTCCCGCTGCGTTGCAGACACGACTCGATCAGACGCAGCGCCAGGCAGGCATCTATCTGCAGGACCAGATGGAATTCGGCGACTTCAGGCTGACGCTGAGCGGTCGGCAAGACTATGTCGGCATCGATTCCGACAGCACCGCACTCGCGACCGGCAGGACTACGCCCTATTCGAGCAGCCCGAGCGCCTTCACCGGCCGGATCGGCGCCGCCTATGTGTTCGACAACGGCCTTGTGCCTTATGCACTCTACTCGACCTCGTTCCTGCCCGTTCTGACACTCAGCGATACGCCGCTGAAGCCGACCACGGGCGAACTGAAGGAAGTCGGCATCAAGTATGCGCCGTCTGGGCAGGACTACAGCATCACCCTTTCCGGGTTTGAGGCGACGCAGCAGAATGTCGTCAACCGCGTCGCCGGCGTCTACTATCAGACCGACGAAGTGCGTGTGCGCGGCATCGAGATCGAGGCGACAGCAACGCTTTGGGACGGCGTCAATCTGACGGCCGCGGCAAGCTGGCAGAATCCAGAGGTGACGGAGAGCCAGACGGCGTCGCAGATCGGAAAGATGCCCTATACCGTGCCGAGGGAACAGCAGTCGCTGTTCGTGAGCTACGAAGTTCCGCTCCCCGACAGCTGGGACGGCAAGCTCACCATCGGCGGCGGCGCAAGGCATGTCGGCAAGACGGCCGGCAACTCGGAGAACAGCTTCTTCGTTCCCGGCTACACCTTGGTGGACGCCTTCGCCCGCTATGAACACGATCGCTATTCGTTCCAGCTGAATGGCTACAATCTCGGCGACAAGACCTATGTGGCCGGCTGCAACACGCTCACTCAGTGCTACTACGGCCAGGGGCTGACCGTGGTTGGAACTCTGAGCGTGAAATGGTGATAGCAACAGGACGGCGATCGTTCCTTTGGGGTGCCGCGGCAACGCTTGCGGCACCATCCCTGGCGTTGTCGTCACAATCGGACCGGGTCGTGACACTGGAGTGGAACGCGACCGAGATCTGCCTCGCCCTCGGTGTTCGCCCCGTGGGCGCCGCCGAAATCGCCGGATACCGGCAATGGGTCGATGTCGAGTCCGACGCCCTTGCCGGATCGGCAGAGATCGGACGCCGGCAGCAGCCGAGCCTGGAAGCAATCCGCAAGCTTGCGCCGACCCTCATCCTGTCTTCGAAATTCAGGCACCAATCGCTGGAAGCACGACTGCGCACCTTCGCACCCACAGTGCTTCTCGACGACCAGCCGAGCGATAACGACCTGCTGGCCGCCGTCTATGGCAATATCCGCGACGCCGCAGACGCCCTCGACCGTCAGCCCGCCGCACAGGCGCTTCTCGCCGATTTCAATGAGCGGATAGACCAGCTGAAGATCCTGATGGCGGAGAGCGCACGCGGCAGGAAAATCCTGGTTGCGCAACCCCTCCCCGGTGTCCCGAGGCTCCGTATATTCGCCCCCAACGCACCAGTCGCCCGCCTTCTCGACAAGATCGGCCTCCCACACGCCCTTGATCTTCCGCCCGAGCCTTTCGGCTTCACGACCATCGACCTCGAAGGCCTCGCCGCCATTGGCGATGACGCATGCCTGGTTCTGCTCGCCGACCATGTACCAGCGGATCTTTCGAGTGCGGCTCTGTGGCCCATGCTGCCTGTTGTCGCCAATAACGGCGTGAAACTTGCGGGAAGCCGGAACTGGCCGTTTGGCTCAACAGCGTCGCTTGCGAAGATCCTGCAGGATATTGCCAGCGCGCTTTCATGAGACAAAGGTTGGTCACCGGCGCGAATGGCACCGGCCGTGGGGAAATGCTCGCCCATGCGCGCGGGCGAGCGTTGGGATTGGTCGATCTACGCGGACACAATCCGTCGTCCCGTCTCCTGATCGAAAAGATGCAAGCTGCCCTTGGAGAGCGAAAGGTATTGCCTGCTCGCGATGTCGAACTGCGGTCGTTCGCGGAGGACGACGGAGACGAGCTGGTCGCCGAGGCGCGCCTCCATGAAGGTTTCCGCCCCCGTCGGCTCGATATTCTCGACGACGGCCTCCAGCTCGCCCTCGGCAACGAGCGCGATCTCTTCGGGACGCTTGCCGATCAATATCGTCTGCCCCTCACGGACGCCGGCAGGCGTTTTCAGCCCTGTGCCCTTGCCCGTCTGCAGAACAAGATCGCCCGACCGGGCGACCGCCGGAAACAGGTTCATGGCCGGAGAGCCGATGAACTGTGCCACGAAGGCATTCGCGGGACGGTCGTAAAGCTCGAGTGGCGATCCCACCTGCTCGATCTTGCCAGCCTGCATGACGACGATACGATCGGCCATGGTCATCGCTTCGATCTGATCGTGGGTGACATAGATCATCGTCGTACCGAGGCGGCGATGCAGCGACTTGATCTCGCCGCGCATTTGCACGCGAAGCTTAGCGTCGAGATTGGAAAGCGGCTCGTCGAAGAGAAACACCTGCGGCTTGCGCACGATCGAGCGGCCCATGGCCACACGCTGGCGCTGGCCGCCGGACAAGGCCTTGGGCTTGCGCTGAAGAAGCGGCACAAGGCCGAGGATTTCGGCCGCTTCACGCACCTTCTTCTGCTTCTCCTCCTTGCTGGCGCCCGCCAGCGTCAGGGAAAACGCCATGTTTTCCTCGACGGTCATATGCGGATAAAGCGCATAGTTCTGGAAGACCATCGAGATATCGCGGCTCTTCGGCGGCAGGTTGTTCACCACCTTGTTGCCGATCGATATCGCACCGCCGGAGATTTCTTCCAGACCCGCGATCATCCGCAGCAGCGTTGACTTCCCGCAGCCGGATGGGCCGACGAGGACGACGAATTCGCCTTCGTTGAAGGTTGCCTCGATGCCGTGAATGACCTCAGCGCTTCCGTAGCGCTTGACGACCTTGTCGATTGTTACGCTGGCCATCCTGTCACTCCTTACGCTGCGCCGATTGCGATGCGCGTGGCCGACAATGCGCCTTCATGGATGATGAGACCGGCCGATCCACCGTCGAAGGCCGTATCCTCGGCTTCGACAAGGATATCGCCAACGCACGCCTCAAAATGACTGCCCTTGGCCGAGACCTTCAGGGTGAAAGCTTTCTCGAATTCAACGTCGAGCGCGACGGAGGCAAGTACCTTGCGATCCTCATCCTTGCACCTGACGATCTGCAACTCACCAGCGCGGGTGACCAGCGCAGCGTAGTATCGGCGCTGCCCCTGCGAGCGGAATACCAGGCCGCCGTGATCACCTAGGTGCAGCATCAAATCCGCCTCGATCGAATAATCCGTCCAGTCCCGCGTGCCCTGCATGATCATGCCGTCGCCGCGGTTCTGGCTGATGCGGAAATCCTGCGGGAAGTGCTTGGAGAAGAAATGCACATTGCTCACCCAGGCGCGGCGCCAAAAATCACCCGCACCCTCGGGCCGGCGGAAGGTCACCGACGGGCACCCGTCCCAGGTCAGGCTGTCGATGACAACACGACCGTTCGCCCTGCCGTCAGCCGTCGTCAGCACCAGGCCAACCTCGGCGATCGGCTGGTATCCGGTCTCCGGCACTATCCATGAGAGCGAGGCGGATGCGCCGGCTGCCAGCAACTCGCCATTCGGCATGTCGATGGTGACAAGGTTGTCCGTCCCGTCATAGTGACGGACGCGCAGTTTGGCTTCGACGATGCCCCTGTTGCCTGCATCGGCGCTGACACGCGCCTTGAGCACCTGGCCGGCATGAATGCGCGGGCTGGCCATCAGATCATAGGTGCGCATCTTCGTCACTTCGGCCGGCGTAAACACGGGCGTGGTGGTTGCCGCCTCGCGGCCTGGAGCAAGTGCCGAAAAATCGATCGCCAGACCATTGCCGGTGCCGCTCACCTTGAGATCGGCAAGCGCGGTATCGGCCGCTTGCGGACGGAAGCCCTGAACGGAACCCGGCAGCGAGAAGTGGAACTTGGCACCGTCCTTGGGCGCCGGTTCGGCGGCTTGACCGGCAAGCTTGCGGCCGAGATTGGCAAGCCAGAGAGCGACATCGACCGCATCGGCGATCGAGCGGCCACCGTCGGCCGTCGACATGTAGAGCCGGTCGGCAACCGGGCCGCGCCAATCCGGGCCAGCGTCCAGCCCCTCGAGACCAAGCATGATGCCATGCAGGCAACCGAGATTGCCGGCGTTGCAATCCGTATCCCAGCCGGACGTGTTGACGATCATCTGTCCGCGTTGGAAATCATGCGGGGCATGCAGGAGCGCCATGATCATCAACGCATGGTTTGGAACGACATGGCAATTGCCCGGATATTTGTCGTAGCCGTAGTTGTCTTCGATCCGCTGGCGGGTTTCCTCCCAATCCTCGTTACCGGATGTCCAGTGGCGGATATCGGCGACCAGCTTGGCGATCAGGCTGTCCTTCGGAATATAAGACAGACCGGTGTCCAGCAGATGGTTGACATCCTTGCTGACGAAGGCTTCCGCTTCCATTGCGGCCCAGAGCACCGCGGCATGGACAGCTTCACCGTCGTGGCTAACGGAACCCGCCGCACGCGCGAGCTTTGCGGCCAGCGCCGGATTGCCGGGAGACACGAGCGCCCAGCCGTCGATGAAAATCTGAGCGCCGATCTGCTCGGCGACCGTTGCGCCATTGGTTTCGATCGAGCCGGAGGCGGGTGCGGGAATACCGCGCTTCAGGTTGAGCCAGGCCGTGTGTTCGGTCGAGTTGCCGGCTCCGCCCCACCAGAGGATCGAGCGTTCCTCGATGATGTAGTTCAGCCAGGCCTTACCGATATCCTCGGCGGAAAGGTCGGGCGAGATGCCATAGTCGTCGAGCGCGCGCGGGAAGGCGAAGGTGCCGCCGACATCGTCGTCAGTGACGACGAGTGGATCACCTAGACGTTCGTGAACGTAGTAGGTGATCGGTCCGAGCTTCTGGAGAATATCCTTGTAGCGCCAGTTTTCGAACGGGCGGCCGAGATAGACGCCGATCAGCTTGCCGAGAACGCCGGCGTAGACACGGTTGTTGTAGTCTGCAGGTATGGACATCAGAAGCTCCTTGTCAGCCCTTCACCGAACCGCCGGCCATTCCTTCGATGAAATGGCGCTGCAGCAGGATGAAGAGAATTACGATGGGTAGAATGATGATGAGGGCCGCCGCCATGATCTCGCCCCAGTCGGAGGAGTACTGGCCGGACAGCAGGAAGAAGGAAACGACGGCAGTCAGTCTGTCCTGATCCTGCAGGAAGGTCGTTGCGATCAGGAACTCGTTCCACGAGTAGAGCCCGATGATCAGCGCGACGGTGAGGATGCCCGGCGAGACGATGGGCAGGAAGACGCGCCGGAACACCTGCCAATGCGTCGCCCCGTCGATCAAAGCGGCTTCCTCAAGCTCCTTGGGAACAGCGAGAAAATAGGTGCGCAGAAGCATGATGGCGAAGGGCGAGTAGACCGCCGTGTAGATGAAGGACACGGCGATCGGATTGTTGATCAGCCCGAAGCGAGCGAAGCCGAAGTAGAGCGGGAAGAGGAAGAGCTGGATCGGCGCCGTGGTGCTTGCCAGCAGGTAGAAGGTGAGGATCTTCCACGTCTTGATCTTGCGGCGGGCGAGCACGTAGGCCGTCAGCGAACCCGTCGTGCAGACGAGGATGATCGTCATCCCGGTCAGCACCGCCGAATTGAGAAGCGTGCGCCCGAAATTGGCATCCGACCATGCGCGGGTAAAATTGTCCCAGCGCAATTCCGACGGCCAGGAGAGCGGATTTTGCACGATCTCGGCGGACGCCTTCAGCGAATTCAGGACCATCAGCACGATGGGAAACAGCGTGATGATCAGCAGCAACGACAGCGTCGCATAGACGAGGGTCAGCGTGATGCGGCTCTCGGTCATGTTCATTGTTCGAACTCCGATGCTTGCGCGCGGATATAGAGGACAGTGGCAGCCAGCCCGAAGAGGCTGATGACGACGGAAACGGCGGCGGCCTTGCCGACGGCGAGATCGTAGAAGGCCGAGCGATAGGCCAGCGTCGACAGCACCTCGGACGAATAGGCGGGGCCGCCCTGGGTGAGGATGTAGACGAAGTCGAAGACGAGGAAGGACCAGATGACGGTCATGATCATCATCAGCGTGATGGTCGGCATGATGCCCGGAAGCAGTACGTAGCGGATCATCTGGAAGAAGGTCGCGCCCTCGATGCGGGCCGCCTCGATCTGTTCAGCCGGCACCTGGCGAAGGGCGGCAAAGAAGATGACGCAGAGGAAACCCCACCAGTGCCACAGATCGACGACGGCAATCCCGTAGAGCGCGCTCGACGTCTCTGTCAGCGGGTTGGCAATTTCGATACCTAACCGCTGCAGAAGGCCCGTAACGCCCGTCACCGGCGAATAGATCATGCCCTGCCAGACGCGACCGGTAATGGCCGTGGCTATGATAACGGGGAGGAAGTAGATGACCTGGAACGTGTTGGAGCCACGACGGGCAACCAAGAGCATTGTGGCGGCCAGGAGCCCCATGCCGATCGGCACCGTCAGGAAGATGATCGTCCAGATAATGTTGTTGGTAAGTGCCGTCCAGAACACGCTGTCGTCCCACAGCGCCGCGAAGTTGTCCAATCCGACGAAAACAGGCGTGCTGATGCCGTCCCATTCGAAGAAGGCAAGCGCCACCGTCAGCAGCGCCGGAATGGCGATGATCACGATGTTTATGATGAGGGTCGGCAGAACATAGAGTCTGTGCATGTGTATTACCTTTTCGGGCATGATCCGGCCTGCCCCGCCACCGGAAACCGGTGGAAGGCGGGCAGGAGGCGCGCGCTAAGCGCGCCTCACAAGGTCCTGATCAGCGAGCCGGGACGGCAGGCGCCTTTCCGGCCTTGGATTCCTTCTGGAAGGACTCGTCGAGCTTGGTCAGATAGTCCGTTGGCGAGATCTTCTTCAGCCAGACTTCCTCAATGCCGTTGATGATGTAGCTATCGGTCGCGGGCGGCAGGAAGGTCCAGGTGGTGTAGCCGTATTTACCGTCGGCGACCGAGGCAGAGAGGTTCTTCATCGTCTCGGTAAAGAGTGGCGTGACTTCGCTCGCCATCTTGACGCTCGAAATATCCTTGAGCGGTATATTCCACTCGCCCTGCCAGGCGGAGTTCATCGTGCCGTAGACTTCAGGCGAGAAGACGTAGTTGATGACCGTGGCAGCACCATCCGGATTCTTCGCCTTGGTCGCGATCGAGAAGGTTGAGCCGATGCCGAGCGGGAAGATCGGATCGCCGGACACGCTCGGGAAGCCGACGAAGCCAGCCTCGGATCCGGCTTTCTTGCCGTAGGTGGCGACGTTCTGGAACTGCCATGTGCCGGTGGGCATCATGCCGGCCTTTCCGGAAGCCATGGCGTCGGCCGCCTGCTCGCTGCTGGTCAGCGAAAAGTAGTTCTTGCCGAAATAGCCCTTCTGCCACCAGGAGTTCAGGCGATCGATCGACTTGACGAAAGGCTCGGCCGTCCACGGCATTTCGCCACGCAGCGCCTTGTTGAGATTGTCGGGACCGGCGACCGAGTTGAGCGCCAGTGTCACGAACCATTCATTGGCGCCGCGCCAATCGGCGTTACCGGCGGCGAAGGGCGTGATGCCTTCCTTCAACATGGCATCGGCAAGCGTTTCCATCTCGTCGAGCGTTTTGGGCGCCTGCCAGCCGTGCTTTTCAAACAAGGTCTTGTTGTAGAAGAGACCGACGGTTTCG
The DNA here is from genome assembly GCF_044772225.1 of Rhizobium sp. NPDC090275. NCBI lineage: Bacteria > Pseudomonadati > Pseudomonadota > Alphaproteobacteria > Hyphomicrobiales > Rhizobiaceae > Rhizobium > Rhizobium sp. NPDC090275. The sequence continues at coordinate 80,872 of NZ_JBIVYL010000013.1, read as the reverse complement.
TAAGTCTTCGGCAGCGCGTAGAGCTTGCCGTTATACTCGCCCATTTTCAGGAAGACCGGCAGGATGCGATCCTGCCACTTGTACTTGGCGGCATAGTCGTCGAGCGGCATGAGCTGGCCCGACTGGGCCATTGGCGCGACGTAGCTCGGGCCCGCCGTGTAGACGACATCGGGGCCGTTCCCCGAGAGCATGGCAACACGCAGCTGCTTGTCGAGCTCGGTGCCGCGGTAGTCGATCTTCAGGCTCTGCTCTGGATTGGCCTTGTCGAAAGGCTCGACGATATTCTCCTTGATCAACTTCTGCTGATCGGGGGTCGCCTGCTCGTACCACCACGTCACGCGATCCTGGGCGGCAGCGATCTGAGCGGCGCCGATGACGATGGCGGCCGCGGCAAGCAATTTCGTCTTCATCTTGGTCATGTTCATTCCTCCCTTGTTCGATGGATTAATTCTGTACGTCGGGCGGCGGAGCGACCGATGCACGGATGACGAGCTCAAACGGCATTTCTTCGGGCTGAGCCGGCTCGGTTTCGCGGGAAATCAGCCGCGACAGAAGTTTTTCGGCGGCGCGCGCGCCGAGGCGATCCTGGAACTGCGCCACCGTTGTCAGCCCTGGAGTAACAAGCGCCGAGGCCATGATGTCGTCGAAGCCCGCGACTGAAATATCGTGCGGCACCGACAACCCGTTTCGAAGCAGGCTCTTGATGACACCAATTGCCATCAGGTCGTTGGCGGCAATGATGGCCGTGACCCGCCGGTCACTCGCCACGATGCGATCCGCCATCTCGCTGCCTGCCTCCACGGTGAAATGCGTGGCCTCCAGAACAATCGGCTCAGCGCCGCTCGCCGCCATGGCATCGAGATAACCCTGAAGACGAACGCTTTGCGGACCACCACGGGCGGCGACCATGGCAATGGCGCGATGGCCGAGGCCGAGAAGATGGGCGGTGACGGCACGAGCGGCCGCCTGATTGTCGATAAACAGATCATCTATCGGAAGCGAACCGCCGGATTTGCGCCGAACCTCGATGCGCACGACCGGGACGCCATTCTTGCCAAGTGGCGCAAGATCACGGGCGGACAAGTTGAAGAAGACACCGACCACACCGTCATAGCGCCCCTGCAAGGCGGCGGCGACCACCTGCCGCTCGTTCGCCAGCTCGCCTTCGGTGTCGATCGTTATCACCTCATAGCCGGCATTGCGCACTACCTTCTGAACGGCAACGACAAGCGACGGGTAAAACGGGTTCGTCAAATCCGGAACGACACAGGCAATCACATGCGATCGGCTGGTGCGCAGCGCCTGGGCAAACCGGTTGGGCTGATAACCGAGTTCGGCAATGACAGCCTCGATGCGGTCAGCGGTTTCCGGTGCAACCTTGTCCCTGCCCCCGTTCAAGACAAGTGACACCGTCGCCTGCGCCACGCCGGCTCGCTCTGCCACTTCCTTCTGCGTTATTCTGCGACCAGACACATTAAATTCCGTCGTTGATACGTAACGATATATTATTGATACGTATCAACGACAGAGTCAAGCGACAGTTGGCCAAATCTCGAAAGCTGGCAACAGGCGTGTTCGGATCAAGGAAGCGGATACGAAATTCAGGTCTTGGCGAGCCTGCGGCCACTCGACAATGTAGTGATCGACGACGTGGCGCTCGGTGGGCGCACGCCGCAATGATGGCGCCGGCCCTTACTTAAACGCACATGACTTAAGGTATTGCGGCCCGAGACTGGGCGGCGTTCGTGCAGACTGTCATCTGGCAGAACTTAATCCGCGAAAACTTCCGCCATGGCCTTTAAAATCAGAACCGCCGACGCGGCTCCGGGGTCGACATGGCCGAGCGAACGTTCCCCAAGTCTGGCGGCACGTCCGCGCACCGCGACCATCGAACGTGTGGCCTCAGCACCCCCCTCGCCTGCCGCGACTACTTCGCGCCACAGTTCCGCAGACCCGCTCGCGCGCTCCAGTGCAGCGCCGCCCGCCTCTGCTGCGGGGATCCAAGTGTCGAGCATGGTCTTGTCGCCACGTTGACCCTTGCCACGTTCTTGTATTCCAAGTGCCATCGCCTGCAACACGGCAACCTGGCCAGCGGCATCCAGAGACTGGCGCGTTTCCAGCGCCTTTGCAGCGCGCAAAAAAGCGGTCGCGTACAAGGGGCCGGTCGAGGCCCCGACGGCATTGAGGAATACAGAGGCGGCGATTGTCATCACGGCCGATGGCGGCATGTCGTCAAGATCGGATCGCGCCAGTTCACTGGAAACGGCACCAAAGCCGAGCAGCATAGTAATGCCATGGTCGGCGTCTCCAATCGCACCGTCAAGCTCGGTCAGGTAATCCTTCTCCGTGGCAATCAGGCTGGATATCCGGTTGAACATCCGGTTCAGTTTGCGCGCGTCGTTCTCTGCCATCGTTTCCCCTCCCATCGTCAGAACGCTTCCGGCGGTGAGCCGGGCGCATTCTGCTTCTTACGTTATCTTCAACACTGCGGTGTCGCATGGATGATGCAGCAGCCCCGTCAATTCCTCATCAAGCTCCATGATGGAGATCGACGCCCCGACCATGTCGAGCGACGTACAGTAGTGCCCGATCCAGTTTGCCTCGATGGCGATGCCCTTGGCGCTCAAGCGCTGCTCGACGCGCCGGAACAGAACGTAGAGTTCCATCATCGGCGTCGCCCCGAACGAGTTGACGAGGACGGCGACGCGGCTGCCTTCGACCGCTTTCATCTCGGCGAAGATCCGATCCATCACCTTGTCGACGATCTCGTCGGCACTGATCATCTTCTCGCGAATGACGCCCGGTTCGCCATGGATGCCCATGCCGAACTCGATATCCTCCGCCCCAATCTCGAAGTTGGGGCGCTGGGTCTGCGGCATCGAACACGCCTCGAGCGCTACGCCGACCGTATAGGTCCGCATGTTTGCCTTGCGGGTCACGGCTTCGCAAAGGTCGAGCGACAGACCACGATCGCAGGCCGCGCCGGCGATCTTGAAGGTGAAGAAATTGCCGGCCACGCCGCGGCGGCCATCGCGATCCTCGATCGGCGAAGAGGTGATGTCGTCAGTGGTCAAAACCGTTCGGATTGGAATACCCGCCGTCTCGGCCATCTCCGCGGCCATCTCGAAGTTCATCACGTCGCCGGCGTAGTTGCCGTAAACGAAAAGAACGCCCTCGCCACCGGATGCAGCCTTCGCGCAATGGAGGATGGGGATGGGAGGCGGCGACGAGAAAATGTTTCCGACCGCAACGGCATCGGCAAGCCCCTTGCCGACATAGCCCAGGAAGCCGGGCTCGTGTCCGGATCCGCCGCCGATGACCAGACCGACCTTTCCAGGTCTCGGCCCGTCCCGCGCGATCAGGGCGCGGTTCGACTTGCCGATCGGCGACAGATAGTTGCGATGCGCGCGCACCACGCCATCCAGCATCTCCTCGACGATCTTGTCCGGATCGTTCAGAAACTTCTTCACGCGCATTCGCGCAGCGGACGCCAACGGCGCTTGACTGTCGGGGCGCAGACGCTGCGATGACCGCTGATCGACATCGGTCACACCATCGGCATTGAGAATGCCACGGCCGGTCGCGGCATCAGTAATCAGCACGTTGACATAGCCGCCGCGCAAAGCCGCGAGGATGGCCGGAACCTTGTCGAAGCCGCCTGCGGCAGCGATACGCAAATCGATGTTCTTGAGCATCTCAAGGGAAATGCCGATCGTTCGATCGTCGAGCGGCCCTGCCACCGCGCGGCCATGCACGTCGATGAAACGACCGGCCACCACGCCAACGGCGCCCTTGGCAAGATAATCCTGCAGCGGAACGGACTCGAAAAAGCCGCTGGTATGGATGGTGGAATTGGGACGCAGCGAAGAAATGCCGAAAAGCGCCTTGTTGGCGCCGGCAAGCGCGTCGAACTGGCTCTCGATCAGGGGCTCGTGCAGAAAAGCATCGCGCACGGCGGGAGCGGAAACAATCGCGGGCGCGGAAATATTGATCAGCTTGCCGTTGACGGCATTGGCGAGCGCAGCCGCACAGAGCTCGGGCGTATAGGCGAAGCTCGCGCGCGTACCGCCGGTCGCCTGCACGACGGTCACGTCCTGCAATCCTGGAACCTCTGCGTGCTCGCTGATCGCCATCACCGTACGCCCCCACGACACGGCGATGGTGTCGCCCGACTTGACCAGCCGGTGCAACGCCTGACCGCCTGCGGCACCGATCCTGTCGATCAACGGCCTGGCGGTATCCTCGCTCGGAACGACAAGACAGTCCGTCAGGCCAAAATGCCGTTTGAGTGCCTGCGCTACGGTCAGTGAAGCAAGGCGGGCCGGCTCGATCGCGATGTTGACTATGCCGCGCTCACGCGCTTCGGCGAGGTAGCTGTTCACGGTTGCGCGGGATATGCCCATGACGTCGGCGATCTCGCCCTGCGTCAGTCCGTCCTCGTAATAGAGCCAGCATGCCCAGACATAGGGGTCGTCGCCATAGCGCAGCGGCATGGCATCCGGTGCCTGTGCGGGATCGCTCTTGCCTGCGCCGGCTTTTCTCGCCTGCTGTGTCTTAACCGTTGCCACTCTGGAATGAACTCCCGCTTAGATGTGCCGGGAAGATGCCGCCAATGCGGCCCGTTTGCAACCGCGCGGCGCGCGACCCGCCGCCGAAGGACGGGCCGCGCTGTCTTGGGAGACAGACTGTAAGATCAAGCGTTTTCCAGGCGAGAAGAGACGCCGACGGAAATCTCCTTCAGAATGAGAGCACAGGAGGTGGCACCGGCGTCCAAAATGCCGAGTGATCGCTCACCGAGCCGGCTGGCGCGGCCAATTTTCGCGACCAGGTCGATCGTCGAATCGCGTCCCTTTTCGGCGGCGTCGGCCAGGGTCGCGAGCGCATCCGCGAAGGACTTTCCAGACGCCGTGGCCTCGTCGAAGGCATTGACCGCAGGGACGAAGGCATCGATCAGCGTCTTGTCGCCGACCTTGGCCGAGCCGATCGATTGAATGCCATCCAGACCGGCATGCAGCATCTCGCTGAACAGCTTGGCATCGATTGCATCCTTGCCTTCGAGCGTCTCACCGAATTCCGTGAACATCACCCCGTAAAGCGGGCCCATCGAGCCGCCAATCTCCGTCATCAGCAGCGTGCCGAGCGTTTCAAAGGCCCCGCTGAGCGAGGGGTCCTGCCCCTTGAGGCGCTCCGCCGCCATGCCAAAGCCCTTGGCCATGTTGACCCCGTGGTCGCCATCGCCGATCTTGCCGTCGATCTCGCTGAGATAGGCCCGATTTTCGATGATGCGTTCCGCCAGCGAAAGGACGATCGCACCCGCCGAGGCGTTCTTGAAAGTTTGCATGTCAGCGTTCCTCAGAGCAAGATTGTGCAGGACGTTTCGAGGTCGAGAAGCGGCTTGGTCTCGGCATCGAGCGCAAAGACAGTCAACGTCGCGCCGACCATTTCAAGCGATGTGAAATAGTTGCCGACATAGGTCTTGTAGACGACGAGGCCCCGGCCGGTGATCTCGCTCTCGATCGTGTCGTTCAGGATATAAAGTTCGTTGAGCGGTGTGGCGCCCAACCCCGAGACGAGCACCGCAACCTCCGTGCCGGCGGGAAGGTTGTGATCATCAAGAACGATCTTGCACATATCCTTGGCGACGTCCGCCGCCTGCTTGAGCGGTTCGACACGCACACCAGGCTCGCCGTGATGGCCGATACCGACCTCCATCGTGCCCGGCTCGATCTGGAAATTCGGATGACCGACGGCCGGCAACGTGCACGGGCCGAGGCCGACGCCGATCGAGCGGCAGTTGTCGATCGCCTTTTGTGCGGCGGCGCGAACCTCTTCGAGACTACCGCCCTGTGTCGCCTTGGCGCTACCGATCTTCCACATGAAGATTTCGCCGGCAACGCCGCGGCGCTTTTCGCGCTCCGACAGCGGCGCCGAGCAGACGTCGTCATTGGCAACGACGGTCGCGACCTCGATACCATCCTTGGCGGCGAGCTTCGTCGCCATCTTCACGTTCATATTGTCGCCGGCATAATTGCCGTAGAGGCAGACCACGCCTGCCCCGCCGTCAGCCGCGCGAATGGCATCATGGAAGCTCTTGGCGGTCGGGGAAGAGAACAATTCGCCGACGGCAACGGCATCAAGCATGTTCTTGCCGGTGTAGCCCATGAAGCCGGGCTCGTGGCCGGAGCCGCCGCCGGTGATCACGCCCACCTTGCCGCTCACCGGAGCGTTCTTGGCGACAACCACGCGCGGATTTTCGGCAAGCCGCACGATATCGGAATGGGCTTTGATGAAGCCCTTGACTGTATCCTCGACGACGAGATCGGGATTGTTGACGAACCGTTGCATGAAGTCTCCTTGAAAATGTCCTGGCGCTTCGGCTCAGAGAATTGTGTAGCCGCCATCAATCAGAAGATCGGCGCCGTTGATCATGTTCGCGCCGTCCGAAACCAGGAAGACGGCGGCGGCAGCGATCTCCTCGGGATAGGCGAAGCGGCCGGTGGGAATGCGCTTCTTGGCGGCCTCTCCCTTTTCACCGGCCCAGGCCTTCTTGCCGAGTTCGGTCAGAACCACGGTCGGCGAGATGGTGTTGACGGTAATCCCATACTTGCCCCATTCGGCGGCGAAAGTCTTCGACATGCCGATGACACCGAATTTCGAGGCGCAGTAGGCGACATGCTCCTCAATCGCGACCGTGCCCGCCTGCGACGCGAGGTTGATGATCTTGCCGCCATTTCCTGCAGCGATCATCGCGCGACCGACAGCCTGTGTGACGAGAAAGCTGCCCTTGAGATTGATGTTGATCGTCTTGTCCCAATAGTCGAGCGACAGATCTTCGGCTGGCGCCAGAAAGACCACGCCGGCGCTGTTGACGGCAATGTCGATGCGGCCGAACGCGGCGACGACGTCCGATATGGCGCGATTGACCGAGTCCGGCTGGGAGACGTCACAGACGAAGGATTTCGCACCGCCACCGAGCGCGGCCGCCTTGGCAGCGGCGATATCGGCATTGATATCGAGCACGGCCACCGTGGCGCCTTTTGCCGTCAGCGCGTCGGAGATCGCCGAGCCAATACCGGATGCGGCGCCGGTCACGACGGCGATCTTGCCTGTCAGGGGGAAATTGAGGTCAATCTGGGGAGCAGTGTCTGTCATCTCTTCAAGCCCTTGCGATGTGGATGCCAGGGCGGCGTGATGCCGCCCTGGCTTTGCGTTCGTTACTTGCGGGATTCGAGCAGCTTGTCGGCATTTTCTTTGGTGACCGGCGTCCAAGGAACGAGGTAGTCCTTGGAGGCGCCATCTTCCCACTTCATTTCCGGATACTGGGTCCAGATCGCCGATTCCGGCTTCGCATCCTTGTTCGCGGCCTTGATCGCCACGTCGAGCGCGCCCTGTGCCTGCGCGTTTGCATCCTGCAGGATCGACGCCATTTCGCCGCGCTTGACGGCGTTGATGGCATCGGTGACGCCGTCGACGCCGGCGATTGCGAAGTCTTCAACCTTCAGGTTCGCAGCCTTGATCGCCTCGATGGCGCCGAGCGCCATTTCGTCGTTCTGGCCGATGACGCCGTTGATCTGGCCCGGATGCGATGTCAGCCAGTTTTCCATCAACGTCTGCGCTTCAGCGCGCGACCAGTTGGCGGTCTGCTTTTCGAGAACCTTGACGTCGGGGCACGCCTTGAGCGCCTTCTCGTTGCCTTCAAGGCGCTGGATCTGGCCGGACTGTCCGATCGGGCCTTCGAGGATGACGAGGTTGCCCTTGCAACCCATCTTGTCGAGAACGGCCTTGGCTTCGAGTTCGCCCGCTTCCACGTCGTTCGAGCCGACATAGGAGGTCAGCAGGTCGGAGTTGACGCGGGCGTTGGAGCCGACAACAGGGATACCGGCATCATGAGCGGCCTGGACGGCAGCAGCACCTGCTTCGATATCCATCGGCACGAAGATGATTGCGTCGAACTTCTGGGTGATCATGGTGTTGAACTGTTCCTGCTGGACCAGCGCGTCATAGCGGCCGTCGAACACCGTCAGCTCCACCTGACCGCTCTTCACTGCCGGGTGCTGCTTCAACGCGGCCGACCAGATCTGCATGAACTCGGCATTCAGGCCGTAGGTCGTGGCGCCGATCTTCAGCTTCTTTTCCTGCGCCATGGCAGGCGCAGTCAGGATCGCCGCACTGGCGATAAGTGCGAGCATCAACTTCTTCATCTGTTTCTCCTCCATAGAGATGTCCGGTCGCCGGTATGACGCGCGGTTTGCCAACGGATCGCGGATACGATCCGAATTATCAGGTCAAAGACCTTGATTTCGCTTCTGGTCCAGCATGACGGCGCCGACGATGAGCGCGCCCTTGAGCACCTGCTGGTAGTAGGATTGGATACCCATCAGATCGAGGCCGTTGTTCATGACACCGATGATGAGCGCGCCGATCAGCGTTCCGGTAACCCGACCGACGCCGCCCGAGAGGCTGGTGCCACCGATGACGACGGCTGCAATGGCATCGAGTTCGTAAGCGATGCCCGCCTGCGGCAGTGCCGATCCCGTGCGGGCAGAGAGTATCATGCCGGCGAGACCTGCAAGCGAACCGGAGATGCCGTAGACGGCGAAACGGATGCGGGTGACGTTGATGCCCGAGGTGATTGCAGCATGCGGGTTACCGCCGACGGCATAGATGTAGCGGCCAAAGCGCGTGCGCGTCAGGACCCACCAGGACACGATGAAGACGACAGCGAGGATCACCACCGGCATGGGCACGCCGAGGATGTTTCCGGTGCCAATCCAGCGGAACTCCGGGATCAGCGCCGGCACAGGCTTTCCACCGCCGTAGATCAGGGTCATGCCGCGTGCCGCCGAGAGCATGCCGAGCGTGGCGACGAAGGCTGGCACGGCGAAGCGGGAAACGATGAAGCCGACGATGGCGCCACAGGCAAGGCCCACCGCGATACCGACCAGCAACGCAACGGCCGCCGGATAGGGCGCGCCCGCGATGCCTGCCGTCGCCGATGTCGTGACAAAGCTGGCGCTGACGATACCGGCGAGCGCCACGACCGATCCGACCGACAGATCGATGCCGCGCGTCAGGATGACGAAGGTCATGCCGATCGCGAGAACACCGTTGATCGACGTCTGCAACAGCACGTTCGAGATATTGCCGGCCGTGAGGAAGTACTCGTTGGAAAACGACAGGATCACGGACAGAAGCAGGAAGGCGAGAAAGATGCCGTATTCCTGAATGAGCAGCCTGCGGCGATCCGAGTTGAACCAGCCCGTCGTTGGTTTGTTATCTGTAAGGGACACTGTTTCTGACCTCTTCCCATGCCGATCCGTATTGAGAAATTCGCGGTGCGCCGATTACGTCGACAGATGCACCAGCGCCTGCGCGTCGGTCTCGGACCGCGGATAGACGCCCGCCGAGCGACCGTTGCGCATGACGAGGATGCGGTCGGACATGCCGAGCACCTCGTCGATCTCCGATGAAATCATCACCACCGTGCCTCCCGCGGCCGCGAATTCGCAGATGATGCGATAGATTTCGCGCTTGGCGCCGACATCGACGCCGCGCGTCGGCTCGTCCAGCAACAACACCTTCGGGTTGCGCAGGAACCACTTGCCCAGAACGACCTTCTGCTGGTTGCCGCCGGATAGTCCCGAGACCGCCATGGTGTCGCGCGCGGTCTTGATACCGAAGCGTTCGATCATCTTTTGGCTGGCAGCCTGCTCCTGGCCGCGACGCATGACGAAGCCTGGGCTGAATTCCGGCAGGCTGGCGAGCGCGATGTTGCCCCTGACGCTGTCGACGAGATTGAGGCCCGTCAGTTTGCGATCCTCGGTGACAAAGGCAAGCCCGTGCTCCATCGCGTCGACCGGCTTGCTGACGGTGATCGCCTTGCCATCAAGCTTGATCTCGCCCTTGTCCATCCGTTCGAGACCGAACAGGCAATTGAAGATCTCCGAGCGGCCGGAGCCCATCAGCCCGTAGATACCTAAGATTTCGCCTTTCTTGACGGAGAAGGACACATCCTCGACCTTGCCCGTCGCGCTCAAACCCGTGACCTCAAGCCCGGTGACGTCGGTCGGCGTGTTGGTCTTGACATATTCTTCGCCGAGTTCACGGCCGACGATCATGCGGATCAATTCAGGCCGATCGATATCCGCAAGGTCGCCTGCACCGATGTACAAGCCATCACGGAACACGGTGTAGGCGTCGGCAATCTGGAAAATCTCGGACAGGCGGTGGGAGACGTAAACGACACCCTTGCCGGCAGCCTTCAACCGCTCGATGGTCTTGAAAAGCTGCTGCGCTTCCTTCTCGCCGATCGCCGATGTCGGCTCGTCCATGAAGATCACTTCGGCATCGTGGCTCAACGCCTTGGCGATCTCGACCAGCTGAATCTGCGCGACCGACAAGTTCATCATGAATTGCGTCGGGCGGATGTTGAATTCGAGTTGCTCCAGCAGCCGCTGCGCATTCTGGTTCATGGTCTTGAAATCGATGCCGCCGAAGCGGCCCGACGGCTCGCGACCGAGATAGATGTTTTCCGCGACCGTCATGTGCGGCACCGGGCTGAGCTCCTGCTCGATGATCGCGATGCCGGATGCCAAGGCCGCCGCCGGGCCTGAGAACTCTACTTCCGCTCCACGTCGCCTTATCGATCCTGCGTCGCGCTTGTGGATGCCCATCAGGATCTTGAGGAAGGTGGATTTTCCCGCGCCATTGCCACCGCACAGCGCATGCACGGAACCAGCCTTGAGCTGAAACCGGCCATCGCGCAGAGCCGCAACACCATTGAAGGACTTCTTCAGCCCTTCGACATCAAGCAGATATTCCACGTCAATTCCTCCCAGCATCGTCCACCGGTCAGGTGGAACGATGGATCATCGCGCCCTCTCCATTGGAGCGATTTTTACAAGTGTCAGTTAGATGGCGACAAATGTCAATCGTGCAATTGCTTGTTTCTTGGAGTGGAGCTTGTTCGTCAAGCAGTTCGGCTCTGAAGACGCCGAAAACGACGTGTTCGACCGGCCGCGCGCGAGATCGGAAATAGCCAGCGTTGCGATACGAGAGCAAAGCGTTGGCTCGACATCACAAACTTTGGCGCTCCAATCTTCCCATCTGATTGCCACCAAGGCACCGCCAACGCGGCGCCTCGTATAAGTGCCTGGAATAAAATTGATGACCGCAAGCATGCCCTTCGCACGCTGTGGACCGACGTCCGCTGGCGACGGCTACCGTTGCGCTTCTGGTCCGCCGGCTGGGCCGCGACGTGCTCATCCCGGCGAAAAGCGCTGTGCACGCTGCGGCCGACCGGTACGGCATTGTGAACCAGGCCCGCAAGAGGAGCCGGGCGAACAAGGCCGTCGGTCCCAACGAGAGGCCTGATTGCGCAGACTTGTAAAGAATTGCGCGCACGGTAACAGGCGTTGACGCATTTGATTATGCGCCACTGGGTAGCCCTTGCAGAGAATCGTTGAAAGCCGACGTCGATATTCAAGCCGGCAACATGATCTTGGCTATTCGAAGTCCGCCCTTAAGACTTCGGCTATCTTCTCTGCCATCATGATAGTCGGAAGGTTGGTGTTGGCGCAGGGGATTGTCGGCATCAGCGAAGCATCGCAGACGTACAAGCCGTCAAGCCCACGCACCTTGCCAGATGCGTTCGTCACCGCCATGCGATCACCGTCGGCGCCCATGCGGCAGGTGCCGGACGGATGCCAGACGCCGCCAACCACTTCGGAAATGTAGGCCTCAAGGTCCACGCGGCTCGAAGCAAGCCGTTTGGGATCGTCATAGTTCGCCAGCATGTAGGGAAACGCCTTTTCGCGTAGACTGCCGATGGCGTCGAGACCAAGCGCACCGACAGCGGTGACAGCGGCGCCAAGCTTCGACGGCTTGGAAAACAGCTTGCCGATCTCCGACATGCCGCCCGCATAGATACCAGACACCACCGAACCGAGGCTCGGATCAGAGGTCAACCGCACCGCCCGCTCGAAGGCGTCGGCTAGGCGCGTCAGGTCGCGGCGGTCCGACAGCATGCGGAAGTCGATGCGCGGCGCTCCGTCCGGCGAAGCCGGATCGAGCAGCAACTGCCCGCGCGAATAGGACTTGTTGACCCAGAAGAACACCGAGCCTAGCTGCCGGCCAACGGAATGCCAGGCGGCGCGGGTCACGAAGTTCATGTGCATGTCGCCTTCGGGGCAGCCGTCGACTCCCGATGAAAAGCGATAGCCGATAGGGATATGATAATCTGGAACGCCCTTCTGGCGGGCGGCGGGCCTGAGGAAAGGTACAATGCCCGCCGACGGGTGCTCCATCAGGTTCTGGCCAATGCCCGGCAGGTCGCGCAGGACCTCGATGCCACAATCGACGAGATGCGTCGCGGGGCCGACGCCTGAGCGCATGAGCATGGCAGGTGACGCCAGCGCACCCGCCGACAGGATGACGCGACCGGCGCGCAGTTCGTTGCGAACGCCAGCGCGTTCGACGATGACCCCGTTCGCCCTGCCCTTTTCGATCAGGATGCGGGCCACCGTGGTTTCAGTGCGGATCTTGAGATTTGGACGACGGCGCACCTCGGATGTCAGATAAGCCCAGGCGGTGCTGACGCGCCGGGCCTTCTCGTCCATGTTGACGGCCATCTCGAAGATGCCTTCCTGCCAGACGCCATTCTGATCGGGAAGGAAGGGGATGCCTTTCCTGTCGCAGATGTCGAGCATGGCCCGGGTGAACGGCGTCCAGAGAACCTCGCCACGGCGGCGGATCGGGAACGGGCCTGTCTTGCCGTGCAACTCGTTGTCGAAATCGAGGTCACGCTCCAGCTTCTTGAAATAGGGCAGGCATTCGTCCCACGACCAGCCTTCGACGCCCATGGCACCCCATTCGTCGTAATCGTTCGGGGAACCGCGATTGGCACCGATGCCGTTGATGGCCGAGCCACCACCCAGAACGCGGGCCTGCTCGTAGCGCGAGGCCTTCGCCTCCGGCCGGTTGGAGCCCGTGTACGGGTAGGATGCCTTGAGGTTCCAGGTGTAGCGGGGGTTGGAATAGGCGACACCCGGATAGGGGTTAGCGAGATCGGGAAAGTCTTCCGGACGCTCGGCGTCGATACCGGCCTCAAGAAGAATGACACGAATGGCCGGGTTCTCGGTCAAACGGGATGCGAGGACGCAGCCTGCGGAACCTCCTCCTACGATGATATAGTCCGCACGAATGGTGTCCGCAGTGCTCATGTCAGTCCTCGAAGAGCCGATTGGGAATGATGTGTCTCAGAGGCGCCGCTTACGGCGCCTTGTAGGCGATGCAATCAACTTCGACCTTGCAGTCGACAACCATGCGCGATTCCACGCAGCAGCGTGCGGGTGGATTGTCGCCGAAATACTGGGTAAAGACGCCGTTGAAGCTCCAGAAGTCGCGCGCGTCATCGAGCCAGACGCCCACGCGAACGATGTCCGAAGGCTGGTAGCCGGCGTCCTTGACGATCGTCAGCATGTTCTCGATGGCGATCTTTGCCTGTTCGACGATACCGCTGCCGACAACTTCGCCGTCACGCATCGGCGTCTGGCCGGAAACATGCAGCCAGCCGCCGGCCTCGACCGCCTTGGCGAAAGGCAGCGTCCGGCCGCCGGAGCCGCGTCCCTCGCCCAGTCCGTGTCGGATGATGGTCATTCTAATTCCTTTCAAGGCTTTGCCGGCGGCGCGCCGGCATTAAAAAAACGGATGTCAGCGGGTGATGTCGATCGTCATCGTCTTGAGATCGCACATCTCCATCAGCGTGTGCCGGCCGCCGGTGCGTCCAAGACCGCTGTTGGTGCCGGCGGCGCCGCCCGCTGGAATGTGCGGCTCCCAGTAGCAGCTCTTCTCGTTGACGTTGACGATGCCGCAGCGCAGATTCTCGGTGTAGAAGAAGGCGCGCTTGATCGAATTGGTGAAGACAGCGGCATTCAGGCCGTATGGGCTGGACGCCGCAAGCTCGAGCGCCTCTTCGTCGGTCTCGAAGGTCAGGACCGGAGCCACGGGGCCGAAGGATTCCTCCTTGTTGAGCAGGCTGTCGCGCGTCAGTCCGGTGACGACGGTCGGCTCGAAATAGAGGTTGGTCGGCATACCGGCGGCGATCTTGCCGCCCTTGACGACATCGGCCTTGCGCGAAAAGGCGTCGTTCATGTGCTCCTGCATCTTGTCGAGCGCAGAGGCGTTATTGACTGGTCCCATCGTCGTCGCGGGGTCGAAGGGGTCGCCCAGGCGAACCTTCTCGGCCGCCTTGATCAAGCCCTCGACGAAGCGGTCATGGATCGACTTGTGGACGAAGACGCGCTCCGTCGCCGTGCAGATCTGGCCGGCATTGGCGAAGCAGCCGGCGCCCACCAGCGCAGCGGCGACATCGACGTCCGCATCCGGCAGGACGATCGTGGGGCCGTTGCCGCCCATCTCCAGCAGCAGCGGCTTGCCGGCGCCGCGGCGAGCGATAACGCCGCCGGTAAGCGAACTTCCGGTGAAACCGATCGCGTGCGTGCCGGGATGGATGACGGCCTCGTCGCCGACCTCCGCGCCGTCACCGAGCACCAGGTTGATGATGCCATCGGGCAGTCCGGCGTCGATCATGCATTCCATCAGCGCGACGGCGACCAGCGACGTGGTCGGCGCCGGGATCCAGACGACCGTGTTGCCGGTGGCGATGGCCGGTCCGAGATAATAGAGGCAAGGCAGGCCGAGCGGGAAGTTCCATGGCGTGATGATCGCCAGCACGCCCTTCGGCTGCAGGAAGGAGAAGGCGCGCTTGTTGGCGTCGGCAACCGGGAAGGCGGCCGTTTCCAGCCACTTCATCTGCTCGGCGGCATTGCGAAAGCCGAGAGAGGCCGAGCCGATTTCGGCCTTGGCTTCGCTGTGGAACGGCTTGCCCTGCTCCAGGCAGAGCAGCCGGGCAAGCTCGTCGGTGCGGCGATCGATTTCGTCGGCGATCTTCATGCACAGCGCCGCGCGCTGGAAGACGCCCATCTTCGCGATCAGCGGACGGGCGGCATCGGCGGCTTCGACGGCGCGGCCGACGTCGGCGCGGGTCGAAAGCGCGAGATAGCCGAGTTCTTCGCCTGTCGCCGGGCTGTCGATCCTGAGGTACTTGCCGGAGCTTCCCGCGACCCACTGCGATCCGATACGATTGGTGCCGAGGCGCAGACCCGCCGTCGGTTCGCCGACGATGGGCATGCCGCGCAGATTGGGGCCATCGAGAGAGGATTTGAACTGGACCGTCATGGGATGCTCCTTTGACCGTATTCCGATTGAATCTTGAGAATGGTTTGCCGGCTGCGCTCTACGGCCGCTTCAAACAGCCGCTGGCCCGCCGCCGGCGATGCCTCTGAGGGCGTGCCGATGACGCCGTTGTCGCGGATCTGCTCGAACGGCCGCCAGACGGTGACCGCCGGTCCTGCATAAAGATGCGGATCCGGCCAGGATTTCGGCGTCGTTCCCTCGGGGATCATGTCTTCGCGCACGCTTTGCGGGATGACATGCATCATCAGCGATGTCTCGAGCGCGCAGGCATGGCCGGTGCCGCCGGCGTGGTCGGGCAGAACCTCGGCCGCGACATCGGCAATCAGATCGAAATAGGAAAATCCGGCCGAAACGACTCTCTGTCGGCCGAGCGTGGTGATCGCCACCTGGATCGCGGCGCGATTGCCGCCGTGCCCGTTGATGATCACAGGCAGAAAGCCGTCTTCCCAAAGGCAGGCGCAGAGGTCGACCAGCACCGCGATGAAGGTTTGCGGACTGAGGCTCATCGTGCCCGCAAAGGCGCGATGATGCTGCGAGGATCCATAGGCGAATGGCTCGCAGACACGCATGCCCTCCTGCCCTTCGGCCACGCCATTGGCGACGGCGGATGCCAGCCAGATATCGAGCCCCATGGGCAGGTGGGGTCCGTGCTGTTCAACGGCGCCGGTCGGCAGCAGCGCCACGGGACGATGGCTTCCGCCGGCCGCTAGCCGCTCGGCGTCGGGCGAGGTCATCCAGGCGAAAGACGACTTGCCCTTCGGGAAATGATCGATTGCGGGGCGGCTCATCGCGCCGGCTCCAGAAGGCGCGCCTTGGTGTAGGTCATACCGGTATCGGCCAGAAGCGCCGCCATGATGATGGCGCCCTTGTAGAGTTCCAGGCTCGACGGATCCGTCCCGAAGATGCGCAGGGCCGTCGTCAGCAAGCTTACGATCAAGGCGCCGACGACCGTACCCCAGACCGTTCCGCGTCCGCCGAAGATACTGGTGCCGCCAAGCACCGTCGCGGCGATCGCGTCGAGCAGCAGCGAGGTGCCGCCGATATTCGGCGTCACCACCGGCACGCGGCAGATCATGACGACCGCCGTCAGGAACACGAACAGGCCCGATGCCGTGTAGATGAGGATGGTGTGGCGGGTGACCGGGATGCCCGCAAGTTCGGCGGCAGCCGCATCCGATCCCAACGCGTAGGTGCGCAGGCCGAAGCGCGTCATCCGCATCAGCACGGCGGCGGCGATGACGACAGCGAGCGTGGCGAAGATGACGTGCGGAATGCCGACCGAGCGTTCTATGCCGACGAAGCGCAATGTCGGATCCTTCAGCATCAACACACCCTTCGAGGCGACGGCCAGCGTGGCGCCTTGCAGGACAACCATTGCAGCCAGCGTGGTGACGAAGGGTGGGATCTTCAGAAGCGAAATGACGAGACCATTCACGAGGCCGACGATGAGCATCACGGCGAGACCGATCGCCAGCGAACCGGGCAGTCCGACGCCGGCGTCGATGAGACTGGCGATCAGCACCGCGCAGAAGGCGACGCCGACTCCAGCTGCAAGGTCGATGCCTCCGGTGAGGAGCACGATCATGGCGCCGAGCGCGAGCACGGCGATCGGGGTCGCCTGCGAGACGATATTGATCAGGCTCTGGCCGGAGACGACGCGTGGATCGACGATGGCGAAGATTGCCATCAGCGCTACCAGCAGGATCAGCGGCGACAGGTCGAGAACACGCTTCAAGGCGAGATTGCGGGAGGAGATCATGTCAATTCATCCTTCTGCCCGTAGGAGGGTTGCAGGAAAGGCGCGAAGAGCTTTGCTCATGTGCTTGCTCCGAGGCTCAGATGTCCGACCGGCTGGCTGGCACCGCGGCCAGCATGAACGATGCCGCCGCGACGCTGGTTCTCGCCGAAAGCAAGGGCCATGACGTCTTCCTCGGTCGCACCGCGCTTGAGTTCGCCAACCGAGCGGCCCTCGCACATGACGACGATGCGGTCGGCGACACCAAGCACCTCGGGCAGTTCCGAGGAGACCATGATGATGGCCGCGCCCTGCTGCTTGAGCTTGGCGACTAGATGATGCAGATCGGACTTGGCGCCGACATCGACGCCACGGGTCGGCTCGTCGAGCAGGATGACGCGCGGCTCGGTGGCGAGCCACTTGCCGATCACGACCTTCTGCTGGTTGCCGCCGGAGAGCTCGATGGTCATTTTCTCCGGCTGTGCCGGACGCACGCCCAGCGATGCGATCAGCTCGCGCGCCAGCCGGCCGGTGCCGCTTATCGAGAGGACGCCGAAGCGGCTGTGTTCGCGGATCCACGCGAGCGACAGGTTATCGCCGATCGACATGGTGCCGACAAATCCCTCGAGATGACGGTCTTCCGGGATGTAGACGATGCCTGCCCGGTTGGCTGCCTTCAGGTCACCGCCGGGCTGACGGACGCCGAACACGTCGATCGATCCCTGCTGCGGCGTGTCGAGACCGGCGATCAGGCGCAGGACCTCCGAGCGGCCGCTGCCCATCAGTCCGGCAAGCGCCACGATCTCGCCACAGCGAACGTTGAGAGAAGCGGATTGCAGCAGCTTGCCGTTGGAGATGTCTTTCACCTCGACGGCGATCTCGCCGATCTCGGCATCCAGATGCGGGAAGATGTCGCCGACCTCGCGGCCGACCATCATCGAGACGATCTCCGCCTCATCGGTCTCGGCGGTCTTGCGTTCGCCGATGAACTTGCCGTCACGCAGCACCACGACACGGTCGCACTGATTGAAGATCTCTTCCATCTTGTGGGAGATGTAGAGGATGCCCGCGCCGCGACCCTTCAGGCGCTCGATCAGGGTGTAAAGCTGGTCGCGTTCGCGGTTGGAAAGCGCGCTGGTCGGCTCGTCCATGATCATGAACCAGGCGTCGGCGAGCACGGCGCGAGCGATTTCGACCATCTGCTGACGGCCGACCGAAAGCGTGCGCAGTTCGGCGTCGACGTCAATGTCGAGCGACAGCCCATCCATGATCGCCTTGGCCTCGCGTCGCATGCGGCGACGGTCGAGAAAACCGAGGGCGTTGCGCGGTTCGCGGCCCACGAACATGTTCTCGGCGACCGTCAGATCCGGCGACAGGCTGAAATGCTGGTGGATGACGCTGATGCCCTTGGCATCGTTCGGCGAGGCAAACGCGACCACCTTGCCGTCGACCAGCAACTGGCCTTCGTCGGGCCGATAGACGCCGGAGATGCATTTGACCAGAGTGGACTTGCCGGCGCCGTTTTCACCGGCAAGAGCGACGACCTCGCCGGCCGAGACCGTGAAGGACACGCCATCCAGCGCCTTGACGCCTGGGAAGATCTTGCCGATGCCGCTGAGCGTAATCGAATGCTTGGCGCCTTCGGCATGCGCCGCCGTGGCGGCGGCCGCAGCAGTCAAGGATTTCGCCCGGCGGCGCAGCGAGCGGACGAGGCGCGTGATGGCCTCAGGTTGGCTCGTCAACACAGCGACCAGGATCAGCGCGCCTGTGATGTAATATATGATGATCTGCGGGACCTGCAGGAATGAAAGGCCGGTGTTGATGACGCCGAGCAGCAGCGCGCCGATGGCCGTGCCCCAGATCGAACCGCGACCGCCGGAGAGCTTCGTACCGCCGATGATGGCAGCGGTGATGGCAGTGAATTCGAGGCCCGTTCCGGCGAGCGGTTGGGCGGATCCAAGGCGTCCGATGGTCAGGATGGCGCCGAGACCAGCGGTCGCGCCGGCGATCAGATAGACCGAAATCCGCACCAGATCGACGGGCACCATCGAGACACGGGCGGCTTCGGCGTTGCCGCCGATCGCGTAAATCCAGCGGCCATAGACGGTGCGGCGAAGCACGAACCACCAGATGCAGAGCAGGACGAAGGCAATGACGACTGAGACCGGCAGAAGGCCAAGCGTCGCGCGGCCGGCATAGAGCACAGCGGGATCGGTGATGGCGAGGCTGGACGCACCGGACAGGCTGAGAGAAAGGCCGCGGGCGAAGGCCATGGTCGCCAGCGTCGCGATAAAGGGCGAAATCCCCGCGAAGCCGATGAGCAGGCCGTTCAGCAGCCCGATCAAAGCGCCGCTTGCGATCGCTGCAACCAGCGTCAGCACGGCAGAACCGGTCGATGCGAAGACGATACCGGCGGCGACGCCAGCGAAGGCCAATGTGCTGCCGACGGAAATGTCGATCCCGCGGGCGATGATGACGGCGGTCATCGCAAAGGCCACCAGCGCGATGACCGCGCTCTGCTGGGCGATGCTGACGAAATTTCCGGCCGACAGGAAACGGGGGTCGATCCAGCCGAAGACGGCGATCGCGACCGCGAGCACGATGATCAGGACCGGCTCATTGTGGCGGAACAGGGATGTGATCCGGGAGTGTGACACTTGGGCCCTCCATCAAACGAGACTGCATCCACCGCCGCGGCGGAGCGATGCCGGAGAAACTACGGACTGGAGCGACCGGCGCGCGATGGCGCCGGTCGCCCGCAACGGCAACTACTGGCCGACGGTCATGGCCGAGGCTGCGACCTTCGGGCCCAGCTGCTCGGTGTAGTTCTTGGCCTCGACGGCCTGCTTTTCGGTGTTGATATAGTCAACCGTCAGGCCGGCCGACTTCAGCTTTGCCGCCGTTTCGTCGGAGGTGACGAAATAGGTCGGCATGAACAGATCCTTCGGCAGCTTCTCGGAATTGGCAAGGCGCGCGGCAACAGCAACGTTCCAGTAGCCGACGCGATAGGCGCCGGTCATGACGTCCATGACCATCTTGCCGCTGTCGATCAGATCCTTCATTTCCGCATCGCCGTCATAGCCGCCGTAGATCAGGTTGCTGCCCATGGCCGAAGCCACGGAATCGGCTGCCAGGCACAGGCTGTCGGAGATGCAGGCAACGGCCTTCAGTTCAGGATAGGTGGTGAGCCAGGTCTGGGCCGCGTTGGTAGCCTTGGCGGCATCCCAGCCAGTCGGCTCGACGCCGACGATCTTGATCTTCGGGAATTCCGTCTGCATCGTCTCGACGAAGCCCTTTTCGCGGGTGTCGGAAACGAAGTTACCGCGCGAGCCCACGAGCAGGGCAATCTCGCCTTCACCGCCAAGAGATGTGCCAATGGCGCGGGCGACCATGGCCATGTTGTTGTAGTCGGGGTAAAGCGTCGAATAGTTCTCGCCGCCGTCAACCTTGTTGCCCATGGTGATGACGGGGATACCCGCGGCGGTCGCCTTCTGGATCGCCGGGATCACAGCGTTCTTGTCGATCGGGTCGATCAGGATAGCGCTGACGCCCTGATTGACGAAATTCTCGATGATGCCAACCTGCTTTTCCAGGCTGCCTTCGGCGCTCTGCCAGGTGGACTTGACGGCATAATCGGAGGCGGCGACGTCACCGGCTTCCTTCATGCGGACATAAAACGAGTTCTGCAGGTCGATGGCGGCGACGCCGAGGACCTTTTCCTGTGCCATCAAGGGCGTTGCCAGCGCGAGCGCGACCAGTGCGACGGATGCCTTAAGAATGCGATGCATGTTTCAGTTCTCCTCTGCCATCAGCAGTTCATTGGATGGTGGCATTTCGGGCGTTTTCCGCCTCTTGTCGGTCTTGACCGATCGTTTGCGCTGCCGAGACAGCTTTGATCGGTGGTGGAGCGCCGCACGGATGCGGCACGCCAAGTTCATTCAGCCTCGCCGGTCAGGCGCCGAGGCCGTCCACGCCGGCGCCACAAACAAGGCCGGCAATTCTCTCTCCCTTGCGGGCTTTCACCGCACCGGACATCAGGGCTGCAAGCGACGCTGCGCCGCTCAGGTCGGCGGCGATGCCGAATTCGAACCACAGGAGTTCCGCGGCGCGCTGCATGTCATCGTCACCGATCAGGACGATGTCGTCGACATGACGACGGGCGACCTCGTAGATGCTCTCGTCGGTGCGTCCGCAGGCCATGGTCGCCACACGAGTGGTGATCTCCGGCAGGCGAACGACCTTGCCGGCAGCAAAGGACGCATGCAGCGTTGGCGATCCGGCCGGCTCGACGCCGATGATGCGGGCATTGGGATTGACCGACTTGATCACCTGCGACATGCCGGTGATCAGTCCGCCACCGCCGATCGCAACGATATAGAGATCGACATCGGGAACCTGCTCGAGCATTTCGACGGCGACCGTGCCCTGGCCTGAGACGATTGCGTCGTCGGCAAACGGATGCATGTAGAAGGCGCCGCGGTCACTCGCGAATTTCAGAGCGGCTTCATGCGCCTCGTCCCAGACCGATCCCGCATAGTGGACATCGGCGCCGAGTCTCTTGAGCTTCTGCTCCTTGATGGGGCTTGCGTTGGTCGGCAGGAAGATGGTCGCCGGCACGCCCGAATGACGTGCCATGTAGGCGGTCGCAAGGCCGTGATTGCCACCGGAGGCCGCCACCAGACCGTTTGCCAGCTGCTCCGGCGCCAGCGTCTTCACGCGGTTGACGGCGCCGCGGATCTTGAAAGAGCCGCTCACCTGCAGGCATTCGAGCTTGAGGTGGAACTCCTCTGGCAGCTCGGCGCCGGTGCAATGCGCAAGGTTCAACATTGGCGTGCGGCGGACATATGGCCTGACGCGCTCGGCGGCGGCCTTGATTGATTCAACGCTCATTGCCAGTCTCCTTGCCAGCCAGCGCTTCCGGATATTCGTTTGCGAGCACGAAGCAGCAATTGCCAGGGCGCACGCGGCCCGGCTGGCGCTTGGCGAAGACCGTGCCGTCGATGGCATGACGCAGAACCAGCGGCTCTCGCTGCGGTGTGCGCAGGAAGTGGATTCGACCGGCAATCTCGCCCTTCTTGACGACGGCGCCGAGTTCACTGATCGGCTCGAACACGCCGTCCTCGTCGGAGATGATGTAGCCCTCGGCACCCGGGACTTTGAGCACGCGCGCGTTGGCGCCGGCCAGCACCTCTACCTCTCCTTTCAGGATCCCGGCGTGCTTCAGCACGTTGCGGATGCCGCGGCGGCAGATCGCAAGTGCATCTTGGCTGACGAGGCCGCCACCGGCCATTTCGCTGCCGATGACGACGAGCCCCTGGAGATTGGCGGCGGCAGTGGAGGTGCGGGTCTCGCCGAGATTGTCGACCATGACAACGGTCGGCGCGCCAAAGGCAAGCGTCGCATCGATATTGCGGCGGTGACCTTCCGGCGTCGGAGACGGCTCGATGATCGCCGAGGGCAGGATCATCAGCGACGAGCCGCCCGAATGCAGGTCGAGGAAATAGTCAGAGATCGGAAACAGGCAATCATTGACATAGGCCGCGATCTGGGTGGTCAGCGTGCCATTGAAATCGCCCGGGAAGCTGCGGTTGAAGTTCAGCCCGTCGACCGGAGAGGTGCGGGTTCCCGCTTCAACGGCGCGCACGTTGATCGCGGGAATGGCGATGATGCGGCCCGTTATGTCCGCGGGGTCGATCTCACGAAGCAGTTCGCCAAGCGCGATCGGGCCTTCATATTCGTCGCCGTGATTGCCGGCCTCGATCAGGATGGTTGGGCCCGCGCCATTTTTCACCACTGCAAGCGGAACCTGGACCGTACCCCAAGCGTCGTCATGCGGGGACTGCGGGACATTGAAGTAGCCGATCTGCTTGCCGTCGCGGTCGAGATCGATGGAACTGAAGATGCTGTGGCGCCGGGGCGTGACTACCTTTCGGGTCACCTGCTCGCTCTTCACCACTGTCAGATTTGTCATTGCACCCACTCGTCTTTCTTGTCGTTGCGGGCAGTGTGACAGTTTTATATATGGAGTCAAGTTTCTATATGAAACAAATGACAAGCGGCCTGGCATTTTATTATGGTCGGATCGAAACCGAGGATTCGCAGTATGACCAACACTCCAAGCGAGATGGCTAAACCCGCCTATTCCGCACCCGCGCTCACCAAGGGGCTGGAGGTGATGGAACTGCTTGCCGAAGCGCGTAACCCTTTGACGATGAAGGAGATTGCCGACGGGCTTGGCCGTTCGAAGAGCGAGATTTTCCGCATGCTCGTGGCCCTGCAGGAGCGCGGTTATATTGATCGGGATTCGGAAACCGACGCCTATTCGCTGACCGATCGGCTGTTCAAGCTCGGCCTGCACACACCGAGCGCGCAGGACCTGATGACTGCAGCGATGCCCGAATTGTCCAGGATCGCCCATGAAATCAGACAGTCGCCGCATCTCGTTGTGGTCAATCACGGCCTGACGGTGGTGACGGCGGCTGTGCCCGGCGGCGAGGACATGGCGTTTACGCTGCGACTGGGCTACGGACGCCTCGCCTCGGATTCGACCTCCGGCCAGGTCATGCTTGCCTTCCAGACGCCCGACATGGCGACCCGTATTCTCGACGACTGCGATACCCACGCACCGAAGCCGGTCGACCGCAAGGCGCTTGCGGCTCATCTGGAGACGATCCGCGACAAGGGCCACGAATTGCGTCCGAGCCGTGACTTCGTCGGCATCACCGACATCTGCTGCCCGATCTTCGGGGCCGACGGCAACGCCGCCGCGGCGATCATCATCGCCTACGTCAATCGTCACACGCGCGAAAGCCGACATGAGCACACCGTCAACGTCTTGAAGGCGGCCTGCGATCGAATATCCGCCAAGCTGTCCAACCGTGTTCGACCGTCAGGAGACGCGTTACCGGAGTAACGGAGCAGTCGCCGGCGCCATGAATGGCGCGGCCGCGCGGGGTCAGCGCAATGCCATGCCCCCTTGATCGAACTTGTGAATGTGGCCGTCCGCCGGCGACAGCCAGATCGCGTCGCCGACCTTGACGGATGGAGCGCCGGCCATGCGGACGACGAGCGCTCCAACGCCCTCGCAAAGCACATGCACGTGGCTCTCCGCTCCAAGGTTCTCGGTGAGCTCCACCGTTCCCCGCCAGCTGCCTTGGGTATCGGAGATCTTCAGATGCTCCGGGCGAATACCGATGACGGCGCCACCTAGCACCGCTGCCGCCTGTCCTTCGATGCGGTTCATCTTCGGCGCGCCGATGAATTCGGCGACGAACAGGTTGGCAGGGCGCTCATAGAGCTCCTGGGGAGTCCCCACCTGTTCGATCCTGCCGTGATTGAGCACGACGATCCGGTCCGCCATCGTCATCGCCTCGACCTGGTCGTGCGTGACGTAGATCATCGTGGCCCCGAGCTGCTGATGCAGCTTCATGATCTCAAGGCGCATGCTTCCTCGCAAGGCTGCGTCGAGATTGGAAAGAGGTTCGTCGAAAAGGAATGCCGTGGGGTTGCGCACGATGGCGCGGCCGATCGCGACGCGCTGCCGCTGGCCGCCGGAAAGCTGTGCGGGCCGCCGCTCCAGAAAGCGGGTGAGGTCGAGAACAGCCGCGGTCTCTTCGATGCGACGTTCGATCGACGCCTTCGGCTCGCCCGCCATTTCCAGTGGAAAGGCCATGTTCTGCCTGACCGTCATATGTGGATAGAGCGCATAGGACTGAAACACCATGGCAAGGCCGCGATCGCCGCACGGAGTCGCCGTCACGTCGCTGTCCTTGATCGAGATGCGCCCGCCGCTGGTCTGCTCCAGCCCGGCAATCAGCCGCAGCAGGGTCGACTTGCCGCTGCCCGAGGGGCCGACGAAGACGACGAATTCGCCCTTGCCGATCTCTAGGTCGAGCGGCGGGATGACGGTGGTCTTGTCGAACACCTTGCTGACGCCATCGAGTTTGATCTGAGCCATGGTCACTCCAATATGGTCGCTATGCCCGGCTCAGCCCTTGACCGCGCCGGCGGTCATGGATCCGGTGAGTTGTCGATAGATGAGGCAGCCGAGAATGGCGGGCGGCAATGCGCCGAGGATCATCACCGCCGATGCGATCCCCCATTGCACCCCGCCACCACTGGCGGAAAAGAAGAACGACGCGCCGACGGTGATCGGCACGGCCTGCCGCGTCGTCAGCATCAGGCCGAAGAGATATTCGTTCCAGGCGGTGATGAAGCCGAAGATGAAGGCCGTCACCACCGCCGGGCGGATCACCGGCCGCACGATGCGCCGCAGGATGACGAAGGCACCTGCCCTGTCCATCCGCGCCGCCTCGTCGATTTCCCCGGGAATGTCGGAAATCGCGTTGACCATCATCATCAGGCTGAGCGGAAGATTGACGATCGTAAGGATCAAGCCAAGCCCGATGCGGGTATCGAGCAGCCCCACGAATTGGAACATCATGTAGAGCGGGATCGCGAAGACGACGAGCGGGACCGCGCGCAGGTTGGCGACCAGAGGCAACAGATGCCGACGCCCCGCCCCGGTGCGCACCATGGCATAGGCGGCGGGCAATGTCAGAAGGAGCGCCAGGAACGAACCGATGAATGCCGCTGTCGTGCTGTTCAGAAGATAGGCATAGATATTGAACCGGCTCGTGTCGGTGAGCACCTTGGCGTAGTTCGCCAGGGTCGGCGCCTGGACGATCAGGCCCGGGTTCATCGCAATCTCCTTGGCGCCCTTGAACGAGGTGACGAGCGTGACGATGACAGGAAAGTTCATGGCGACCGCCGCGATGGCGAAGACGATCCAGCGCAGAATATTCATGCGGCAAGCCTCCGCTTCTGCAGATGGGATTTCAGCATGGCGCCGCCATAAAGGACGACCAGCGAGGCGAGGAAAAGCAGCGCAGAGGCCGCCACCGCCTGTCCGATCTGCCCACCCTTGAAAAACGACTGGTAAATGTAGATCGACAGCGACATGGTGGATCCACCCGCGCCCGCACCGGTAAGCGCAAATACGTTATCAAACACGCGAAAGCCGTCGATGAACCGGATGCCGAGCGCAATCGCGATCGTCGCCTTCATCATCGGCAGCTCGATCCGCCAGAGGATCTGCCACGGGCGGGCCTTGTCCATGGCCGCCGCCTCGCGGATTTCGGAGGGGATGGAGATGTAGGCGACGTGGAAGAGCAGGAAGGCGAAGGGCGTCCATTGCAACACCTCAACGACAACAAGCGTCCAGAAGGCGTGGCTCGCATCGAGGAAAGCCGGGCTCGTGCCGAACCAGAGTGTCAGATAATAGGGAAGCGGACCGGCGAACTCATGAAGCACGAGGCGGTACATAAGCCCGACCATCGACGGCGCCACCATCATCGGCAGCATCAGCACGGCGGTCGTCCAGCCATGGCGGCTGACGACCGGCGACAGGAAGATTGCCAGGCCAAGCCCGAGCAGACACTCAATCACAGCCGTCAGAGCGCCGAAGCGGAGCGAGAACCAGCAGGCCGACCAGAACTCCGGATCGACCAGCACAGCGCCGAAGTTGCGAAAGCCGACCAGTTCCGGTGCGCGCATCGTCTGGAACGACACGTCCGAGAGCGCGTAGACGATATCGACAAGGGCCGGGAAACTGAGGAACAGAAGCAGGAATGCGACGAGCGGCGCCAGAAGAAGCCTGCCTTCGCGCTGCTGGGGTGTGGTTCGCATCATTCGGCTTTCCATGGAAAGGAGGTGCCCGGGCGCCGCTTGCGCCCGGGCATTGCGCTTACTTCAACAGATCCGTCATGCTCTTGGTGGCAGCGGCGAGCGCGTCGTCCAGCGTCTTCTGGTCGGCCCAGTAGGCGGTGAATTCCTTCGCCTGCGCCTCGTAAACCGAGAGCGCCTTGGCCGAGGTGGCGCCGCGCATGACATAGCCGTACTTTCCCGCGAATTCGCCGAGCTTGACGAGATCTGGGCGCTCCTTGGCGATCTTCTCGACCACGGCAGGTGCGAGCCCCGGAGAACCGCCGGCCTTGGCATAAGCGAGTGCCGCATCTTCCGTTGCCAGCCACTTCAGGAAACGCACCGCGCCTTCCTTGTGCTTGGAGTTCTTATTGAGGCCGAGACCCAGACCGTGGATGTGATCCTTGCGCCCCTCGGGACCGGCCGGCGGGGCCACCGCGGCGGTATCCTCGGCCACAGCAGGCGCCTTTTCAGGGTTCATCAGATCAGCGGCTGCGGCATTCCACTGCAGTGCCGTTGCGACCTGGCCCGACGTCCAGGCGGCATTGGTCTCGGGATATTCGTAGCTCAGCGAATCCTTCGGGGTCGCGCCGGCGTCGTAGAGCTTCTTGTAGAGTTCAAGACCAGCGCGATAGGCAGGCGAATCCACCGTGACCTTCCCGGATTCATCCATCCAGTCGGCGCCATAGGCGCGCGGCAGGGACTGGAACACCATCATGTTGAACAGGAGGTTCTTCATCTGCAGCACGGTGCCGTAGCGGACCGGGCTGTCAGGGTTCACGGCCTTGGTGAAGTAGAGCGCGGTTGCCGCCCAGTCTTCCCAGGTCCATGCATCCGGTTCCTTCGGCTCGAGGCTCTTGCCGAGATATTTCTGGGCGATCTCGGCATACTTGGCCTTGGCGCCCTGATCGGCGAGCAATGCGTCGATGAGATCCTTGCGGTAATACATGAAGTGCAGCGAGAGATCAGTCGGCACGCCATACTGCTTGCCTTCGAACTGCATGGTCTCAAGGATCGGCTTGCCGAAGACCTTCTCCGCATCGGCGCCGAGGTCGACAGGCTCCATAAACGGTGCGTAACGGCCGATCGAATAGGTGGCGATCAGATTGATATCGAAGGCGTCGGAGCCGGCGGCCAGATCGGCCTGCAGCTTGTCGTAAAAGCCGTCGCGGTTAAAGAACAGAAGGTCGACCTTGTCTTCGGCTGCAGTGGCCGGAAGCGCATTGTAGGTCTCCACGGCGGCGCGAAGTGCCGTCTCTTCGGAGCCGCCCGGCCAACCGAGCACTGTCACCTCGGCGGAGGCAATGCTTGGAAGCGAGGCAAGCGAGAGGAAAGCCGCCGTGCCGGCGACAAGAGCGCTGCGAAATTTCATCATGTTCGTTCCCTTCTGGATAACCTTCATTAGTTTTTATGGGTCAGTGCCAAATCGGCGATGCCGACAATCCCTGCCTTTGGCCCCAGGGTCGCGGCCTGCAACCGGGGCACCACCGAAGGGTTGATGGCCGAGATTTCAGCCCTCACCCTGTCGAGGAAACCCGTGGCGAGGCCAACGCCACCGCCGATGACGATCCGTGCAGGATCGATCGCCAATTGGATATCGCAGCACAGATGCGCGAAACGCCGTGCAACGTCGCCGACGATGCCGACCGCCCAGGCTTCGCCCGCATCCGCCGCGAAAAATACCGCCCTTGGTTCGCAGGCATGGCCGAGACGCTCAGCCTCAGCCGCGATCCACGGCCCGCAGAGCCGGCTCTCCAGAGGACGATCGCCGGACACATCCCGCATCTGGCCGAAATGCCCCGATATGCCGCGCATCAGCTGCCCATGGGACACGATACCACCGCCCAGCCCGGTGGATACCGTGATGAAGACGAGGTCGGACTGATCCTGAGCTGCCTTGAATTCGCCCCAGGCTGCGGCCTGCGCATCGTTGGCAGCCACCACTGGCACGCCGAAGATCGCGCTCGCATGGGCCTCGATCGGAAATTCGCCCTCAATGCCGAGCGTAGCCTTGTTCATCGCCCGCCAGTTGCCGTCACGCACGGCGCCGGTGACCGCGAGGCCGACGGCGGCGTATCGCCCCTTCCAGCCAGAGGTCGCTTCGACAACGGCCGCGATCCAGCCTTCCGGCGAGCCATTACGGTCGGTGGCGAGGGAAACCGTGTCCAGAACCTCGCCTTGCTGCACCAGGGATGCCATGATCTTCGTGCCACCAAGATCGACCGCCAGCACCACGGGTGTGGGCGCATAGACCTCGTCCAACGCCTCGCGGAACCATGCCGTGACATGCTCGGTGCGGGTGATCGCCGACCCGACCACGACGCAGGACGCGCCGGCGCGCGCTGCGGCTTGCGCCTGCTCCAGCGTGCGGATGCGTCCCTCAGCGATCACATTCGGCGTCAGTTGTCGCAGCGCTGCGACCAGCTCGATATCGGGATCGACCGGCTCAGGACCGCCGGTATAGCCCGACATGGTGGAGCCGACGAAATCGACCCCGGCCGCCAGCGCGCGGCGGGCGTCGTCGATGCAGCTACAGTCGGCCATCGATAGCTTGCCGGCGGCGCACACAGCCTGCGCAAGCGCTTCGACAGTTGCGGGGCGTGTTCTGTCGGTCGCGTCGAAGGCGATGATATCGGCGCCAGCTTCCGCAAGCGCGTTCACGTCGTCGATGAAGGGGGTGATGCGAACCGGACTGTCGTCGAGGTCGCGCTTGATCAGGCCGATGATCGGCGCATCGGTGGCGGCACGAACAGCAGCGACATAGCGCGCCGATTCAATACGCAGGCCCGAGGCTCCTGCAGACAAGGCCGCCAAGGCGAAGCCGACCACATAAGGGCTGTCGTCCATGGCGCCGCCCGGCACGGGCTGGCACGAGACGATCAGTGCGTTCTTCAGGATTTCTTTCAGGGCCATTACCTCACCTTTCAGCAATGGTGACGCTAAGTGAAATAATACCAGATAGCAACCAGTATTCATAAATTGAACACATACTGGAATGCATTGCGGCTTTAAGAGGGTCTCCATTTCGTGCTAGCATTGCCGCCGAGCGACGCGCAGTGTCCGATTCCGCCAGCATTTTCAACGAGGTTACATATCCTTGAGCGAGACCGTGCCGAACGAAACCGAGAATACGGGAATTCAGGGCGATCCGTTGATCGATCGTCTTGCTGCGGGACTTGGCGCATCGGAAGACCACTCACCAATCTATATGCGCCTGGCATTGGCGCTTGCCGAGGCGATCGATGCGGGGCAGCTAGCCCACGGCCGCAGCCTGCCGAGCGAGCGATTGCTAGCGGAGCGGCTCGACATATCGCGCGTGTCCGTGCGTCGCGCCATCGCGGAACTGGAACGCGACGGTCGGGTCAGTCGCAGGCACGGCGCCCGTACTGTCGTTCAGACGCGTGTCCGCAAGAGCCTGCCGAATTTGACGGGTTTTTCCGCCGATATCCGTGCGCGCGGGATGGAACCGAGCTTTTCGTGGCTGTTTCGCGGCATTGTTGTCGGCACAATGCAGGAGACCATGGCGCTCGGGTTGCCGGCACAGTCGGAGGTTGTCCGGCTGGTTCGCGTTCGCCGCGCCGACGGCATCCCCATCGCGCTGGAGCGGGCGGTCATCCCAACCTCTATTTTGCCGGACGCCATGCTGGTGACCCGATCGCTCTATGAGACCTTGGCATCGCTGAACGCCAGTCCACACCATGGATTCCAGCGCATCCGAGCCGAGGTCATGTCGCCTGCCGAAGCCGAACTGCTGCAGGCTTTGCCTGCCACGCCGATGCTGGTCGCCGACCGACGCTGCTTCCTGGAAGATGGCCGCGCTGTCGAATACACGGAGACGCGGTATAACGGCAAGGTCTACGACTTCATCGCAGACCTCCACCTATAGCAAAGAAACACCAGTTAGATACCGGTTTTCGAAACCGCCTCTACGTCTTGGAATATCGGACACGCTTTCGGCTGCCCAGACAGCAGCCGGCAGAAGCGGTTCGCAGATCAGATCGCCTGAGCCGCACTGCGCGCCGCAAGCGACGGAGGGACATTTCCGGTCGCCCCTTTCTTATCGAGACGCTTTCCAGACTTCGTATCGAACAGATGGAAGTTGTCCTGCGAGAAGCTGAACTTCAACGTCTGGCCGGCATTGATCTTGGTCGTGGGCGCCGTGCGAGCGGTCACTTCCTTGCCCGCGACGTCGAAGATCACCAGCGTGTCCGCACCCGTCGGCTCGACGAGGTCGACGCGCGCGTCAAGCGCAATGCAGGTCTCATCCTGAGCGTCGCCGATCGTGATGTTCTCAGGGCGGATACCCAAGGTCACGGCCTGACCGCTGACTGCGTATCCGTTCGGCAGCGGAATCGACAGTTTTGGCGACACCTTGAGAACCTGCACGCCGCCGTGGGTTTCCACCGTGCCTTCGAGCAGATTCATCGCAGGCGACCCCACGAACCGCGCGACGAACAAATCCGCCGGCGAATTGTAGATGTCGTTCGGCGTGCCGATCTGAACGATCTTGCCGCCGTTCATGACGACGATCTTCGTCGACATCGTCATTGCCTCGACCTGGTCATGCGTGACGTAGACAATGGTCGCGCCGAGCTTCTGGTGGAGACGCTTGATCTCGATGCGCATCTCGGTACGGAGCTGGGCGTCGAGATTGGACAGCGGCTCGTCAAAGAGGAACAGCTTGGGATTGCGCACCAGCGCGCGGCCCATGGCGACGCGTTGGCGCTGACCGCCGGAGAGCTGCCACGGCTTGCGATCCAGCAGATGATCGATGCGCAGCATGGTCGCGACGTTCTGGATTGCCTTCGCGCGCTCTGCTGCCCCCACGCCGCGAATTTTCAGGCCGAACTCGATGTTCTTGCGGACGGTCATCGTCGGATAGAGCGCATAGGACTGGAAGATCATCGCTATGTCGCGGTCGCGTGCCAGCGTGCCGCTGACATCGGTTCCGTCGATCCTGATTTCCCCTGACGTCGGATAATCGAGCCCGGCGATGATGCCGAGCAAGGTCGACTTCCCACAGCCTGATGGTCCGAGAAGCGTGAGGAATTCGCCCTGGCCGGCCTCGACGCTGACACTGTCGAGCGCTAGGAACGCCCCGTAACGGCGGGTGACGTCTACGATTGAAAGAGAACCCATTTACTTCATCCTTTCACGGAGCCGACGGTGAGCCCGCGGACAAAGTACTTGCCCGCAAGTACGTAGATCACGAGTGTCGGAAGCGCGGTAATAATGGTGCCAGCCATGTCGACGTTGTATTCCTTGACGCCGAAGGTGGTGTTGACGAGGTTGTTCAGAGCGACGATCACGGGCTGGCTTGCGCCCGAAGAGAACGTCACGCCAAAGAGGAAGTCGTTCCAGATCGCGGTGAACTGCCAGATGAGGGTTACCGCGATGATCGGCGGCGACAGCGGCAGGATGATGCTGAAGAAAATCGTCCAGTACCCTGCGCCGTCGATCTTGGCCGCCTTGATCAACTCATCCGGGATCGAGGCGTAGTAATTGCGGAAGAACAGCGTGCAGATCGGGATGCCGTAGACAGACTGAACGAGGATCAGGCCCCAGATCGTGTTCAACAAACCAAGTTTTCCGAGAAGCTGAGCGGCCGGGATCAGGATCGCCTGATATGGGATGAACACACCGAACACGATCAGGATAAACAGCAGGTTGCTGCCCGGAAAACGGAGCTTGGACAGCGTAAAGCCATTGATCGCACCGAGCGCGGTGGAGAATATCGCTGCCGGTATCACGATCATGAAGGAATTCAGGTAATAGGCCTTGAGGCCCACACAGCGCGTTCCGATACAAGCTTCGCCCCAGGCCTTCGTCCACGCATAGAGCGACCAGGCGCCCGGCCAGCTGATGATCGACTGCCCCCGGAAGTCCTCTGTCGGCCTGAGAGAAGTAATGAGCATCAGCGCGAGAGGGGCGAGGAAGAACAGCGCCAGCGAAAGCAGGACAGCGTAAAGAACCACCCTGGCGACAGGGTTCGTCCGCTCGACTGTCCTCGGTTGCGAACTCGTCATCGCCTTGGCTTTCTTCTTCAGCGGCCGCATGGTCGGCTGAGCGAAATCATTTGTTGCGGTCACGGCCTGGCGCTCCAATCAAAAGTGCAGGAAGGGCGATGATCAGCGCAGCGAGCAGGATCATCACCGCGGACGCGGAGCCGATGCCGAGCTGGTTGCGGCGGAAGGCCATGTCGTACATGAAGGTCGCAGGGAACTCCGACGAGCTTCCGGGGCCGCGCTGCGTCATCACGATAACGAGGTCGAAAGTCTTGAGCGCCATACCGACGAGGATTGCGCCGGCGGACAGGAAGACCGGCCAGATCGACGGCACGATGATCGAGAGATAGATCCGCCACGGGCGGGCGCCATCGAGACTGGCGGCCTTGATGATCTCGCTATCGACGCCACGCAAAGCCGACAAGAAAAGCACCATCACGAAACCGGCGACCTGCCAGAGACCGGCGATAACAAGCGTGTAGACGACAAAGCGCTCGTCGCTGATCCAGGCGAACTCGAAATTCGGAAAGCCGAGATCGCGGATGAAACGCTCGACGCCGATCGTCGGGTTCATGATCCAGCGCCAAACGACACCGGTCACGACGAAGGACAGCGCGATCGGATAGAGGAAAATGGTACGCCAAAGGCTCTCGGCGCGGATACGCTGGTCGATGAGGATTGCCAGGAATAGTCCCAATGCCAGACCGATCGCTACGTAGAGAACGCTGAACACCATGAAGTTCCCCACGGCCAATCGCCACGGTCCGAAACGCCACAGTTTCCAGTAATTCTCGATCCCGACCCAGGTAAAGTCGGGAACCATTTTCGACGCCGAAAGCGAGACAAGAACAGTCCAGGCGATGAAGCCGTAGACGAAGACGCTCAGCGTGATGAGCGATGGCGACATTGCGATGACGGGTGCGATATGTTCCCGCCACGGCGCCGCCAGTTTTTTTCTGGTCATTGCGACCTCCCTACATGAGACTGGCCGCGACCTTTGGATCGCGGCCATATTTATTATGATCACTGCGCGAGTTCGACGGCGTCGAGCATTGCCTGGACAGCCTCGTCCGACGTCATCGTCTTCGAGCTGAAGTGCTGCGAGGAGACCTGGCGAATGGCAGCGTCGATGGAGGGCGATACGCCCTGGGTCATCGTCCACATGTCGCCCACAAGCGTGCCGGCTTCGTTGTTCGCCTTGATGTCGGCGGCCGAACGCTGGGCGCAGCTATCGTACTTGTCGAGCGGCACGTCGTTGACCGAGGGAACCGAGCCCTTGATCATCGTGTAGGCGATCTCCGCGTCGGGGTTCAGCAGGGTCGATGCCAGAAGTTTCTGTCCGCTCGACGCGTCGTTCTTGCCCTTTTCCTTGACGAAGAAGCCCATCGAATTCGACACCATCACCATGCCGGGACGGTTGGCGACCTCACCCGGAACCGGCGAGCAAAGGATGTCGGTGCCCATCTTCTTGCCGGCCTGCAGGAATTCGCCCTTTGCCCAGTCGCCCATGATCTGGAAGGCTGCGTCACCCTTGGTGACCATCGCCGCAGCGAGGTTCCAGTCGCGACCGGGAGCACCACGGTCGACATAGGTGGACAGGATCCTCATACGGTCAAAGATGTCACGCGTCGTCTTGCTGTCGATCGCGGCAGGGTCACCCTTGGCGAGCTTGCGGAAGTAATCGGCTCCGCCCATGGCCAGCGCGACCGTCTGGAATGTCGTGCCGTCCTGCCATTCCTGGCCGCCGTGTGCGAGAACGATCTTGCCGGACGCCTGGATCTTCTTGGCAGCGTCGTCGAACTCTGCCCAGGTTTCAGGCATCTTGTCCACGCCGGCCGACTTCAGCACCTCGGCATTTCCCCAGAGCCAATCCAGGCGATGGATATCATACGGCACGCAAACATAGTGCCCATCGACCTTGGCGAAATTCTTGAGGAGCTCGGGCAGACGTTCGTCCCATTTGCCCTTGGCGGCAACGTCATCGATATTGGCGATGTAGCCCTGCTCGTACCAGCGAGCAGCTTCCGGGCACTTGGGAAGCGCTGCGCCAGGGGCGTCGCCAGCGAGAACACGAGCGCGAAGCGTCGTGTCGTGCGCGTCGCCACCACCACCGGCGACCGGCGAGTCGATCCACTTACCGCCGGACTTTTCGAACGCGTCCTTGAACTTGTAGAACGAAGCGGCTTCGCTGCCAGACGTATTGAAGTGCAGGACTTCAACACTGTTGTCGTCGGCTGCCATCACCGTGTTGCCGTAAAGCATCGGCAAGGTCAGCGCTGCGGCGACCGCCGCAATATATCTCATTCGCATTTACATCCTCCCGGGTGGCCGCGCTCGACGGCCGGTTAGTGATCGATGCGCCCCTAAATCTCAGGGCATTGGTGCTCCCGCCCATAAATTTGGGCGCAAGAGATCGTTCCCTGAACCGCGGCGCGGCAGAGTTGGACACGGCTTCGCCATCGGCGATTGCTACGTCGCCTTCGGCATGAAGCGCTTTATGAGAAACACGCCCGCAGGAACGCGCCTGCTTTGATGCTCGGCCCTACGACCGGCATCGTCACGTGTCAGATGTCGATTGGGCTCTGGTGTCGAGGGCGCGCCGCCTCCGAATGGGCCATCAACCCCGGCAAGCCGGTGGGGTTCCCCACGACGCAACTGTAATCCAGAAAGCGAACGAACCAACTGCCCGCGGCAGCCGACAGACCTCGGGCGCCACGCATTGCTGCGCCCACCTCGTTCTGCTTTTTCGTCTTGGTATTTTCCATCCAACAACCTCCCGATGTCGCGGACTTCGACCTAGCAAACGAACTCGAGTGAAACCGCAGATGCGAAGCTGCCCCGCACGATGCGGGCCATCTACAAGGCTCACCCTCTCCCCTTCCCGACTGATATCGGCGCTGCTCGTTCTCAGACGATTTAACCCCGACATCACTCGAAAACTGCCTGTATTTGTCGTTTTTAACGCTAAACAAAAAATATATGGCTGTCAATCTTGGTTGGAGGCTCATTGTTGTTTTCAGGTACTTTAATATCGGAAGATTGGATATGCTCGCAGACAGGCCAACCGCGCTCCAGCCATCGGGTGTCTGGAGCGGGCAACGTCTTGCCAATGGATCAGACGAAGAATTGCCCACCGTCCGCGACGATCGACTGCCCGGTCACATAGCCGGAATCGCCGGAAGCGAGGAACGACACGACCTTTGCAATGTCCTCAGGCTGTGCGAACCGCCCCATGGGTATCTTGGCACCGACCTTCGCCATCTCGCTTCCGGCAGGCGTTCCCTCGCTCGTCGTAACGACCGCATCGATCGAGGCATACATATCGGTCTGCGTTGCTCCGGGGCTGTATAGATTTGCCGTGATGCCGTATTTGGCGAGTTCGAGCGCGACGGTCTGATTGAACCCGCGCACCGCGAACTTCGAAGCGACATAGGCGCATTGCCACTCGCCGCCCCTATGCGCGCTGACGGAGCCCGCCGCGATCAGCCGGCCACCGCGCCCCTGCTTGATCATTTGCTCCGAGGCCGCCTTGTAGCAATTGAAGACCCCGCGCACGTTGACGGCCATCGACCGGTCGACGTCGTCAGCCGTCGTGTCGACGAAATGCGCGGTGATCGCGATGCCGGCATTGGCGACCATCACGTCGATGCCGCCAAAGTCGGCAACATGTCCGGCGACCATCCGGCTGACATCCTCCGCCTTGGTCACATCCACGGTCGATGTGCGGGCCTTGCCGCCAGCGCTCTCGATTTCCGCGCGTACGGCATTGAGCTTTTCCTGGTTGGACGGCAGGTCCGCCAAGGTGACCGATAGCCCGTCTTTCGCCAGACGCATCGCTATACTGCGGCCGATCCCCTGTGCCGACCCTGTTACAACCGCCGTGCGTGTTACCGCCGAGTTGCTCTCATTCATGATAAACTCCCGATAAAAATGAAATCCCGGACTTCGATCGCCCTGACGTTTTCCACGTCAGACCATGTAAATGCCGCCATCGACCACGACCGATTGTCCGGTGACGTAGGCTGCGTTTTCGGACGCGAGGAACGACACGACCTTGGCAACATCCTGCGGTGTTCCGGTGCGGCCGAGCGGAATGTTCGGCAGCATCTTGTCCCACTGGCTCCCCCGCGGTTTGCCTTCCTTGGTGGTGACGATCTCGTCGATCGAGTCCCACATCGGCGTCTTGATGACGCCAGGGCTGTAGATGTTGGCGCTGATGCCGTGCTTGGCCAGTTCGAGAGCGACGGTCTGGTTGAAGCCGCGAACGGCGAATTTCGACGCCACATAAGCGCATTGCCACTCGCCGCCCTTATGGGCACTGACGGAGCCCGCGGCGATCAATCGGCCGCCCCGCCCCTGCTTGATCATCCTGGTGGCGGCAGCCTTGTAGCAATTGAAGACGCCGCGGACGTTGATGGCCATAGTGCGATCGATGATCTCGACGGTGGTGTCTTCAAACAATGCCGTGACCGCAATCCCGGCGTTTGCGACCATCACGTCGATCCCGCCAAAGGCGGCGACGTGCTCTTCAACCAGCCGGTCGACATCGGT
Organism: Rhizobium sp. NPDC090275; assembly: GCF_044772225.1. Lineage (NCBI taxonomy): Bacteria > Pseudomonadati > Pseudomonadota > Alphaproteobacteria > Hyphomicrobiales > Rhizobiaceae > Rhizobium > Rhizobium sp. NPDC090275. Next base: position 43,624 of record NZ_JBIVYL010000013.1, on the reverse strand, counting down.
GGCCGAACTGACGTCGGCGGCGGCGATACGGCATTTGCCGCCTGCTGCGGTGATTTCAGCCGCAGCTTTTTCGAGTGCCGTCTGGTTACCCGGGAGATCGGCAAGGGTGACGGCAAGGCCATCCTGCGCGAGACGCTCCGCGATACCGCGGCCGATGCCCTGAGCGGCCCCGGTGACGATCGCCGTGCGATTTTCTGTGGTCATAGTAATTCCTCCTTTATACGGCGACTTTGGTCTTTAGGCCGGCTTCCATGCGTTTCAGGTTGGAGATCGCCGTTTCGGCGTATTGATCGAAAACCTTGGGATCGGTGCTGAAGGCATTGCGCCCGTAGCGGTCCAACGCCTGTACATCGCACTCCATCGCAACAGCGCCGCGATAGCCAATGCTGAAAAGCGTTTCCAGGAAACGTCCGAGGTCCAGATGGCCCATGCCGGGCGCCGTCCGGTTGTTGTCGGCGAGGTGGACATGCTTGAGGTGTCCGGCAACCGAGCGGAGCGCCGCATGAACATCGGTTTCCTCGATGTTCATGTGGAAGCTGTCGGCCATCAGCGCGACATTCGCAGACCCGGCATCCTTGACGAGGCGATGAGCAGTCTCCAGACGGTTCGCCAAATAGGTCTCGGCCCGATTGACGCATTCAATGACGGCGGTCACGCCGAGCCCCTGCCCGATGCGACCGATCTCTTCGAGACTTTTGACGACATTGGCCCACTCCCGTTCCAGGGAGGTGTCGGGGCTCAGCTTTCCGATACGCGTCGGCACGATAATCGCAACCGGCGCGCCGATGTGCGAGGCAAACTGCAGGCAGGACCGAACATACGATACGGCGGCCGATCTCACGGCTTCGTCCGAACTGGAAAGATCCCGGTCCCTGCCGACGAAGCGGCCGTTTACCGATGTGCAGGTCAGCCCGTGATGGCTGAGGCGACTTTTGACCTCGGAGGGCAACATCGACATGACGGGGAGTTCCACCCCGTCATATCCGTATCGGCTCAAACGCTCGAGGCTGTCTTCCAACGTCTCATCGGTAAACAGAGCCTGTGACCAGCTATATCGAAACATGAGGTTCTCCAATTTATAATCAGTCGATGGTGAGCCCGGCCTTGGTGCGAGCCCTGAAGTCGTTGAGGATATTGGCCGTTTCCGACGCACCGAAGCGACGCGCGCCATTCCGGTAGTAGAGAAGGATCGCATCGAGGTTGAAGCAGCCGCCGGAAGCCTTGATGATCGTCTCGGGCTTGAGGACCGCCCGCATCTCGCGGACATCCTCGGCGATCGATGCCTGCATGTCGGCGCGCTGGCCCGTCGAGGTCTTCACGAAATCTGCGCCGGCGGCCTCGACGATGCGGGCAGCCGCGATCCGCTCTTCGCGCGTCAGGTAGAAGCATTCGATGATGCCTTTGACCGTGACCCTATAGGGCTTGGCCAGGTTCACGATCGCCCTAATATCATCCTCGACATAGCCGATATCGCCGGACAGAAACGCCGAGATATTGATGACCATGTCGAGCTCATCGACGCCGTCATCCAGCGCCTGCTGTGCCTGCAGCACTTTCGTCGCGGTGTAGTCGTTGCCATGCGGGAAGCCGACATAGGTCTGAAGGGCGATGCCCTTGCCGTCGAGCCGCTTCTTAGCGGCCTTTACGCGGAACGGCTGGGTCGTGAACCTGCCCGCGCGGTATTCGATCGCGGTTTCGATACCGGCGATCATGTCCGCTTCGGTATGGTTGGGATCGATGATCGAGTGGTCGATCATGGATGCGAGGGCGTCGACTGTAAGCATGGTTTTCCTCCTTTTGACTTGATGTCGCATTGCTGTTCACCACCGGGTCCTGAGATGCCTCCTCACTCGGACCCTGCAGGACAAACCTGTTGATCGACCGGGTAGCGCGGCGATCGGTTTCGCTCTCGCCGTCCACTCGCGGCGATCACGAATAGGACCAGCCCCATCGACAGTGCGGCGGCAAAGAGCGCGCCCGCTCCGCCCGCGAAACCGGCTACAGACGCGAGCACGCCGACAAGCGGCGGCATCAGGCCTGCACCGAAGCTGCCCGATCCGAACGCGACACCCGTCGCTGCCCCAGTATTTCGCGGGTAGGCGTTTCGCAGGATCGAGAGAGCCGATGGCAAGACCGGCCCGAGACCAGGTCCGAGAAAGGTGACGGCTGCGATCGCGACCATCGCGCTTCCGGTGACGGTCGCCGTCAGGAGAAGCGAGCACCCGATTGCAGAGAGGGTGACGACGAAAACCAGGATAGCGAAGGCCGAATACTTCCGGCTGGCCCATGCCGCGACAAAGCGCGATGCTGTCAGCAAAAACCAGAACCACGACAGGACCATCGAGGCTGCCGTGAGAGAGAGAGCAGCGGACTGGTTGAGGAGCGTTGGCAGCCAGACGCCCAGGCTGGCTTCAATGGAGGACTCCAGCAGCAACATCGCCGAAATCAGCCAGATGAGCCGGGTCTTCAGTATCGGCGAATGCCCCGCCGAATGGACCACCTCGGCGATCGCTTCCGAGTCCGCCGTTGGTATCGAGAGGTTCGGCCGCCAGATCAATAGCAGCGCCAGCGCGCTCGCCATGGCCAGCGGGACCACCCATAATCCGGGAATTCCCGAACCCGCGGTGACCATCGCGACGCTCATCACCGCCGGCGCAATGATTGCTCCGACACCGAACATCGCATTGACCAGATTGAGGGGACCTGCCCCCTTCGAGGCCTCAGCCGCCAGCACATTGCCCAGGAGCAACAGCGCACCATCGCCAATCCCCTTGCATGTGGCGGCGATCAACAGCCAGGTCAGGGACGTCGAGAGTGCGATCCCGCTGATCCCGCAGAGGAAGAAGACCATGCCGACGAGCATGATCGGCCGGTGGCCGGTGTGCTTCAAGACCAGCGCGGTGATTGTCTGCGATGACAGTGATGTCAGAGACACCACCGTCATCAGACTGCTCGCGGCAACCGTGCTTGAGCCCGTCTGGCGCGCCAGATCCTGCAGCACGGGTCCAATCCCGCCCTGGAACAGCCCGACTGCCAGGAACACGACGCAGACCACCAGCAATAGTCGGTTGGTCTCCGACAAGGTATTCATAGGACGATCCTCAGGGACGGAACGGGTTCAGTGTCAGGCGGCGCGATAGGCCGCCCGGCGGCCCTTGGCCTCATTGATCTTCATTTCCACGAAAGTCTTGGAGGTCCGCGCAAAATTGTCGCCGTCGCTCCAGTTCTCCCGCCAGACGGCGCAGATCGCTTTCAGCCAATCGCCGCAGCCGGCGTTCGCGAAGGCCTCAATCCCAATATTCCTGGAATAGCCGATATCCAGGAGCGCATCGAAGATCGGAGCATATTGGATGGTGCCGGAACCGAGATTGCCGCGATTGCTTTCACCGATATGGAAATAGCCAATGCGGTCGCCCGCGAGACGGATCGCCTGCGCCGGGTCCTCTTCCTCCATGTTCATATGAAAGGTGTCGAGGTGCAGGTAGATGTTGTCCGAGCCGCTGTCACGGATGTAGGCAAGACCTTGCTGCACCGTATTGATCAGGTTCGTCTCGTATCGGTTGACGAGTTCCATGCACAGCGCCACATTTGCGGCTTTGGCCTTCTCGGAAACTTTCCGGAGAACGCCAACGCTCGTATCCCAACCTCGGCGGGTCGGCATCGTCTTGAACTTCTGATGCGCGGAGAACATCGGGCCGCTCATCTGCCGGCTGCCCAGATCACGGGCAACGCTGACGGCCTCGTGGAGGAACGCCTCGCCACGACGGACGACTTCGGGGTCTTCGCTTGTCAGGTCATATTCGGGCGCCAAGCCCGCCGAGGCGAGAACGCCGAGACCGAGTTGTTCGGCCCGCTTTGCGATGCGGTCTACATTGATCTTGTTACGATCGACGCCGGGGAATTCGATCAGGCTGTATCCGGTCGCAACGGCCTTTTCCATTACCAGTTCAAGGCTGTTCTGGTCCTGGGCGTCGCTCCACACGAAGGAATGGATTGCGAGTTTCATCGTATGAGTTCCATTGTTCCGCCAGCGTCCGAGCTGGCTCGTTCGCGAATAGGTGGCTGCCCCACGCCGTTCAACGAGCGGCGATAGGGCCTCCTCTTCGGTCGGCTGACGCAGAAATCAGTCGGTGCGCACCGCGCCGCCTTCGACGCGCAACAGCGCGCCACGCGTCGCGTTGGACGCCGGGCAGCAGAGGTAGACGATCATGTTGGCGACCTCGTCCGCCTCGGCGAAACGACCCAACAGCGATGTCGGCTCATTGACCTCGAAGTGGCGTTTCTCGAACGCCTCGAGAGACATGCCCTTGGCCTCGCGATAGACCCATTCGCTGATCGTGCCGCCGGGAGCGACGCAGTTGACGGTGACGTTGGTGCGATGGAACTCTTCGGCAATGCTGCGGGACAGGCGGATGACGGCTGCCTTGCAAACCCCGTAGTCGATCAGAACGGGCGTGCTGACGAGGCCGGATTCGCTGGTCATAAAGATGATCCGACCGAAGTCTTTCTTTTTCAGAAGCGGCGCATAATGGCGCGTCAGTCGAACGCCGCTCATGACGTTGAAATCCCACTGGAACTGCCAGTCCTCGTCGGTCAGCTTTTCAAACGGCACAAGGTTGCTGGTGCCGCCGGCCATATTGATCAGGATATCGACGTCCTTGACGGTATCGATGACCTTCTGGCAGCCCTCCGCGGTCGCAACATCGGCCTGGACCGTCATGACCTGGGCGCCAGGAACGCGCTCGCGCACCTCATCAGCAGCCTTCGCCAGGCGATCCGCGTTTCTCCCGTTGATCCAAACCTTTGCACCACGCGCCGTCAGGCCCTGGGCGGTGGCAAGGCCAATCCCTGTCACCGATGCGGTGATCAGCGCAGTCTTGCCTGTCAAATCGAGGTCCATCATCGCCACGAGTACATCCTCCTATTTCGTGTGATCGACACCTGATTCCGAGCGCGTCACTTGGAGCGCTAAACTCGGCGGTCGGCGATAGATTTAGCGTTAAAATATTGACTGCGCAAGCGATTCTGTATAATGCACGCAATAATCAGATTCTATGCTGGTTTTGGCGATGAACTAAGGTCGATGTGGCACTTCGATGGGCGGGAAGCGGAGGGACTGCGTGGAAAATCGTGACGGATCATCCCAAATCTTGGACTCACATTGCCATTTCTGGCAGCTCTCGCGCGGCGACTATGGCTGGCTCCAGACTGGAAGCGAATCTCTCTCCCCTATTCGAAAGGATTTCGGACCGTCCGATTATCCGGCCAAGCGCAACGTCATTGCAGTTCAGGCCGCACCAACGGTCGCGGAGACCGACTACCTACTGGCACTGGCAGCCCAGTACCCTTTCATCTTGGGTGTCGTTGGGTGGGTAGACTTCACTTCGAGTACTGCGGTCGAGACACTGAAAAGATGGTCGCCCAACACAAAGCTCAAGTCCGTGCGTCCGATGTTGCAGGATATCGAAGACACCAACTGGCTTCTGACCGCGCCACGATTGGATCTCTTGGATGCAGTCAAGCAACTAGGTCTGCGTTTCGACGCACTGATCACCGAACGCCACCTGCCCGTTCTGGCGAAATTCGCGGCGGAGAATCACGAAATCCCAATGGTTGTCGATCACGGTGCCAAACCAAAGCCGGGCGAAAAATCTGTTTGGGAAGAAGGAATGCGGGCGCTTTCTCGCGATGGCAGGATTCATTGCAAACTATCAGGACTTCTGACCGAGTTTTCCCGCGAGGAATTGCGCAATCCCAAGCATTATCTCGACACAATCTTCGGACGTCTCTTGGACTGGTTCGGACCCCACCGTCTGATGTGGGGCAGCGATTGGCCGGTTCTGACACTTTCTGCCGGCTACGAGGATTGGTTCGGCTACGTCGGCGAACTTCTCGACCAGCTTTCCCCCACGGAGCGCACTGCGATCATGGGCGGAACCGCGATCCGCTTCTACGGGATCCCCTGATGGTCCTGAGATCATCGGTGACAACCGACCTTCGACTTTCAGATCACACAACAGGAGCAGAGTGATGGATTTACACCTCCAGGGCAAAGTCGTTGTCGTCACAGGCGGCGGTTCCGGCATCGGAGCAGCGATCTGCGAGGTCCTTGCCGAGGAAGGCGCAAAGCCCGTGGTTCTCGCACGCCGCCGGCCGTCCGAAGAATGGCTTTCGGCAACCGGTGCGGATTTCCAGCAGGCCGAGCTCTCGAATGACGAGGCCTGCCGCGCAGCGGTCGGCGCGATCCGGGAGCGTCACGGTTCGATCCATGGCCTGGTCAACAATGCCGGCGCGAATGACGGTGTCGGGATCGACAAGGGGCCGGCCGCGTTCCGCGCCAGCCTCGATCAAAACCTCGTCCACTACTACACCATGGTGCACCTGCTGGCCGACGACCTCAGGGCAACCCAGGGGGCGATCGTCAACATATCCTCCAAGACCGCGCTGACTGGCCAAGGCGGCACATCCGCCTACATTGCAGCCAAGTCGGCGCAATTGGGGATGACGCGCGAGTGGGCTGTGGAGTTCCTGCCCGACAAGGTTCGCGTGAACGCGATCGTCGTCGCGGAGGTGATGACACCGCTGTACCGCCGCTGGCTCGACACGATGAGCGATCCGGAGGCGGCGTTAAAGGAAATCACCAACCGCATTCCGCTTGGACATCGCATGACGGAAGCCCGCGAGATCGGTGATGCCTGCGCGTTCCTCTTGTCGGATCGCTCGAACCATACGACCGGTCAGTGGATATTCCCGGATGGCGGCTATACCCATCTTGACCGATCGATCGGCGCCGGATCGCGCTAACAACACCGGAGGAAAACCATATGACCTTTAAACCCCACGGCAAACATCTGATCGCGGGAAACTGGATCGGCGGAGGAGCGACCTTCCAGAACGAGCCGGCGACGGGCGAAGCCTCGTCCTTCTCGATGGGCACTGTCGACCTCGTCGATCAGGCCTGCAACGCCGCCGAAGATGCCTTCTGGTCTTACGGCTGCAGCACAAGGGCCAGCCGCGCGGCATTCCTGAATGCGATCGCGGACGAGATCGAGGCCCGGGCTGCCGACATCACCGCCATCGGATGTCAGGAAACCGGCCTGCCTGAGGCGAGGCTGAACGGAGAACGCGGACGCACGACGGGCCAGCTGCGCCTTTTCGCCAAGGTCATTGAGGACGGTGACTATCTCGATGAACGCCACGACGCCGCCCTGCCCGACCGCCAGCCGCTTCCGCGCCCTGATCTCCGCCTGATCCAGCAGCCGGTCGGACCGGTTGCTGTGTTCGGTGCTTCGAATTTCCCGCTCGCCTTTTCGGTCGCCGGTGGCGATACCGCTGCGGCCTTGGCCGCAGGATGCCCCGTCGTCGTCAAGGGCCACACCTCCCACCCCGGCACCTCGGAAATCGTGGCCGAAGCCGTTCACGCCGCTATTCAGAAATGCGGCATTGCCCCTGGCATCTTCTCGCTCGTCCAGGGCGGGCGGCGCGATGTCGGCACGGCTCTCGTGCAGCATCCGATGATCAAGGCCGTCGGCTTCACCGGTTCGCTCGGCGGCGGACGGGCGCTCTTCGATCTCTGCGCCTCCCGCCTAGAGCCTATCCCGTTCTTCGGTGAACTGGGTTCGGTAAACCCGATGTTCGTGCTGCCGCATGCCCTCAAGGCAAGAGCCGCTGCCATTGCCAAGGGTTGGGCGGCGTCGATGACGGCATCCGCCGGGCAGCTTTGCACAAACCCGGGAATTGCCGTCGTTCCCGAGGGATCGGACGGCGACGCCTTCGTGGCATCGGTCGCGGACGCATTGAAGGCGATCGGCCCACAGACGATGCTGACATCGGGTATGGCAGACGCCTACCGCTCTGGAAAATCCCGCTTTGAAACGCGCAATTCGGTGAAGGCCGTCTATACCACCGACAGCAACGGGCGGAACGCATCGCCCAACCTTTACGAAGTGCCGATGAGCACCTTGCTCGACGACCATACGCTCGCGGAAGAAGTGTTTGGCCCGCTCAGCCTGGTCGTGCGTGTTCCCGGCGCGCAGGATCTGCCGTCGCTGGCCAAGAGTTTCGTGGGGCAGCTAACCGCCACGCTGCACATGGATGCCGAGGACACCGATCTGGCGCGCCGCCTGATGCCGATCCTGACGCGCAAGGCCGGTCGAGTTCTCGTCAACGGCTATCCGACCGGCGTCGAGGTGGTTGATAGCATGGTGCACGGCGGTCCCTACCCGGCCAGCACGAACTTCGGGGCGACGTCGGTCGGCACCATGTCGATCCGCCGGTTCCTCCGTCCCGTCTGTTTCCAGAACATGCCCGAGGGGCTTCTGCCCGTGGCATAGGCACGTTCTGTCATCCCGGTCAGCCGCGCTATCGGCTGACCGGCGCAATAGTCGACATGCCGAGCCTAGGACGATACAATCGCTTTCATCGAACGATCAAAGAGGCATGGGCTCCGAATTGCAACGCAAACAGACGTTGGCTGAAAAGCTAAGCCGGAGCCTCAGGGATGCCATCGTCAGCGGGGATATTGCGCCCGGGACCGTTTTGACGGAAGTCCCGCTGTCCCAGCTTGTCGGTTCCAGTCGGGTACCCGTACGAACCGCGCTGCAGGAGCTGATGGCGGAAGGCCTCATGCACCGCGCCGGAGCACACGGCTATATTGTCGGCCCCTCTGGGGTCGAGCCGATCCGCGTTCCCCTTGCACAATCCCTGGCCAGCCTGTCGATCCTCCACGAGCCTCGCATCAATTTCGCGTGGCAGACGCTTTACGACGACGTCGAGCAGAAGGTCGTGCACCGCTCGTTCTTCGGTCGCGCAAGGCTTAACGAGCATGAGCTCGCAAGGCATTATGGCGTGGGGCGCACCGTCGCCCGCGATGTGCTATCCAAATTGGAAACGCGCGGCATGATCGAGAAGGACGAGGCGTCCCGATGGTCTGTCGTCCCCTTGGACGAGCGACGCATCCTCGAGCTTTACGAACTGCGCGAACATCTCGAACCAGTCGCTCTTGCCGGCGCGTTGGCCCGGCTTACCGACGATGAGGTGGCCGCCATGACCGCGCGGCTGGCCGACGGAGCGAGCCGTTATCCGGCGATCTCGGCCGCCGAAATGTATGAACTCGAAGTCGATCTGCATGTCACCTGCGTGCAACGCACCGGGAACCGCGAACTTGCCAAGGCGCTGCAGCCGACGCATTGCCTGCTCACGCTATCGAAACATACCGTCGGCACCAAGGTCGAGAAGCTGCCGCGAGAGGCATTCTTCGACGAGCACGCGGCGGTGTTTGCCGCCATCCGCCTAGGCGACCCGACCAAGACGGAAGCCGCCATGCGTGCCCACATCAGAAGTTCGGTTGCCGGCGTCGTTGCGCGCGCCGAGATGGTTCGCCACGAGGGAACGACGGAGCCCGCGAGTTTCTTCGTGTGAACCGAGCCGGCCGCGATCACTTCTCCGATTGAAGCCCGGAGGCCAGCGGGAACGCGACAATAGTATCAATATGAGAGGAACCGGGACAACACGGGCTCCGGCGAATCCATATCCTTCACTCATGCCATATGTCTTGGGAGGACGAGTATGCGCGATGGTGGAGAACGGCGCGGGCCGTATGGGTCAGACTATCATCCTGATGATATCGAGGCGGCTCGCTTCGTCGAAGGCCGTCTTGGCGATGATGACGAGGTAGCTAGCTCCTGTCGCTTTGGCGGCAACTGCAAGCGCTGCCTGGCATCGCTGGAACAAGTCGCCACCTTCGGCGTCAGCGGCGCGACCGGGTGCTAAGTGTCTGCCGGGCCAAGAACCTTCGTCGCTCGGTTGGATTGTCCGGCTCGCCCGGCGTTGAACCGCCGCCGGTATTCGCGCGGGGTCTGGCCCTTGAGCGTCTTGAACTGCCGCCCGAAGTTTGCAAGCGAGCGATAGCCGACGGCCTCGGCGATCGATGCAATCGGCCGATCTCCCGCGATCAACTCGCCGCACGCTTCTCCGATCCGCAGTCGCGTGACGTATTCGCTGAGCGTCAAGCGCGTGTGCCGCAGGAACATGCGATGGAACGCGGACGTGCTGAGCGCGGCGAGCTCCTTCAGGTCGGCAACCCTGATCTCGTCCCGGTAATTCTTGTGGACGTGTTCGAGTACCCGGTCGATCCTCGAACCGGGTGCCTCGGTCGCTGGCGGTGCCTTGTTGGGCGCGCTCAGCGGAGCAGCACCCTCGTCCGTCGCAAGCGACAGGAGAATGGCCATCAGATCCATCAGCCGGTCGGCAGGCCGCTTGTCGAATATGGCTTCGATCGATGCGCGGACCCGATCGGACGCTTGCGGGGAAAACTGAAGCCCGCGGGAAGACCGCTCCAACATCGCGTTGATCGGTTTGAGTTCAGTCAGAAGTTCAGTGAGCCCCCGCGCCCATTCCGGCCGAAACCAGATCACCATAACGTTGTGGGGTTGATCCTCGTTAATCTTGCTGGATGACGACCAGGTATGTGGAAGGTGCGGCCCTAACAGCACTAGGTCCCCATCGTCATACGTCCCGACATGATCGCCGACGAAGCGGTGCCCGCGCGAGTTCGTGGTCAGCGTGAGTTCGAATTCCGGGTGATGATGCCACTCGAACGGAACGTTGGGGTGCCTCAGCGCCCGCACCATCGACCAGGAAGCGTCGTCAGCGACCACGACCTTTTCCAGAAACGGCTTCATGAAGTCTCCATCCCAAGACCGGCAAGCTCCGGCGAAACCTCCCTGCACCGGATTCCCTTCAGTTTAGCGCTAGAAACGGCGCTGGGAATAGACGCACCACGGAAATTCGGTCGTTTCGTCCGGAATGGCGCCATCATTCGCGAAGGGTCGGCCTCAATGTGCGATCGACCTGCATTGATCTCGCGCTGATTTAATAGACCCGAGGTGACGTCGAGCGCCGGATAGACGCGACAATAGTATCATTATTCAACACGGCGCTACCACATGGCCAGCGAGGCCTCGGATATCGTTCTCGAATGCCAGTTGGAGACTGGCTGTCAAGGAGGAGAAACGATGACCCACGCTACCGATATCAACAAGGACGACCATCCGACATCGAGCCGCGCCACGACGCCGCTCGCCCAGATCAACAAAAAGCTGCCCTTGCGCGTGCTCTCGGAGGAGGACTTCAAGCATTGGCAGAAATGCGGCTACGTGATCGTCCGCAACGCGGTGCCCAAGGAAAGCGTCGACCGCCTCAAGGCGATGCTCTGGGAGTTCGAGGAGAAGGACCCCAACGATCCGTCCACATGGGACGTCGCTTCACGCAACCCCGTTCCGGACGGCGCGGTTGCCAACACGGGCATGGTGGAGGTCTATCATCACCAGCTTCTCTGGAACAACCGGATGGAGCAGCGCATCTATGACGCCTTCGTCGACATCTGGGACATGGAAGACCTTTGGGTGTCGATCGACCGCGCAAACCTGAACACGCCGAACAGGGGCAAGCGCGCCTCCCCCGGCTTCATTCACTGGGACGCGGACACATCGCTTGATCCGCTGCCGATCGCGGTTCAAGGCGTGCTTTCGCTGGTCCATCAGGACGGCGGCGATATCGGCGGCTTCCAGTGCGTCCCGTATCTTTTCGAGCACTTCGACGAATGGGTGAAGACCCAGCCTGCGGACCGCGACCCGCACCGCCCTAACATGACCGGCATTGAGGACAAGGCGGTCAAGCTCGAGCTCTTCCCCGGCGATCTGATGATCTTCAACTCGCTGCTTGCCCACGGCGTCGCACCCAACACCTCGGAAAACAAGGTACGTATGGCGCAGTACATCTCCATGTTCCCCGCGGACGAACACGATCTCGTCGAGCGCGAAGCCCGTATCCGCTCGTGGCGCGAACGCGCTCCGATCGCGCGCGCCGGCTTCGTCGGCGATCCGCGTGGCCTGGAGAAGCTGCATGGCAAGACGGCGGAGCTCACGCCGCTCGGAGAAAAGCTGCTCGGCGTGAAAAGCTGGAATGCCTGATTAATCGCACTGGAAAACGTGTTGACCAAGACCGGGCTCCCATTCGTGGGAGCCCTTTTCGTAGCCGTGAGATTTCGAGTGCTTTAATTTGTCTCAGAGAAAAACTATCCTATCCGTAGAACGGGATTCTGCTAACATCTTCGACAATCGAGCGTTGAGCCATGCACACTGCTCGGTGATTGAAAGGAACGAATTCGACCTATGACGACGACGCGCCTCCTCCGCCATGTCAACTCCCAGAAGTGCCTTCGCCTGCTCCGTGACAGAGGTCCCCAGTCGAAGGCTGACCTTGCAAGAGAGCTTGGCGTCACCAAGACGACGGTGGGCTATGCCGTGGGCGAATTGATGGATGCCGGATTGGTCGTCGAGGTCGGCATCGAGCAGGGTGGGAGTTATCGAGGACGTCCGGGCAACGCGCTGACTTTGAACTCGAACGGCGCATATTTCGTGGGCGTCGAAGTCACACCGGAGCACCTGCTGGTAGTTCTCTGCGATTTCTCGCTGGCGATCGTCAAGCGCGTGACCATCCCCCTCAAGATCTCGGAGACGCCGGCTGACAATGTTGTCCCGAGAATCAGATCCATCGTCGATACAATGCTTCGGGAGAGCCGTCTCTCCGAGACTGATGTCTACGGCCTCGGCATGTCGGTTTCGGGTATCGTCACGCCAGCCGGCCGGGTCTTTATCCCGCCTGTCCGCCTGTGGAACGAGGTCGACCTGACGGTGCTGCTGACCGCAGCAATGCCGCGTGGCTGGGTCATCAAATGCTGCAACGACGCGGCCGCAACGGCCTTCCTCATCTCCGAACGATTGCCTGAGCGCGAGAAGGAGAGCCTGCTGGTTCTGGTCCTCGCCAACGGTATCGGCAGTGCAGTCGTTCGCAACGGCATCGTCGATCGTGGCGCACATGGGGTCGCAGGCGAAATCGGTCTGATGCGGCTGTCGGATGCGCTCTCGAATAGCGGCAACACGTTCCAGGACGGCGCCGGCTATGCACACTTCGCCAAGTTCATCGGCGCTGCCGAGGACCCGGAAGATGCCGTCAACGACTTGGCTGCGATCGGGGAACCCGATGAGGAGTTGCTTGAAACCCTCTCCGTGTGGTCGGACAGGCTCGCGGCGGCGTTCCTGAACGCGATCTACCTTCTCGACCCGGCGCTCATCGTGGTGTCGGGGCCGCTTTCTGTTCTCTATCCGAAGGTAGCGGAGAGAGTGGCCGAACGGCTGCAGGAGAAGTTCATTCCCGGATTGTCGGTGCCGCCGATCGTCGTCGATGGCCCCGGACAGCGCCTGCCCGCGGTCGGAGCGGCGGCCCTCATTCGCGAGGACCTGTTTCTCCTTCCAGCATTCAGTTCGGTCGCGGCCTGATTACCGTCCGCGAGCGACCGCGAAGCGCGCGAGGTCTTCGAGCGCGGTCTTCGCGTTCCGCGATCCGGTAACACTCCAGGCCTCCAGGAAACCGTGAATGGCGCGCGGATAGATCTTCAGCTCGACGGAGACGCCGGCGTAGCCGAGCTGTCGCGCCATCTCGATGTTTTCATCGTAGAGATTGTCGTGGCTCGCCACCGACAGAAATGTCGGCGGCAGCCCCCGCAAATCGGCCTTGATCGGGCTGATGAGAGGGTTGGCGGGATCGCCATCCTCGCCGAGGTAAAACGCCTGCGATGAGCGGACGCCCTCGGTGGTCATCGGTAACTCACCTCCGCCATAGCGTGCTGCCGACTCCCGTTCGTTTTCGAGATCGAAGCCGCCATAGATGAGCGCGAGCCCTGCAACATGGATTTTGTGTCGATCACGCAGGACAATTGCCGTGCTGATCGCCAGGTTCGCTCCCGCGGAATCTCCCATCAGGACGATCGGCGTGTTCGGCTCATCGAGGATAACCTGCCGGACAAAGCCTACGCAGGCTTCCATGTTGGCTGGAAAGCGAACTTCCGGAACCAGGGGGTATTCGAACCCGATCACCTTGACCGGGCCGTCGGCGGCGATCTGGCGCATGATCGGATCGTACACATCGAGATCGAGATGGCTCCAAGCGCCACCGTGCAGATAGACGACGGTCACGCCCTCGGCGAACGCAGGCCGATAGGTGCGATACCGCATTCCTTCGAACGCCCCTTCTTCGACAGTCTCAACGAACGGTATCGCACGGCCCGCCTCGTCACGGAGCCGTCGCGTCGCCGACCTGACATCCTCGATCGCCTCGGATGCCATCAGATCGTCCGCCGTCTTCAAATACCGGGCAAACGCCTGCATCTCTGGCCCCAATTCGTCATACACACTCATTCTTCGCCTCCTCCCAATTAACAATTTGACACAAGTCTTAGACTAAGACTATATGCAGGTTACGGAGGATACAAGACGCCAGCGGGATGTGGAGGATCAATTTAGTGCAGGTCTAAGACAAAGATTCGATGTCTTGGACTTTATTCCCGCCTGGTGACGGCATCCGACAGAAAACTCAGCGAGAAGGAGGAGAAGCTTGCAGAGTGTTCTTGAACTATCAAACGTGTCGAAGAATTTCGGCGCGATCCAGGCGCTTACCGATGTGTCGTTTTCAATCAAGCCTGCGGAAATCGTTGGCCTGATGGGCGATAATGGCGCAGGCAAGTCGACCCTTATCCGGGTGATCGCCGGCAATCACACACCCAGTTCCGGCAGCTACAGGCTCAACGGGACCGACGTCCATTTCACCAAGCCCGCTGAAGCCCGGGCAAGCGGCGTTGAGGTCGTCTATCAGGACCTCGCACTCTGCGACAATCTTTCGGCCTCAGCGAACGTCTTCCTCGGCCGGGAGATCATGCGCAAGATCGGCCCCTTCAAGTTCCTCGACCACGGCGCCATGCGCCGGCGAGCCGTGGAGATTTTCCGCGAACTGAAGACCGAGACGCGCGCCCGCGATCTGGTGGCGCGCATGTCCGGCGGCCAACGCCAGGCCGTGGCAATCGCCCGCACGCGCCTCGCCCAGTCGAAGATCGTTCTCATGGACGAGCCGACCGCGGCAATCTCGGTTCGTCAGGTCGCCGAGGTTCTGGCGCTGATCAAACGCCTTAGAGACCAGGGCACGGCGATCGTTCTCGTATCGCACCGAATGCCCGATGTCTTCGAGGTCTGCGATCGCGTCATCGTGATGCGCCGTGGCCAGAAGGTCGCGGACAAAGCAATCGCCAGCACCTCGCCCCAGGAAATCACCGCGCTGATTACCGGCGCCCAGGCCAGCGCCTGATCAATTCTGAGAGCGAACATGACCGATCAAACCAATTCGACCGCAGGGTCGCCAAATCTCACGGGTTCAAACGCCGCCGATCTGGACGCAGTTCTGGACAAGCGCGAACGCAGTATCCTGAGAGCATTTCTGCACAGCCAGGAATTCTGGATCCTGCTCGTCGTCATCTTGCTGTGTATCGTCGTCGGTGCCGTTGCGCCCAAGTTCCTGTCCGTCGCCAATCTATCCAACATCCTGCAGAACTTCGCCTTCGTCGCACTGATGGCGATCGGAATGACGCCGGTCATCATGACCGGTGGCATCGACATCTCGTCGGGTTCGAACCTCGGCCTCTGCGCGATCTCCCTGGCAATCATGCTGAATGGCGGCATGCCATTCTTTCCGGCGGTGGTTTTGACCATGGCGGTGGGTGGTTTTGCCGGCGCAATCAACGGCTTCCTGATCACCGTTATGAAGATGCCGCCCTTCATCGTCACACTCGGGATGATGAGCGTCTTGAGATCGATCACGCTTGTCATCTCGCGCAACCAGGTCTTTTACGACTTCGGACCGGGCGGCGACATGCTGTCGGCTATCGGCGGTGGCACGGTTCTCGGCATTCCCACGGTGTTGATCGCAGTCTTGATTGCGACAATCGCCATGCAGTTCGCACTGACGATGACGCGTTGGGGTCGCTACGTGAAGGCGATCGGCGGCAACCAGAACGCCGCGGAACTGACGGGCCTGCCTGTCTATGCGATCAAGCTCTCTGTCTACATCCTCATGGGTGTGATCACCGCGCTGACCTCCGTGTTTTTGCTCGGCTGGCTTGGGGCGGCGACCAACGTGCTCGGCACCGGACAGGAGCTTCAGGTCATCGCGGGGTCGGTCATCGGCGGAGCGAACCTGATGGGCGGATATGGCAGCGCGCCAGGTGCCGTCGTCGGCTCGCTTCTGATCGAGGTTATCCGCAATTCGCTGCTCTTGGCCGGGGTCGATCCCTTCTGGCAGGGAACCTTCGTCGGGGCATTCATCATCTTCGCCGTCTGGCTGGAGCGACTGCGCATGTCGCGCCAATAGGCCACCGCTCGCCGGTGACCACAGGAGGAATTGCGCGAGACCAAAGCATACTGAGCAAAACCACACTGAGCCAAACCACACTGAGATTGTCGAGGAGGACATCAACGTGAATTCGAAATACAAAGCAAAGCAGGCATTGGCAGCACTGGCGGTGCTGGGAGGAGTGGCCACGGCACTGCCGGCGGGCGCATCCGCCGCCGAGACATACGCACTCATCCCAAAGGGCCTGATCGATCCCTTCGGCGCGAAGATGAAGGACGGTTGCGAGGCAGCCGCCAAGGAGATCGGCGTCACCTGCCTGTTTGTCGGCCCGACAAGCAATGACGAAGGCGCCCAGATCCAGACGCTGAACGATATGGTGACGCGCGGCCTTGATGGCATCGCCATCGCGCCCAAGAACCCGAAGTCGGTGGCTCGCTTCATTCAGAAAGCCAAGGATTCCGGCGTTCCCGTCATTACCTTCGACAGCGATCTACCCGAAGAAAATCAGAGCCTCCGCACCACCTTCGTCGGCACCGACAACTACAATTTCGGCGTCACGCTGGCCAAGAAGGTCATCGAGATGAAACCCAAGGGCGGCAGCGTCTGCATCCAGTCCGGAACGCCGGGTTCGATCAACCTCGATACCCGCGTCCAGGGCGTGCGCGATACGCTGGCAGGCTCGGACCGGACCAAGCCGGTCGCCAAGCTCGATGGCCAGAACGGCTGGACCGAACCGTCGGGATGCCCGCTCTACAACAACGACGATATCACGCTGGCGGCCCAGCAGCTCAACGATCTGGTCATCGCACACCCCGATCTCGATGCACTGATCGCGGTCGGCGGTTGGGCACAGTATGCGCCCGATGCCTATAAGCGGGCGATGAACCGGGTCAAGGAGCGGATCGATTCCCATCAGTTCGTCATCTCGTTCGGCGATGCAGAACCGCCGCAGATGCCGCTGCTGAAGGCCGGACTGAGCAGCTTCAACGTCGGCCAGAACCCCTACCAGATCGGCTACAAGGCGCTGATGGCGCTCCACGACCTCAAGGCCGGCAAGACGGTTCCGCCGTCGATCGACACCGGGTTCGTGACCTGCACACCGGAGCAGGCCGATACCTGCGGCAAGTGAGACCTCCCTGTCCTGCGCCCAGCAGCGGCTCGCCAAAAGTCACGGCCATCTGGCCGTGACTTCCAAACCTCAAGTCCTTCAAAAGCACTGGATGCGATCATGGCGACACTCGGCCTACTTTCCCCGGAATTCCCGTCCCCAAATCTCGAAGCCAACCTCAAGGCGATGGCGGCCGCCGGCGCGACGGGCGTGCAGTTCGACCTCGTGAACGCCTTCGGCCACACGTTCCCCGAGAGCCTCACCGATAGCCAGATCGCCGCCATCAAGGATGGCTTTGCCGCAAATGGCCTTGAGCTCTCCGCACTGTCAGGCACCTACAACATGATCGACCCCGATCCGGCAAAGCGAGCCGAAGGCGCGAAAGGTCTGGACCGCCTGATCGCTCTCGCCCCCAGACTTGGCGCAAAGGTTGTCACGCTGTGTACCGGATCGCGTGATCCCGAGGATATGTGGAAAAGGCATGAAGACAGCGATAGTCCGGAAGCGTGGCAGGACCTCCTCGTCACGGTCAAACAGGCGGTGAAGACCGCCGAGGCACACGGCATTGTCCTCGGCGTAGAAACCGAAGTGGGCAATTCCATCAACACCGTCCGCAAGGCGCGCCGCCTGCTGGACGAGGTCGGCTCGCCGAACCTGAAGATCATCATGGACGGCGCCAACATCTTCCAGAAGGGCGAACTGCCGCTCATGCGCGAGAAGCTAGATGAAGCCTTCGACCTTCTCGGCAACGACATCGTGCTGGCCCACGCCAAGGATCTCGACCGGGATGGCGAGGCCGGACACGTGCCGGCGGGGCTCGGCAAGCTGGATTACCCTTACTACCTCCAGAAGATGCAGGAGAGCGGCTATCAGGGATCGATCATTCTGCATGCGCTGAAGCCCGAGCAGGCCGTCGAGCGTCTGGCATTCGTAAGGGGCGCGGCTCCCGCAGGCTATCTCAAGTTGCGATAAGCGATGTGGCCGCGTCCACATCAGATTCCATCACCTATTCAACGAGGAACCCAATGAGAGTTGGCATCATCGGCTGCGGCAACATTTCCGACATCTACGCCGCCAACAGCAAGCTTTTCCGTGACATCGATATCGTCGCCTGTGCCGACGTCGTGGCGGAGGCGTCAAAGCGCATCGCCGGCAAGTTCGGGCTGGAGGAGAGGTCCGTCGACAAGCTCCTTTCATCCGAGGACATCGATATTGTCCTCAACCTGACGATCCCCAGCGTCCACGCCGAAGTCAGTCGCGCGGTGCTCGATGCCGGCAAGCATGTCTACGTCGAAAAGCCTCTTGCGACCTCACTTGAGGACGGCATCGATCTGGTGAACCGCGCCAAGGCAAAAGGTCTGCGCATCGGCTGCGCGCCGGATACCATTCTCGGTGCTGGCCAGCAGACGGCGCGACGGAACATCGACAACGGTTCGGCCGGACAAATTCTGACCGGCGTCGCGGCGATCATGTCCAAGGGAATGGAGCACTGGCATCCCAACCCGTCCTTCTTCTACCAGGCCGGCGGCGGCCCGGTTCTCGACATCGGCCCCTACTACATCTCGTCGCTCTGCAACCTGCTCGGTCCTGTTGCCTCGGTGTATGCGACCGGCCAGATCAGCCCCGCCGAACGCATCTATGGTGCGGAAGGTCCGAACAAGGGCAAGACCTTCAAGGTCGAGACCTTCACGACGATCAACGCCATCCTCAAATTCGAGAGCGGCGCGACCATCACCTTCATCGCCAGCTGGGACATTTGGCGCAACGGCATGCGCCCGATCGAACTGCATGGAACCAAGGCATCCCTTCGCGTTCCCGATCCCGATACATTCGGGGGGGATGTGGAGCTCTCCGACACCACCCTGCCCCTCAATACGCACGACGCTGAGGCCTTGGCGCTGGCAGGCCAAAGGCCGGATTGGAATCCTGTCGACACGACCAAGCTTCCGTTCGGCGCGATCAACTATCCCTTCGGCCGCCCCACGATCGCCAACTACCGCTCGCTCGGTCTTGCGGAAATGGCAAACGCCATTGCCAACAACCGACCACACCGTTGCTCCGGGGATTTCTCGCTTCACACGCTAGCGGTCATGCTCGGCATCCTCCAATCGGCCGAGCTTGGGCGCGAGGTCCAGATATCCCATCGGGCAGAGCGCCCAGAAGCGCTCATTCCGGAGCAGGCCTCCAGCCTTCGCAGCGAAAGCCTTTAGCCGGGCTGAGCCGACATCCCAATCGAAGAGGATCTCAACATGGTTTGTTTCATCGGCGTGGATGTCGGCACCGGGAGCGCGCGTGCAGGCCTCGTGACCGAAACGGGGCTGCTGCTTTCGTCCGCCCAATCCCCGATCCGCATGTGGCGGATCGGCACCGACATCGTCGAGCAGAGTTCTGACGATATCTGGTCCGCGGTTGTCCAAGCCGTCCGTGAGGTGATGACCAAGTCGCGCATGGACCCTAAGGAGATCGCCGGAGTGAGCTTCGATGCGACCTGCTCGCTGGTGGTGGTCGATGCCGCGGGATCGCCGATCACGGTGAGCCCGACAGGGGACGATAACCGCAACGTCATCGTCTGGATGGACCATCGAGCGCTAGACCAGGCCGATCGCATCAACCGGACGAAACATCCGGTCCTTTCCTATGTCGGCGGCACGATATCGCCGGAGATGCAGACACCAAAACTGCTTTGGCTCAAGGAAAACCTGCCAGACACATACAATGGAGCAGGGCATTTTTTCGACCTCACCGATTGGCTGACATACAAAGCGACCGGGTCTACCGATCGCTCCGCCTGCACGGTGACCTGCAAGTGGACGTATCTGGCTCACGAGAAGCGTTGGGATCCAGACTACTTCAAGCAGGTCGGCCTCTCGGATCTTGCCTCTGACGACTTCCAGCGCATTGGGCGGACGGTTGTCGCACCCGGAACCCCTCTTGGCTCGGGTTTGACGAGCGCGGCTGCAGAAAGTCTCGGTCTGCTCCCAGCCACGGCGGTCGGCGCAGGGGCGATTGATGCGCATGCCGGCGGCATTGGCTCGTTGAGCGTGGGGGCAGTCGCCCAAAGTCAAATGGCCTATGTGTTTGGAACATCCGCTTGCGCGATGGCGAGTACATCGAGCGAACGATCGGTGCCCGGGGTATGGGGACCGTATTACGGAGCAATGCTTCCCGATCTCTGGTTGCTGGAAGGCGGGCAGTCGGCAGCCGGCGCCGCGATCGACTACCTCGTGCAATGCCACCCATTCTTTCCGACGGCCCAGAAGATGGCCAAACTCGAGGTCTTGCCTCTGTTGGCCTATCTAGAACAGGAATGCGAAAAACGGTTCCCGAATGCGGACCACATTCCGACGAGCATTCACGTGGTGCCAGAATTTCTCGGCAATCGCGCCCCGCATGCCGACCCACACGCCAAGGCGACCATCACGGGGCTCACTCTCTCCGACGATCTGGAAAGCCTGTGCGAACTCTATCTCGCCGGAATTGCCGGGATCGCCTATGGAGCACGCCAGATCGTCGACGCGATGAACGCAAAAGGCGTTGGCATTTCACAGATCGTGGTCAGCGGCGGCGCGGGCAGGAGCAGCCTAGTAAGGCAAATCCTGGCCGACGCGACCGGGCTGGAAGTCGGCATACCGATGTGCAGGGAGCCAGTTCTGCTTGGAGCGGCAATCTTGGGTGCCGCTGCCTCGGACAAGTTCGATGGCATTTCGGGCGCGGTGCAAGCCATGACGAGAATGGGCGAAATCAAGAAGCCGCGCCAGGGACGTCTTCGCCAACTGCATGACGCCCGCTATGAAGTATTCCTGAGCCTGCAGGAAGCCGAGCGACAGGCGCGGCAAATCATGGAAGCGGTAAGCATTGACTTGCACTCGGACGCGACCGGACAAAAGGCCCCGCGCAACGTCGCGTGAGGCCTTCCCGTGATTTCGCTCAGGTAATCGCCCCGACTTGCCACGGCACGAACTCGTTGTCGCCGTAATCATAGACCTCGCTGACGGTCTTCTGTCCGGAAGCCACGGCGAGGATCTGCTCGAACAGTTTTTCGCCGGCGCCCTCGATCGTATCGACGCCCGTCGCAATGCCGCCTGTGTCGGCGTCCATGTCCTCGCGCATGTGCTCGTACATTTCGGTGTTGGTGGCGATCTTGATTGTTGGTGCCGGCTTCCATCCCGACACGGAGCCACGCCCCGTCGTGAAGCAAACGACGTTGCATCCGCCAGCGACTTGGCCTGTTACGGCAACAGGATCGTAGCCGGGCGTATCCATGAACACGAAGCCGGTTTCGTCGATGATCTCCGCATATTCATAGACCGCCTTGAGCGGCATCGAGCCCCCTTTGGCCACGGCGCCGAGAGACTTTTCGAGGATCGTGGTCAGCCCGCCCTGCTTGTTGCCGTAGCTCGGATTGTTGTTCAATTCGGCGCCGTTGCGCGCCGTGTAGTCGCGCCACCAGTCGATCCGATCCATCAGCTTTTGCGCGATCTCCGGGCGCACGGCGCGACGCGTCAGCAGATGCTCCGCGCCGTAGATTTCAGGCGTTTCGGCCAGGCAGGTCGTCCCGCCATGGCGTACGATCAGGTCCGAAGCATGACCGAGGGCCGGATTGGCGGTGATGCCGGAATAGCCGTCGGAGCCGCCACACTCGAGCGCGACCTTGAGTTTCGACAAGGGCTGCGGCGTGCGCACGGCCTTGTTCACGGAAGGCAGCATCTCGCCGATCATGTCGCAGGCGGCTTCAATCGTCTTTCTCGTACCACCGAGTTGCTGGATCGTCAGCGTCTTGAAGCGCTGGCCCTCTTCCAGCTTGTAATGTTCGAGGATCGGCTGAATCTGGTTTGTTTCGCAGCCCAGCCCGATCATCAGGATGCCGCCGAAATTCGGATGGCGCGCATATCCCTGGATGACGCGCGTCAGATACTTGTAGCCCTCGGACTTGTTGCTGATGGCGCAGCCAAGCCCATGCGTCAGCGCCACCACGCCATCGACGTTCTCAAAGCCATCGAGACCGCCCATGCGGTTGAATTGATCGGCGATGTAACGCGATACCGTCGCCGAACAGTTCACCGTCGTCAGGATGCCGATGTAATTTCGTGTCCCCACCCCGCCGGC
This sequence comes from Rhizobium sp. NPDC090275, assembly GCF_044772225.1. Lineage (NCBI taxonomy): Bacteria > Pseudomonadati > Pseudomonadota > Alphaproteobacteria > Hyphomicrobiales > Rhizobiaceae > Rhizobium > Rhizobium sp. NPDC090275. Next base: position 21,171 of record NZ_JBIVYL010000013.1, on the reverse strand, counting down.
GCCGCGATCATACCCCATGAAGGTGCGGCGATCGGCGGGAGCGACCATTCCCGTCTCTTCCGTCTCCGTGGAAAACTGATGCGCGGCGTGGCCTTCCGACATCGCAAGATTGTGGAGATGCACGTGGTCTCCGGGCCGGATCGCCTGTGTGGCAACGCCGATCACCTGGCCGAACTTCCTAAGCTCCGATCCGGCAGGCATGTCGCGAAGAGCAACCTTGTGGCCACGCGGCACCATCTGATTGGCAACGATCCCCGACACACCTGTCGTTTCCCCGGCACCGATCCTGCGACGCGCGACGGCAACATCGTCAGCAGAGTTGAGAAGAATTGCTGCGGCGCTCGAATCTGTAGACATGGACAAGCTTTCTGTATATTGCGTGCAAACAACAGAAAGCTTTCGACCCGACAAATGTCAAGAGGTATTCGGGTCAGGACTGCCAGGGCAACGCGACGGCGTGCACCAATAATTCTGCATCGTGAGGAGAGATCATGCGTTCGAACAATGTGCTGACGTCCCAGGACGTACTTCCCCAAGACCCCGCGTCGGCAGTCCTCATCGGCCGGATTTGGTCCGACAAGGCCGGCGGCCCTTGCCCGGTTCTGGTGCGTAACGGTCGCCTTCTCGATCTCACCGAGATTGCCGTCACGGTTTCCGGTCTGCTTGAACTCGAAGACATCGCACAAAAGCTCGCATCCACGTCAGCCCTGCCGGATCTGGGAAGTCTTGACGACATTCTCGCCGGCAAAGGCGGCCGCCTTCTCGCGCCGATCGATCTTCAGTCCGTAAAGGCGGCCGGCGTAACGTTTGCCGATAGCATGCTGGAGCGCGTCATCGAGGAGCAGGCGAAAGGCGACAGCGGTCGCGCGCAGGACGTCCGCGATCGTCTTGCTCCCGTCATCGGCGACAGCCTCAGGGGCGTGGTTGCCGGATCGGAGAAAGCCCGTCAGGTCAAGGAGCTTCTCCAGGGCATGAACATGTGGTCGCAATATCTCGAAGTCGGCATCGGCCCCGACGCGGAGATTTTCACCAAGGCCCAGCCGATGTCATCAGTCGGATGTGGAGACGATGTCGGCATCCATCCGATTTCCGAGTGGAACAACCCGGAACCGGAGGTCGTGCTCGCGGTCCGCTCGGACGGTCAGATTGTCGGCGCGACGCTTGGCAACGACGTGAACCTTCGGGATGTCGAGGGACGGTCCGCCCTTCTCCTCGGGAAGGCCAAGGACAACAACGCCTCGTGTTCGATCGGCCCGTTTATCCGCCTCTTTCACGGGGCTTTCACCCTGGAGGAACTCGGTAAGGTGCGCGTGACGCTCCGCGTGACAGGCGACGCGGTTTCGAGATGACCGGCGAAAGCGCCATGGAAGCGATCAGCCGCAAGCCGGCCGACCTTGTGGCTCAACTTCGCAACCGCAACCATCAATATCCTGATGGTGTCGTGCTGTTCCTGGGAACGATGTTCGCCCCCGTCAAGGACCGGCGCGGCGTCGGCAAAGGCTTCACCCATGAAATCGGTGACATCGTCGAGATCGGCACGCCGCTTCTCGGCCGCTTGACCAACCGCGTCACGCGTACGGACGAATGCCCTGAATGGACATTTGGGACACGCGCTTTGCTCCGCAACCTCGCCGATCGCGGTCTTGCGTCCCGCATTTGAAAATGCGGGACACGACGGGGCTGCCTGAAATCAGGCAGCAACCGCGTTGAAGAAGTCGACCATCTTTTCCGTGGCATCCTCGCGGAAAAGATCATCGGCAATCTTCGGTGTGATCGTCAGGAAGCCGATGCCGAGTTCGGCGACCTTGATCAGCGTCGGCATGTCGTGGAGCCCGGCCATGAGCAGCCTGGTTTCCGTCTTCGCGGCCGAGAGCATCTTCTGCATGGATGTGATCTGCGCGATGCCATCACGCCCGGCCTGATACATTTCCGAAAGATACGGCGTGACATAGGTCGCGTGTGCCGCCATTGCGGTTACCGTCTGTTTGGCATCGTGAACGGCGGTCATCAGGACCCTGACCTGTCTTTCACGCAGCGAACGGCACACCGAGGCTCCCGATAGCGTGCCCGGTATCTTGATGACCACCTCCGGCCCATATTCAATGTAACGCAATGCCTGGGTCATCATGGCGTCCGACGTCTCGCCGAAAACCTGGATGAAGACTTCCTTCGCTCCGGCCCCTGTCGCACATTCGTAGAACGTTCTCGCTGTGGCGGCACTGAGGCCGGCGGCCTTCAGGATTGCCGGATTGCACGTGACGCCCTCGAACAGGCCACTCCCAAGATGGCGCTCGATCTCAAGGCGGTCGGCGGTATCAAGGTAAAGCTTCATGCACTTCCTCCCTCGGCTTTGGCTGCCCCTGCAGCGCGATAATTGGCAAGTGATCGGTTCGCGCTCGCCAGACTATGGTGGAGATCGCGGTAGACGGACCCGTAAAGCGTCTCGTAAACCCGCCGCCAGGCCGGGTTCGGCGCAACCTTCCTGACGGGAAGCGAGAGCTCGGATGCGGCCGTGGCGAAATCCGGCCATAGTCCTGCGCCCAATCCGCCGAGCAAAGCCGCACCGACCGCCGTCATTTCCGGCTCGTCGTAGACGGTAAGGGTCCGCCCCAGCACGCTCGCCTTGATCTCCAGGAACAACGGGTTACGGGTGCTGCCGCCGATCAGTCTGAAATCATCGGGTTGCCCAACGCCCGGAAGCTCAAACAACGCGTCGGAAACCAGCCTGGCTTCCATCGCAACGCCCTCGAAGACCGCCCGCAGCAGGGAAGCACGTCTTGTGGCATCGGTCAGACCGATGAAAGCGCCCGCTGCCCCGCCGTCCGGGCTCGGCGCCGTACTTCCCGCCAAGTTCGGGACAAAGATGACCCCGCCATTGCCGGCCGGCTCGGCCATCGCCTCTTCAAGCAGGTCCTGCCTGGGAATACCGGGTGCAATCGTCCGAAGCGCCCACTCGATCGCCCCGCCGCTTCGATTGAGCCCCGAACCGATAAGATAGAACCGCTCATCCAGGGCAGCGCTCGTTTGAACGAAGCCGAAGCGCCTATCGTCCAGCTTCAGCTTTGGTCGGTCGGTCGTTACGAGGATTGCCTCTGATGTTCCCAGACTATCCAGAAACACGCCCGGCCGCGTTGCGCCGGCAGCGAAGCCGCCGGCGATATGGTCCTGGGCACCGACACAGACCATCGGGGCGCCGGCGAGCCCCGTCTGCCTCAGAACGCTGGGCAACACCGGCCCCAGGGGTGTGCCACTCGGCATGATTGGAGGGAACAGGGAGCTCTTCAGTCCGAATGCGCCGAGCAATTCATCGGACCACGTGCCGGTATTGACGTCGAGGCACAATGTTCGCGCGGCAAGCGAAGGATCGACCGCGGCGACGCCGCAGAGCTTGAACGCGATCCAGGGAGAGATGGGCAGGACAAGTTTCAGATGCGCGAAGCAATCCGGTTGCGACCGCCGATGCCAGAGCAGTTTGCACAAGGTCAAGGTCGAGTCCGGCGGATAGCCGGTGATCTCGAACAGCCGATCCTCGCCGATCAAAGCCGCGACCTCTTCCGCGTCAGCTTCCGTGCGGCGGTCGAACCATGCAAGAGCCGGCGCGAGCGCCTCGCCTCCCACACCGACCAGCACACAGGATTCGCCCATGCTTGCGCACGAGATACCGGCAACGACCTGCCCCTTGGGGACATGTTGCGCGAGTTCCCTGACGAGCTCGATCACGCATGACCAGAGCACATCAGGGTCGTATTCGGCACTGTACTCGCCGATGCGTCGGCTCGGTGTGGGGCGACGCACGCATGCAAGAGTGCGGCCGGCCGCGTCGGCGAGCAGTGCGCGAACGCTCTGCGTACCGACATCGATACCGATGATCAGACCTTCGCTCACCTCAAGCCTGCACGCGCTGTTCCGCCAGGAACCGCTCGACCTGAGCGAGATCCTTCAAACCGGCACCGGCTCCGACCGCCTGTACTGACAAGCCAGCGACTGCCGAAGCAAAACGCAACGTGTCAGCGAGAGGCATCTTCCGCACAAGGCAATGCACGAGACCACCGACGAAATTGTCGCCCGCTCCCGTCGTGTCTACGACTGGAACACTGAACGCTGGACAAGCTACCTCTTCCCCATCGGCGAAGCCCACGACACCCTGCGATCCGCGCTTGAGGATAACGTTCTTGACGCCCCGCTTGCGGAAGTCCGCGGCAATCGCCTTGGGATCGGTCGATCCGGTGAAAATCTGGGCCTCGAGTTCGCTCGGCACGACATAGTCGAGATATTCCCACGCCTCTGCCAGACCATCGAGACCGTAGCCCTGCTGGTCCATCACCATATCGGCGACGGTAATCGCTCCAACCGATTTGGCCTTGCGCAGCAACGGGCCGAGCGCCTTCGTGTCGAAAGGCTGTGAGGTGAAGATACTTCCAATGGAAAGCGCCTTGAGGCCGGGGCGGATGATGTCGAGATCGACGTGCTCCGGACCGTAGGCGCCGATCGAGGCGTTGCGTTCGGACAGAAAGCTGCGCTCCCCGGATTTGTCGAGGAGGACGATCGAGGTCGTGGTCGAACGCTCGGGGTCGGCGTGCAGCCCCTCTGTCGAAACCCCATAATGGGCGCAGCGGTCCTTGATGAACTGTCCTTGGCTGTCTTGCCCGATGAGGCCCATGAGGCCGACATTGTTGCCAAGCTTGGCAATCGCGAAGGCCTCGTTGATCGCGTCACCACCCGAGGCCAGCGTCACGCTCGACACCCGCCCGGTTTCGCCCGGTCGAGGCATCGCTTCCAGCCCGTCCACGATGACGTCGACGACAATCATTCCTGCGCACAGAATGTCTGGTGCGGTCATTTCATGCTCCTTGAAGGTCGTTCCCGGTTGAAGCCAGGAACGACCGTTGATGCGATCAGGCGTCTTCGAACTTGATGACGGCCTTCACCATCGTCGACTTCTCGTTGATGCAGTCCTCGAAGGCCTGGGGAGCTTCGCTGAGCTTATAGTAGCGCGAGATGATGCTCTTCACATCGATCTTGCCGGACGCGACCGCGTCGATCGTCGTCGGATAGATGTTGCTGTAGCGGAAGTTGGACTTGATCGTCAGTTCCTTGTTGGTCATCAGCTGGAGATCGAGTTTGGTCTCGCCCGTGACGTTGCCGACAATCATGATGGTACCGCCGCGCTTGCACATCCTGATGGTTTGCGACGCGGCAACGGTGCTGCCGGCCGTTTCGAACACCAGATCGGGCCCAAGGCCATCGTGCAGCCGGATCACCTCGGCGATCGGGTCCTTCTCGCGGGCGTTGACCACGTTCTTCGCCCCGAGTTCCTTGGCCTTGTTCAGGCGGATATCGAAGAGATCGACCACGGTGATGTTCGACAGGCCCATGGCGCGAAGGGCGAGCAGCGTCACGAGACCGATGCAGCCGCCGCCGAGGATGACGGCCGACTGGCCGATGCGGGCGCCGGCCTCGCGCGCCGCGGTCATGGCGACCGCGAGCGGCTCGATCAGCGCGCCCTCTTCGTAGGACATGTTATCCGGCAGCTTGAAGCACAGATCGGCCGGATGGCAGACGTAGTTGCGCAGGATGCCCGGCTCGCGCGGAGCCGACGGGAAGACGACGTTCGGGCAAAGGTTATAGCGGCCACCGGCGCACCATTCGCAGGTACGGCACGGAATGCCGGGCTCGATCGCCACACGGTCACCGACCTTGAGGTTCTTGACGGCGCTGCCCACAGCGATGACTTCGCCGGCACCCTCGTGGCCGAGGATGAAGGGGTAGACATCCGGGAATTCCGGCTCGCCGTGTTCGTAGAAGTGAACGTCGGAACCGCAAACGCCGCAATACTTCATCTTGATCAGGGCGTCGTGGATGCCGACTTCCGGCATCTTTGCTTCGCCGAACGTCATCTTGCGGTTTTCGAGTACGTAGGCTGCGTGATTGATGGTCATGGTATGTCCGTTCAGATGCCGGTGAGTTCAACAGAGAGATCGCGAAGCTTCTTGCGCGCGGCAAGGTCGTAGCATTGCTCGTTGGCAGGCATGTCGACGCCGCGGTTCAGGTAACGGCCGGTGACGCCGTCGAACTTCGGGTTGAGAGCGAGATCGGCCAGGTGCCCGGCGCCGACATCGATGCTTTCGACAACGGCGTGTTTCATCTGGCGGACCATGGTGGTGTCCATGAAGGAGCTCGGGTGCATCGTGTTGACGGTGACGCCCTTGCCCTTCAGCTCTTCCGAGAGATCGAGCGTGAACATGATCTCTGCGACCTTGCTGCGGCAGTAGGCGGCCTCGCCCGAGTAATCGCGTTCCAGCTGAACGTTGGAGAAATCGATCGCTTGCTGGCCGTCAGAGGCGACGTTGACGATGCGCGACGGCGCTGCGGCGATCACGCTGTCCTGTACGAGGCGGGTCAGCAGGTAGACCGACAGGTAGTTGACCGCAAAGCGGCGCTCCAAGCCATCGTCGCTGAACTCGCGCGCAGCGTCCTCCGGTCCCGTGCCGATGCCGGCATTGTTGATAAACAGGTGGATTTTCGGGAACCGGCTTTTCAGTTCCGTAGCGAAGCGGCGGATGTCGGCGAGGGATGCCAGATTCGCGCCCATGAATTCGGCCGAACCACCCGCCTTCTTGATCGTGTCGACGACTTCGGCACCGCGCTCCGCGCTGCGGCCGTGGACGACCACATGGTATCCCGCCTCGGCGAGTTGCGGCGCAACCACCCTCCCCATACCATCCGTCGCTCCGGTAATGACGGCGACCCTTTTGGTGGACATAAACTAGCTCCCTATGAATGTGGCGAAGGGCACTCCCGTCCTTCGCATTTGGCTCGCCGGGCGTTAGACCCTTTCGCCCGACGAGGTGTCGAATACTGATACGAACGCGGGGTTGAAGGAAAGCCGAAGCTTCTGCCCTTCATGATATCCGGTATCATCCGCGACCTTGACGGAAACGGTCTCGTCTCCAACCTTTGCCCAGATGAGGCCCTCCGCGCCGGTGTTTTCGACGACGGTTACCTGAGCATCAAGCACCTGCCCGTTGCCGGGCTCGCCATCGATGACCCACTGTTCGGGGCGAATACCGATCTCGATCTGCTTGCCTGCAGCCAACCGGTCTCCGCCTTCGTAGCCCTTGAGCGTGATGGAGCGTCCGTCCGCCGTCTTCGCATCCCGCCCGGCATCACTGACGGTTGCCTTGATGAAGTTCATCGACGGCGATCCGACAAAGCCCGCGACAAACCGGTTGGCGGGACGCGTGTAGACCTGCTTGGGAGCCGCGAACTGCTGGATGATCCCTTTGTTCATCACCGCGATGCGGTCTGCCAGGGTCATCGCCTCGATCTGGTCGTGGGTGACGTAGATCATCGTGGAGCCGAGCTGTTGGTGCAGCTTCTTGATCTCGACGCGCAGTTCCGTGCGGAGCTTCGCGTCGAGGTTCGAAAGCGGCTCGTCGAACAGGAACACATCGACATCGCGCACCAGCGCACGCCCGATCGCCACGCGCTGGCGCTGACCGCCCGACAATTCGGCGGGTCGCCGGTCGAGCAACTTTTCGATCTGCAGAATGCTCACTGCGCGCGCGACGCGCTTCTCGATCTCCGCCTTGGGCATCTTGGCCATGCGCAGTCCGAAGCTCAGATTTTCACGCACCGTCATCCTGGGATAGAGCGCGTAGGACTGGAAGACCATGCCGACGCCGCGATCCTTGGGTTCCGCCCAGGTGACATTGTCGTCGCCGATCCAGATTTCACCGTCAGCGATCTCCTGGAGGCCAGCGATGCAGTTCAGAAGTGTCGACTTGCCGCAGCCCGAGGAGCCAAGAAGAACGACAAACTCTCCTTCCTTGATGTCGAGGTTGAGGTTTTCGATGACTTTCACGGCACCGAAAGCGACCGAGACATTATTCGCTTTGACCACACCCATGACTTATCCTTTCACTGCGCCGGCCGCGATCCCGCGGACGAACCAGCGTCCGGACAGGAAGTAGACGGCCAATGGAACGAGAGCGGTGATCATGGTTGCGGCCATGTTCACATTGTATTCCTTCTCCCCGGACACCGAGTTGACGATGTTGTTCAACTGAACGGTCATCGGCTGGTTGTTCGGGCCGGCAAAGACGACGCCAAGAATGAAGTCGTTCCAGATACCGGTGACCTGAAGGATCACGGCGACGATCACCATCGGCGTCGCCATGGGCAACATGATGTGCCTGAAGATCTGCCAGATGCTCGCACCGTCGACACGCGACGCTTTGAACAGATCGATCGGCAGCCCCATGAAGAAGTTACGGAAGAGCAGGCTCAGCATCGGCAAGCCGAAAGCGGTGTGCACGATGACGATGCCGGTGACAGTCCCGAAGATGCCGACCGTGGAGAAGACACGAACGAGCGGGTAAATGAAGACCTGGAACGGAATGAACGCGCCGACCATCAGGATCGTGAACAGGACCGTTGCTCCGCGAACCCGCCAGAAGGAGAGCATGTAGCCGGTCCAGGCGGCAATGCCGATGGACAGGATGGTGCTCGGGACGAGAATACGGATCGAGTTCCAGAAGCCGACCTTGACGCCGTTGCAGGTGAGACCTGTGCAGGCGCTAGTCCATGCCCTGACCCAGGCGTCGAAGGTGAACGGGCTCGGCAGGTCGAACAGGCCGCCCTGGCGAATTTGATCCATCGTTTTCAACGACGTGATGATCATGACGATCAGCGGCAGCAGGAAGAACAGGGCCGTGATGATGATGAAGGCATAGAGCCCGACGCGACCGGCGGTTACCTGCTTGGGCTTGCGCCCGCTTGCGTTCGGATTATGCCTTGGCGTGTGCTGGATATCCGCGGTCATACCGGGGTCCTCCCCTTCTGCTTACGAAAGTGCTCGAGGTAGACATAGGGGACGACGACCGCGATCACCGTAATGAGCATCACCGAAGCCGCGGCCGATGCGAGACCGATGTTTGCCCGACGGAACAGGAATTCCATGACGTACTTCGCGGGAACCTCGCTCGATATGCCTGGCCCACCGTTGGTCAGCGCGACGACAAGGTCGTAGACCTTGACGCCACCCACCGCGAGCAGCACAACGGCCGTCGCGAACATCGGCTTCAGCAGCGGAAGAACGATGTGGACGTAGAAGCGGAACGGGCTGATGCCATCGACCTTCGCCGCCTTGGCGAGGTCTTCGTCGACGCCGCGCAGGCCAGCCAGCATGATGGCCATGACGAGACCGGATGCCTGCCACACGCCCGCCAGAGCCACCACATAGATCGCCTTGTCGGAGCGGGTGAGCCAATCGATCGTCACCCAGGTGAGACCGAGATCGTGGAAGAACTGCTGCAGACCCATTTGCGGGTTGAGAATCCACTGCCAGATCAGACCTGTGACGATAAACGACATCCCCTGCGGATAAAGGTAGATCGTCCGCAGGCTGTTCTCGAACCGGACGCGTTGGTCGAGCGCGATCGCCATCAGCAGACCGAGTACCAGACTGGCGCCGATGAAGAGCGAGCAGAAAATGCCCAGGTTGACGACGGATATCTGCCAGCGCTCGTCGCCGAAGAGGCGGCTGTACTGAGCGAAGCCGACGAACTCGTTGACCGGAAGCATCTTGGATTTCGTGAACGAGATCCAGATCGTCCAGGCCATGGCGAAGATGTAGACGAAGAGAACGACAAGCAATGCCGGGAGGAAGCCGACATAGCTTCCCCATTTCGATGCCATCCTCCGTCTGGGGGGGGCCTTCCTGGCGGCAACCCGTGCGGTGTTCTCGAGGACAGCCATCACAGCAGCCGATTTTCGAGCGGCGTCAGAGAATAGCCGCCATCGATGACCATGCACTGTCCGGTCATGTAGCTCGAGGCGTCCGATGCCAAGAACACCGCAGCGCCCGCGAGTTCGTCCGGCGTGCCGATGCGGTTCATGGCCGCCGGCTTGATCATGTAGCCGTAGGCTTCATCCGGAAATTCGCTGAGATAGGGCCCCAGAATATCGGTCATGATGAAGCCGGGCGCGATGGCGTTGACGCGGATGTTGTGGCGCGCCCATTCGTAGGCAAGGCATTTGACGAGCATGTTCACGCCGGCCTTAGACGTGTTGTAGCAAGCCTGCGGATTGCCGTTGGCGACATAGGCGGAAAGCGAGGAGGTGACGATGATGTTGCCGGCCTTGCGCGGGATCATGTGACGTGCAGCAGCCTGGGCGGCAAAGAACACGCCCTTGAGGTTCACGTCCATCAGACGATCCCACTGCTCCTCGGTCATATCCTCGGCATTGACGTCGATGCCGATGCCGGCATTGGCGACCATGATGTCAACCTTGCCGAGACGCTTGACGGCTTCATCAACGGCTGCGTCGAGCGCCGAACGGCTCGTGACGTCCGCCAGCATGGCGAAGGAACCCTTGGCGCCGATCTCGCGGAGCTGGGCGGCCACGGCCTCGCCTTCTGCCTTCGAGCTCTTCGAAAGAACGACGACGTCGGCGCCGGCTTCGGCGAGGCCGATGGCGAATGCCTTGCCGATGCCACGCGACCCACCCGTGACCATGGCCACTCGGCCCTTGAGGCTCAAGCGTTCAGTGACGGGGCCAGCGATGTCGGTGCCGACGCGGCCTTGTTTCAATTGGATGTTCATGCGTTCCTCCCACATATTGCTGCCTGCGAATTAAAGTATAGGTGACCCGCCGACCTTGGCCGGCGGGCCGTCGTCAAATCAGCGCATCGACTTTTCGGCTTCGATGATCTTGGTGAAAGACTCGATGAACTTGTCGGGCGAGTAGCTCGGGTCGGCCCAGGCCTGGGCGGCTAGGTCGCGCTCGGCGCCGATCGTGTCCGGGGAAACCAGGAAATCGACGTTCGGAATGCGCTGGGCCGGGTCCTGCAAGATCTTGACGCCCTTTGCCGCGCAAGCATCGAGCTTGCTCGCATCGACGTCGAGACGCGCCGGAACCGAACCCTTCTTCGAGTTGAAGGCGACCTGGACGTCCTTGCCCATCATGATGCGCTCAAGCATCGCCTGAGCCTTGTCCTGATCGGCGCCCTTGTTGACCGGGAAGATGATCGCGTCGGACGAAACGTTGAAATACTGCTTGCCGTCGCCGTTGCCGAGGATCTGGCAACCATATTCGACATCGGGCTTGAGGCCTGCTGCGGTGTATTCGCCCTTCGCCCAGTCGCCCATGAACTGGAAACCGGCCTTGCCGGTGATCACCATGTTCGCGGCCACGTTCCATTCGCGGTTTGCGGCGCCGTTGTCCGAATAGTCACGGAGCTTGAGGAAGGTCGCGACCGCATCCTTGAACTCCGGCGACTTCACGGCGTCGAGGTCGAGATCGGTGAACACCTTGTTGAACAGAACAGGACCCTGCTTGGTCAGCAGGACGGAAAGGAAGGTCTGGCCGAGCTGCCATGGCTGCGCACCGACGGCGATCGGAACCGCGTTGCCCTTGGCCTTGATGGCGTCAACAGCGGCAAAGAAGTCGTCCCAAGTCACCGGCTCCTTCGCGCCGGCGTCAGCCAGGACCTTCTTGTTGTACCAGAGCCAGTTGTGACCATGGTCATTGATGGGCAGAGCGTACATGTGACCATCTGGGAAAGTCATGGCTTTCTGGAAGGTCTCGGGAATGTTGTCGTAGAAGCCGGTCTCCTTGGCGGCATCATCGACGGGCACTAGCAGACCTTGCGCGACCAGATCGTCGAGCTGCTTGCCAAGAGGCATCTGCGCTGCGGTCGGGGGATTTCCGCCAGTGATACGGGAGATGATGTTGGCGATTGCCACTTCACCGCCGGCGATCGCGTTATCCTTCCAGACGCCACCCTGCGCGGTATAGGCATTGGCGATTTCCTTCACCGCAGCGGATTCGCCTGCGGACACCCACCAGTGCATGACTTCAGCCTGCGGACCATCGGCCATCGCGGAAGCGGCGTGCATGAACAGTGCGGCCGCGATGGCGACCACAGACACGGAACTCTTCATAGATTGTCCTCCTCAGAACCTATAGCGCCCCTACCCAGCGATCTTGTCGGACTTTCCGAGTACCGCCTCCAAAATGTAGCGCTAAACCAAATTAGCGCTAAACTAACTGTTGTCAACTACATTTCGATCGGGCAATGATTCAATTCACGACGGATAAACGCGGCAAATGCGCGTTCGTCCAGAATTCAATCGGCTAGACAGTTGTTTAGCCAACGCGAGGACACGAGCAGGCAGACGCGGGACTACACCAGAGATCGGCCCCTTGCGCGACGATCCGCGCATCGATCGTTCGGATCGTATAATTATCCCCCTTCCCCCAGGGCTCCGGAGACAAAAATGGACACAAAAGACACGCCACGCCGACGCGGTCGCGGAACGCAGAAGGTGACTTTGAAGGAGGTTGCCGACGCGGCGGGCGTGTCGATGATGACGGTGTCGAACGTCATCCACGAGCGCGCCAACGTCGGCAATGACCTCAGGGCCCTCGTCCAGGCTAAGATAAAGGAGCTGGGCTATACGCCCAACCGCGCCGCACAGCAGCTCGCCGGTATTGCTCGCCCGCATATCGGACTGATCTATACCGGTGTCACCAACCCGTTCATTGCGTCGGTCATCGTCGGCACCATGAAGGCGGCATCGCGCTTACAAGTCGATGTCTCGGTCGAACTGGCGAAGCTTGACGATCCGAAAGCGCTTAGAAACACCATGCACCGTATGGAAGAGGCCGGTATCGATGGCTTCCTTCTTCCCTCGCCGGTCGCGGAATTCGCGGCATCGACCTTCAAGAAAAAGGCATTGGATGTGCCTGCCGTGGCGATCGCGCCAGGCTTTCCGATCCCGGGAATGTCGGCGGTACGCGGCGACGACCGAAAAGCCAGCCACGAGCTGGTGACGATGCTTCTCAACCACGGTCATACCAAGATCGGACACCTCGCGGGCCCGGAAACACAGAGCGGCAGCATCGCGCGACTTGAAGGTTACAAGGACGCGCTGGCTGACGGTGGGATCAAGGGAAACCCCGCTTGGATCGTGCGGACAGACTTCAACTTCCAGGAAGGCGTGAAGGCGGCGGAGCGCTTGCTCAAGCAGGAGCCGGGACTGACTGCAATCTTTGCCGCCAACGACACCTTGGCCGCCAGTGTGCTCGCCGTCGCGCATAACAGCGGGATCGCCGTCCCCGAAAAGCTTTCCGTCGTCGGTTACGACGACTCGCCTGTGGCCGAGCAGGCGTGGCCGGGTTTGACGACCATTCATCAGGACGCCCTTGCGATGACCGAGCGTGCCGTCGAACTATTGGCTGCCGCCATTGGTCGCAGGAAGGCCAACCCTGAAGACGACGCCGACGCGGATGTCGTGTTTCCCTATCAGATGGTCACGCGCGGCTCGGTGGCCAAGGCGACATAGCGCCGGTGTGTCGAAGCATGCTTGGTGCATTGCCCCGGATTGTCCGGCGATCCGGCGCAATGCCACTCTGTCTAGTGACCAAGCAGCCCTCGCCATCTATTTACATAGCCGTCTATAATCGGTGGATTCATGCCTGATGCGATCAGTCGCACCTCGAATGCCTCGACGTCAAAATCCTCAAGGGATGTCTGCTTGGGATAATGCCTGAGCGTATACTTGAACATATCTTCCCAGCTACGCCGCACGCCAACAGACTCCTCGGCGAGCTCTCTGCGTTTGCGATCGATCAGCTCTCCCAAAGTCGTCACCTGCTGTCTCCTTGCCGGTTGGCCCCTGCATCTACCAGAACTATGCTGCCTTACACTCGATCGGCCGCTCACCCCAATCACAAACGACAAGGGCTGCCCGTAGGAGAAACGGGCAGCCCCTTATGGGCGTCGCAATCTGAAAGTCGCAGGTCGACTGTGGAGTGAGACTGCGGCGGCTTCGCGTCAATCCTGCTTGAAGACGTTGCGCAGGATGATCGACTTCTGATGCGTGACTTCGCGCATCACTTCCGACATGCTTTCACGGCTGTTGCCGCTGCCCTTCTTGCCGCCGCCGAACGGCAGTTCCGCCGCGCGGAAGCCGCCGGAGGCGTTGATCGCGACGTGGCCCGTCACCATCTTGCTGGCCGCCTGGAGGGCCTTGCGGGTGTCCGGCGTGATGATACCGCCGCCGAGGCCGTAGCTCGTGTTGTTGTGGATTTGGATCGCTTCATCCAGCGTATCGAAGCCGATGATCGGCCAGACCGGACCGAAGACTTCCATGTCGCGCGCGATATCCATGTCAGGCGTGACGTCGGCGATGACGGTCGGCTCATAGAAGGCGTAGGAGTTGCGACGCTTGCCGCCGAAAACCACCTTGCCGCCCTGATCCGCCGTCCTGTTGACCTGCTTCTCGATGTTGTCGGCAGCCTGCTTGTCGATGACGGGGCCCATCGTCGTCATCGGGTCCATCGGATCGCCGAGAACGAGCTTGGACAGCTTCTCGTCGATCAGGCGCTCCATGAAGCGCTTTTTGACGGAATTGTGGACGATGAAACGCTTGGCGGCGCTGCACGCCTGGCCGGAGTTACGCGACTTGTCGCCGGCTTCGTTCACAGCGAGATCGATATCGGCATCATCGCAGATGATCAGGCCATCGTTGCCGCCGAGCTCGAAGTAGTATGGCGTCAGATGCTCGGCCGCAGCCTTGGCGATCAGCTTGCCGGTATGGGTGCTGCCCGTGAAGTTGATCATGTCGATGCGCGGATCGGCGACGAGCGTGCCGCCGACGCGAGGACCGTTACCCGTCAGGCACTGGGCGACCGCAGCAGGAATGCCTGCCTCGATAAGGATCTTGTGGCATTCGATGACCGCAAGCGGGTTCTGGTGCGGTGCCTTGACGATGATGACGTTGCCGGCCGCAAGCGCGCCGCCGACCTTGAACGACCAGATTGCCGGCGGGAAGTTGAACGGCACGATGGCCGCGATCACGCCGCGCGGGATATGCAGGGTGAACTGCAGATCCTCGTCATAACCGGATTCCGTGGAAGACGGCATGACCGCACCGTAGTGGTGCTTGGCGACTTCGCAGCTTGCCTCGAGAATGAAGGCGACGGAATCGAATTCCCAGACAGCTTCAGCCATGTAGGGTTTGCCGGACTCGAGCGACAGGATCTTCCCGAGTTCGAGACGACGGCTGCGGATAATGCCGGCAGCCTTGCGGATCAGGTCAGTACGCTCGCGGGTCGTGCGGGCTGCCCAATCCTTCTGGGCTTCGACGGCAACGGCAATGGCGCGCTGCACGTCTTCGACGCTGGCTTCCGGCACGGTGTCGACCGTTTCCCCACTGGCTGGGTTGATAATCAGCGCTGTCTTCTTGTCGCTGGCATCGGCCAAGCCGTGTCCAAGGATCATTTGCATTTAATTGTCTCCTCAACTCCGCATGCTAGGCGGAAATATCTGCAGAAATCGATCGCGATCTCAATCGCGTTCGTCGTTGGAGCGGATGAAATCCATGTTAAGCTGGAGGCCATGGCCGGGCGCTTCGATGACATCGAGATAGCCGTCCGTCGGGACCTGGGCATTCAGGTAGACCGCGTGGGTGATCGGCTCGAAGAGACGCAAACGCTCGAGGAACGGCACGATGGCGACCGTACTGGCGATCGGAATGTGGATGTGTTCCATCGCATGCGGCGCGAACTTGACGTTCCAGGCCTCGCAAAGTGCCGCGCACTTCATCATCTCGGTGTAGCCCCCTGCGCGGGCGCCATCGACCTGAACGATATCGGCAGCGTCAGCCATCAGCAGATCGCGAACGCCCCACTTCGTGTATTCGTGCTCGCCGGTACCGAGCGGGATATCCGTGCCGCGCTTGAAGCGGGCGAGACCTGGAATGTCGTCGGCGAATACAGGCTCTTCGAGGAGCATCGGATTGTATTCGCGAACGCGGTTTGCGAACTGGATGGCCGTTGCAGCATCCCAGCAATTGTTGGCGTCGATCATCAGGCCGATATCCGGGCCCAGCGCCTCGCGGACCTTGCGCACACGCTCGACGTCTCTGCTCGGGTTGCGACCATTGTCGTAGCCGATCTTGAACTTGACCATCTTGTAGCCCTGGCGGACCATGTCCTGCATTTCTTCGACAAGCTGGTCATCTTCATAGCTCGCCCAGCCGCCGCTTGCGTAGACGGGGATGCGGGAGCGACCACCACCGAACAGGCGGTGCAGCGGCATGTCGAGGATCTTGCCCTTGAGGTCCCAGAGCGCGAAGTCGATTGCCGACAGTGCGCAGAACATCAGGCCCTTGCGGCCGACGCCGCGGAAGATCGCGAAGAATTCGCGCCAGATGACTTCGGTATCGAACGGATCGCGACCCTTCAGACGAGGCGCCATATCCTTCTTGATCAGCGCGCGGATCGCTTCGCCACCGACTTCGTGGTAGGTCACGCCGATACCTTCGAGACCCTGATCGGTCTTGACACGGACGACCGTCATGCCGACGGTCTCCACCTTGCGGGTCGCGTCGGCGAGGCCCGAAGGAGCCTGGGTCGAAACGAGATGGACTTCGATGTCCTGAATCTTATGGCCCTTCACGTGCCCCTCCACTTCGAATTTTTCGGTTCTTACGTTCATAATCACGTCTCCAATCAACGCAGGCGGCCGGCGGACATGGTCATTTCCATGTACTGCTGAACGACTTCCGCGCCCGCGGCGATGCCGGCGGTGCCAATTGTCATGAGCGGCAGATCCTTGGTCGGCTCTCTGTCGCAGGTGTCTTTCGCCGCCTTGACGAAGGCGTAACGGAGCGCGGTGCCGACGTTCATCTTGGCGACGCCCATGGTGATCGCACGCTGGACCTGGTCGTAAGGGATGCCGGTGCCGCCATGGAGAACCATCGGGATCTTGATCCGGCGACGGATTTCCTCCACGAGGTCGAAGCGTAACCGCGGCTCCTCGGCGTAGAAGCCATGGGCGTTGCCGATCGCGACGGCCAGGCAGTCGATGCCGGTGTTGGCGAGGCGCTCGGCCCAATCGGGATCGGACAGGTGTGCATTTTCGAGCTTGTTGCCGAATTCGTCGGTGTTGCCGATCGTGCCGATCTCGCCTTCGACGGTGACGCCGACGGCATGTGCGATTTCGACGACACGGCGGGAATTCTCGACGTTCTGATCGATCGGCAGATGCGAGCCGTCGTACATGACGCTGGAGAACCCGCCGCGGATGGCACCCATGACTGACTTTTCGGAGTCGCCGTGGTCAAGGTGGATGGCGACTTCGATGTCGAGGTCCGCACCCACAGCCTTCGCAATCGCCACCGGCACCGCGGCGCTACCGAAGTAGGCAACCTCAACCGGGTGGATGCCGAGGATAACGGGAGAACGCAGTTTCGCCGCGGTCTGAAGCACGCACTGGATCATCTCCAGGCTGGCGCAGTTGAATGCGGGGACTGCGTACTTACCTTCGTACGCCGCATCCATGAGCTTCTTCATCGGTACCAGTTTCATATCTCATCCTCATGAGTCATTTGGCGGCGACCTCCTGGCGGTCGCCTGGTTCGTGATATCAAGGCCGCGTCAGGCGAGCCGGGCGGCAATCTCTTCAAGGCGGCCGCATGTCGACGACGACAGCGTCAGCAGCGGCTTGCGGCAGACGGGCGTGTCGATCACGCCCAGGCGATAGAGCAGATATTTCATGCCCGGGAACACGCTCACCCGAACGAGTTCGTCGATAACCTCGTTGCAGGCGGACTGGATGCGTGCGGCACCGGCCAAGTCCCCGGCGGCCAGTTTCTCCTGCATATGGAGATACCGCTGCCCCATGACGTTGTAGGTGCTGCCGACGCCGCCATTCGCTCCGGAAGCGAGACCCGCCATCAGCATCTCGTCGAAACCGTTCAGCAGGAGCGCGTCGGGGAAAGACCGGCGCAGCTGTTCCATCTGGTACATGTCGATGCTGGTCTGCTTGATCCCGATGACGCCGGGCAGGCTCAGGAGCCGTGCAAGGTCATCGAGCGTGAAGATGACTCCGCTCATATTCGGAATGTTGTAAATGATGAGCGGAGTGCCTTGGGAGGCATCAAGAATATCTTCGTAGTATCCGAAGATCGCATCCTTGCGGTGCGGGAAATAGATGGGAGGGATAGCGGATACGGCATCATAGCCGAGATCGGCACAGCCCTTTGCGAGCGCCTGTGCGTCGCGGGTCGCGATCGCGCCGACATGGCCGATCTTGGCGCCCGAGCCCGCCTCGGCAGCAACGGTCTCGAAGATGGCCAAGCGCTCGTCGACGGATTGCAAAAGCCCCTCGCCCGTCGAACCGCCGACATAAAAGCCCTCGATGCCCATTGCCTTGACGTGTGCGGTGAGGCGCTTGAGCGAAGCGACCGAGACCTCTCCGTCGGCATCATAGGGTGTCAGAAGCGCAGCGTGCAGCCGGGCCAGACGTTGAGCAACCGACGAGGGTCTCGGCGTTTCGGGGCGGGACAGGTCCATTATGCGGTTCTCCACGTTCGACCCATTGCTGGGCCATTCCTCAGGGAAACTCCCTGCTTGGTGGAAGGCATCGATCGACATGGCCAAGCATCCGGGCGTAACGCTGCTGGCGCCAGGCCATTCCGCCTGTCGTTTGATGCGCTATAATCGCCTCCGTCTGACTATCTCCGCGTGGACATGGTCAGACGTGCTTTTTGTAAAAAGATAGCCTCCCTGATGCGACGGAGCCTCATCTCCCGAGACGTCCATTGCACGTTTTTAACGCTAAACAAAGCTTATAGCGGTGTCAACGGCTAAATTGAGCGCTAAACAGAATGCGTTGAACTTAATCGAGTCCAAGCCAAGGTTCGCGCAAGGGTTGGCCCGCGAATAGCGCGAGCCATGGTCCTGACATCGTCGGAAGCGTTTAGACCGGACGGTAACACGGGCCTCGAGCGATGATCGGCTCCACGGCTTCCATGATCTCGTCATAGTCAGGCTCGATATGCAGCGCTTGGAAGCCCGGGTATCCCAGCTGGGCCATGACGTCCTGACTGGCAAGATAGGCACCAGCAACGAACCTGCCAAGAAGCGCGCGATCATCCGGGCTGAGGGCTGCCACCAGCGCAAGCGGATCTGCTGGACGTTCCCTCGGAAACCCGGCCACGATCGACAAAACGGCAGGCGCGAGATCGGATCGCGTTTTCAGTGCCATCGGCAACAGCGTCTCCTGGACGCCGACGTCCCGGGCCGAGGGAGAGCCCAACTCCGGGTCGCCAGGCATCATCGCATCGCAAAGCCAGTCCAATTGCTGGCGGACATCATCATAAGTCACGGACATATCCCACCCCTCAGAATTTCTGATCGCGACGACCGGCAACGATCGCCTCGGCATTGCGTAGAGCCAGCGCGGCGACAGTGGCTGTCGGATTGACGGCGGCCGACGTCGGCATGACGCTTCCATCGATCACGAACAGGTTCGGCACATCATGCGAGCGCCCATAGCCATCGACCACCGAGGTCTCTGGGTCGTCGCCCATGCGCACGGTGCCGAGAATATGCCAACCGGTTTCACGCAAGGGCGGAGCGGCTATCGTCTCGTAGGCGCCGGCCTCGCGCATCGACGTTTTCGCCTGCTCCTGCATGAACTTCTGGAGCTTGTACATGCCGTCGTCATAGCGGTAGCTGACCTTCGGCGCCGGAATCCCGTCGGCGTCCTTCAACTCCGGATCGATCGTCACCCGGTTGTGCTCGAACGGCAGGTCCTCGGCGATGATGTCCCAGATGGCCGAGCGGCCAAAACGTTTGTAGACCGTCTTGTGAAACTCTTGCCCCCATTCCGTTTCCGTGCCCCAGGGATGCGCGTTGATAGTGCCCAGCGGAGACCCTGTCGGCATCAGCATCAACTTTGCGCCCCGCATGAACCCGCGAGCAGCATCCGTTTCCGCGAATTCAAGTGAATAGGCACGCTGTGCTGCGGTTCCCTGCCAACTGTCCATCACCTCGTCGAACAGGCCGGTGACCGTGGTAAAGGGATGCAGCATGAGATTGCGGCCGACCAGATCAGAGCTGTTCGCGAGACCCGTGGGACATCTTGACGTGGCTGAGTTGAGCAGAATGCGCGGTGTACCGATGCCGTTGGCACAGATGACGACGATCTTGCTTTTCTGCGTATGCGTCTTTCCCGTATCGCGGTCGACATAAGTCACGCCTGTGGCCAGTCCGTTTGAATCGGTCTCGACGCGGATGACGCGTGCCCGCTGCACCAGTTTGACGCCGAGCTTGATATTCGTCGGCCAATGCGTGCGGTCCACGGACGCTTTCGCTCCGTCGAAACAGGCCGGCGCCGAACAGGCCCCACGACGCACACAGGGTTGCAGACCGGCATGCCGAACGGTCGCGATCGCATTGGTGCCCGGCCAGATATGCCAGCCCAGACGCTTGTGTGCGCCAAACAACCGCCGCTCGATCGCGCCCAACGGCAATGGCGGCAGCGGTGGGTCGAAATGCGGATAGGCGGGATCACCGCCGACACCCGATACCGCCATCTGCAACTCGACACGCTCGTAGAACGGCGCCAGGTCGTCGTAGGTCAACGGCCAGTCTGCACCGACACCGTCAAGCGTCTTGACCTTGAAGTTGCTGGGCTGGAAGCGATTCCAGGCTCCGGCATAGATGACAGTACCGCCGCCGACGCCGTTCCACATCAATGGATTAATGTCGGAATCGTCGACGTTGATGGGATAGTCCGAAGCCATCTTTCTGCGGTTTGGATTGAACCCAAAGCCCATGTCCTTGCGCAACTCGAAGCCAGGCTCTTCGAACTTGATCGACGTATAGTCCGGGTACTCGCCTTGCTCGAGACAGACAACCGACATTCCCGCCTTGGCGAGAACTTGCGCCGTAATCGCGCCACTCGGTCCCGCGCCAATGATCGTGACGTCGCTTTCCTCCATGCCGGCAGCATTCATCCAGATTACCCCCTCCCAGGGAAAAGCGTGGCGCACGCCACGAATGACCTTAACGACTTGAGCAGATGCGTTGCGGCACGCCCTTCGGGACCAAGGGAATGCAAAAGCCCGCCGCGAGTTTGTTTAACGCTACAATTTGTTGGAGGGCAAGAGAAACTGTACTGGCACACGCAAGATGGGGACACCTTGCAGACCAGTTAAGCAACGTCCATCGATCAAAAACTTGGGAGCCGGACCGATACGAAGCAGGATTTGAACCTGCGGCCTTCAGGTTATGGTCCTGAGGACGACGAGCTACCATCGCCAGGGAAGATGAAGTCTTCCCGCCAGCGATAACGTCGAGGTTCTGGAA
>NZ_JBIVYL010000012.1:0-227205 GCF_044772225.1 Rhizobium sp. NPDC090275 | reverse complement strand
CTTATAAGGCCCCATACCCAAACAAGTCAACAAGCCTTTTTCAAAAAATCGCAGTTTCTGGCAACTGACTGATTTGAATGGGGAATTTCCAGAAGGCTCGTTTGGGTGCCGGAAACACACCCCTTTGGCGCAGGCTTGCCGCAAGCATCCACCTCTATATAGGACTGCAAAAGCATGAGACGAGGCCGTCTGCCCTCACATTTTCACAATCGGGTGGTCTCAAGGGCAGCGTGAACGTCGTGGCCGGTCCATTCGGGTCCGCTCATTTGACTCCCATATGTAAACTATGCACTTTTCCGGCCACCCAAATGCCCCCTGGGCCTGGTTGACCCGATCAGCTGAAAGGATGCGGACGCCTTTGCCATGGTGACTGAGAAGATGATGATCCGCTCGTTCGGCAACGAGCCAGCCCTTCTCGCCGATGGCAGACGTGCGCCCGACCGCCGCGAAGTTTCGCTGCGCTGGCTATCCGGCACCTTCCTGACCGGTATCACCTCGAGCGTATTGATGGGCGTGGCGCTGTTTGCCGCCCTCGATGGCCGCCAGCAGCTGGCGATCCCCGCCGAGGCCTATGCCAGCATTGCCGGCACAGCCAATCCCGACGCAGACGTCACCCGTGGCGGCCGCCTGATCGCGCCCGCCATTGCCGCCAAGCCTTCCGACCGCAAGATCATGGAAGTCTCGACCGTCGTTCATGAAGGCGACAAGGAAGTGGTGCGCCGCCAGCCTTTCGCGCGCGTGAAGATGACGCTCGCCGCCAATCACGTCGCCACCGAGGACTACCCGGCCTTCAACCCGCTCTCGATCTTCTCGGCCGACGAGCCGGAACCGCAGCCGGGCGTGCGCACCGGCCAGATCTACGGCTCCGACGTCGAATCCGAAGTCAGCCTGAAGACCGAGGCCTATCCGGCATCGGGTTCCAACCTGAAGATCGCCGCCGGCATGTCGCTCGACGAGATCGAGGAAAACGTCCGCTCCAACGGCTCGGTACTGACAGACGGCGCCTCGCAGGTCGCCGCCCTCTATTATGTCGACCCGCAGCGCTTCTCGACAGACGACAACGACGTCGACCTCGCGTCCGGTCTGACCGCCCGCGTGCTCGAGCAGAACATGACGGTCTCGGCGCCGGAATCGATCACCCCGCAGACTGAGGAATTCGCCGACGATATCGTGCCGGTCCGCCAGGACACGCCGATCGTCAAGGCCATGATGGACCAGGGCTATCCGGAGCCGCAGGCGAAGGGTCTTTCCACCTATCTGTCGCCATTGTTCGGCTCGGAGAACCTCTCGAAGGGCGACGTGCTGCGCATCGGTATCCTGCAGAAGGGCGAGCAGGCGAAGATCATCCGGGCCAGCGTCTATCGCGGCTCCCGCCATGTCGTCACGGTCGCACTCGACGACACCGACCATTATGTCGCCGGCAGCGAGCCACCGAAGCTCGATGCGATCGCCACCGCCTTCGACGACAGCGCCATGACCGCGCCATCGAACCAGAATCTTCCGCGCGTCTATGACGGCATTTATCGCGCCGCCCTCTCCTATGGCATGACCAAGGACATGACGGCGCTGATCATCAAGCTCTTGGCCAGCAGCGTCGACTTCCAGGCCGAGCTGCGCCCGACCGATACGCTCGAGGCCTTCTTCTCGGTGGCCGATGCCAGCGGCCAGGCGACCGACCAGTCCGAGCTGCTCTATGTCAACGCCCGCTTCGGCGACACCCAGACGCGCTTCTACCGCTTCCAGGATCCCGAAGACGGCTCGATCGATTATTTCGACCAGGACGGCAAAAGCATTCGCCAGTTCCTGCTGCGCAACCCGGTCCCGAACGGCATCTTCCGCTCCGGCTTCGGCATGCGCCGCCATCCGATCTTAGGGTTCGCCCGCATGCACACCGGCGTCGATTGGGCCGCCCCGCGCGGCACGGCGATCATCGCCGTCGGCAACGGCACGGTGGAAAAGGCCGGCTGGGACAGCGGCGGCTACGGCAACCAGACGATCGTGCGCCACGCCAACGGCTACGAATCCTCCTACAATCACCAGAGCGCGATCGCCAAGGGTGTCGTCCCCGGCGCCAAGGTGCGCCAGGGCCAGGTGATCGGCTGGGTCGGCACCACAGGTGAATCGACCGGCCCGCATCTGCATTACGAGATGATCGTCAACGGCACCAAGGTCGACCCGCTGCGGGTGCGTCTGCCTGGCGGCAAGTCGCTCGCGGGTCCGGCGCTTGCCAAGTTCGAGGATGAGCGCAAGCGGATCGATACGCTGCTGGGCAACCAGCCGCCGCCGCAGGTGGCGAGCAAGTAGGCTTTCGGGTTGGTCCGGTGAGGTGAGCCGGTCGCTGCAAGCAACGTTTTTCCGTGTGGCGCCCCCCTCTGCCCTGCCGGGCATCTCCCCCACAGGTGGGGAGATTGGCTCGGCTTGGCCGCTCGCTCCTACCTCAACGTTTGGCGCCCCCCCCTCAACGAGTCGATCTCCCCCCTTGTGGGGGAGATGTCCGGCAGGACAGAGGGGGGTGCCTCAGACGCTAACGCCAGCGCTTCACGCCCCACCAAACACAAAAACGGCGGCCGAAGCCGCCGTCTCTCATCTCACACACCAATCCGCTTACGCCGCTTCGCTGACACCAGCACTCCTAGTGCGGAACAGCAGCCGATCGGTCCCGCCGGTGATCTTCACCGTCGATCCATCCGGCACCTGTCCGCCGAGGATCTGTTCGGCCAACGGATCCTGGACGTACTTCTGGATCACCCGCTTCAGCGGCCGCGCGCCGTAGACAGGATCGTAGCCCTTGTTGGCGAGCCAATGGGTGGCCTCGTCGTCGAGTTCGATCGTGATCTTGCGCTCGGCGAGCAGCTTCACCAGACGCTGCAGCTGGATCTCGACGATCGCGCCCATCTCGTCCCGCTTCAGGCGGTGGAAGAGGATGATCTCGTCGATGCGGTTCAGGAACTCCGGCCGGAAGTGGCCGCGCACCATCTCCATCACCTGCTCGCGCACCAGATCGCTGTCGTCGCCGTCCTTCAGCTGCGTCAGATATTCCGCACCTAGGTTCGACGTCATGATGATCATCGTGTTGCGGAAGTCGACGGTGCGCCCCTGACCATCGGTCAGGCGGCCGTCGTCGAGCACCTGCAGCAGCACGTTGAAGACATCCGGATGCGCCTTTTCGATCTCGTCGAACAGCACGACCTGATAGGGCCGGCGACGCACCGCTTCCGTCAGCGAACCACCTTCCTCATAGCCGACATAGCCGGGAGGGGCGCCGATCAGCCGGGCCACGGAGTGCTTCTCCATGTACTCGGACATATCCATGCGCACCATCGCCGTCTCGTCATCGAAGAGGAAGCGGGCCAATGCCTTGGTCAGCTCCGTCTTGCCGACGCCGGTCGGGCCGAGGAAGATGAACGAGCCGAGCGGCCGGTTCGGATCCTGCAGGCCGGCGCGCGCACGGCGCACCGCTCGCGACACGGCCTGAACCGCATCACCCTGGCCGATCACCGACTTCGCCAGCTCGTCTTCCATCCGCAGCAGCTTCTCGCGATCGCCTTCCAGCATCTTCTCGACCGGAATACCGGTCCAGCGGGAGACGACATGCGCGATGTTGTCGGGGGTCACGACCTCCTGCACCATGGCGCTGCGATCATTGTCCTGCGCTTCGGCTTCCGAAAGCTTCTTTTCGAGCTCCGGAATGACACCGTAAGTCAGCTCGCCGGCGCGCTGGAACTCACCCTTGCGCTGGGCGATCGCCAGATCGTTGCGCGCATCGTCGAGTTCCTTCTTCAGATCCGCGGCAAGTCCGAGCTTCTGCTTTTCCGCCTGCCAGCGGGCCGTCAGCGCATCGGCACTCTCTTCCAGATCGGTGAGCTCGGTCTCGAGACGGACAAGCCGGTCGGCCGAGGCGACATCCGTTTCCTTCTTCAGCGCTTCGCGCTCGATCTTCAGCTGCATGATGCGGCGATCGAGTTCGTCGAGCTCTTCCGGCTTGGAATCGACCTGCATGCGCAGGCGCGCCGCCGCCTCGTCCATCAGGTCGATCGCCTTGTCGGGGAGAAAGCGGTCGGTGATGTAGCGGTTCGACAGCGTGGCGGCCGAAACCAGGGCCGAATCCGAGATGCGGACCTTGTGGTGCTGCTCGTATTTCTCTTTCAGGCCGCGCAGGATCGAGATCGTGTCCTCGACCGTCGGCTCTTCGACGACGATCGGCTGGAAACGACGGGCGAGCGCCGGGTCCTTCTCGACATGCTTGCGGTATTCGTCGAGCGTGGTCGCGCCGACGCAATGCAGCTCGCCGCGCGCAAGCGCCGGCTTCAACAGGTTCGAGGCATCCATCGCGCCATCACCCTTGCCGGCACCGACGAGCGTATGCATCTCGTCGATGAAGAGGATGATCTCGCCGTTTTCGGCCTGCACCTCGTTGAGCACGCTCTTCAGGCGCTCTTCAAACTCGCCGCGATATTTCGCGCCGGCGATCAGCGCGCCCATGTCGAGCGCCATCAGCTTCTTGTCTTTCAGCGATTCCGGCACATCGCCATTGACGATACGCAGCGCCAGACCTTCGGCGATCGCCGTCTTGCCGACGCCGGGTTCACCGATAAGCACGGGGTTGTTCTTGGTGCGGCGCGAGAGCACCTGGATGGTGCGACGAATTTCGTCGTCGCGTCCGATCACGGGATCGAGCCGGCCATCACGTGCTTCCGCCGTCAGGTCGCGGGCGAATTTCTTCAGCGCGTCAAAGCCCTGTTCGGCATTGGCGCTGTCGGCCGTGCGGCCCTTGCGGATTTCGTTGATGACCTGGTTGAGCGTCACCGCCGTCACACCGGCATTCTTCAGCGTGATCGCGGTGGACGATTCCATCGCCAGCGCCTGCAACAGACGCTCGACCGTAACGAAGCTGTCGCCGGCCTTCTTCGATGCCTCTTCGGCGGTTGAGAGAACCTTGGCGAGCGGTGCGGCAAGATAAATCTGGCCGTTGCCGCCGGAGACCTTCGGCAGCTTGGCAAGGGCGGCATCGTTTGCAAGGCGGGCGGCCTTGGCGTCGCCGCCGGCGCGCTCGATGAGAGACGCGGCCATGCCCTGGTCGTCGTCGAGCAGCACTTTCAGCACATGCTCGGGCGAGAACTGCTGGTGACCCTGGGCCAGCGCATAGGTCTGCGCCGACTGGATGAAACCGCGCACCCGCTCGGAGTATTTTTCAATATTCATCAATAGACCTCCTTAAATCGCCCTGCCCTCATAAGGCACAGGCCGATGACTGAGATTGAGCTCCCTCAAGAGGCGAGCCATGTTTCTTCGCCTATGGCCGAAACCGAGGCGAAGAACTTGCTCAGGATATGGTGGGAAGCCGCGAAAGTTTAAAGAGGTGGCGCGCCCAAAAAACCACGCCTGCGAGCGGCCACCGGGGGCCGAAAACGAGATCGCCCCGCCGGAGGGCTGCTCGGGCGGGGCGGGATCGGATTGTATCGAATGGCGCTTAGGCGGCGACCAGATCGTCCGTCTCGTTTTCCTTGAACATCTTGGCGAGGTTCAGGAAGCAGATCATGCCGTTTTCGGACGCGATGATGCCTTCGCAGAAGGCGCGGTCGAAGGAAGCGGTAACCTCGGGAACCGGCTGCACCTGGCTCGACGAAATCGTGAGGATGTCGGAGACGCGGTCGACGAGCATGCCGATGACCATGTTGTGCACTTCGGCGACGACGATGGCGCTGCGCTCATTGGCGACGGTGCTCTTCATGCCGAGCTTGAAGGCGAGGTCGATGATCGGAATGACCGAGCCACGCAGGTTCATGACGCCGATGACATCGGCCGGCGAATGCGGGATCGGCGTCGAAGGCGCCCAGCCGCGGATTTCGCGGATGGTCGTCGTCTTCACGCAGAATTCCTGGTCGTGCAGGCGGAAGGCAATGATCTCAAGCGTATCGCCACTGAAGCTCGGAGAATTGATCGTCGTCATTAAAAATGTCCCAACTGTCGAAAGCCAGGGCAGAAGCAACCACGCCACCATTGGCGTCGATGCACTTTGCCTTCAAGCCGCCAGTTCTCTGAATATGAAGAGTACCGTTACGGTTACTGAGGACTGTAAAGAAAGAGTGTTTCCCAAATCTAAACCGGCCGGCAGGATTTTTCGCCCAGTGAGTGGGGGAATGTAGCGGAGCGGATGTGTTGAACGGATCCCTGATCCGTTCAACACGGCTAAGTCAGACGATGGTCTTTTCGATCTGCTCCACCGCCCAATCGACCTGGTCCTTGGTGATCACAAGCGGTGGCGCCAGGCGGATGGTGTTTTCGTGGGTGTCCTTGGCGAGTAGGCCGAGATCCTTGAGCGCGTAGCAATATTGCCGCGCGCCGCCGGCTTCCGGCACCAACTCGATCGCCATCATCAGCCCGCGCCCACGCACCTCTTTCACGATGTTCGAGCGGATCGAGCGCAGGCCTTCGAGGAAGTAGTCGCCCATCCGTTCGGCATTGCCGATCATGTCCTCTTCCGTCAGCACCTTCAGCGCCGCGCGGGCAACGGCGCAGGCGAGCGGATTGCCGCCAAAGGTCGAGCCGTGCTGGCCGGGCTTCAGCACGCCCAGCACCTCGGAGTTCGAAAGCACGGCGGAAACAGGATAGAAGCCGCCCGACAGCGCCTTGCCGATCAGCGTAACGTCTGCCTCGATGCCCTCATGCTCCTCGGCCAGCAGCTTGCCGGTACGCCCAAGCCCGGTCTGGATCTCGTCGAGGATGAGCGTGACCTTGTTGTCGGTGCAGAGCTGGCGCACTTGTCTGAAATAGCCCGGCTGCGGAATGATGACGCCCGCCTCGCCCTGGATCGGCTCGATCAGCGCCGCCACCGTGTGCTCGTTGATCGCCGCGGCGAAGGCTTCCGCGTCACCGAAGGGAACGGTGCGGAAGCCCGGCGTATAGGGGCCGAAGCCCGAGCGCGCATCCGGATCGGTGGAGAAGCTGATGATGCTCAGCGTCCGGCCGTGGAAGTTGTCGGAGCAGACGATGATCTCGGCCTTGCCCTCCGGCACGCCCTTCACCTCATATCCCCATTTGCGCACCGCCTTGATCGCGGTCTCGACAGCCTCGGCGCCGGAGTTCATCGGCAGGATCTTGTGCGATCCCGTCAGCGCCGCGAGTTCCTCGTAGAGATGCGCCAGCTGGTCGTTGCGGAAGGCGCGCGAGGTCAGCGTCAGCTTGCCCGCCTGCTCGACCATGGCGGCGAGGATCTTCGGGTGGCAATGCCCCTGGTTGACGGCCGAATAGGCAGAGAGGCAATCAAGATAGCGCTTGCCATCCGTATCCCAGACATAAACGCCCTCGCCGCGCGTCAGGACGACGTCGAGCGGCTTGTAATTATGGGCGCCCAGGCGCTGCTCGGTATCGATCAATCTGGCTGAAGTGCTCATGGTCGTCCCCTTTTGTTATGCGGTTTCTTATGCAGCGCGCGTCGGGCGGTCGAAGATGCGGCGGCCGAACAGGCTGGCCGTCAGCTCGACGAGAACGCGGGCGCTCTTGCCGCGATCATCGAGAAACGGGTTCAGCTCGACCAGATCGAGAGAGGAGACGAGCCCGCTGTCGCAGAGCATCTCCATGATCAGATGCGCCTCGCGGAACGTCGCCCCACCGGGCACCGTCGTGCCGACGCCGGGCGCAACGTCGGGATCGAGGAAATCGACATCGAGGCTGACGTGAAACAGCGCGTTCGCCGCTTCGACCTTGGAGAGAATGTCGCGCATGATCGCCGCCACCCCCTGCTCGTCGATCGAGCGCATGTCGAAGACGTTGACGCCGTGCTCCTTGATCAGCTCACGCTCTGGCGCATCGACGGAACGGATGCCCACCTGGAAGACATTCTTCGGATCGACCAGCGGCCGGTCGCGCGGCAGGATATCGGAGAGATCGGCCTGGCCGCAATAATAGGCGACGGGCATGCCGTGGATATTACCCGACGGCGATGTCTCCGGCGTGTTGAAATCCGAATGCGCATCGAGCCAGAGCACAAAAAGCGGCCGCTTCTGCTTGGCGGCATAGCGCGCCATGCCCGATACCGTGCCCATCGACAGGCTGTGGTCGCCGCCGAGAATGATCGGGAAGCGGCCGGCATCGGCGATCTCAAAAACGCCGGCTTCGAGCGCCCGCGTGAAGGCGCCGACGGTGCGCAAGTTGTGCGCCTTCGGATTGTTCGGCAGGTCGCGGGCAGGCACGATCTGCACGTCTCCGGCGTCAGCGACATCGTGGCCGAGATCGACGAGTGCGCGGTCGACGCCGGCGATACGGAGCGCCGTCGGCCCCATCGCGGCCCCCCTGCGGCCGGAGCCCTCTTCCAAAGGCGCACCGATAAGGGTGACCGATCGCGACTGTGCCTGCATCTTGTTCTCCTGCTCACTGCTTCGGTTGAATATCTGACATCGCCACGGCGACAAAAAGATGAAAAAGTGCCAGTTTCACAGCATGATTTGACAGTTTGCCAAGTCCAACCATACAAAGTGAAACCCCGCTCCTGCAAAGTAAGACCATGGACGACCTCGATCAGGAACTTCTGAGCGCCCTGCGCCACAATGCCCGCGCGCCCGTCTCCTCGCTTGCCGCCATGACCGGCGCCTCACGCGCCACCGTCGCCGCGCGCATCGACAGGCTGGTCGCCAACGGCACCATCGCCGCCTTCACCATCCGCACCGGCCACGAAACCCGCGCCGCCGGCGTGCGCGCCATCGTCATGATCGAGGTGCTCGGCAAGCTCGCCGACAAGGTCGCCGATCAGCTGCGCGGCCTGCCGCAGGTGCGCGCGCTCCACAGCACCAACGGCAAATGGGACTTCATCGCCGAACTCGAAGACCGCGACCTCGTCTCCTTCGACGAAACCCTGCGCCGCATAAGACTGATCGACGGCATCAACACGACTGAGACAAACATATTGCTGAAGACGAGGAAGGCCAGCTTTTAGGGCGAAAGCGCGGAGAGGCGGCCGAGGCGGCGGCTTGCGCCGGAAGCGATCAGTTCACGACTGCTGCCGCTATGGCTCCATCACGCGTAGGCGACGAAAGAGATCACGTTCCCATCCGGGTCACGGACATGGAAGTCCGTTCCACCCCAGGGCTGGCTGGTTGGCTCCTGCGCAAACTCCGCGCCGCGCTCCCGCAGCTCCTCAAACAACCCGTGCACGTCCGAAACCTCAATTGCCGCGAGAATAAGCGAGACCTCGCGTGCTGCCAGATCGGCAAAATTCGGTTTGCTGACACACCGAAGATGCAGGCATGCCGCGCCGCGCGACACAGCGCCGTAAAACGGCGGCGTACCGTGGAGGAAATCGACGTCGAATCCGAGTTTCTCGTTGAAGAACTGGGCGCTCGCCGGCACATCACGCACAAAGAGGATCGGGACGATGGACCTCAGGGCAATTTCGCTCATGCAAGTCTCCGCTACGTCGATATCCACCGGGTGACTCTACAGGCCGATTCATGTGTCTGCAAAGGGGCCGAGCCAACAAGAGCGCTTCGTCCGCAAAGCGCCATGAGCGGACGTTTGACGGAATTAGTTTCTAATCGTCTAGTCGGCATCGTCGCTGCGCTTTCCAAATTGGTTGCGCTCAGGGCGATTGGCCTCTGATTTGGTTGGTCCATATTTAGGTTCGTCCAGCGGCCCAACGGACAGCCTTCTTTTTCCGCCGATGAACCAGTAGATGTCGCCAAAAGCGTAAACTGAGATGATCCAGACGGATGTCGGGAGTACAAAAACGCCGACAATGCTCAGGTAAAAGATTAGCGCGTGAAGCGAGCCTGAAAGGAAATTCAAGCCTTCGGGCTTAACGAACATCATAACGGCAAAACAAAATCCGAACAAAATGGTTGCCCATAGCGATTTTTCGAGGAGCCATGTCTTCAGCGTTTGATGCTCTATGGCGTCGCGAACATGAATGCCCAAAAACATCGCGAGCGCTCCGAGCAAGAAAATGACAACAACCATCGTCTTCGCTTTCTCCTTTTCGGATGTAACAATGGCACGCTTCCACTGAGAATAGCTTTAAGTGTTCCGCTGAAATTGGAAAATCTGAAAATCACTTCCGCTTAGGGCCGAAAGCAGCCGTCAACGGGGGCGACGGCTAGGCACGAATAGCTTGTCTCATATGCGTCAACATGGCTGATGTCGCACACAGCTGTTTTGCAGTATCACTCCTTCACGCTAGAAAGCGCCACGCAACAGCCTGGATTATTCGAAATGTGGGATTGGTTCCCGATCATCTTCTTTCCGCTCAAGATCATCGTGCTCGGCACGGGCATGTTCTTCGCCATCAAGTGGCACCGCGATCAAGAGAAGAACAAGTAGCAAGGGCGGCGGACGGTAAGCGCCCGCCGGCTACGCCCTAGCCACCGCGCGCGCCAGATCGTTCGCGGTCGCCGAAACCACGTTCCCTCGGCCAGTTCCCTTTGCCTGATAGAGCGCATGGTCCGCGCGTCGCAGAGACTCTTCGCAGCTCTCGCCGCTCCCGTTCGTGACTTCCGCTATTCCAAAGGATGCACCGATCACCACTTTGCCGGCCGAAAGAAGATACGGCTGCGAAAGGATCGAGGACAGGCGGCGGCAGTGCCATTCGGCGTCGGCGAGCGAGATATGCGGCATGAGGACGGCAAATTCGTCTCCGCCCAATCGGAATACGACGTCGTCCTCCTTGCATCCGCCCTGAAGACGGGCACCAACCTGCTGGAGCAACTCGTCGCCTGCCGCATGCCCGTGTCTGTCGTTCACGGATTTGAAGCCGTCGAGATCGATGCAGACCACCGTTAGCGGGCGAGCCGCGCCTAGTCTCGCGAATTCCGGCGCAAGCAACGACCTGTTCGCCAGGCCGGTGAGGAAATCATGCGTCGCGGCATGGCGCATCTGCTTCTCGGATTCCAGGATCGAAGAAATCGCCTTCCTCGAAAGCCGCAGCGAAAACAGACCGCCGAAAATGAGAACCACGGTCACCACGACGGCCAGCGGCAGCGATTGCCGAAGCAGGTCCTTGGCCGGCGTGGGCGATCTCCATGAGAGCACCTCGGTCTCACCATCAGGTCGCGTCGCTATTTCCACGCGCGCCCGGTCGGCGCCAACCGTATTGAGCGGACCAACGGTCGCATCGTCGAGAACGAAACGATTGCCCAGGAATTCGGGCAGGCTGCCGGCGATCGGCACGGCTGATACGAGGATCGGCGCCCGGCTCCCGCGCGGTACGGATGTCTTGAAGTCCGATTGAAAGAGGCTTGCGGTGAGCAGAACCGCATCATTGTTGACGACCTCGACCCTGCTGAAGGCGATGGGGTTGGGAATTCCCTCGGGCCGCGGCTTTGCCTCCTCGGACCTGACGCGTTCGACAAGGGTGCGAGCATCGCCGACGATGACCTCAGGCCCGCGCACGAAGAATGCTCGATCCTTGATCTCGTCGGCGGTTCTTGAATAGATGAGAGTGTCGTCGTGGTTGAGGATCGCGGCAAAACGCGTCCTTGATGTTCCGATCAACGACTGCCCGATGTTCCGGTCGGCCCATTCGAAATCGAATGTGTTGTCGAGTTTGGCGATTGATTCATCCCAGATCGTCCAGGCTGTCAGCGCGAACTCGAGGTCGGATGTCCAGACCGCGATGTTGCGTTTGACCAAGGTCTCCTGGCGCTGGCGGCTCTCGGCATCCAGCCGGGCAACGCCGAACGACGGGATTGCCGCCAACCCCGCTATGACGATCGCCGTGAGAATGAGAGCCGGTCCTACCAGCTTGAGATGGGTGAAGCGTGTCGTCACTTTGGCATCCTGGTCTTTTGTAGACACAGGTAGCTTCCGCCAGTTTCGGTTGCGTTATCGCAAAGCGCTTTTTGGTGAGCGCGGTTAATATCCCGTTTGCATCGCTCGATAGACTGGGAGAGGGCCTAGGCCCCCACCCTCAATATTCCTTCTCGTACACAACGCCCGCCTCCCCGGCACCATTGGCGCCGGCCGCCCCGCGCAGCTTCACGCCGCGCCCGACATCGAGGTTGATGATCGCCTTGGCGCCGTCCTTGGTGTTCTGCTGCAGCTCGATATAGGTGCGCTCGTTGAGATAGCGGCCGACGCCGACATTGGTCTGGCCGTTGGCATCGGTGCTGATATCGAAATCGTCGACGCCCAGCTGGTTGCGCAATCCCTGGAACAGCGAGGTCGAGCGACCGCCCGCAAGCTGGCTGACGGCATCGGCGAGCTGGGCGATCTGGATCGCCGAGAGCTTCGACATCGATTGCCCGAAGATCAGCTGCGCCAGCACTTCGTCCTGCGGCAGCGCCGGCGAGGAGGAGAAGGTGATAGCGGGGTCGGTCGCCAGCCCCGCCACATCGACGGTCAGCGTCGTCGTTCCCGAGGTCGAGGTCGCCGCCATCTGCAGCGCCGGCGTCAGATCGCCGGCAAAGGTGATGCGGCTCTTGTCGGAGAAGTCGAGACGACGGTTGAGGATGGTGAGACGCCCGCGACGCATGGTGAAGCCGCCGGAAACCACAGGCACGGACGCCGTGCCCCGAATGGTCACGCTCCCGCCGAGCTCGGCGTCGATCCCGCGTCCGCGCACGAAGATCTGCGAGGGTGCATCGACCTGGATGTCGAGATTGAGCGTGCTCGACTTGCCCCTGGCACCTTCCTGCGTCGTGTCGCGCATCTGGGCGAGAACGGCCTTCGGCGCATTCTTGTGGCGGATATCGATCTCGCGCAGCGAGGTCGGAAGCTTCTCCGGAACGGTGATCGAGGCCTTCTCGAGCGTAAGCTTGCCGTTCAGCGTCGGATTGGCAAGAAGCGGCCCGCGCAGCCCGATCGTGCCGTCAACCGTTGCAACGACAAGAGTGCCGTCGACATAGACCGCCTTGTTGAGCCTGACGTCGATATTGGCAGGGAAGTTCGCCGCCGGCTGAATGCCGACATCGCCGGTCACCGCGATATTGCCGCCACTTGCAAGCTGCCCGGTCAGGCGCGAGATCACCGCGCGCTGCCCGTCGAAGCGGATATCGGCCGTCAGGCTGTTGATCTCAAGATTGCGCCGGACGTCGATGACCTTGGCGCCGCTGGTGGCGACCGTTCCGTTGACCACGGGCGCCGCCGCGGTGCCGCCGACCTGCAGATTGAAATTGGCGTTGCCTTCCGCGACGAACCCTTGCGCGGCGAGCTGCGCGCCGAGAACGGCAAACGGCAGGTTGCCGGAAAAGCGCATGTCGAGCGCCCGGTTGCCTGAAATGGCGAGGTTCCCGCCGCCCCGCAGCGACAGACCGGCATCGCCGGTAACCGTCGTATCGATGGTAAGCCGGCCCGAAGCGAGCTTGCCGTTTGCACCGATCGCAAGCGGCGAGACGCCGGCGCCGCGCGTCTGGCTGGTCGCGGCATTGCGCCAATCGAGCTTGAAGTCGACATCCGGCATTGGCAGCTTGCCTGACGCAGCGACCGTGCCGGAGATGTTGCCCTCGGCGGCAAGCCCCGGAACGAAGGCGTTGGCCAGCCCCGCCGGCAGGTTCGATATATCGGCCTTCACGGCAAGCGATTGCGCATTGGCGCCCGCGACCACGAAGTTGCCCGCCGCCTTCAGCGCTACGTTGTTGCCGGTAAGATTGGCGGTGAAGTCGAGCTTGTTGTCGGCGAGCTTGCCATTGGCATTGGCGGACAGCGAACCGACGCCCGCGGCTCGCGTCTGCGTCGTCGCCGCGTTCTTCCAATCGAGATTGAAGTCGATGACGGGATTGGCAGGCGTCCCTGATGTCTTTGCCCGACCCGAAATCGTGCCTTCGGCGCCAAGGCCCGGCACGAAGCCATTGACAAGGCTCGCCGGCAGGTCGGTGATATCGGCATAGACGGAAAGCCCCTGAATATTGGCGCCAACGAGCGCCGCCGTCCCCTTGGCCTTAAGCAATGTCTTGCTGTTGCTGGCCAGATTGGCGTCGAAATTGATCTTGTTGTCGGCGAACTTACCCGTCGCGTCGAGGCTGAGCGCCGAAAGGTTGGCGCTCTTGGTCTGCCGCGTCGTCGCGTTCGCCCAGTTGAGCTTGAAATCGACCGATGGCAGCGGCAGCGCGCCGGAAACCTTGGCCGTCCCCGAGATCATGCCGCCGGCATCGAGATCGGGCACGAAGCTGCTGACAAGTGCTGCCGGCAGGTTGTTGAGCGTCGCATTGGCCTCGATCGTCGTCGGCTTGGTCCCTTCGATCCCGATCTTGCCCGCCGCCTCCAGCGCCGCACCGGCCTGACCATCGAGCTTGGTGGTGAAGTCGAGCACCTTATCCTCAAGCGCTCCCTTCAGCGCCAGCGCCATGGCTGGCAGCTTCGCCGCCTTCGTCTGGCTGGTCGCGACATCGGCCCATGCGAGATCGAAGCTGGCCTTCGGCTGCTGCAGCGTGCCGGATGCCGAAGCGGTGCCGGAAATCGTGCCACTGGCGCCGAGCCCATCGACGAAGCCATTGGCGAGCCCGGCCGGAACTCCGCTCAACGTCGCATCGACCTTGAGATCGCCGATCGCCGAACCTTGAAGCTTGAGATTACCCGCCGCCTTCACCGACATGCCGCCGGTGGCCGAGACGTTGCTGTCGAAGGTGAGCGTGTTGTCCGTAAACGTCCCGTTCACCGAAGCACCGACGCCCGAAAGGCCGGCCGCCTTGATCTGCCTGGTCGAGGCGTTCTTCCAATCCAGCTGGAACTGGGCGGCCGGCATCGGCAGCTTGCCGGATGCGCCGAAGCTTCCCGATATCATGCCCTGCGCGGCCAGATCGGGCATGAAGGCGTTGGCGAGCGCTGCCGGAATATTGGCAAGCGTGCCGTCCACCTTCAGCGTCTGCGCTTCATTGCCGGTGACGACGAAGCTGCCATCGGCCTTGATGGCAAACCCGCCGCTGCCGCCGGCATTCGCATTGAAATTGAGAATGTTGTTTTCGAGCTTGCCGCTCGCCGTCAGCCCGAGCGAGGAAAGCTTGGCGACCTTGGTCTGGCTGGTGGCCGCGTTTTTCCAGTTCAGCTTGAAATCGAGCGCCGGCGCCGGAAGCTTGCCCGAGGCGGTGACGCTGCCGGTGATGGCGCCTTCGGCGTTGAGCCCAGGCACGAAGGCATTGGCCAATCCGGCCGGAATGTTGACGATATCGGCATCGACCTGCAGCGACTGCGCATTCGGCCCTGCGGTGACGAAATTGCCGGCGGCCTTCAGCGAAACACCGCCCTTGCCGCTCAGATCCGTTTTGAAATCGAGCTTGTTATCCGCGAACTTGCCATCTGCGCCGATCGAAAGCGCGGAAAGCCCGGCGCCCTTTGTCTGGCTGGTCGCGGCGTTCTTCCAATCGAGCGTGAAATCGGCCACGGGTGCCGCCGGCGTGCCCGACACCGCGACCTTGCCCGAGATCGCGCCCGCGGCATCGAGATCGGGCACGAAGCTGTTGGCAAGGCTTGCCGGCAGTTGCTTGACCACGGCATTGATATCGAGCGCTTGCCCGGCCGAGCCGGTCACGTTGATCGCGCCGTCACCGGTCTTGATCTCAAGACCATCGAGCGTCACCGTGCCATCAGTGATCGACAGCTGCGACGGCGCGGCGAGATCCACCGCAATATCGTGCGGCTTGGCCGAGAAGCGGTCGAGCTGAACGAGCGTCGTGCCGGCATTGGTTTCGACACCGCCGCCCGCCACCAGCGGGTGGTTGTCGTAATAGCCGTCGAGGCTGAAATTCGTGCGGTTTCCGAGCTGCGTGAAGTTCACCGCCAGGCTGTCGATCTTGTTGGTGCCGGAGGCGACCTCGTCGGCCTTGATCGCTCCCGTTGCCGCAAACGCCGAGAGATCGGTGACGGTGACATCGACATTGGGGCTGACGATCGCGAAGTTGCCCTGCTTCAGGCCACTGCCCGTCGCCGCCACCTTCAGCCCGATCTTGCCTGAAACGTCGGTAATATCGACCGATCCCTTGAGATCGCCCTCCGCCTTCTGGCCGGCCAGCGCCGCAATCAGGCTGAGGTCGGGCAGGTCGAATGTCAGCGCGCCTGTCGGCGCGAAGCTCTCGGAGAGAGCGACGTGACCGGTCAGGCTGTTGTTGCCGACATTGGCCTTGATCGACGGCAGCGTCGTCTGCCCGCCCTCGGACAACACGTCGGTGCTGATATCGATCGCCTGGCCATCGATCTTGCCGGTCGCCTTCACCTGCGCCTTGGGCGCCTTCGGATCGGCGGTCGCGTTGAGCGCGACAGCGAGATCGCTCAGCCCGCGCCCGGCCATGTCGATCGCGGGAGCGTTGAGATTGGCCGAAAGCGCCAGCGCGGAAAGATCGCCGCCGGCCTTCAGGCTGTAGGTCACGGCGCCCGAGGCCGTATCGAGCAGCGGCTTGATATCGGGCACGCGGCCGGCAAGCGTTGCATCGAGCGTCGTGCCGTCGAGGACGATATTGCCCGTCGCGACCGTGAGGTCCGACTTGATGCTGAGGTTCGACAGATTGATCTTGTCGGGAATGGTGCCCGCCACTTGGCTTTCGATCGTGACAGGCGTCTTGAACCGCGCAGCGACGGCCGGCGGCATTGCCGGCGGCTCGACGGTCAGCTTGGCATTACCGGTCAGCGAATTGTCGGTGAGCTGATACGCACCGTTGAGGCTGGCATTCGCCGAGGCGCTTTCGATCGTCGCGCCATTGAAGCCGATCGCGGCCGGCGAGATCTGCAGCGGCAGAACGATCGTCACAGGCCCCTGTACCGCCCGGTTGATATCGGGATTGGCGAAGGTCATGTCGCCGGCGACAAGGCGGATCTGCACCGCGCCGGAGCGGCCGCTGAGATTGAAGTTGTCGCTCTTGGCGGTCAGCTTCACATTGCCGATCGTTGCCTGCGGCAGCACGGCGGTGTCGAGCGAGGCGCTGGCATTCAGCCGCGACGCCTTGGCGTCCCCCGTCAGCGCCAGATTGACGCCCGTGATCATGAACCGCGCTTCGCCTTCAGCCAGCGGCCAGCGGAAATCGACCGGCCCGGATGTCCCTAGCAGATTGGCGTTCAGGCTGTTCTTGCCCTTCGGATCCAGCGTACCGGAGGCGGCGATCACGACGGCGCCAGTCGCAACGTTGCCGGTCTGAATATCGATCTTGCCGGCATTGTCGAAATTGGCCGCGAGATCGATGTTCGTCTGTCCGGCGAAAAGCGGCCGGAATGCCGCCGGCATCAGCGAGCTCAGATCGCCGCCGCCCTTGATCTCGACATGATGCAGAGCCTGGTCCGGCGTCAGCGTGTGATGCGCCTCGATCGCGGCGCGCTGCTGGCCATCGAGCGAGGCCTGCAACTTGGCTTTCCAGTCGGAGATCGGGCCATCGCCATTGAGGCTGATCTCGACGGCCGGATTGTTCGGCAAGGCGAGCACGCCGGCGAGCAACCCACCCTTCGGCTCGTTGAGCTTGGCCTTGACCGTA
Organism: Rhizobium sp. NPDC090275; assembly: GCF_044772225.1. NCBI lineage: Bacteria > Pseudomonadati > Pseudomonadota > Alphaproteobacteria > Hyphomicrobiales > Rhizobiaceae > Rhizobium > Rhizobium sp. NPDC090275. Next base: position 209,827 of record NZ_JBIVYL010000012.1, on the reverse strand, counting down.
AGCTGGCTGTTTTCAGGCAGAAAGGCGACGTCGGCCGTCAGCTTGGCATCCGGCACGTCGTGGCGGTGAACCGTGATATTTGCATCGCCACCCTTTGAATCGGCGCGTACGCTGCCATCGGCCGAGAGCGTGAAGGCGCGCCCGATAAGGGGCTGCGACAGGCTGATCTTCGGCAGCGAGATCTGATCGATATCGATCTTGATCGGCAGCGAGAACCCGCCGCCGGCTTCCCCTTCGGCGGCCGGCCGCGACGGCAATGTGCGGACGGGCTTACGCAGAACGCGGATAGCATCAGCCTCCAGGCGCGTCGCATGGAAGCGCCCGGTAAACAACGCCAGCGGATTCCAGTTGATCGACAGGCCGTCGACATCGGCAAACGTTCCGCGCGTATCCGACAGCACGATGCGGGTGGCGCCGAGGCCGCCGGTCAGCAGCCCCTGCGGGTCCATCACGCGAATGGTCATGTCGCGGTTGGAGATCGTCGACGTCACCTTGTCTACGAGAATGCGGGCGCCGAAGCCGGTGAAGCCGAAGATGCCGATGGCCACGGCAAGCAGGATGACGAGAACGCCGGCTCCGTAACCGAGCAGTCGTGCAATCCACTTGAAGATGTTCGTCAGCGTAAGCATGGACCCGGAGCTATCCCGTTTTCTGCGCGGCTATCGCAATCTCGCTGCGAGCCTGAACCTCGTTAGAACGACTGGCCGATGCCAGCGTAAATGCCGTAATCCGTCCCACCCTCGAACTTGTTGAGGGGAACGGCGAAATCAAGCCGGATCGGCCCGAATGGGGTGGCGTAGCGCAGGCCGATACCGGCACCGGCCCTGATATCCGAAAAATCGGGCGCAACATCGGCGGAGACCACCCCGACATCGATAAACGGCACGATGCCGATCGTATCGGTGATCTTCACGCGCGTCTCGAACGACGCCGTCATGAAGGAAGCACCACCGGTCGCTTCGTTGGCTGCGTTATAGGGAGAAATCTCCTGATAACCGTAACCGCGCACCGAACCGCCGCCGCCGGCAAAGAAGCGGCGGGTGGCGGGAATGTTCTCAAGATCGTCGGCGCCAAGCAGGAACCCGGCCGAAAGCTTGCCGGCAAGCACGATCCGGTCTTCGGCGCCAAGGCCGTAATAACCGGAAACCGAGCCCTCGAAGGCGGAGAAGAACGTGCCGTTATAGGCTTCGTAGCTCGGCGTCACCTTACCCATCAGCCGGTAGCCCGATGTCGGGTCGAGCTTGTTGTCGCGCGCGTCGCGGTCGAACTGGAGGGGGGCCGCGAAGGTCAGGTAGGTATTGTTCCCGAACGCGTCGTCATCCTTTTCCCAGCTGACTTCGCCCGCACCGGTAAACGTGTCGGTATCGTTGAGTTCGTAGGAATAGCCGAGCGATGCCGTCACCAGCTTGGCGCTATAGGCATCGGGATTTTCGGTCTTGGCGAGAATGCTGGCGATCAGCGTCCCTGATGGCACGAAGGCGCCGGGCTTGGTGAAGGTGATACCCGCCGAAAAATCGAGATCGCCCAGCGCCGTCGCATCCCCGAGGCGGCCGACCGCGCCCTCGACGCGCAGCCCTTCCGCGCCACCGAACAGATTGCGATGGCCCCAGTAGCCATTGACGCCGAAACCGTCGATCGTCGAATACTGCGCGCCGACGCCGAAATAGCGCTGCTTGCCCTCCGACACTTCGATGATCATAGGCAGACTGCCGTCGCCGGCCAGCTGGTCGCCCTCATGAATGGTGACGCTGGAAAACACGCCAAGCGCGCGCAGCCGCTCGCCGGCCTTTCTCAGCGCCTCAGGCGAGTAGCGATCACCCTTGTTGATGCGCGAATAGCGCTCGATGAAATCCGACCGCACAGCCTTGGCACCAGTGACCCCAACCGTTCCGATCGGCGCGACCGGACCGCCCTCGGCGGCAAGCACGACGTCAACTGTATCGGTCTTGTGGTCGGCCACCACCTTGCGCGTCGTCAGCTTCGCCAGCGGCCGCCCCTCGGCCTTCAACTGCTCGACGATCTTGTCGCCGGCCTTGATGATCGTCAGCGACCCGGCCGAAGCACCAGACCCGAGATCGTAATCGGCGGGATTGCGGTTGGCCGCATCGCCGCCGAATTGCACTTCGCGCACATGAAACACCGGCCCCGCCGCAACGCTGACATTGACGGGAACCGGGCGCGAGCGATTGAAAGTGGGGTTCGGCGGCAGGTCGTCGATATTGCGGCCATCCACGGTGATGGTCACGACACCGCCATAGCGCGCCTTTTCATAGAGAGCCGCGATCAGCCGTTCGCGATCGTCGCGCGCCTTGACGACGACGCCGAGATCGCCCGAAACCGGCTGCTCCTTGTCTCCAACCAGGCGCGAGCTGTTCTCGAGCGCCTCCTTGAGGTCGGGATCATTTGCGTCCGACGTCAGCGTCACCTCATAGCGAACGGGGTCGGGCACCTGGTTGGCGTCCGTATCGTCCTTGCCGAAGAAGTTGATCCCGAAAAGCTTGAAGGCGTAAGCATTCGACACGAGTGCCGGTGACAACGCAGTCGCCACCGCGACCATTGTCACGATGCCTGCTCGCCGATACGCAATACCCGGTTTCGGTGCCTTCCGTCTAATCTGCATCCGCCGCTTTTTGGTTACACTGGATTTAAGCTCTGCGCCCCCCGGCCTGATGCGACCTTAGCGGCAAAATTCATTTTGTTGTACCGTTTTAAACCGCATGATTGCTGATTTAGCGGAAAAAAACAAAAATCCCGGGCCAAAGACCCGGGATTTGAAAGGTTTTGGCGAAGGATCAGCCGCGGCAATCGTCGATATAGCGGCGACCATATTCGTCGCGGTAGTAGCACTGGCCGGGCTGTTCGGACACGCGGCCGATCAGCGCGCCGGACACGCCGCCGACGGCAGCACCCACAGCCGCACCACGAACATTGCCCGTAACCGCGCCGCCGATGATGGCGCCGGATGCCGCACCTATACCGGCACCCTGTTGTGTCGGCGTGCAGCTTGCAATCGATAGGCCGATAAAGGCCAGCGCAATAATCTTTTTCATCAATAACTCCTGATTGGTCGCCCAAGCGGGCGGTGGCCGTCCCTGATTCCTGTCTTTTTTGTAACCTAGACCGCAAACTATGGCGCAAAAAGGGGCAAGCAAGCTCCGCAATCGATTTCAATTGGTGAGCGGCCGCGAAAATCGACTGGCAAATCGGTCACCAAGAACCATGCGAAGCACCGCGCACAGAGCTGCAATGCGCGATTGATCTGGTCAAGCACGCCAATTTCAAATTAAAGTAATTCGAAACTAGGGACGATTTGACGCACATCGTGCTAAATCGGACCCAAAGGGTTGACGTGCAGTCGTCATTGGGCGGAGAACGCCTGCACGATACTGGAGCATGAGATGGATTTCGAAGCATTCTTCAAGAACGAGCTGGAAGGCCTTCACAACGAAGGTCGTTACCGCGTGTTCGCCGATCTTGAGCGTCACCGCGGCAATTTCCCGCGTGCCACGCGCCACACCCCCGAGGGGCCGAAGGATGTGACCGTCTGGTGTTCCAACGACTATCTCGGCATGGGCCAGAACCCCAAGGTGATCGAGGCGATGAAGAACGCCATTGATCACTGTGGCGCGGGTGCGGGAGGCACCCGGAATATTTCTGGCACCACGCACTACCACGTTCTGCTCGAGCGCGAGCTCGCAGATCTGCACGGCAAGGAATCGGCCCTGGTCTTCACCTCGGGTTACGTCTCCAACTGGGCGGCCCTCGGCACGCTCGGCGCCAAGATCCCCGGCATGATCATCTTCTCGGATGCGCTGAACCACGCATCGATGATCGAGGGCATTCGCTACGCCAAGTGCGATCGCGTCATCTGGAAGCACAACGACCTGCAGGATCTGGAAGCCAAGCTCGCTGCCGCCGATCCGAAGGCGCCGAAGATGATCGCCTTCGAGAGCGTCTACTCGATGGATGGCGATATCGCGCCGATCAAGGAAATCTGCGACCTCGCCGACAAGTACGGCGCCATGACCTATCTCGACGAAGTCCACGCTGTCGGCATGTACGGCCCGCGCGGCGGCGGCATCGCTGAGCGCGAAGGCCTGATGGACCGCCTGACGGTGATCGAAGGCACGCTCGGCAAGGCCTTCGGCGTCATGGGCGGCTATATCGCGGCATCGACTGCGCTCTGCGATTTCATCCGCTCCTTCGCATCCGGCTTCATCTTCACCACGGCACTGCCGCCAGCGCTCGCCGCCGGCGCGGTCGCCTCGATCCAGCACCTGAAGGTCAGCCCCTTCGAGCGCGCCCGTCATCAGGACCGCGTTCGCCTGCTCCGCGCCCAGCTCGACAAGGCCGGCATCCCGCATATGCCGAACCCGAGCCACATCGTGCCGGTCATGGTCGGCGACGCCGCCAAGTGCAAGTGGATCTCGGACCTGCTGCTCGACAACTGCAACGTCTACGTCCAGCCGATCAATTACCCGACGGTTCCGGTCAAGACCGAACGCCTGCGCATCACGCCCACGCCGCTGCACACCGATGCCGACATCGAGCATCTGGTGGAAGCGCTGCATTCGCTGTGGTCGCGCTGCGCACTGGCCCGGCACGTCGCGTAAAGGTACGCTCGACGGCGCCGCACTCTCGGCTTGGAGACGACGGTAGGCAGCGAGAGTCATAAGCTATTGAAAGAACGCGGAAACCCCACTCGCCGCGTCATCCTCGGGCTCGTCCCGAGGATCTAAGCACGTTGCCCGGAATGCAACGGCGCTGGGTGCATGGAAGAGCGAAGCAAGCTCTTCGCTCTAACGCCAACCCGCGTCTTCTGTCCCGCCAAGTGTCCATCCACGCCGAGCGACGTTGGTCGCTCAGCAGATGCTCGGCACAAGACCGAGCATGACGGCGGTGGGTTTGGGAACGGCTGCGGATAGAGTGGGCATAACCTGTTGAACGAAAACGGCGCCCCACTCTCGGCGTCATCCTCGGCCAACGAGCCGAGGATCTAAGCACGTCGCCGAGAATGCAACGGTGCTGGGTGCATAGAAGGGCGAAGCAAGCTCTTCATTCCGCCGCCAACTCGCGTCTCCCGCCTCGCCAAGTGTCCACTCACGTCGAGCGATTTGGTCGCTCAGCAGATGCTCGGCACAAGACCGAGCATGACGGCGGCGGGTTTGGGAACGCCGTAACCTATTCGACGAGAACAATGCCGCACACTCGCGGACTTGGAGACGACCGTCCAGCCCCCTCAGGCAGCCTTCTCCCGTGCCACCACCAACACCGCAGCCCGCTGCCGGGCTTCTTTGTCGACGGCGAACACATCGTCCATCGTCGCGGCCTCGGGCAGATGCGCCAGCTGGTCCATCACCGTCTCGGTCACATCGGCCATGGCGAGGAAAGACAGGCGACCGGCGATGAAGGCTTCCAGCGCCACTTCCTTTGCCGCGTTCAAAACAGCGCCCTGCACGCCACCGCGCGTCATCGCAAGGCGGGCGAGCCGCAGCGCCGGAAAGCGCGTCTCGTCGGGTGCCTCGAAATCCAGCCGCGCCAGCTTGGCGAAATCGAGCCGCTCGATCGGCAGGTTCGGCCGGCGCGGATGCGCCAGCGCGTAGCCGATCGCGGTGCGCATGTCCGGCGCGCCGAGCTGCGCCAGCACCGAACCATCGGTATAGCCCACCATCGAATGGATCACCGATTGCGGATGCACGATGACCTCGATCTGCTCAGGCGTCAGCCCGAACAGGTGCTTGGCCTCGATCATCTCGAGCGCCTTGTTGAACATCGAGGCGCTGTCGATCGAGATCTTCAGACCCATCGACCAGTTCGGATGCGCACGCGCCGTCTCCACGGTCACACCGGCCATCTCCTCCAGCGAGGCGTTGCGGAACGGTCCGCCCGACGCCGTCAGGATGATGCGCTCCACGGCATGGCGCTGGTTTTCCTCCAGCACCTGGAAGATCGCATTGTGCTCGCTGTCGACAGGCAGGAGCTTGCCGCCGCCACGCCGTACGGATTGTACGAAGAGATCACCGGCGGACACCAGGCATTCCTTGTTGGCGAGTGCGATATCGGCGCCCTTGCGGGCCGCGGCCAGCGTCGGCGCAAGACCCGCCGTCCCGACGATCGCCGCCATCACCCACTCGGCCTCAAGGTCGGCGGCTTCCATCAGGCCTGATTGACCGGCGGCAACCGCGATCCCGCTTCCCGACAGCGCGCTCTTCAGCGCCTCGTAATGGCTGTCACTCGCCGTCACCGCGAGTTTGGCACCGGCCGCGCGCGCCTGCTGCGCCAAAAGATCGACGTTCTCGTTGCCCGTCAGCACGGAGATTTCGAAGTTTTCGAGACCACCCAGATGCTTCACCACATCGAGCGTGTTCTGCCCGATCGAGCCGGTCGAACCGAAGATGGAGAGGCGCCGAGGCCCGTTTCTGCCCGTGATCATGCGCGATTTTGCCTGCGTTCCGTCATTTCCCTCGGCTCTACAGGGGATTGGAATGACCGGCAAGTGTGCAGTGCAGCAGATTTTTGGGCCTAAGGGGTTTACATCCCCGCCGGTCGATGTGATCCTGACAACAATCCTCAGGGATAGGAGCATTGGCAATCGTATCGGTTGCAATTTTCAAGCTCCGGCGGCGCCAATTTCGCGCCCGCTTCCGTATCCGCGCCAAAGGCCGGACGCGATAAAAACCAGAACGAGATGTCGGGTTTGCAAGGCGAAATCCTGCGCGCTTTCGTGCGTTTCCGCTTCAAGCCCGCATCGACCAGAAGACCCTGACCGTTACGAAGGGACAAATGGCCATGAAAGCGACAAGCAGTTTATTGCTTCTGCCCGCCGCGCTCATTTCATTCGCACCGCGCGTCCACGCGGAAAACCTCGTCATCTGGACACCCGTGAAAGTGTCCGAACGCTCCTACAAGGCAACAATGGGCTTTCGCCTGCCCGCCGAATGGGAAACCAGCGCCGGCGCCGATATCGGCCTTGCGGCATCGAAGGGCGGCGTGCTGCTCGGCGGTTCCGAACAGGCCTCGCTCTGGGGCAAGATCACCAAGGTCAGCGTCACGCCCGCCGCCCGCGCAGAGCGCTCGGCGAGCGTGCGCGTCGATACCTTGAGGGGCAGCGGCGCGCTTATGCTCAGCCGTTCCCGCAGCTGGATCTTCTCCGACTCGCTGGACATGGTCTCGACCCGCTTCGTGCAGGTCCGTTACGACGCCATCGACACCCGCCAGACATCCGTCGACACCTCGCAAGCGCTAAAGCTGATCCAGCCCTGGACCGGCACCTCGCTCTCTGCGGCCGCCACCGTGTCGGGCTTCAATGGCGATGTGACGAGTTCGCTGGCGCTGAACCAGCTGATCCTCCCCGACCTTAATTTGAGCGCAACAATCAGCAATCCTGGATCCTCCACCCGCTCGGGAAGCATCAACCTGAACTACCGGGTCAGCTGGTGACCGCGCACGCGGCGAAGGCGACACAAGGTTTCTTAATCGGATGGGAGAAAGGAAGGCATGACATGGCAAGTTACGAGATATCACCGTCCGCGCGAAAGACTGATATAAGCGAAGAGGCAGCGCTGACAGCGGATGTATCGACCGCGCTGGCGGTCGCCAGCGGCTTCGACGCATCGCACATCGCGGTGTCAGTCGAGCAAGACGAGATCGTCCTGACTGGACTGGTCGCGACCAAGGCGGACCTCGCCAGCGCCATCATCGTCGCCGAGACGACGGCGAGCGATCACACTGTTCGCAATCGCATTGTCGTCGCGCAGTCAGTGCTCGACAACCTCGGCGAAGCCGTCTGAGCATCAACCGGCGAAGCGTTCCATCAGGAAGCCCGAGGCGACACGGTCCGTCTTCTGCGTCGTGACGGGGCCGCTCGGCTGGTAGCTGACGGCGATGAGAAGGCCGCCGATCAAGAGATAGGCAACCGCGAGCATTGAGAGTTTCATGGTCATGAGCTTGGTCTCCTTTGACCAGAACAACGCGACGATCGGCCGTAGGTTCCCTTCCCGAAATGGGCCATCCACACGGCACCCACGAAACGAAAAAGCCGCCCCTGACGGGACGGCTTTTCCATTGAAATCAAATGATAAAATCAGCCGGCTGGCGTAAGCGTGACCGAGGTGCCGGTTGCAGCAACGTTGAGGCCGAGCTGACCGGTGACGCTGATGGTCTGCAGCTGGATCGATCCGGCGGTGCCGCCGAACAGCACGTTGGCGCCGACGCCACCGGCAAGCGTGGCTTCAGCGGTGATGCCCTGGTAGAGGCCGCCGAGCGAACCGCGGTGATAGCCGGCGGTCGGAGCAAAGACGGCCCAGACGAGACGGCCGCGCGTAGTGAAGCCGAGGTCGACGCCCATCTTGCGGATGGTGCCGCTGTAGCGATCGACGGAGCCGCGCGTACCGTTGAAGACGCAATCGACGGACTTCGCCGAACCCAAGACGTAGCCGACACCGCCGCCGACGTCGCAGGTCAGAACGCCGATCTTGACGCCATCGCGCTGATCCGGCTCCTCATAAGTCGTCACGAGATCCGCTGCCGCCACCGAAGTGGCGAAGACTTGAGCCAGCGAGGCTGCTGCGACGATCGATGCGATTGTCTTGTTCATTGTGGTCTCCTTAGTATCCTGACGAAAAACGTAGTGCCTTGTTATAACTTACCAACCCCGGCTGTATGAACAAAATTAACAAATGCTCAAAAGCAAATGTATGGGGTTTGATTCGCTACATGCATCCCGATTTCTGGCTGATTTCGGGCGTCAATCAGGCGGCGCCTGAATAAATCCCTGTTATCGCCTGTTGTTCCACCGTCATCACGCGTTCTTGTCTTCCGAAGTGAAGGCGAGCTGACAGTTTCGCGCACAAAAAGGGACCCCGGACTGAACCCGGGATCCATGATCGCAATGCGATGATTACTTGAAGTCGGGGCATGCCTCGCTCTCGGAAGCGCCGCTATTGCCGCCCTGGGCGGCGGTCGTCCCCGGCATCGGCTGCGCCGGGCAGCGCGTGCGGTCGACGGTCCCTGTCGTGTTGGTGTTCGGCCCCGTGCTCATCGTGCCGGGGGTGGTGCTGTAGGTGGCGTTCGGATCGACCACCGTTGGCGATGTTCCAGTCGTATTCGGAGCATCCGCGTTTGCGCCACCGCCGCTATCGACCGTGCTGCTGCCGATCGTCGAACCTGCCGGGCTCGGGTTTGACTGAGCCATTGCCCCGCCTGTTGCCAGACCAAGTGCCAGGATCGATGCCGCGATCAGTTTCGCTTTCATGATGCTTCTCCTTCGCTGTTGCTTACCGGTGGTCAACGAAGGAGAATCGTCATCGTTCCATAAAAAGCGTCCCGGGCTCCGTGACGCTCAAGCTGCCATGTCGTCGTCGAGAGGCCGGTTGTCCTGCGTGTTAAGGGGTACCGCTCTTTTGCGGCGACCGGTAAGAGCCGCCAGACGATAGGCCGCCAGCCGCGATGCCCGATGCACGACACGTGCAATCTCCAGACCCGCGCGATAAACATAGACGGGGTAGCGTTGCCCGAGCGGAAGCCGGAAGCGCCGCCCCTGCTGGATGTCGGACGGAAAACCCGCTTCCTGCGAGATCGGCACCGGCGAAACGAACATGCCGTGCAACCCATCGAAGAATTCGAGATCGAAGGCGATATCGTAGGGCAGCTTCATCGGCACGAGATCTCTACAAATCCACTCCGCCGCTTTCCGGTTGATAAGGTAGGCGCCGGACCCTTTTTCGCGCGTCAGCGAAATCGCCAGCGAACGTGTCTGCGATAACGGAGCTACGGGAAACTTGCGGCCGTCGTTGACGCTCGAAAGACGCAGCACGTCCCAATGCTCGTGCTCGGCGAGCGCCTCGCCGATCACCACGGCGAGATTGTCGGGCAGCACCAGATCGTCCTCCAGGATCAATGCGTAGTCGTGCGTCGATTGGAGGAGCCGCTCGGCGCAGGCCACGTGGCTCAAATAGCAGCCGACCTCTCCCGGATTGGTCATGCGACCGTGGCGGCGGCGGAAACCGGCTTCATCATAGCTGGCGATCGGAAAATCGAGTGCACGGCCATCCACCGCCGCGATGCGCTCGAATGGCAGGCCAAGCCTGTGCAGCTGTTCCACCATCGACTGGAGCCGCGCTTCCGCCCGGTCGAGATTGATCAGCAATGTGAGAAAGGACCGTTCATGCCTCACATCGGCGCGAACGAACGCCGTAGCGCTAGAGAGCACTTCACCCATCGATTATCCCCAAGGCCTTATCGAGCCTACCCAATGTCACTTACGGCTTGGGACAACGTCGACTTATACGCCTCGGATGCACGGCCAGTGTGCGCCGTGCTTGCCGGAATTTCCCGTCACATTCAAGTGTAGTCTCGAACCTGAAAACGAGAAATACATGAATAATACTGAAAATTATCCACTTTCACCAAGGATGCGACAATAAACGACAGTTTTGTGACAGTACAGATGAAATTTCCGGATGCGAGGTCCGGAAACTTCAATTTCAAGCTTAGCGGCTGCAGCCGCTTAAGTCTGCCAGTCGTCCGTCGTCGTATGCGCGGCAGTGGCCACCGGGCTGTCGGCCAGCGAATAGGCGTGGATGTAGTCGATCTTCATTTCAGATCCGTTGGGCAGGCCATTCGTCGGCGAACCGGCAATGCCGCCGACGGCGAGATTGACGATCATGTACATAGGGTCGTGCATATCGTCAGGCGTGTCGGCATGGGCGATCGCCACGTCGTCGAAGTACCAGACGATCTGGTCCTGGTCCCACAGCACCCCATAGGTATGGAAGCCCTCGGTGCTCGCGACGCTGACAGCCGTCTGGTCCATCGTGTGGCTGCCGCTCGCCGCCGAATGCGCCGTCACGTGAACGGTGTTGGGATCCTGCCCGCGCATTTCCACCACGTCGAGCTCCGGCGGCCAGGAGCCATCCTCCGGCAGCAGCCAGAAGGCCGGCCAGACACCTTGATCCGTCGGCATGTCGGCGCGGATCTCGAAGTACCCGTAGGTCTGGGCGAAGGTCGAGTGCGTGTTGAGCATCCCCGACGTATAGTCGAAACCTTCAAGCTGGCCTGCAAGCGCAGCCGGCGTTTGCGCCGCCGTGATCGTCAGCACCCCGTCGTGAACGGAGAACGGATTGACCGAGGCCGTGCCGGCATAGGACGGGTTGATGTACCACTGTTCCTCGGCATTGTCGGGCAGCGTGCTCCCCTTTTCGGCCGCCCACCAGAACTTGGCATCCCAGGTTCCCTGGCCGCCACTGTGGAGCGACAGGCTGTCGAACTCGTCTGCAAAGGTCATCGTCAACGCCGAGCGATCGAGCGTCAGCTGAAACTGGTCGGCGTGCAGCGCAGAGGCCGTCGTGTTGGCCAGCACGAGGCTTTCGCCACCGCCAAGATCGATCCTGAGATTGGCGCCCTCCTGTGTCGAGTGGCTGATCACCTGATCGAAACTCGTCAGCGAATAGCCGTTGAAGCGGATCGTGTCGTCGCTGCTGAAGTCGACGATGAGGTCGCTGCCATTGCCGCGCGTGAAGAGGAAGGTATCGGCCCCGCCGCCACCGATCAGCACATCGTTGCCCGCGCCGCCATCGATCGTCTGGCTGCCCGCGGCACCGGAGATGATGTTGTCGGCGCTGTTGCCGAAGGCATAGCGCCCGTTGCCCGTCACCGTCAGGTTTTCGAAGTTTTCGGGCAGCGTATAGCTCATCCAGGTGTTGATCGTATCGATCCCGCCACCCGGCTCTTCGACCGCGCGGTTGATGGCGGAGTAGAGATAATAGATATCGTCACCCGTACCGCCATGCATGGTCACGTTGACCGAGCTGTCACCCCATATGCTGTCATTGCCGGCGGTGCCGTTGAGCACCGGTCCGGATCCTGTCGCCGACAGCCACGCGGTTGAAGCGCCGCTATAGAACAGGCTTGTGCCGACTGCGTTCTGAATCGACTGTGGCATGGTTCATCTCCTAGGGTTTTCGTGATTGAAACATTGCCAAGGGCATCCACACGATGCCCTGATGGCCGAACGCTCCTCCCTTGCCCGACGCGCCTCCTCCCAGGCGCCGCAGGCACAGGCCCCTTATTCCTCCCTGAAAGCCCTTATTCCTCCCTAAAAGCACGGGCCGCCTGATCGGTGAACGGCTTGGCGAGATAGGCCAGCGCCGTTCGTTCCCCCGTTTCGATGAAAGCTTCCACCGGCATGCCGGCCACCGGCGTCAGCTTTCCAAGCCTGCGCCATTCGCCGTCCTCGATATGAATGCGCACGCCGTAATAGCTTTGGCCGGTTTTCTGATCGGTGGTGAGGTCGGCCGCGATACGCTCCACCCGGCCGTTGAGTTCCATGGTGGTGCGCTGGTTGAAGGCCGACAGCCGCAACACCACCGCCTGCCCCACCGCGACCTGATCGATATCCTGAGGTGAAAGCCTGAGATCCGGCGTCAGCGCGTCGCCATCGGGCACGATCTCCATGATCGCCGCTCCCGCCTGCACAACGGCACCGGATGCATGCACCGAAAGCTGATGAACGATGCCCGCCTGCGGCGCGCGGATATCGATATGCTTGAGATCGTCCTCGACCGCGACCAGCCGCTCGGCATACTCGCCGGTATCGCTTTGCGCCTGCCGCAGCTGGTCCGAGACTTCGCTGCGCCTGTCGTCGCCAAGCTGGATGATCTGCAGTTCGGTCTCGGCGATCTTGCCCTTCACCTCCGCGGCAGATGCCACGAGATTACCGAGCTCGCCGGTCAGATCGGCCGCATCGCGCTGCAGCGCGTAGACCCGCGTTGCCGGAATGATGCCCTGCTTCAGCAGCGGCTCAAGGCTCGCCAGCTCCTTGCCGATGATCTCGATCGCCTGCCGCTTGCCGTCCTGCTGCGCCACCAGCCCACCCGCCTGCTGGCCGAGCTGGCGGATGCGCTCGCGCAGCTGCGCTACCTGTCCGCTAAGCGAAGCCCGCCGGTCCTCGAATAGCCGCTGCTCACCCTGCATCAGCGTCTCCCGCTCCTCCGGGGGCGCTTGTTTCACAAGATCGGGAAACGCAAACGCCTCCCGCCCATCCCGCTCGGCCGAAAGCCGTGCCGTTCGCGCAGCCAACTGCCGCAAGCGCCGCGACACGATCGAAACCGTCGCCTGCGCCTGCGTATCGTCGAGCCGCAACAGCACCTGCCCCGCCTCCACCTTGTCGCCATTGCGAACGAGGATTTCGCCGACCGTCCCGCCCTTCAGATGCTGGATCGGCTTCACATAGCTGTCGACGACGAGCGTGCCCGAGGCGATCACCGCGCCGTTGAGATGGATGGTCGCCGCGAGACTGCCGAGCACGCCGACGAGAACGAGAGCCGCCGCCAGCGCCACAAGCGCCAGCCGCCGGATGGCCCGTTCGGCGATCGGTGCGCCCGCACCATTTGCACCAGGCTTCATCGCGCCGCCCTCCCTTCGCTTACCCGTCCGAAGCGCATCGGCGAGAACGCCGCCGACGCCGCCGCCACCGGCCTCCCGAGCACCTCTTCCTTCGGCCCGAAACCGCGCACCTGGCCCTCGGCCAGCACCAGCACCTTGTCGATACCGGCAAGCGCGCTCGGCCGGTGCGCGATGACGATCGCGATCCCGCCGCGCTCACGCACGCCCTCGATGGCGCGGGTCAGCGCCGCATCGCCCTCGGCGTCGAGATTGGCATTCGGTTCGTCGAGCACGATCAAAAAGGGATCGCCGTAAAGCGCGCGCGCCAATGCCAGCCGCTGCCGCTGGCCGGCGGAAAGCACTGCCCCCTCCTCGCCGATCTCGGTATCGAAGCCCTCGGGCATCCGCACGATCATCTCATAGATGCCGGCGGCCCTTGCGGCCGCGATCACGGCATCCGACGACGCCGTCGGGTCGAAGCGGGCGATGTTGTCGGCGATCGTTCCGTCGAAGAGCCCGATCTCCTGCGGCAGGTATCCGATGTGTCGCCCGAGCGCTTCCGGCTCCCATTGCGACAGCGACGCATCGTCGAGCCGCACGGCCCCCATGCGCGCCGCCCATATCCCGACCAGCCCACGCGCCAGAGACGACTTGCCGGACGCGCTCGGCCCGACGATCCCGATCGCCTCGCCGGCCTTGGCTTCGAACGAGATGCCGCGCAGCAGCGGCACGGCCGAACCGGGTGCCGAAAGATGCAGATTCTCCACCTTCAGGCCCTTGACCGGCGCAGGCAGCCGCACGTCCGGATCGCTCACGTCATCCGCCTCGCTCAAGCAAAGAAGCCGCGCCCAGCTCTGGCGCGCCGCGGCAAAGCCCCGCCACTGCCCGATCGCCAGTTCCACAGGTGCCAGCGCCCGGCTGATCAGGATGGAGCTCGCGATCATGATCCCGCCCGTCGCCTCCTGGCGAATGACGAGAACGGCCCCGACAGCCAGAACGCCCGACTGCAGCACCAGCCGCACGACGCGCGACAGCGTGGACAGCGACACGGTGATACCGGTCGCCTTGAACTGCGTGTCGCGGTAGCGCAGGTTGATCGCCGACCAGCGCTCCTCCAGCCGCCGCGCAAAACCCATCGACGCCACCGTCTCGGCATTGCGGCGCGTGGCTTCGGCAAGCGCCGTCCGCTCCAGCCCGATCCGTGCCGCAGCCTGCGTCGGCGCCCGCGTGCGGATTTCGGCGATGACGGTCAAGCCAACGAGAACAAGCGCGCCCGCCAGCGCCACCGCCCCGATCCAGACATGAAACAGGAAGCAGAGCCCAAGATAGAACGGCATCCAGGGAAGGTCGAACAGCGCCGTCGGCCCCGGCCCGGAGAGAAAGCCGCGCACCATGTCGATATCGCGCATCGGCTGCAGCCCGTTCTCCTCGACGCTGCGCCGCGACGGCGCGGTGGCGAAGGAGCGGAAGACAATCGGCCCGAAGCGCTCGTCGACCGACTGCCCCAGCCGCGCCAGCACCAGCGAGCGCAACAGTTCGAGCAGCCCCAGGAAGGCGAAGAGCGTCAGCGTGATGATGCCGAGCCCGACAAGCGTCGGAAGGCTGCGGGCGGGAATGACGCGGTCATAGACCTGCAGCATGAAGAACGAGCCTGTCAGCGCCAAGATATTGATGAAGCAGCTCGTCATTCCGATCCCGATCAGCGTGCCCCGCACGGACGAGACGGCGGAAATCAGGAACGGCGCGGATGTTTTCGCCTTGAATTGGGACAAATGGCCTCGCGATCGCATGAAACTGGGGCAGAGATGTCCCGAACATGGATCACAACAGTGACGAGAGCTTGCTCTTTCTATGGTTGTGCAAAACTAATAAATCTCACCGTTAACGCGAGTTTTGCATCGCAACATGACCCTGTACCGCCATGACGCAACACCGTCCCCCTATGAGACAGCTGCCCAAAATTTGCGTTTGCCCGACATCGCTCGTGTCCACGACACCGAGCGGACCAGCACAGGATTGAACAGGTGGGTCATGGCGAAGAGGAGAATGTCGTCAAAAGCTTATTGATCGACAGGGACAGTCAAGCTATGCAGGGGACGTTGTCCACGTAGCTCAGCAGGATAGAGCACAGGATTCCTAATCCTGGGGTCGGAGGTTCGAATCCTCTCGTGGACACCATTTTCCTCGTGCATTCGACCCTGAAACGTAGGTAACAATCCGCACCTAAGACATAGGTGACAACCTCGTGCCGAACGCGTTGTCGATTGTTTGAAATGTCCTCTGTTCGATATCGATATATCCGAGATCATAGCGCAGGAAGCTGACGAGCCAAATGCCGTCGTCGACTTCCTTGAGGCCGAGTTTCCGGCCGACCATGTGTAACTCATGTCTCCGGGACAAAACCTCGCCCATCTCTAAGGTCGGGCATTCGCTAGGATTGCCGGTGAAAGCGGCAGTCTTGACTGCTCATCTCGCCGGCGGGTTGACCGGCCGTCTTGCGCCACCGGACGTTCGATAGCCGGTTCGAAGCCGCGTTCTGAGCGGCTGTTCCACGTCTGCGCTTGCGGGCTCGACATCCGCGATCCAAAGACCACTACCCAGAAGAAACATTAGAAGGACATAGGCGCCATCCCAGAAGTGCACGGTCAGACCGACCAGCATGCAGCTGATGATGGAGACGAGATAAGCGCATCGATATTCGCGATGACGTCGATCCAAGCCTTGCTTCCAACCGACTGTTGCCAAGCAAAATGCGAACGAGGCTCCGAGCAGGGCGAGCGCCGGCAGGCCGTGCTTCACCGCAAAGTAAAGCCAGACGTTATCGATGCTGCCGGGCATCCAGGATGGCCGCTCCCATTCGCCCAGGCCGACGCCGAACCAAGGGTGGTTGAGCGCGGACAGCCAGCCGTACTGCCAGATGATGTTGCGAAACCAGTAGGAAAGGGGGTCGAATGTCAGACGGCTGATGGTCACGTCGAGCAGCGAGCGATTGGTTATCCAGCAAACAAGCTGCGCTGAGAGCAGGACGGCGATCGTCACGATCCAAACCACACGCAGGCCGACCTTGTCGGCCACCCGCTTCCAGCCGATCAGCAGGCATTGCAGCAGCACCCCGAGTATCGGGCCGGAAGACAAGGCACAGGTCACGGCCATCGCCACAATGGCGGCAAGCAGGCCTTTGCGAAACAGCGTTCGTCCATATCCCACGACTAGATATGCCAGAGAGAACGCGGTGCTGCAAACAAGCCCCAGCAGGATCGGATGGTCGAATGCTCCCTGTGCTCTCCATAGCCCGACGCGCTGTGGCATGACCACGTCGCCATACGTCGGAAGAAAAACGGCAAACAACCGCAGGGTTGCCTTCCAACCTGTCAGCGTCTCGATCGCAATCAGCGGCAGCATCAGCATCACAAGATAAAAGAGCGCTTTGCTGAACAGCCGGAAATCGCTTGCACCGCGAATGCAGCATCGCGCCAACAGATATGGCGTGAGCGTTTCCAGCATCGTGATCCCTGCCGATTGCAATCCGCCCGGGCCGGCGGTCGAAACCAGTGACAGGCCAATCCAGCTGGAGAAGGAGACAACGGCAATATCCGCGGCCTTGATGCCACCCGCCTTTCCCCGAACCCACCAGACAAAGCATGGCAAGAAGGCGAGGCATAGAAGTATCCTGTAGGGTGACATCCGGACAGAGCCAATGTGAATGACCCAAGGGATGCCGAGAAGCATCAAGAATAAGAATATAAGCGCCGCATGCAGCCGACTTTGTGGCGCTGCCGTGCCCGCGATCGAATGTCCACTGCGTCTTGCCGTGCTGCCGAACACGCCTGAGCTCAGGCGGCCCGTCGAAGGGCGCCCTCCTGCAAGGGGATATTGCGTGCTATCAAGCCTTATCTCCTGCATCGCCATCAAAAACTCAAACCCTCCGGTCCACTTCGACATCGCAAGGCGCGCACCAACTCTGCGCACGGGCGCAAGTCTTGTGTAAGAGCGCTGCCTCCAACATTCTTAGCCACGATGAAGCATTTGAAATATCCGTGTCTTGGTAGTAGTTCCGCCATCCATGAGGCTTAACCAAGAAGACGACATCCCCCTGTCCGCGGCGTCCGGGCTACGCGGTAAGCGCTCGCAGGATCTCTTTGCGCACATCGGCCGTCGTAGTGGATTTTGCCGAAATCATAAGCGCGATATCCGCTGACGATGCGCCTGCGACAATCTGGGCTGCCGCCGCCGCATCGAGCGGCGCCTCGTCCGAGTAGTTGACGCTGAGCATGGTGTTCTCGCAATAGCGCGCACCACCCAGAATCTCATCGACATAGACGCCGTACAAGATCCCCTCCGAAAAGTGCAGTTCGCCCGCAATGGCGGACTGCCAACTCATCGCCGTCGTGGCCTCCACTTGCTTCAGCATGGCTCTGACGATGGCCGGACTCCAAGCCATTGGCCAGCATATATAATCGTGAAGCGGCAGGCGATCGACGTTGGGCAATCCAAGCAGGCGCCGCGCAGTGCGATGCCAGATGATGTGCCGTGTCATGTCCTTGTGGATAGCGTTCGCTGCGCGGAAGAACCGTACATTGCCATCGGTAAGAAAGGTATCGACGTCGAAGGGCCGAATGAACACCATGTCAGAATCGACCAGAAGCACGACATCGGCCTCAGATCGGGCGGAAGCCTCCAGCTTGATCAGCTGCTGTACAATCCACCCCCTCGCCGGAATGATCGGCCGACGCAGGTTGATCCACATGTTACCAGGAATACGCAGAAAGCTTCTCGGCAGGTATTCGTCGACCGTGTGAACCTCGCCGACACCGGCGAAAACGGCGCGATCTTTCGGCGGAACAATTACGCAATGTGAAACGTTCAGCGGCCCGAACCTTTTAACGGAAACTGCTAGATCGCGGCATAGCTCCAAATCCGGCTGGTAGCTTGGTGTGATAACGGACAGTGAAGCCACGAACGCCTTCCTCGCTTTCAGCCGTAGACATTGCGGAATCTCGGCCGTTTCATTCGGTCCGTCTGCCGGCTGAAACCGGAAGATCAAACTACCCATTCCTACGCTATCGTGGCCAACATCGGAATAAGAACAAATGTTTGATGACCGAAAGTACTACCGGCAGACTGGCGTGTATGAAACCCGCCAGCCTCGCCGACTAGCGCAGCCCATCATTCGCCGAGCCGTTGCTCGGCCAGACGCACCCAGTAGGAGATGCCGTGGCTGATGACGTCGTCGTTGAAGTCGTAGGCCGGATTGTGCAGGCCGGCGGTATCGCCATTGCCGATGAAGATGAAGGCGCCGGGGCGGGCGTTCAGCATGTAGGAAAAATCCTCGCCGCCCATCATCGGATCGATATCGACATCGACATTGCCGGCGCCCGCGATGTCGGTCGCCACCGCCGTCGCATGCTCCGTCTCGTTCGCATGATTGGATGTGACGGGATAATTGCGCTGAAAATGGATATCCGCCTCGGCGTCATGCGCCTCGGCCACGCCGGCGACGATCTGCCGGAAACGCTTCTCCGCGAGATCGCGCACGGCCTCGTCGAGCGTGCGCACGGTTCCGGCAAACGTCGCCTCGTTGGGAATGACGTTATGCGCGAAGCCGGCATTGAACTTGGTGACAGACACCACGACCGAGCGCAGCGGATCGACATTGCGGGATGCGATCATCTGCAGGTTGGTGATGATCTGCGTGCCGATCGCGATCGGATCGATCGTGCGGTTCGGCTGCGCCGCATGCCCGCCGCGCCCCTTGACCGTGACGGTAAACTCGTCGGTCGCGGCCATGATCGGCCCCTTGCGGATGGCGAAATGGCCGACGGGAAGGCCGGGCATGTTGTGCATGCCGTAGACCTCCTGGATGCCGAAACGCTCCATCATGCCGTCCTTGACCATCAGGTCGCCGCCGGCGCCACCCTCTTCGGCCGGCTGGAAGATAACCGCGACATTGCCGTTGAAATTGCGGGTCTCGGCAAGATACTTCGCGGCCCCGAGCAGCATCGCCGTGTGGCCGTCATGGCCGCAGGCGTGCATCTTGCCCGCAATCTTCGATGCCCATGGCTTGCCCGAAATCTCGGTCAGCGGCAACGCGTCCATGTCGGCGCGCAGGCCGATCGTGCGCGATCCCGCCCCATTGCCCTTGATCAGCCCGACCACGCCGGTGCGGCCGATGCCGGTGACGATCTCGTCGACGCCGAATTCCTTGAGCTTCTCGGCCACGAAGGCGGCCGTCTCTTCCACCGCGTAGAGCAGGCCCGGCCGCTCATGAATGTGCCGGCGCCACTCGGTCACTTCGTCCTGAAGTTCGGCGGCTCTGTTCAAAATCGGCATGCTTGCTTCCCTGCCGAAAATCGAAAACGGCGGCAATAACGGGATTGATACCACGGCTCGCAAATAAGTTAGACAATGACCTTTGCCATGTCATGGCCATATACGTTAAATAGGGGAAACTTTCGAGACATCAGGACATCTTTAAGGACAAACCGTGTCGACGCGCCAGAAACGCCTGCTTGCCGCCTTGCGGCCGATCACCATCGCCGCTTCCGCAGCCGCCATCGCTTTTTCCGCGACGACGCAGGCCTATGCCAATCCGCACATCCTGGTCGATGTGCAGAGCGGCCGCGTGCTCGAGCATGAGGATGCCTTCCGCAAGTGGTATCCGGCCTCGCTCACCAAGCTGATGACCATCTACACCACCTTCGACGCGATCCGCTCCGGCCAGATCAGCGTCGATACGCCGATCGTCATGAGCAAGACCGCCGCCGCCCAGCCGCCGGCGAAGATGTATTTCAAGCCGGGCCAGAAGCTGACGCTCGACAGCGCGCTGAAGATCCTGATCGTCAAGTCCGCCAATGATATCGCGGTCGCCGTCGCCGAAGCAGTCGGCGGCACGCAGGACGCCTTCGTTCTCCGCATGAACGCCGAAGCCGCCAAGCTCGGCATGAGCGACACCCACTTCGTCAATCCGAACGGCCTGCCCGGCAAGGGCCAGTACACGACGGCGCGCGACCTCGCGATCCTGTCGGTCGCGCTGCGCCGCGATTTCCCGCAATATGCCAGCTACTTCTCGCTGGAGGGGATCACCACGGGCAAGCAGAACATCCCCGCCATCAATATGCTGATCGGCCGCTTCGCCGGTGCCGATGGCATGAAGACCGGCTTCATCTGCGCATCGGGCTTCAACCAGATCAGCTCGGCGACGCGCAACGGCCGTACGCTGGTTTCCGTCGTGCTCGGCACCGACAGCCTTGCCGCCCGTGCGGACGCGTCGGCCGACATGCTGCAGCGCGGTTTCACCACGCAGCCGACAGGCAACGATACGCTGGGCTCGCTGAAGCCCTACGGCGAAACGCAGGAAGTCGCCGACCTCACGGCCGAAATCTGCAGCGCCAAGGGCGCCAAGATCCGCAGCGAAACGCGCGACGAGGTGGGCCGCATGAAGATCCATTCGCCCTATATCCAGGAAATGGATCACGAGCCGAACTTTGTCTATGCCGGCCTGATCCCCGGCCAGAACGAGCCGCAGCCCGACAAGCTGGCCACGGCGGCCGGCGTCGGCGACATCGCCAATGTGCCGATCCCGACCCCGCGCCCTACCTCTGGCTTCTAAGGCTTACAGACCTCTAAGGCATAAAAAAATCCAAGGCATACAGGCATGAGCGCAGTTGCGGATCGCATTCCGGTCACCATCCTCACCGGCTTTCTCGGCGCGGGCAAATCGACCCTTCTGAACCGTATCCTCAAGGATCCGGCCATGAAGGACGCCGCCGTCATCATCAACGAATTCGGCGATGTCGGCATCGATCATCTCCTGGTCGAAAGCTCCGGCGACGCGATCATCGAGCTGTCGGATGGCTGCCTGTGCTGCACGGTGCGCGGTGAACTGGTCGATACGCTCGCCAACCTGATGGACGCGATCCAGACCGGCCGCGTCAAGCCGGTGAAGCGCGTCGTCGTCGAGACCACGGGCCTTGCCGATCCGGCGCCGGTCATGCAGGCGATCATGGGCAATCCGATCATTGCCGAGAGCTTCTCGCTCGATGGCGTCGTCACCGTCGTCGACGCCGCCAACGGGCTGCAGACGCTCGACAACCACATGGAAGCCGTCAAGCAGGCCGCCGTCGCCGATCGCCTGATCATCTCGAAGAAGACGCTGGCTTCCCCCGCCATCCTGGAAAAGCTTGAAGCCCGCCTGCGCGCGCTCAACCCGCGCGCAGCCTTGATGGACGCCGACGAGACCGAAACCGGCACCGCCGCCACCCTCGTCAACGGTATTTATGATCCCGCCACCAAGAGCGCCGATGTCGGCCGCTGGCTGCGTGACGAAGACGCCCACGATCACGGGCATCATCATGACCACCATGGGCACGATCACGGCCATCATCATCACGGTCACCACGACCACGATCATGGGCATCACCACCATGATCATGATCATGACCACCACCATCACCACGACCACCAGCACGCGCACGACGTGAACCGTCACGACGCCTCGATCCGTTCCTTCTCGATCGTCGAGGACAAGCCGATCGACCCGATGGCGCTCGACATGTTCGTCGATCTCCTGCGCTCGGCCCATGGCGAAAAACTGCTGCGAATGAAGGCGATCGTTGCGATGTCGGATCGTCCCGACCGGCCGCTGGTGCTGCATGGCGTGCAGAGCATTTTCCACCCGCCGATCCGCCTGCCGGCATGGCCGGATCCTCAGGACCGGCGCACCCGCATGGTGCTGATCACCAAGGATCTGCCGGAAGCCTTCGTCAAGGACCTGTTCGACGCCTTCCTCGGCAAGCCACGCATCGACACCGCCGACCGCACGGCCCTCAACGACAACCCGCTGGCTATCCCCGGAATGCGTTTCTAGCACTCCGGGAATGCGTTTTTAGAGCTATCGCTTGCGGATCAGGAAACGGTGACCGCTCTCGGTCTTCTCGGTCTCGATCAACTCGTGACCATCCTCATGGCAGAAATGCGGAATATCGATCCCCGCCAGGGGATCGGTCGTCTCGACACGGATCGTCGCGCCTGAAGACAGCGACGACATCTTCTTGCGTGTCTTGATGACGGGCAGCGGGCATTTCAGCCCGCGCAGATCATAGGAAATGGCGCTCACGCGCGATCAGTCCCGGCCCCAGAACTTCCAGAACGGCTTCTTGGAGGCGACCTCGACCGATTCTGGCTGCTCGACAGGCGCGAACGCCGTCGCGGTGGTCGGAGCCGATTCCATCGGGTTCGGCGTCGGCACCGGCACGGATGCCGGGTTGACGATCGCGGCATCGGCCGTCTTCACACCAGCGGTCGCATCGGCAGGTGTCGAGCCGGTCACCGTGTTGGCGGCAACCGTGGTCGCGGTCTTGGCGGCAGCCATCCCTTCGAGATCGGCGACCTTCATCATCTTGCCGGCTTCCAGCGAGGTGCCGGTCGGCGCATAGGCGAGTTCGCGGCCCTTGCGCTGCTTGGCAACGACGGCCTTGCGCTCGGCTTCCGACGGGTCGTACCACGCCATGCCGTCGAATTCCTTCGACGCCTTGGTGTAGGCCAGCTCATAGGTCTTGTCGTAGGAGGCGAGCGCTGCCGTCAACGCCGGCGGCGTCGACATCTCGGGGCACTTGCCGCCGGGATTGAACGCGCCCGAAGACT
This sequence comes from Rhizobium sp. NPDC090275, assembly GCF_044772225.1. NCBI lineage: Bacteria > Pseudomonadati > Pseudomonadota > Alphaproteobacteria > Hyphomicrobiales > Rhizobiaceae > Rhizobium > Rhizobium sp. NPDC090275. The sequence goes on along the minus strand of NZ_JBIVYL010000012.1, from coordinate 186,802 downwards.
GCTGGTTGAAGACGTATTTCTTCTCGCAGAAATTCACTTCCGGCGGACGCTTGGTGACTTCGAAATTGTCGTAGCCGACCTTCAGCATCTTCCAGAAGTCGAAGTTCTCGTTCATCCGGTGCTTGAACATGTTCTCGGCCGTCATCCGGAACGGGAAGGCCTGCAGCTGCACGCCCGTCTGGCCGCCCTTGAAGGCGTCGCGCGCGAAAGCGTAGATCTCGAGCACCTGCTCGTCCGTCATCGAATAGCAGCCCGACGACGAGCATGCGCCGTGGATCATCAGATCCGTACCGGTGCGGCCATTGACGGCGTCATAGCGGTTCGGAAAGCCGGTATTGATGGCGAGATAATATTTCGAGTTCGGGTTCAGGTTCGCCTTGGTCAGGTTGTAGAAACCTTCCGGCGCCTGCCGGTCACCCTGTTTCACCTTGGGACCGAGACGGCCCGACCAGGCGCAGATCTTGTAGCTGGCGATCTTGTCGTAACGGTTGTCCGTCTTCGCCTTCCAGATCTCGAGCTGGCCTTCTTCCTTGAAGATGCGGATCAGGATCGGCGAATTGCGATCCATGCTCTTCGCGGCCATTTCGTTGAGGATGCGCGGCGGAAGCGGCTGTTCGACCTTGTTCTTGACCTTGGAGAGGTCGATCTGCGTGGTTTCCAACGCGTCGTTGCAGCCGGCCAAGGCCAGCGCCATCAGGGAAACATAGGCAAAATGACGAAAGCGCATTCAATCTAGCCCAATTACGAGATGCGACCCAATCCGTTGAACGGGTTCGAAGTGAAGCGAATCATTGGCCCAATCTGGTTTATAAAACCTTAACGACCATGCCGCGCACCCACGACCCCCGCAAGCACAAAAGCTATTGATAACACTAATGTGGCCAAGGTTTGGCCGCAATCCGCGGCCTCACCCAAGCCTGCTTCGCAGCCCTGTTACAGGTTGCGACCCATGTTCAGGAACTTCTGGCGGCGATCGTTGCGGATCTGCTCGCCGGTGCGGCTGGCCATTTCGCCGAGCGCATTGGCAATCACATCGCCTGTCGACGCGATCACGCTGTCAGGATCGCGATGCGCGCCGCCGAGTGGCTCACCGATGATGCCGTCAATGATGCCGAGCGCCTTCAGATCATCCGAGGTGATCTTCATGTTGGTGGCCGCTTCCTTGGCGCGCGCGGAATCGCGCCACAGGATGGAGGCCGCACCTTCAGGCGAGATCACGCTGTAGATCGCATGCTCGAGCATGTAGACCCGGTTGCCGGTGGCGATCGCGATCGCGCCGCCCGAACCGCCTTCGCCGATGACGACGGAGATGATCGGAACCTTGAGGCCGAGGCACATTTCCGTCGAGCGGGCGATGGCTTCCGCCTGGCCGCGCTCTTCGGCGCCGACGCCGGGATAGGCACCAGCCGTATCGACCAGCGTGATGACGGGCAGACCGAAGCGGTCGGCCATCTCGAGCACACGGATCGCCTTGCGGTAGCCCTCGGGGCGCGCGCTGCCGAAATTGTGCTTCAGGCGGCTCTTCGTGTCGTTGCCCTTTTCCTGGCCGATGACGGCAACAGGCTGGCCGCGGAAGCGCGCGAGACCCGCCTGGATCGCGGCATCCTCGGAAAACTTGCGGTCGCCGGCCAGCGGCGTGAATTCCTGAAACAGCGTCTTGGCGTAATCGACGAAGTGTGGCCGCTGCGGATGACGCGCGACCTGGGTCTTCTGCCAGGCATTGAGCTTCGAATAGATTTCGACCGTCGCTTCGCGAACACGAACTTCGAGCCTGCCGATTTCATCGGATGTGTCGATGCTCTCGTCTTCCGAGGCAATCTTCTTCAATTCGATGATCTTGCCTTCGAGGTCGGAGATCGGCTTTTCGAAGTCGAGATAATTGTGCATGAGGTGCGTTTCCGTTCCTTGTGCCCGGGGCATTTGTCTTTTGGCTGCCCTTGTCGCCGGTCCTAATCCTGCTTTTTCGCCTGTTTGGCAAGGGGGTGATGCGTTTGGACCAGTTGCTGGAGCCTTTCTTCCAGCACATGCGTGTAGATTTGCGTGGTGGAAATGTCCGAATGGCCAAGCAGTTCCTGCACCACGCGCAGATCGGCGCCGTTGGCCAGCAGATGGCTGGCAAAGGCGTGCCGCATCACGTGCGGCGAGATCATCGATGGGGTCAGCCCCGCCCGGATCGCCAGGTTCTTGAGATCGCGGGCAAAGACCTGCCGGGCGAGATACCCCTCTTTCGACGCCGCCGGAAACAGCCACGGGCTTTCCTGTGGATTTTCGGCTTTTGCCACTTCGGCGGCCAGCATCCGACCATAAAGCTTCAGCGCCGCGATCGCCGATTGCGACAGCGGCACCAGCCGCTCCTTGTTGCCCTTGCCGCGAATGATCAGGAAGCGCCCTTCCTGATCGAGCACGCGGGCGGGAAGCGATACCAGCTCGCTGACGCGCATGCCGGTGGCGTAAAGCAGCTCCAGCAACGCCAGCATGCGCAATCGCTGCAGTTGCCCGGGCGCCTCGTCCTGCGCCTCCTCCTCGGCCTTTTCCAAAAGCCGTCCGACTTCGTCGACGCCCATCGTCTTCGGCAGCGCCCGCCCCTTCTTCGGCGCGTCGAGAATGCCGGTCGGATCGTCGGTGCGCAGCCCCTCGGCATAGAGGAACTTGTAGAACTGCCGCATCGCCGCCAGCCGCCTCGCCTGCGACGAGGGCTTGAAGCCCTGCGCGGCAAGAGACGCCAGATAGGCGGAGAGATCGGCGGACGCCGCCTCGGTCAGCCGCACGCTTCTGCCGTTCAGGAAGGAATGCAGGTCGTCGAGATCGCGCTCGTAGGAGGAAAGCGTATTGGCCGCGGCACCCCGCTCGGCGCTCATCATTTCGAGAAAGGACTCGACCTGAACGCGGCTGAGATCCCTCATCGCGTTACTTCTTCGCCGGGCTGATCGCGCCGGTGGCGGGCGGATTGATCCGCTCGGATGGAATGCGGATCGTCACGTCGCGCTCCTTCGGCTCGACGAAAGTCACGAGCGCCCACATCGTTCCGTATATCGCTCCGGCGATGACCGCCAATATGGCGAGAAATCGGAACAGGCTCGGCATTCAACAACTCCATGGCTTTGCTTCTTTATGAAGAAGCGCGTTTGCAAGTGCAAGAAGCAGCTTTTGAACCATGATTCCCTTACCTCTGACTTGACGCTACACCTGCATTTGTTGATACCGTTCGCAAACAAAGTGTGAATGGACCAATGAACGACCCAGTTCTGATCGTTGCCGATAGCCTGAGGGACAGAGCTCGTGCTGCGCTCGGTTCGCGCAATCTGATCCTCGTTGGTCTGATGGGCGCCGGCAAGTCGTCGGTGGGCCGCATCGTCGCCACCCAGCTGGGCATCCCCTTCATCGACAGCGATGCCGAGATCGAGCGCGTGTCGCGCATGTCGATCAGCGAGCTTTTCGCAGCCTATGGCGAGGACGAGTTCCGTGCGCTCGAGGGACGGGTGATGAAGCGGCTGCTGAAGGGCGGCCCGCGCCTCGTCTCCACCGGCGGCGGCGCCTTCATCAACGACCGCACCCGCAAACATATCAAGAGAGGCGGACTGTCGGTCTGGCTGAAGGCCGATCTCGACGTGCTCTGGGAACGCGTCAACAAGCGCGACACCCGCCCGCTGCTGAAGACCGAAAATCCCAAGCAGACGCTCGAAAACCTGATGAACGCAAGATACCCGATCTACGAGCAGGCCGACCTCACCGTCCTCTCGCGCGATGTGCGCAAGGAAGTGATGGCCGACGAAGTGCTGAAAGCCGTGATCGACAGCAGAACCGAAAGTGCAGCCTGATGAATGCGATTGCCGCCTCTGCCGAATGCAAGGTTCACGTGCCGCTGGGCGACCGCGCCTACGACATCCTGATCGGCCCCGGCCTGATCGCGCGCGCCGGCGCCGAGATCGCCGCCCGCCTCAAGGGCCGCAAGGCCGCCATTATCACCGACGAGAACGTCGCGCCGCTCTATCTCAACGCCCTGGTCGAGAGCCTGACGGCCTCGGGCATCGCCTCGTCTTCGCTGGTCTTGCCGGCTGGCGAAAAGACCAAGAGCTTCGAGCATCTGATCACCGCCTGCGACAAGGTTCTGGAAGCCCGCGTCGAGCGTAACGATTACGTGATCGCGCTTGGCGGCGGCGTCATCGGCGACCTCTCCGGCTTCGTTGCCGGCATTATCAGACGTGGTGTCCGCTTCGTGCAGATCCCGACATCGCTACTGTCGCAGGTCGACAGTTCCGTCGGCGGCAAGACCGGCATCAACAGCCGCCACGGCAAGAACCTGATCGGCGTCTTCCACCAGCCGGACCTCGTGCTGGCCGATAGCGATGTTCTGAACACTCTCTCCGAACGCGAATTCCGCGCCGGTTACGCCGAAGTCGCCAAATACGGCCTGATCGACAAGCCCGATTTCTTCGCCTGGCTGGAAAACAACTGGCAGTCCGTTTTCTCCGGCGGTTCAGCCCGCATCGAGGCGATCGCCGCAAGCTGCCAGGCCAAATCGGACGTCGTCGTCGCCGACGAGCATGAAAACGGCCAGCGCGCCTTGCTCAATCTCGGCCACACCTTCGGCCACGCGCTGGAAGCCGCGACCGCCTATGACAGCGGCCGTCTCGTTCATGGCGAAGGCGTTGCGATCGGCATGGTGCTCGCCCACGAATTCTCGGCCCGCATAAACCTCGCAAGCCCTGACGATGCAAAGCGCGTCGAGCATCACCTGAAGGAAGTCGGCCTCCCGACCCGCATGTCGCAAATCCCGGGCACGCTGCCGCCGGCCGAAGTGCTGATGGATGCGATCGCGCAGGACAAGAAGGTCAAGGGTGGCAAGCTCACCTTCATCCTCACCCGCGGCATCGGCCAGTCCTTCGTCGCCAACGACGTCCCGGCATCCGAAGTATTGAGCTTCCTCAAGGAAAAACACCCGCAATGACCCTCGAAGGCACGCTGGCATTTCTTTCCGCATATTGGCCGGAAATCCTTTCCATCGTGGCCCTCGTCCTCATGTCCGCCTTCTTCTCCGGCTCCGAGACGGCGCTGACCGCCGTTTCGCGCAGCCGCATCCATACGCTTGAGGCCAACGGCGAGGAACGCGCCGGCATCGTCCGCGAACTGATCGAACGCCGCGACCGGCTGATCGGCGCGCTGCTGATCGGCAACAACCTCGCCAACATCCTCTCGTCCTCGATCGCCACCAGCGTCTTCCTCGGCCTGTTCGGCAATTCCGGCGTGGCGCTCGCGACGCTCGCCATGACGGTCATTCTCGTCATCTTCGCGGAAGTTCTGCCGAAGAGCTGGGCGATCTCGATCCCCGAGCGTTTCGCGCTCGCCGTCGCCTTCGCCGTCAAGGCCTTCGTCACCGTCGTCGGCCCGGTCTCCTCATTCGTCAATCTCATCGTCCGCTGGATTCTCGCCCGCTTCGGCATCAACCTGTCGCGCGAGGTGTCGATGCTGTCCGCCCACGAGGAGCTACGCGGCGCCGTCGATCTCTTGCATCGCGAGGGATCGGTCGTGAAGGCCGACCGCGACCGTCTCGGCGGCGTGCTCGATCTCGGCGAACTCGAGCTCTCCGATATCATGGTCCACCGCATGGCCATGCGCTGCATCAACGCCGACGATCCGCCGGAGGTGGTCGTGCGCACCATTCTCGACAGCCCGTTTACCCGCATGCCGCTCTGGCGCGGCACGACCGACAACATCATCGGCGTCGTGCATTCGAAGGACCTGCTCAGGGCGCTCGCCGAGCGCAACGCCGAGCCCGAACAGCTCGACATCATCAAGATCGCCCAGAAGCCGTGGTTCGTGCCTGACAGCACCAATCTCGAAGCGCAGCTCAACGCCTTCCTGCGCCGCAAGCAGCATTTCGCCGTCGTGGTCGACGAATATGGCGAGGTGCAGGGCATCGTCACGCTTGAAGACATCCTCGAGGAGATCGTCGGCGATATCTCCGACGAGCACGACATCGAAATGCAGGGCGTGCGCCAGGAGGCGGACGGCTCCGTGGTGGTCGATGGCAACGTGCCGATCCGCGATCTCAACCGCGCGCTCGACTGGCAGCTGCCCGACGAGGAAGCGACGACGATCGCCGGCCTCGTCATCCACGAATCCATGACCATTCCCGAAGAGCGCCAGGCCTTCACCTTCTACGGCAAGCGCTTCATCGTCATGAAACGCGACAAGAACCGCATCACCAGACTGCGTATCCGCCCGGCGGAGGAGAACGAAAACAACCCCGCCTGATCTCCCGTCATCACCTTGTCACCCATTGCGCGCTGCGGGAGGAGCCCGGCGAGCAGCATCATTATGGATTTGATATGTTTGATCTTCTCTGGCGCTCGATCGCCATCGGCATCGGCGCCACCATTCTCATGGACATCTGGTCGATCGCGCTTGCCAAGGGCGCAATACCGAATTGGGGACCGCCCGGCCGCTGGCTCTGGCATCTCTTCGCCAAGGGCACCGTCTTTCACGACGATATCGGCAAGGCCGAACCCTATAAGCATGAAGTGGCGCTCGGCTGGGTCTTCCATTACGCCGTCGGCATCATCTACGGCATCATGCTGGTGATCCTGACCGGCCCTTACTGGCTGATTGCGCCGACCTTCCTGCCCGCATGGATCTGGGGCATCGTCACCATCGCCGGCGGCTGGTTCCTGCTGCAGCCGGGCCTCGGCATCGGCTGGGCGGCATCGAAGACGCCGAACCCCAACAAGGTCCGCTTCCTCGGCCTCGTCGCCCACACCGTCTTCGGCTTCGGCCTCTATGCGACGGCACTTCTGATTCGTTAGAGGCGCCCGCCATCCTTGCGAAACCGCCGCACCGCGCCCATATGACGCGGTGTCGGTTTACCAGCGCACCGGCTCTCCGGGCGCCGCCGGCTCCACCGCCAGCGCATGCAACCCCGCATCCAGTTCAGGTTTCAAAAGCTCCGTGATCGCCCGGTGACGCGCCAGCCGTGTCATGCCGGCAAACGACGCGGAGATGATCCTGACCCGCATATGGGTCTCGCCTTCCCCTGTAACGTCAGGGTGATGGCCGGCATGCAGGTGGCTTTCGTTGATGACATCAAGCCGCTCCGGCGCGAATGCCGCGGTGAGCTTTTCTTCGATGGAGGATTGAACTGTCATGAGCCGATCTTGCTGCCTTGAGAAAAAGGTTCCCACCAAGCCAGCAACATTCCCGTTTGTCAATTCTTGTCCTCACCCATTCTGAGCCCCATAATTAGCGCCGTCATGAGACTTGATTCCAAATATTTCGATCGCATCCGCACCCGCCGCAAACGCGAGCAGGAACCCGAACAGGCTCCCCCGTCCTGTCAGTGGGACGGCTGCGACAAGAAAGGCGTGCATCGCGCTCCCGTCGGACGCAATGCCGAGGGGCAGTTCTTTCTCTTCTGCTTCGAGCACGTCAAAGAGTACAACAAGGGCTATAACTATTTCTCCGGCCTCTCGGACGGAGAGATCGCGCGCTACCAGAAGGAAGCGATCACGGGCCACCGCCCGACCTGGACCGTCGGCGTCAACAAGTCGGCCAAGGATAGCCCGATCCAGTCGGATATCCGCTCCGGCGCCTATACGCGGGTTCGCGATCCCTTCGGCTTCGTCAAGGAAAACAAGAGCAGCGGCCCGCGCTTTCCCGAGCAACGCAAGCTGAAAAGCCTGGAAGCCAAGGCATTCGACACGATGAATCTCGCGGCCAACGCCACATCGTCCGAGATCAAGAGCCGATACAAGGAACTGGTGAAGAAACACCATCCGGATGCAAACGGCGGCGACCGCGGTTCCGAGGAGCGCTTCCGCGCCGTGATCCAGGCCTATCAATTATTGAAGCAGAACGGTTTTTGTTAATTCCCGTCCTTGCTCTTGGTCTTCAATCGGGTATGGTCCAAATCGGCTGAGGCCGCAGGCAACCGCGGCACCTTTTTCCGCGTTTGTCTCACAGGCGCCTCGGCCACTTCCGGACGCGGCGTTTCTTGTCCGGGACTATCGTCAAGAATGCTCGCAGGCGGTGATTTGATCGCCCCCGAGGTTTCGTTTCAGTCCCGGAGAAGCATCGCCGACGTTCAGACATGAGCGCGTGGGATACCACAACGCCATGATCGCGAAACGAGCTGAGACAGTATGGCAGGGTGTCGGCCACCCGCCTTGGAGACATGATGAGCAAGATTGACCTTGATATCTCGGAACTTCCGGACACCACCGTTTCGGTCAGGGAGGTCTTCGGCATCGATTCCGACATCCGCGTTCCGGCCTACAGCCAGGGCAGCGCCTATGTTCCGGATCTCGATCCCGACTATCTCTTCGATCGCGAAACCACGCTCGCCATCATTGCCGGCTTCGCTCATAACCGCCGCGTGATGATCTCCGGCTACCACGGCACCGGCAAGTCCTCGCATATCGAGCAGGTCGCCGCTCGCCTGAACTGGCCGTGCGTGCGTATCAACCTCGACAGCCACGTCAGCCGTATCGATCTCGTCGGCAAGGACGCCATCGTCGTCAAGGACGGCCTGCAGGTCACCGAATTCAAGGACGGCATCCTGCCCTGGGCCTACCAGCACAATGTCGCGCTCGTCTTCGACGAATACGACGCCGGCCGCCCTGACGTCATGTTCGTCATCCAGCGCGTTCTGGAATCCTCCGGCCGCCTGACGCTGCTCGACCAGAGCCGCGTCATCCGCCCGCACCCGGCCTTCCGCCTGTTCGCCACCGCGAACACGATCGGCCTCGGCGACACGACCGGCCTCTATCACGGCACGCAGCAGATCAACCAGGCGCAGATGGACCGCTGGTCGATCATCTCGACGCTGAACTACCTGCCGCACGAGCACGAAGTGAACATCGTCGCCGCCAAGGTGAAGAGCTTCGGCAAGGACAAGAACGGCCGCGATACCGTCTCCAAGATGGTCCGCGTCGCCGATCTCACGCGCGCCTCCTTCATGAATGGCGATCTCTCGACCGTCATGAGCCCACGTACCGTCATCACCTGGGCCGAGAATGCCGAGATCTTCGGTGACCTCGCCTTCGCCTTCCGTGTCACCTTCCTCAACAAGTGCGACGAACTGGAGCGTCCGCTGGTTGCCGAGCACTATCAGCGCGCCTTCGGCGTCGAGCTGAAGGAAAGCGCCGCCAACATCGTCCTGGAGGCCTGAGGCTAACGGATCATGGCAGCGCGTGGTGACAATTCGAAAGCAAAGCCCGGTGCACCCGTCGACGTGGAGCCGCTGCGCCGGGCGATAACCGGCAGCGTGCGCGCGATCGCCGGCGACGGCGAGGTCGAGGTGACCTTCGCCAACGAGCGGCCGGGCATGACCGCCGAGCGCATCCGCCTGCCGGAACTCTCCAAGCGCCCGACGATGCATGAGCTTGCGGTGACCCGCGGGCTCGGCGATTCGATGGCGCTGCGTCTCGCCTGCCATGACGAGAAGGTGCACGCGACGATGGCGCCGCAGGGCTCCGACGCCCGCGCCATCTTCGACGCCGTCGAGCAGGCGCGCGTGGAATCGATCGGCGCGCTGCGCATGGAAGGCGTCGCCAGTAATCTGCGCTCGATGACGACGGAAAAATACGCCAAGGCCAATTTCTCCGGCATCGAACGCCAGGAAGACGCACCCGTCGGTGAAGCCGTCGCCATGATGGTGCGCGAAAAGCTGACCGGCGAGAAGCCGCCGGAATCCGCCGGCAAGGTGCTCGATCTCTGGCGCTCCTTCATCGAGGACAAGGCCGGCAAGGATCTCGAGAACCTGACCGGCGTCATCAACGACCAGCAGGCCTTCTCCAAGGTCATCCGCAACATGCTCACGGCCATGGAAATGGCCGAGGAGTATGGCGACGACGACAGCGATCCTGACTCTGACGACCAGCAGGATGAGGAAGACAAGCCGAGCGGCGAAGACCAGAACGACGACGATGTCGAGGACGACGCCGGCTCGGATGCCGCCCCCGTCGAGGACAGCGAAGTCGCCGACGAGCAGATGGAGGACGGCGAGACTGAAGGCGCCGAGATCTCCGACGACGACATGCAGGAAGAGGGCGAGGACGACAGCGAGACGCCGGGCGAAACCCGCCGTCCCAACACGCCCTTCGACGACTTCAACGAGAAGGTCGATTACCACGTCTTCACCGAGGAGTTCGACGAGACGATCACCGCCGAGGAGCTGTGCGACGCCGCCGAGTTGGAGCGCCTGCGCGCCTTCCTCGACAAGCAGCTCGCCCATCTCCAGGGCGCCGTCGGCCGCCTCGCCAACCGCCTGCAGCGCCGCCTGATGGCGCAGCAGAACCGCTCCTGGGACTTCGACCTGGAAGAGGGCTATCTCGATCCGGCCCGCCTGACGCGCCTGATCATCGATCCCACCCAGGCGCTCTCCTTCAAGAAGGAGCGCGACACGCAGTTCCGCGATACGGTCGTGACGCTGCTGATCGACAATTCCGGCTCCATGCGCGGCCGCCCGATCACGGTTGCCGCCACCTGCGCCGACATTCTCGCCCGCACGCTGGAGCGCTGCGGCGTCAAGGTCGAAATCTTAGGCTTCACCACCAAGGCCTGGAAGGGCGGACAGGCGCGCGAACAGTGGCTGGCAAACGGCAAGCCGCAGACGCCGGGCCGCCTCAACGACCTGCGCCACATCATCTACAAGTCCGCCGACGCTCCATGGCGCCGCTCGCGCACCAATCTCGGCCTGATGATGCGCGAAGGCCTGCTCAAGGAAAACATCGACGGCGAGGCGCTGATGTGGGCGCACAATCGCCTGATCGCGCGGCGCGAGCAGCGCAAGATCCTGATGATGATCTCCGACGGCGCGCCGGTCGACGATTCGACGCTGTCGGTCAATCCGGGCAACTATCTGGAGCGCCACCTGCGCGCGGTCATCGAACGCATCGAGACCCGCTCTCCGGTCGAGCTGCTTGCCATCGGCATCGGCCACGACGTCACGCGCTACTATCGCCGCGCCGTCACCATCGTCGATGCCGACGAACTCGCAGGCGCCATGACCGAACAGCTTGCCTCGCTCTTCGAGGACCAGGCGGCGCAACCGCGCGGCGGACGTGCCCGCCGAGCCGGCTGATCGCCTATGAAGCAATCGGCTCCGGCGTTCCGAACCCGTTTCGCTGGAGCCCTCTTGCTGGCCGCCTCGCTTGCGGCCGGCACATCCGCCCTGGCCGAGACGCCGGCGGCGGAAGTGAGAAGCAGCATCATCTCGAACTTCAAGATCGGCTCCGACGCGAAGCGCTTCGGGCCCTTCGAATTCGTCGGCGGCCTGGAAATGGTCTCCCCCAACCGCCTCTTCGGTTCGCTGTCGTCCATCCGTTTTCGCGATGACCAGAAGCATTTCGTCGGTGTCCTCGATACCGGCCACTGGATGACCGGCCGCATCGAACGCGGCGCGGACGGCAGCCTGAGTGGGCTTGCCGATGTCGAGATCACCCCGATGCGCGACCGCGTCGGCAAGATCCTGGAAGGCAAGGCATTGATGGATGCCGAGGGCGTCGCGCTGAAGGACGGCAAGGTTCTGGTCTCATATGAACAGTTCCACCGCGTCGATCTCTATCCCGATCCCGGTTTCGAGACCTCGCGCGCGCTCGACACGCTCCCCATCCCCTTCGAGAAAAAACAACTGCGCGCCAATCGCGGCTTCGAGACGATTGCCGTCTCGCCGGCATCGAGCCCGCTCAAAGGCGGCACGCTGATCGTCGCCGAGCGCAGCCTTGACGATGACGGCAACGCCTATGCCGCGATCCTGGACGGACCGCTGAAAGGTAAGCTGGCGCTTGCCCATTACGGCGACTTCGACGCCACCGACGGCGCCTTCCTGCCGAATGGCGACCTCCTGCTGCTGGAGCGCCGTTTCAACATGGCTGAAGGCATCGGCATGCGCATCCGCCGCATCAAGTCGGCCGATATCAAGCCCGGCAGCGTCATGGATGGCGAAATATTGATCCAGGGCGATTTCGGCTACCAGATCGACAACATGGAAGGTCTCGACACCTTCACTGCCGCCGACGGCAGCACCCATGTCATTCTCGTCTCCGACGACAACCACTCGATTCTCCAGCGCAACCTGATGCTGGAGTTCAAGCTGGACGAGCGGCGGCCCGGCCCATCGGCCGACACCGCCGCCTCGCATTAAGAGAGCGCGTCAGCCCTCGAAGTAAGCATGTCGGTCGAGATCGGCGATCAGCCCCTGATGTTTGGGCTCCCAGCCGAGCGTTTCCCGCGTCCAGGCGCTGGACGCCCGGTTGTTGATTGACGCGAAATGCGTGAACCAGCCGAAATGCTCCGCAGCCTCTTCAGTCGACTTTGAGACGACAGGCAGGCCAAGCCGCTTGCCGATGACACCAGCGATCTCGCGAAACGGAATCCCCTCCTCCGCCACGCCATGGTAACGCGCGCCCGCTTGCGCCTTCTCCAGCGCCAGCCGATAGAGGCTGCCGGTATCGAGACGATGCACCGCCGGCCAATGGTTCATGCCGTCGCCGATATAGGCCGAGACGCCCTTCTCGCGCGCGAGGCCGATGACGATAGGCACGAAGCCATGGTCGCCATCGCCGTGTACCGAAGGCGGAAGGCGGACCACCGAGGCGCTGAGGCGATCCGGCACCATGGAGAGCGCCGCCTTCTCCGAGACGCGCGGAATGGCCGCCGACGAGGGTGCTGCCATCTCTTCCGTGGCGACCGCGCCCGGCGCCAGCAGACCCGTCCCCGAGGTCACGACCATGTGCCGACCGGTGCCCGAGAGCACCTTGCCCATCGCCTCGATGGCGCGCCCGTCGATCTCGCAATTCTCCTTGAACTTGGAGAAGTCGTGGATGAAGCCCGTGTGGATCACGCCATCGCAGGCATCAGCCCCCCGACGCAGACTGTCGAGATCCTCTAGATCGCCGCGATGAACCTTTGCCCCCGCAGCCTCCAGCGACGCGGCCGAAGCATCCGAGCGGGCGAGACCGAGCACCTGATGGCCGGCCTGAATGAGATCCTGAACGACGGCCGAGCCGACAAAGCCGGTGGCACCGGTAACGAAAACGCGCATGGTCATCTCCTTGCTTGCTGCGACGCGCCCGCCGATGCGAACATGTCGAGTGCGGGCGTGTCGAGGAAAAGCTAGGGCCTTGAGGCGATACGGTCCATGTTATATTGTCCGGAATATCTTTGCGATCGTCCGGAGTTTTCAATGGACCCTCTGTCAAACGTGCTCTCGTTGCTGAAGCCGCAGAACTATCTCTCCGCCGGCATGGAGGCGGGCGGCGATTGGGCGATCCAGTTTCCAGACCAGCAAGGCGGCATCAAGTGCGGCGCTATCGTGTCGGGCTCCTGCTGGCTCAGCGTCGAGGGAGTGGAAGATGCCGTACATCTGCGCCCCGGCGACAGCTTTCTGCTCCCGCGCGGCCGGCCGTTTAGGCTGGCGACCGATCTCGCGCTCGAACCGACCCCGGCCGCCACGATATTCCTCGGCCCACGCAAGGATGGCATCGTCTCGCTCAACGATGGCCGCGATTTCTCGATCGTCAGCTGCCGCTTCGGCCTTGCCGGCAGTCATGCCGACATCCTGCTGAAAATGCTGCCGCCCATCGTGCTGCTACGCGACGAGCAGAGCCAGGCGGCCTTGCGCTTTGCCGTGGAGCAGATGATGCAGGAACTGCGCGCGCCGCAGCCGGGCGGCTTCCTGATCGTCGAGCACCTCGCCCATATGATCCTCGTGCAGGCCCTGCGGCTGCATCTGGCCGATCGCTCAAACACCGGCGTCGGCTGGCTCTTCGCGCTGGCCGACCGGCAGATGAGTGCTGCGATATCGGCGATCCACGACAGCCCGGCCGAACGCTGGACCCTGCAGGCGCTTGCCGCGCACGCCGGCATGTCGCGCTCCACATTCGCGCAGAAATTCAGGGAAACGGTCGGCACCTCGCCGATGGAGTATCTGGCGCAATGGCGCATGCTGCTGGCAGGCAACCGGCTGGAGAATTCGCGCGACCCGATCTCGGTCATCGCGCCCTCGCTCGGCTACGAGTCCGAGGCGGCCTTCAGCACGGCATTCAAGCGGATCATGGGCTGCTCGCCCCGGCAATATGTCCGCGACCGCCCCAAAATGGCGACGGCGCTTTCATAATGAAGCGCCGCCGTTGGATTGTATCGAGGATCAGCTGGCCGCGCGGGCGCCCTGCATCGGCCTGAGCACGCTCATCAGCGCGCCGTAGGGCAGAAGCATTACGAGACCGACCGGCAGCTTCACCCAGAAATCGCCGATCGCCCAGGAGATCCAACGCGGCGCCTCGGCGGCGAAAACGCCGAGAACAGGCGACGCCTCGAGCGCGAACGGCTCGTTCGGACCGAGGAAGACGAAGAAGGCCGCGAACGACAGCGAGAAAAAGATCACCGTATCGAGCATCGAGCCCAGCAGCGAGCCGACCAGCGGCGCACGCCACCAGGCCTGACGGCGCAGCCGGTTGAACAGCGCGATATCGAGCAGCTGGCCGGCGAGATACGCCGTACCAGAAGCGATTGCGATGCGCGGCACCGATGTGAAGAAGGAGAGCGCCACGCCGACGAGGAAGCCGGCGAACACCACCTTGCGCGCCGCCTGCGGTCCGAACTGACGGTTGGTGAGATCGGTGATCAGGAAGGCGACCGGATAGGTGAAGGCACCCCAGGTGAGCAGATCGGCGAGATTGACGCCTGCGAACGTGACGTTCAGCGGAAACTGCACGAGGAAGTTCGACGAGACGACGACAAGCGTCATCAGGGCGACGTAGATAAGGGTATAGCGCGTCTGAAGCATTTTTTTATCCTGGGGTATGCCACCAGTTGGAGGGACAGTCCGGCAAAGCAAAAGGCTTGAACGGCATTACCGTGCAAGCCTTTTGAAGCCGTATAGCTTTAAGTCGGTTGTTGCTTAGGCAGCAACAGCCGTTTCAGCGGTCTTCTTGACGATCTGGCGGCGCAGCAGACGAGCGCGCATCGACAGTTCGTTTTCGCTTGCCTTGATGAGGAAAGCATCGAGACCACCGCGATGCTCGACGGTACGCAGAGCAGCAGCCGAAACGCGAAGACGGTAACGCTGGCCGAGCGCGTCGGAGATCAGCGTAACCTGGCACAGGTTCGGGAGGAACCGGCGCTTGGTCTTGTTGTTGGCATGGCTGACATTGTTGCCAACGAGGACTGCCTTGCCGGTCAATTCGCACATGCGGGACATGGGACACCTATTCTTGTTTTTCTCGGCCATCGATTGCCGACCCGCGCAAAGTCGAGCTTGCAATCCATCAGGCCATGATTGGAAAGTTGCGGTTCTATAATCAGACAGACCGTGCACGTCAAGCCAAACCTTGGCCTTTCCGGCGATTCAGTCCAAAAGCCTCGCAATTCCGTCAAAAAGCTTTTGTTCTCTAAAGGCCACGACAGGCGTATAGACCGTATCTCGCGACCTGACCAGCGCACCGAACAAGGTTCAATTCATGGCTCATTGGGGCAAACGCATTTTCATTTCCGCCTTGGCGGGCCTGATGGCCATTCCGGCAGGCGCCGCCGAGGTCGTGCATCATACCGAATACAAGGTCGCGCTCGGCATCATCACCATCGCCCGCGCCGCCTTCATGACCCGTATCGAGGACGACAAGACCTATCGCGTCTCCGGCGACATCAGCTCCGCCGGCCTCGCCGATCTTGTCACCACCATCTCGGCCAAGACCAGCGTCGATGGCCGGCTGCGCGGCAACCGCATGCAGGCGGACCATTATCTGCTCTATTACAAGAGCGGCAAGCGCGCCCGCACCTATGATGTCCGCTACTCCAACGGCAACATCACCTCGACGACGGTGAAGCCGCCGCGCCAGCCGCCGAAGAACTGGGTCAACGTTCCGGCCTCGGACATGCGCGCCGTGCTCGACCCCATTTCCGGCCTGATCTTCCCCGCCGACACCAATGTCTGCGCGCAGAAACTGCCGATCTATGACGGCGAGATGCGCATGGACCTTGTGCTGTCGCCGAGCGGATCAAAGGATTTCTCCACGCAAGGCTTCACCGGCAAGGCCACCGTCTGCAACGTGCGCTTCGTGCCGCGCTCGGGCTACAAGAAGGGCCGCAGCGACATCGAGTATCTGAGCAAGAGCAGCCGCATGGAAATATGGTTTGCCAAGGCCGATGCGGCCAACGTCATAGCGCCTGTCTTCGTTCGTATCCCGACCCAATACGGGCCGGTGACCATCACGGCGGTGAAGTACAGCGCAAGCTGACGGAGCGGCTTGGACCGCGTTAAGTGCGCCCCACAAATGAAAAGTGCGGCAATCATGCCGCACCTCTGTTTCTGACCTTGATCCCGACGATCCCGAACTTCAAGAACCCAGCAGGCGTATCGCGCACGCCTGCCTGTTGGTGATTAGGCGGCGCGATACTCGCTGCTTGGGAGACATCTCGCAACCGGATCGCCGGGCGAGCGTCGCTTAGCGCATTGCGATGACCATCTTGCAGAGCTTGACGAGGCTGCCGTCGAAGCCGCCGCCGCCGCCGGCCAGGATATCCTTGCAGCGAACCTTCATCTTCGCCCGGTCGCCGGCCGACATGTCGTTGAAGGCCTGGAGCTGCCGGCTATTCATGTTGTTGAGGCTGTTGCGCCCGTTGGTTCCATTGGTGCCATTGGTACCATTGTTGCCGTTGGTCGGGTCGTTCGGGTTCTGCGGATCATCGGTTCCCGGCAGGCCGAGATTGAGGTTCAGCAGCGTGTTGGTGCCGAGAGCCACCTTTGCCTTGGCCCCCAGCAGGCTGGAGCCGCCGACATTGGCGTTGACGCCCGTGTTGAGGCCGCGCGATCCGCCGACGCTCGCGGTGTTGCTGACGCCGAGGCCGCCACCGCTTCCACCACCTATAGAGGTGTTCGTGCCGACACCACTGGAGCCGCCGACCGACGCCGAGACGCCGAGGCCACCGCTTGATGTACTACCAACGTTTGCATTGACCCCACTGGAGCCGCCGACCGATGCGGTTGCAACGGAACCGCTGCCACCGACCGTCGCATTCACACCGCTGGCACCGCCGAGCGATACGCTGAGCCCATTGCTGGTCCCGATGCTGAGACCATTGCTGCCGCCGACGTCAAAGGCGCTCGCGGGCAGCGGAGCCAGCAAAGCGGCGCAACTTACGGCCAGAACAGCGTATTTCGATGCATTAAAGTTCATTCCAACCTCCACGAGATGCTGCCGGGCCCAATGCCCAGGCAGTCGAAACCAATGAAGGGAAGCGCGCATTCCCGAAGCGGCGGTCTGTAACCGAGAGTGGAAGCCAGCCCGCCTCTACATGAAAACAAGAATATGCGTAAATTCTAACATTTCAATGTGCTTCGCGTATAGGTTTTGTAAGCCTCGCAAGACGGATAATATATTATGAATAGCTAATGCAAAATACATGCACAACCGGAGACATATGCCTCCGTAAATGGGACGGATTGCAGCAGGATGAGACGGCCAGGTGGAATGAGGCGAAACAGGGGCGTGCGATGTGTACCCGTTCTGGAATATAAGCGCCGATTTATACAATCAAGGATACACATTCCATCATTTACCTCGCGCGCCAAAATGAAACGGCCGGCACCGCCTTTCAGCAATGCCGGCCTTCTCGATCATTCTGATATGACGATCAGAATTCTTCCCAGCTGTCCGCCACCGGCGCCGCCATGCCGTGGGCTCTCGCCACACGCGAGACCAGATGCAGGGCCGGCGAGCTCTGCGCCGCCCTGGACGGCGGCCTGATGGCATAGGCCTCGCTCAGCTTGAACTGTGCGATCAGCCCGCGCAGCGTCTCGGCCTCGGCCGCCAGCTTGTGACTTGCCGCCGTGCTCTCCTCGACCATGGCAGCGTTCTGCTGCGTGGATTGATCGAGCTGGTTGACCGCCTGATTGATCTCCTTCAGCCCCGTCGCCTGCTCCTTTGAGCCCTCGACGATCGCCACGACATTGACATTGATGTCGTTGACCTGGCTGACGATGGTCTCCAGCGCCTTGCCGGTCTGCCCGACCAGATCGACCCCGTTGCGCACCAGCTCGCTGGACTTGGTGATCAGAGACTTGATCTCCTTGGCCGCACTGGCGGAGCGCTGCGCCAGTTCACGCACCTCCTGCGCCACGACCGCGAAACCCTTGCCCGCCTCGCCCGCGCGCGCCGCCTCGACACCGGCGTTGAGAGCAAGAAGATTTGTCTGGAACGCGATGTCGTCGATCACGCCGATGATATTGGTGATCTCACGAGACGACTGCTCGATCTGGTCCATCGCCGCCACGGCGCTGCGAACGACCTGACCGGATTGCTCCGCCCCCTTCTTGGTCTGGGAAACCAGCTTGCCGGCCTCGTCGGCGCGGTGGCTGGAATCGTTGACCGTTGTGGTGATCTCCTCCAGCGCCGCCGCCGTCTCCTCGACGGAGGCCGCCTGCTGTTCCGTGCGCTTCGAGAAGGAATCGGCCGTCGAGCCGATCTCGCGGGAACCGGCAGCGATCGCATGCGCGTTCTCGCCGACGGTCTTCATCGTCTCCGAGAGCCGCGCGATCGTCGCGTTGAAGTCATGCCGCAGCTGCTCCATCGAGGGCACGAAGGCGGTCTCCACCGTCTTCGTCAGATCACCCTCGGAAAGCCCGCGCAACGCCTGCCCAAGCAGGCTGATGGCGCTCATGCGCTGCGTCACGTCGGTGGCGAACTTCACCACCTTGTAGACGCGGCCATTGGCATCCGTGATCGGGTTATAAGCCGCCTGGATCCAGATCTCCTTGCCGCCCTTGCCATAGCGAACGAACTCGTTGGCAATGAACTCGCCAGCCGCCAGCCGGCGCCAGAAGTTGGCGTATTCCTCGGTGCGCGCGTAGGACGGCTCGCAGAACATGCTGTGATGCTTGCCGACGATCTCATTCAGCGAATAGCCGAGACCGTTGCAGAAGTTTTCGTTGGCCGTGATGATCTCGCCTGTCGGCTTGAATTCGATGACCGCCTGCGAACGCGAGATCGCGTCCAGCTTGCCGGCATCCTCGACCGCCTTGTTCTTGGCATCCGTGATGTCGGACGCGAGCTTCACCACCTTGAACGGCTTGCCGTGTTTGAAAACCGGGTTGTAGGAGGCCTGGATCCAGATCTCACGACCGCCCTTGGCGAGCCGCTTGTAGGCGCCGGCATCATATTCGCCCCGGCCAAGCCGGGCCCAGAAATCGCGATACTCCTGCGATGCCGCCAGCGCCGGCTCGCAGAACATGCTGTGGTGCTTGCCGACGATGTCGGAAAGGCTGTAGCCGAGAGCATTGCAGAAATTCTCGTTCGCCTTCAGCACATTGCCTTTCAGATCGAACTCGATGATTGCTTGCGATTTTGAAATCGCACCGAGGATATATCCCGCATCAGATGCCAGACCGAACATTCCCATCCCCTTGCCTGCGACGCCAGCCATTGGCGTTGCGCGTTGTTGCGAGAGGCATCGGGAACGCGTTCCTTCGAAGATCTATGGGGCAAATCCTGAGAGAAAATAACAACTATCTCAGATCGCAATCACCGAAGCTCTCACAACCGATGATCATGCCGCGAGAGTTAACGCCGGGTATACAACCAATATCTAATTTAAGGTCGCAACCCTGCGAAAACTCATAGTGGATTTCTTATATTTCAGGAACAGCGCGACCGCCCAATGAAAAAGGGCGCCCCGAGGGACGCCCTTTTGAACATGTCTTCTTTCAAGCCGTAACGGCTTATTCCGAAGCCGCATCGGCCATGGCAGGCGCTTCGCCGGCGCCGGCATCGCCTTCAGCTGCCGCTTCGCCTTCGGCGCGACGCGGACGGCGCGGACGCGGGGCCGCTGCGCGACGGCGCGGCTGGCGGGTCGTTGCCGCACCGCTTTCCTCGTCCATCGAAACCTCGGCCGGAATGCCTTCGATCTCCGGCTGCGGGCCGGTACCGTCGATCACCTCAGGCTGGGGCTGAGCTGCCGCTGCAACCGGTGCCGGACGCTCTTCGCGACGGCGCGGCTGGCGAGCCGGGCGCTCTTCGCGGGGCTGCTCCTCGGCGCGCGGCTGCGGCTGGGGCTGCTCTTCGCTGCGCGGCTGCTCATCGCTCTGACGGCGTGGCTGCTCTTCGTCGCGGCGCTGGCGCTGCTCGTTGTTGAAGCGGCGCTCGTCCGAACGGCGGCC
Source organism: Rhizobium sp. NPDC090275 (assembly GCF_044772225.1). Lineage (NCBI taxonomy): Bacteria > Pseudomonadati > Pseudomonadota > Alphaproteobacteria > Hyphomicrobiales > Rhizobiaceae > Rhizobium > Rhizobium sp. NPDC090275. Next base: position 166,653 of record NZ_JBIVYL010000012.1, on the reverse strand, counting down.
CTGCTGCTCGTCATTCTGACGGCGCGGCTGCTCATCGTTGTTGCGGCGCTGCTGGTGTTCCTGCTGCTGACGCGGAGGCTGAACGACCACGACGTCGTCATTGTCGCCGCCATCCATCTCGTCGCCATCGCGCTCACTGCCGTCACGGTCGAATTCGCCGCGGTCGTCGCGCTGGAAGCGTTCCTGCATCTGCGCCTGTGCGGCGGCAATGATGCGGTAGTAGTGTTCGGCGTGCTGCAGATAGTTTTCAGCCATGACACGGTCGCCGGAGCTCTGCGCGTCGCGACCGAGCTGCGAGTATTTTTCGGCGATGTGCTGCGCGGTGCCGCGGATCTTCACGTCTGGGCCGGAGCTGTCGTAGGTCCGCGTCAGCGGATTGCCGCCCTTGCGGTTGAAATTGTTGTTATTGTTATTGTTATTTCCGCCGCCGCCGCCGTTATTGTTGGTACGCCCGCGACCGCGTTTGTTCTGCTGTCCTGGCCTCATCGATCGTTCACCTGAATTCTCTGTTTGTGTGGAGTGATGGCACCGTCAACCGTGGTCGTTCGTCCGACTCAGGGTATTCGTGCCGCAAGCATAATGCGCCTTTGCGCCAACCTGCCGCTTGTTCTCAAGTCAGTTTGACTGATTCACGCATTGGGTCGTCTTCAACCTTTGAAACTCTCGTTTAAGAGAGTGGACCCCCGAGGCCGAGCTAGCTTCGAACGAACAATCGTTCTGACCTATCTCTCCAATACGTGGGGGCAACCTATATTGCTTCCCGTTTAAATCCAAGCCTTTTCTTCGCAATGACACCAATGGACTAGTCTATTCAGCCGCTTGTTGCCGATCAGTTACGGGCGAACACGAGCACACGGTCGTTGTGGCCGTAATCCTTCACCGATTCCAAGCATTTGAAGCCTTCAGCCTCAAAAACTTCGGTCACTTCCGTTCGCTGATCGTAGCCTATCTCGAGCCCTATAACACCGTCTGGATGCATGAACCTTGCGGCATCCTTGGCAATGGAACGGTAGGCGTCAAGCCCATCCATGCCGCCATCCAGTGCGGCGGCCGGATCAAATTTTGTCACTTCGGGAGCAAGAGTGTCAACGACACTGGACGCTATATAGGGCGGATTTGAGACAATAGCGTGAAACTTCCCGTCTATGGCCTGAAACCAGCTGGATTGCACCGCCTTGAAGCGCTGCTGCAGCCCGTTTCTTTCCGCGTTGGATTGCGCCGTCTTCAGCGCGTCGACGGAGATATCGCTGCCGATGCCCGATGCCTCGGGACATTCCTTGAGCAGCGCGAGGCATATCGCCCCGGTTCCCGTTCCCATATCCAGTATATGGAGATCGCCATGCTTACCCGCAAGGTCTCTCATATAAGGAAGCATTGTATCGACGAGGATTTCGGTATCCGGCCTGGGCTCCAGCGTCTCCGCCGAAAGCGACAAAGGCAGGCCGTAGAACTCCCGCTCGCCCAGAATGCGATGCACCGGCTCATGCGCCAGCCTGCGGGTGATCGCGTCCTCGATGCGCACGGCGGCCGCGTTCTCGACGACGTCGCCACCCCGTGTCAGCATCTCGGTCGTCGTGAGCCTGAGCAGCCCCGAAATCAAAACGCGCGCGTCGGCGGCCGGATCGGCCACGCCGGCCTCGGTGAAGCGTCGCCGCGCCTCTGCCAGAAGCTGGGAAACCGTCGCGCCGACCTGTTTCCCTTGATCGCTCATGGCTGCTGCTCGCCGAGCTGCGACAGCTGGCTCGCCTGGTAGTCGGCCATCAGCGCATCAACGATCTCGTCGATTTCGCCGACCATCATCCGGTCGAGCTTGTAGAGCGTCAGGTTGATGCGGTGGTCGGTGACGCGGCCCTGCGGGAAATTGTAGGTGCGGATGCGCTCGGAGCGATCACCAGAGCCGACCTGGCTCTTGCGGTCGGCGGAGCGCTCGCTGTCGGCGCGCTGGCGCTCGGCGTCGTAGAGACGCGACCGCAGAACCTGCATCGCCTTGGCGCGGTTCTGGTGCTGCGACTTTTCGGAGCTGGTGACGACGATACCCGTCGGCAAGTGGGTGATACGCACGGCCGAGTCGGTCGTGTTGACGTGCTGGCCGCCGGCGCCCGACGAGCGCATCGTGTCGATGCGGATATCTTCCGCGCGGATCTCGATGTCGATCTCCTCGGCCTCCGGCAGCACGGCAACGGTCGCCGCCGACGTATGGATACGCCCGCCCGCTTCCGTCTCCGGCACGCGCTGCACGCGGTGCACGCCGGATTCGAACTTCAGCTTGGCGAACACGCCCTTGCCGGTAATCGTCGCGATGATTTCCTTGAAGCCGCCGGCTTCACCCTCGCTGGACGAGAGAACCTCGACCTTCCAGCCGTGCGCCGCCGCATAGCGCTCGTACATGCGAAACAGGTCGCCCGCGAATAGCGCGGCCTCCGAGCCGCCGGTGCCGGCGCGGATTTCGAGGATGGCGCTCTTCTCGTCGGCCGCGTCCTTGGGCAGAAGCAGGATCTGGATTTCCTGCTCCAGCGCCTCGATCCGCTCCTTGACCTCGGGAAGCTCCATCTCGGCCATATCCCGCATCTCGCGGTCCACCGACTTGTCGTCGAGCAGCGTCTCGAGATCGGCAAGCTCCGACAGCGCCTTTTCATAGGCGCGGATCTTGGTCACGACGGGCTGCAGCTCGGCATATTCGGAGGCAAGCTTGACGTAGACGTCGGCCGAGGGACCGGCCGACATGCGCGCTTCGATCTCGCCGAAGCGGCGTTCCAGCTCGCGCATCTTTTCAACGGGAAGCTTCGCCACCCTCACTCCAATTCTGTTTGTCTCTGGCTACAGAGGGATGTTGTGTGTTTCGGCGAAATGGGCAAGCAGTTCGCGCATCGATGTCGGCGTCGTCGTATCGTCGAGCGCCTCGTGCATCGCCTTGGACAGTGCGCCTACGTCGAGGCCGAGCAGCATCGCCTTGACCGGACCGATAGAGGCCGGCGACATCGACACCGAGCGGAAGCCGATGCCTAAGAGCGCCATGGCCGAAATCGGCTTGCCCGCCAGTTCGCCGCAGAGCGTCACCGGCGTGTTGTTGCGCTCGCCGGCGCGCACGATATCGCGCAGGATACGCAGGAACGGCTTGTCCAGCGTATCGAAGCGATCGGAGACCCGCGCATTGCCACGATCGACGGCCATCGAGAACTGGAACAGATCGTTGGAACCGACCGACACGAAATCGACCGCCGCCATCAGCTCGTCCAGCTGCCAGAGCAGAGCCGGCACTTCCAGCATGGCGCCGAACTGCAGCTTGCGTGGCAGCCCGTGGCCGAAGCGCGACAGGCGCTGCACTTCCTTCTGCAGCAATTCGCGCACCGCGGTGATTTCCGATACCTCGGTCACCATCGGCACCATCAGCTTCAGTTCCATGCCGGCGGCTGCCTTCAGCATGGCGCGCAGCTGCGTGCGCAGAAGACCAGGGCGGTCGAGCGACAGGCGGATCGCCCGCCAGCCAAGCGCCGGGTTCTCTTCTTCATGGCCGCGGAAATAGGGCACGACCTTGTCGCCGCCGATATCGAGCGTGCGGAAGGTCACCGACCGGCCGGCGGCCTGCTTCAGGACGTTGCGGTAAAACTGCTCCTGCTCTTCCGCCTTGGGAAGCGTGGAGGCGATCATGAACTGCAGCTCGGTGCGGAAAAGCCCGATGCCCTCGGCGCCCGATTCAGACAGCTGCGGCAAGTCGACCAGCAGGCCGGCATTCATCTGCAGCGACACGCGCTGCCCGTCCTTGCTCAGCGGCTCGACCGCGCGCAAGGCCCGGAACTGCTCCTGCCGGCGGGCGCGGAACCGCACCTTTTCCTCGTAGGAGCGCTGATGCTCCGGCAGCGGCCGCAGATGCACATGGCCGCCGTCGCTGTCGATGATCACGGCGTCGCCATTATCGGCCAGCGCCACGATACCGGCCGCCTGGCCGATGACGGGAATGCCCATGGCACGCGCCACAATGACGACATGGCTGGTCACGGCGCCCTCTTCGAGCACCAGGCCGCGCACATTGGCGCGCGGATAATCGAGCAGTTCGGCGGCACCCATGGCGCGCGCAAGAATGATCGCGTCCGCAGGGAAGCCATCGCCCGAGGTGCGGCCGGTATAGCCGGTGAGCTGCCGCAGCAGTCGGTTCGCCAGATCCTCGAAATCATGCATCCGCTCGCGCAGATAAGGGTCCGTCAGGCGCATCATCCGCGCCTTGGTGTCGCTCTGCACCTTCTCGACCGCGGCTTCCGCCGTCAGACCGTTGCGGATCGCCTCTTCGAGCTTGCGCACCCATCCCTGGTCGTGCGCGAACATGCGGTAGGTCTCAAGCACCTCGCGGTGCTCGCCCTCCATCGAGACGTCGCGCTGCGACAAGAGATCGTCGATCGAGATGCGCAGCGAACCCAGCGCTTCGGCAAGCCGGCGGATTTCCTTGTCGGCATCGTCGTTGAGCAGATTGGTGACGACGATGCGCGGCTCGTGCAGCACGACATAGCCGAGGCCGATACCTTCATTATAGGTGTCGCCGTCGATCGTGACGGAACGGGTGAGATCGAGTTCGAGCCCCGGCTTGGTGAGCTTCTTCAGCTCGCCGGTGGCGATCATCTCGGCCAGCACCATGGCCGTCGTTTCGAGTGCTTCCAGCTCCTCGTCGCGATAGTTGCGGCTGGCCTTGTTCTGCACGACGAGAACGCCGAGCGAGCGGCCGGCGCGCAGGATCGGCACGCCAAGGAAGGAGTGATAGATCTCTTCGCCCGTCTCCGGCAGGTAGCGGAAGGCAGGGTGCGACTGCGCGTCGGAGAGATTGAGGGGGGCGGCCGACGCGGCGATCGTGCCGACGAGGCCCTGCCCCATTTTCAGCTGCGCCAGGTGGACAGCTTCGCGGTTCAGACCTTCGGTTGCATAGAGTTCGAGAACGCCGTCGGAACGCAGCACGTAGACGGAGCAAACCTCCGCCACCATGTTGCTGGCGATCTGGCGAACGATCCGGTCAAGACGCTCTTGTGGCTCCAGCGGCTCCGCCATCAACTCGCGCAGCCGCTTGAGCAGCACGCGCGGACCGCCGGAAAGGTCTCTCATTGCGTCTCAAGCTCCAAAAACAGAAGGCAAAGTGGCCCGGCAGATCGCCGCGCCACTAATCAACTTGTACGCGCGGCGGCCCTGCTGGGAATCAATTCTTATCCAGACCGTAGCAGGAATGCAAAGTCCTGACAGCGAGTTCCGCATAAGGACCATCAATCAGGATGGAAATCTTGATTTCCGAGGTGGTGATCGCCTTGATGTTGATGCCTTTATCGGCAAGTGCCTTGAAAGCGGTCGCCGCGACGCCGGCGTGGCTGCGCATGCCGATGCCGATGACCGACACCTTCACCAGGCCCGATTCGTTCTGCACGACGTCGTAACCGATCGTATCCTTGTGCTCGCCGAGCACCTTGATGGCCTTGTCCACGTCGCCCGAAGGCACGGTGAAGGTCATGTCGGTCTTCGAGCCATCTTCCGAGATGTTCTGGACGATCATGTCGACATTGATGTGGTTCTCGGCCAGCGGTCCGAAGATCGCGGCGGAGACGCCCGGACGGTCGGCGAGACGGCGAAGCGAGATCTGCGCTTCATCCTTGGCATAGGCGATGCCGGTGACTACTTCCTGTTCCACGATTTCTTCCTCGTCACAAATCAGCGTTCCGGGCGGATTCAAGAAATCACCCATGCCCGGAGCATCGGGATCTTCAAAAGACGAGCGCACGAAGGTGCGCACCTTGTGCACCATGGCAAGCTCGACGGAGCGAACCTGCAGCACCTTGGCGCCGAGCGATGCCATTTCGAGCATTTCCTCGAAGGCGATCTTCTTCAGGCGGCGCGCCTGCGGCACGATGCGCGGATCGGTCGTGTAGACGCCGTCGACGTCGGTATAGATGTCGCAGCGGTCAGCCTTGACGGCTGCGGCGATTGCGACCGCCGACGTATCCGAACCACCACGGCCGAGCGTCGCGATGCGGTTATCGGGGCCGAGACCCTGGAAGCCGGCGACGACGGCCACCTGGCCCTCGCCCATGCGCTTGATCATTTCCGAGCCGTCGATCTCGAGGATACGAGCCGCGCCATGCGCGTTGTCAGTGCGGATCGGGATCTGCCATCCCTGCCAGGAGCGGGCGTTGACGTCCATGGCCTGCAGCGCGATCGCCAGCAGACCGGATGTCACCTGCTCGCCGGAGGCGACGATGGCGTCGTATTCGCGGGCATCATAGAAAGGCGAGCTTGCGCCGACGACCTTCGGCGTGTTCTGCACCCAGCCGACCAGCTCGTTTGTCTTGCCCGACATGGCGGAAACAACGACGGCCACTTCATGACCGGCATCGACCTCGCGTTTGACGTGGCGGGCAACGTTCTTGATACGGTCCAGGTCAGCGACGGATGTTCCGCCGAACTTCATTACGATGCGTGCCATAAGCCTCTACCACAGCAAACCGCCGGGAGAGACGAACGCCAGACCCGGCACGACGAAGCCTTGGAAGCCACGGGCCGAAGAGCCGGAATTGGGAGGTTCTGGAACCCTTCTAAAGCCCTGCGCCCAAGGGCCCAAGTTGCGGCGTCTCTTAACGAGTTTGTGAGGGGGTGGCAAGGTGGGGAAAGGAGAATGACGGCCTCAATTGCGCGTGTAATTTGCAGGCCGCGCGAGGCAGCGCCGAACCGCATGTGACATGACTATGACAATCCCGCGAGGCGCTGGGCCACCAAAGCGCGCTGCCCCGTCGCCGCACATTTTTCGGCGTAAAGATTAGATTCAGCTTTTTTTGGTAATTTCCCGTTAGCAATACCCTTTGATGTTCCTGGCGCCACTCGAGTTCGGCGTCCGGCCTGTAATGAGTAACGGGTTCCCAATGCGTTTTTCGGCTGCGCCAGCAATCTTCCTTGCCTGTCTGACCCTTGCGGGTTGCACGTCGACGTCCGGCCCCGACGTCTTGGCTTCAGCCGCCCCCTCTCGCGAAACGACAAGCTCGGTGGCCCCGCCTGCAGCCGTTCCATCAGCACCCGTTCCCTCCGCCGGTATCGCCGCCGGCCAGCAGACCGCTCCGCACCAGGAAGTGCTGGCATGGGCCGGCCCGATCCCGGAATCGAAGGCCTTCGAGTCCGCCGACCGCGCTGTGGGCGCGCCGCTTCCGGCCGAGCGCCCGATGGCAGCTACGGAGGTCGCGATGATGACGCCGCCGGCCCGCCCGCCCGTTGTCACGCCCGTTGCCGCCCCGATCATGGCGCGCCCCGAGATACCTGATCTTCCCACCATGGAAGAGGCCACGCAGCAGCGCACGCGCGGCAAGCTCTATAGCCGCCAGTTCCGCGACGCCAAGCCGATCAACTTTGGCCGCGCCTCGCCGCACAAGCTCGCCGTTCACGGCGTCGACGTCTCTCGCTGGCAGGGCGATATCGACTGGCCGAGACTGCGCACCCAGGGCGCCAACTTCGCCTATATCAAGGCGACAGACGGCGGCGACCACCTCGATCCGATGTTCCGCACCAACTGGCGCAAGGCCAAGGAAGCCGGGCTGAAGCGCGGCGCCTATCACTTCTTCTACTGGTGCCGCACCGCCGGCGAACAGGCCGACTGGTTCATCCGCAACGTGCCGCGCGATCCCGATGCGCTTCCGCCCGTCATCGACGTCGAATGGAACGGCGAATCCGCCTGCAAGCGTCGCCCCTCGACCGAAAATGTGCTCGAGAAGATGCAGGTCTTCATGGACAAGCTCGAGCGCTATTACGGCAAGCGTCCCGTGATCTACACGGCGCCCGACTTCTATGCTGACAACCTGCAGGGCGCCTTCCAGAACTATCCCTTCTGGCTGCGCTCCGTCGCCGCCCACCCGTCCAAGCGCTATCCGGGCCGCAAGTGGCTCTTCTGGCAGTATTCCGGCTCGGGCCTGTCGCATGGCGTCGAAGGCAGGATCGACCTCAACGTCTTCAACGGCAGCCCGGATCAATGGATGCGCTGGTCCTCGGGACGCCCCAGCGACCGGATGATGGCCGCCAACGACTGACGATCCGACGGCGATCAACCTGCACTGATATCAATTGGGCATAGGCACAACCGTGGCGCGGCACACCCGCTGCCACGGCGCAACTATTTTGTCACACCACTAAAATTCGGGTGTCGCGTATATTTCCAAGCATAGGTAACTGTGATTCTTCTTCAATCGTAAGTATGCGGCGTAGATTGATTCGCGAATGTCTTTGATGCTGAATGATTTGGCGGAGATTCCGAATGGGAAATCTTGATATAGAAACCTGGGCACTGGCCCGCGCCCATCACATTGTGTTGAACGAGGGACTTAACCTTGCGAAAGCGGCGCAGGACCTGGATCGCAAGCGCTCCAGATCGCTGGTTTACGAACTGCGCAAGGTGATCGCGGCGGCAATACTCGAAGCCCATGCTGCCTCAAGCAAGAACGACGCGATGCCGCAGGGCTGACGCCTCGATTGAACCGTCCGAAAGGCGCGGTTGCCTCGCCCGCCTGAAACGGGCAGCTTGAAACAAAAGCTTCAGCCGGACGCGGCTCAAAACTCAGACATATGCACCGACCTCCTCGATAAAGGCTGGTCATGACACGCATGCAGAAAATCGGCGTGGTTCTCGGCCTTGCGCTCGTCGCGAGCTTCACGCTGCTGCGCGCCACCGATCCGCCGCTGCTGCGCCAGATCCGCGACATCACCTTCGACGAATACCAGCGGATCACCCCGCGCAAGTTCGAAAACACCCCCGTCCGCGTCATCGATATCGACGAGGCGTCGCTCCGGGAATTCGGGCAGTGGCCATGGCCGCGCGACCGGCTGGCGCTGCTGGTACAGCGCCTGTCCGACATGGGTGCGGCGGCGATCGCCTTCGACGTGCTGTTCGCCGAGGCCGACCGCCTGTCGCCGCGCTCCATCATGCGCGATGTCGCCGGCATCGACCCCACGCTTCTTAGCCGACTACCCGATAACGACCAGCTTTTCGCGCAAGCCATCGCAGACAAGCCCGTGGTCCTCGGCTTCGGCCTCTCCATGGACGGCAGCTACAAGCCGCCGGTCAAGGCGGGCTTCGCCTTCACCGGCGAGAGCCCGTTCAACGCCCCGCCGCGCATGACGGCGGCAACGCCGGTGCGCCCGCAATTGCAGATCAACGCCACCGGCCTCGGCCATATCAGCCTCAACCCCGGCACCTATTCCGCCACAGTCCGCCGCGTGCCGCTGCTGCTCAGCGACGGCCAGCAGCTCTATCCGAACCTGGCGCTGGAAGCGCTGCGTGTCGCCCAGGGCGCCTCGACCTATATCGTCGCGGCCGCCCCCGATATTCCCGACACGCTGACCTCGATCAAGGTCGGCGATTTCGTGGTACCCGTCACCTCGTCCGGCGAACTCTGGCTCTACACCAGCCCCGATATCGCCGATCGCTATATCTCCGCCGGCAAGGTGCTGGCGCCCGACGGCCCCGCGCCGGATGTCGCCGCAGCCGTGCAGGGCAGCATCCTCTTCGTCGGCACCTCGTCCGCCGGCCTGCAGGATATCCGCACAACCGCGCTCGGCGAAAACGTGCCCGGCGTCTCCATCCATGCGCAGACCGTCGAGCAGATCCTCTCCGGCCACTTCCTCTCGCGACCGGATTGGGCCGATGGCATGGAGATCCTGCTGATCGCGGTGCTCGGCACCTGCCTCGTCATCGTCACCACCTTCGTCAGCCCCGCGGTCGGCCTCGCCTGGGGCCTGATCGTCACCGCGCTCGCCTTCGCGAGCTCCTGGTTCGCCTTTTCGCGATGGGGTCTGCTGTTTGATCCGCTCGCCCCGATCGTCGCCGCCTCGATCATCCACTTCGCCGCCACTTCCTTCCGCATCCTGGTCATCGACCGCGAGCGGCGCGAGGTGCGCAAGGCGTTCGGCCAATATCTCTCGCCCTCGCTGCTCCACCGCATCGAGCACAATCCCGATGCGCTGCGATTGGGTGGCGACGATCGAGAGCTGACCGTCATGTTCGTCGACGTCAGGGGCTTCACGACGCTGAGCGAGCGCCTGCAGCCCGCCGAGGTCGTCCGCTTCCTCAACACGCTGCTCGATGCGCTGAGCCGCCATGTGGTGGCCAATGAAGGCACGCTCGACAAGTTCATCGGCGATTCCATCATGGCCTTCTGGAACGCGCCGGTCGATGTCGCCGACCACCCCGCCAAGGCCGTGCGCGCCGCCCTTGCCATGCGCGAGACGCTGGCGACGCTGAACGCGACCGACGCCTTCGGCTTCGGCGAAGAATACAAGGTGGGGATCGGCATCGGCATCCACACGGGCCTCGCGTGCGTCGGCAACATGGGCGCCGAAAGCCGCTTCAACTATTCCGCCGTCGGCGACGCGGTGAATGTCTCCGCCCGCATAGAAGGCTGCTGCAAGGAAGTCGGCTTCGATATCCTGGTCTCCGAGACGACGGCCGCTGCCCTGCCGCACTTCGCCCTGCTCGACGCCGGTTCGCTGGGATTGAAGGGCAAGAGCACGCGCACCCGCCTCTACGCCACGCTGGGCGACGAGACCGTCGGCCTGTCCGCAACCTTCGCGCTGCTCGAAACCGCGCACCAGGCCCTGGTCGAAGCCTTTGCCACCCGCTCCACCGACAGCCGCAAGCTGCTCGCTCGTGTCCGGCAGCGGGCGCAGCCCTACCCGGCGACACTGCCGGAGTTCTACCGCCGCCTCGCCCGTCGCGCCGATCATTTCAGGGAAAGCCCGGCAGACGATCCCGCCCCGCTATCGGAGCAAGCGTCGTGAGGACGTCCATATCAGGATAAAGCCGGCCTAGTCGCTGCTGCTACCGTCGCCACCACCGCCATCGCCGCCGCTCCGGTCGCGCATATGGCGACCGCCTCCGCCCCGCCAGCCACCGTTCTGGTCGCCGTTGTGGCCATGCCACCCGCCACGATGTTCACCCGAGCCGGCCCCATCGCCGCCCCCGGCGCCAGTGTCGGATTCACTTCCGGCACCGCCTTGGCCACCATCGCCGACAGCGGACCCTGCCCCGCCGGCCTGCGTCTGACCATCATTACCAGGCGAAGCATCGCCGTGCGGCCCGTCGCGATGCCCGCCATGCCCGTTGCGCTCGCCATTGCCGCCATCGGAACGGCCCTCACGATCCCGGCCTCCATGATCCCGGCCGCCATTGTCCCGGCCTCCGCGATCTCGATCGGCATGATCGCGACCTCCATCACGAGTCGCACTGCCGCGATCGGCGTGATCCCGCGCACCGTGATTGTCGCCTCCACGATCCCGCGACCCTTCATGCCGATTGCCCCAACCGTCGCGCGGTCCATGCCCATTTTGACCGTCGTGATTTCCGCTGCGCTGGCCCCATCCGCCGCCGTCATTGCCCCGGTCGTGATGCCCGTCGCGATCCCCTCCGCGTCCGCCCCAATGGCCGTGATCCCCGTCACGGTCATTGTCGCGGCCATGGTGGTGATGATCGTCGTCGTCCCTGTCATGGTGATGCTTGTCGGGGCGATGATGATGCGGTTTGTCCGGCTTTTGCGGTTTATCCGGCTTCTGTGGCCGGTCCGGTGTCTTTGGCGGCGCCTGCTCCTGCGGCGGAAACAGCGTCGGCACCGGCGTGCTCTCTTGCGGCCGATCCTGGCGTTCGGCGCGGATGCTGCGCAGGCCGCAGGTGGTGCGGATATTGCCGAGCGGCCCCGACAGTTGCTGGTTTCCCGAGAGGAAGGGCAGCGCCTTGTTGTTTCGCAGCGTCCGCAATGTCGTCTCGTCGACCTTGCGCGGATCCGATACCCCGCCGCCGCGCGATGCGATCACGCAGTCGCACTGCTCGCGCAGCTGCTTGCAGCCGCCGGCGCCGCAAAATTGTGCCGAACCGTTGAGAAGAACCATCGCCGTGGTGCCGTTGGGCGCGACATAGACGTCGAACGCCGTGCCGCGCACGCCGATAGTTCCCGCCGGCGTCACGATCGAATAGGCCGATGAGGAGGAATTGCCGCTGATCCAGCGAAACGTGCCCTTCGCCGCCTTGATCGTCAGCTTCTTGACCGAGTTGGCATCGTCGTAAACGTAGCTGTCGATCACCACCGACGAGCCGGCGCCGACGGCAAGCTTGGTACCATCCCGGAAGACGAATTGACCAAGCCCGCCGATCGAGGTGCGGATGCGTTCGTCGCGATGAACAGGGTCCTTGACCACCAGAGGCCCGTTTTCCCCAGCCACCTCTGTCTTGATGAGAGTCGCCTCGCCGACCGCAACCTCCGCGTACGCCGGAAACGGGAAACACAACGGAAAACACATGGACAGGCCGAGCATGGCGGCCAATGCATTACGCACACGCAACATCGCCCTTACCCTCAACAACATATTAATTATATCACAATGTGTTGATGTACGTCGCCTTATCCACTTGTAGTAGCCAAGCGCCAAAGCCGGACACTACCGCGACCACGCGACACTGCCTCTGGCTCTTGACTTCGCGTACCGTTCGTCCGACTTCACTCCTGAGCAATCAAGGAGCATGACCATGACGGAAGCGGCGAAGAGCACCATCGACCAGAGCGAAGTGGACCGCTTCTCGGCCATGGCCGCCGAGTGGTGGAGCCCGACCGGCAAGTTCAAGCCGCTGCACAAGTTCAACCCCGTCCGCCTCGCCTATATCAGGGACAAGGCCGCCGAAAACTTCGGCCGCGATCCGCGCTCGGCCCGACCTTTGGAAGGCCTGCGGGTGCTCGATATCGGCTGCGGCGGCGGCCTGTTGTCGGAGCCGGTCGCCCGCATGGGCGCGACCGTCATCGGCGCCGACCCATCCGAGAAGAACATCGGCATCGCGTCGACCCATGCAAAGGCGTCGGGCGTGCCGGTCGATTACCGCGCAGTCACCGCGGAGCAGCTAGCCGAGGCCGGCGAAACCTTTGATATCGTCCTCAATATGGAAGTGGTGGAACACGTCGCCGACGTCGATTTCTTCATGACCACCTGCGCGAAAATGGTCCGCCCCGGCGGCCTGATGTTCGTGGCAACAATCAACCGCACGATGAAGGCAGCGGCGCTGGCGATCTTCGCCGCCGAAAACGTCCTGCGCTGGCTGCCGCGCGGCACCCACCAGTATGAGAAGCTGGTGCGTCCGGAAGAGATCGAAAAGCCGGTCACTGCGGATGGCCTCACCATCATCGACCGCACCGGCGTGTTCTTCAATCCGCTGTCCAACCAGTGGAATCTGTCGCGGGATATGGACGTGAACTACATGCTGCTCGCCAAGCGCGGGGCGTAAGCGCACCCGCCGGCATTTCGCCTAAAGCATGTCGCGCAAAAGTGTGCAGCGGTTTTGCGGCACCGACATGCGACAGAACAAGAACTTAAAGCGTGACGAGCGAATCCGAAGGATCGCGACACGCTTTAGACTTTCAAGGTTCTGACATGCGCAAGCAGATCGGCTTGCGTCTCGGCGTTGCGCGCCGCCAGTTCCTTGACGCGGCCGCGGTCGATCTCGACCGCCGCCCCATCAGGCCCAAAGGGTATCTTGAACGTGAAGGCCCGGGCGCTCGGGCCGTTATCCGCCAGATGCTCAAAGCGCTCGACTGCCTCGGCCCAGTCAGGCCGATGATGCGGCCCCACCCACCAGAGAACGAGCGGCGGCCATGACGGCTTGACGTTCCAGTTGCGCGCGTGTTTCAGCGCATCGGCATGCACGCCGTCATAACTGAACGCCATCAGCGATTCGATATCGGCCCAGAGCGACAGGGACGATGGCGCGCTATCGAAACCACTGTCTTCAATGAAACGCGGAAAGACCTGCGGCCCCCAGCTTCGCACGCCCGGCTCGCCGGCATAGCCGGAGCGGCCGATAAAGCCGCAAGCGCGCCGCGCCGCCTCGAAATTGGCCGGTTCGCGCAGGCGAAAACCCTCGACGGCGTCGCTCTCGAAGGGCGCCACGTGCAAACCGAAGTTATACATCGCAAGGCGCGCTTCAGAACTCATCTCAGTGCACGTCGTCGGGAAGTACGGGAAGGGCGGCAATCTCGATGCCCTCGTCGATAAGCGCCTGCGCCTCATCAGGTGTCGTCTGGCCGATGATCCCGCGCGCATCGGCCTCGCCGTAATGGATCTTGCGCGCCTCCTCGGGGAAGCGTTCGCCGACATCCTCGGAGTTGGCCTTAATCGCGGTTACCGCCTCTTTCAGCTTCTGGAAGGCCTCGCGACGCACCGCATCCATGGCGACCGTCTGCATCTGGTCCTTCTTGCGCGCGGTCGAAACCGACGGCGCCATCAACACCTTGGAGACGGCGGCCGAGTTGCAAGTGGGACAGGTGAGAAAACCGGATGCGACCTGGCGGTCGAAATCGGCGCTTTCGGAAAACCAGCCTTCGAACTCATGGGCATTGTCACAACGCAGCGAATAACGGATCAAGCGGCCACGCCTCCGGACACATCGCCGCCAACCGTCTCGATCGAGAACTCGCGGGCATTCTTCAAATTCGGGATCTTGTCGCGCGCGGCCTTCACGGCGGCTGGATCGATCTCGGCGATCACGATCGCCTCGCCGGTGCCACCAGCCGACGCCAGGATTTTGCCCCAGGGATCGATGATCATCGAGTGCCCGAAGGTCTCGCGCCCATCCTCATGCACGCCGGCCTGGGCGGCGGCGATCACGAACATGCCGTTCTCGATGGCGCGCGCCCGCAGCAGGATTTCCCAATGCGCCTCGCCCGTCTGGCGGGTGAAGGCGGCAGGCACCGTCATCACCTGCGCTCCGGCGACCGCCTGGGCGCGGAACAGCGCCGGGAAGCGAACATCGTAGCAGATCGCAAAGCCCATCTCGGCGAACGGCAGCGACACGACACGCGCCTCCTGCCCCGGCCGGTAGGCAGCACTCTCCCGCCAGCTCTCGCCATTGTCGAGATCGACGTCGAACATGTGGATCTTGTCGTAGCGGTTCAGGATCTTGCCGTCGGGACCGAAGAGATAGCCGCGATTAGCAAGCTTGCCGTCCTCGAGCGCGATCGCCGTCGACCCGACATGCACGTAAATCTGCAGTTCGCCGGCGAGCTCTCGCGCGGTGCGAACGATGATGTCGTTGGCCTCGTCGCGCAGGTGCAGCTTGCCGGCGGCGCGGTCGCGCTGCAGCATCCCGGTCATCTCGGGCGTCTGGACATAAGTGGCGCCCGAGGCGGCCGCCTCGCGCACCAGCCGCGCCATGGCGGCCGCGTTGCGCTGCGGATCGATACCCGAACACATCTGAATGGCGGCGGCCTTGAAGGTCATAGGCTTGTCCTAGGCGGCCAGCAGCGGGTCGAGCTTGCCCGCACGCTCCAGCGCATAGAGATCATCGCACCCGCCGACATGCTTGTCGCCTATGAAAATCTGCGGGAAAGTCGAGCCGCCATTGGCGCGCGCGATCATCTCGGCGCGGAAGGCCGGGGTGGAAGTCGCATTGTGCTCGACGAAATCGACACCCTTCTCGGAAAGAAGAGACTTGGCGCGAACGCAAAAACCGCAGCCATCGCGCGTATAAATCGTAACCGGTACCATCGTAACTCCAGACAAGGCAGTAATCTCCCTGTCATATAGTTTCGGATAGCGCCCTTGCAAAGGTCAAAACCGTGATATCGGCGGCACCTGCGCGGCGCAGCACCCTGGCAGCCGCCGCCACCGTCGCGCCGGTCGTATAGACATCGTCGACCAGCACCAACCGCTTCCCGAACACATCGCCCTCGCGGCCACTGGCGATCGCAAAGGCGCCACGCACATTCTCCTGCCGCGCCTTGGCACCCAGCCCCACCTGCTGGCGCGTGCGGCGAACACGCAGCAGCGTCGCGGACAGCAGCGGGCGCTCTACCTGTTTTGCCATGTGGCGCGCCAGCTCCGCCGCCTGATTGAACCGGCGCGACAGGATACGGGTGCGATGCAGCGGCACCGGCAGGATCGCGTCACAGCGCTCGACGGCGCCATCGGATGCCCTGAGCATCCACGCCGCCATCATCGGCGCCAGATCGGTGCGGTCGCGATATTTCAGCCCATGCACGAGATTGCGCACCGCCTCGTCGTGAAAGGCCGCCGTGCGCAGGCGGTCGAAAGGCGGCGGGTCGGCGATGGCAGCGGCACTCAAAATGCCCGGGCCGAGATCATGCGAAAAGGGAATGCCGAGAACCTCGCAATAGGGTCGCTCGATGAAGCGCAGCGCCGACCAGCATTTTGGGCAGACGCCGCGATGCTGTCCCGTCGATACGCCGCAGACGGCACAGGCGGGTGGATAGATGAGGTCGACCATAGCCGACAGCGGACGCCCCAGCGCCCGGTCGATCCCCGCCAAACCTTGCCACCCGCGCAACCCCATGGCGAAACGATAGCGCATTTCGCGCAACAGGAAAATCGCCTTGCTGCTCCGGCCTAGCAGGATTATTGACGTCGGCATGGACATCATCTTCGATACCACCCGGATCGCGGCGAACCGGCATCGCGCGCTTCGCAACAACGATCCGAAGGCAAGCTTCCTGCTCGATATCGCCGCCGACGAACTGGGCGAACGCCTCGCCGTCGTCGAGCGCACCTTCGAACACGCCGTCGAACTGCATGGCGCGACCGGTTCGGCCGCCCGCGCCGCCAAGGCGACCGGCAAGATCGGCAGCCTCACCCGCGTCGAAAGCGAACAGGCCTACGCCACCTCCGACGATACCTTCATCGAGGCGCCGCTGGAGATGGTTCCGCTGGAGCCGCAATCCGCCAATCTGGTGATCGCGCCGCTCAGCCTGCACCTGACCAACGACACGCCCGGCGTCTTCATCCAGATCCGCCGTGCGCTGCGTCCCGACGGGCTGTTCCTCGCCGCCATTCCCGGCTCCGGCACGCTGCAGGAACTGCGCGAGGTCCTGCTCGCCACCGAGATCGAGATGACCGGCGGTGCCAGCCCGCGCGTCATTCCCTTCGCCGATGTCCGCGATGTCGGCGGCCTGATGCAGCGCGCCGGTTTCGCGCTGCCGGTCATCGATGCCGAGACCTATACGGTCCGCTACGATTCCATCTTTCCGCTGATGCGCGACCTGCGCGCCATGGGCATGACCAACCCGCTCGCCGAGCGCAGCAGCAAGCCGTTGACGCGCGCCTTCTTCATACGCGCCGCCGAACTATACGCGGAGCGCTATTCCGATCCGGATGGCCGCATCCGGGCCACCTTCTCGATCATCTATGTCTCGGGATGGGCGCCGCATGAGAGCCAGCAGAAACCGCTGCGGCCGGGATCGGCAAAGGTCAGGCTCGCCGACGCATTGAAGGTCGAGGAGCACAAGCTCAAGCAGTAGGGCTTTTTGCGAGCCCTAGCGCCGCTCAGGTCAGCGACGGTATCTGGTTTGCAATGTAGGTGAAGACGTTGTTTAGCGATCCGCTGAGCGCGCCGACGCCGGTGATCAGCGCGGTGGCGATCAGGGCGGCGATGAGGCCGTATTCGATGGCGGTGGCGCCGTTGCGATCGGCGACAAATGCTTTCAGAAGTCTCGTCATTCGTCCCTCGTCGCTCGACATCACAGTCGATTTCTTCGCATCGCCTCGGGCCTCACGCCCTCAGCAGCCAACGCCGCTTCCATAGCCCTGCACCACGCAGACGGAACCCGGCGTATCCTGCAGAATGCTGCGGCGGATCGTGTAGCGCTTGCCGTTTTCGCTCTTCGGGCCGTTCTCGCTCTTCGGGATAGAACCCGTCGTGATGGTATCGAATTCAGACGGCGCGCTGGCGAAAACGCTCGACTTCGACTTGTCGGCGAGCATCGGTGTCAGGATCAGCGTCAGGGCCACGACGGCCGTGCCGAACAGCAAGGCAATGTTCAGCGCCCCCGTCTTGCGCGAGGAAACCGAAGCCTGCTCTTTCTCCCGAACTGCTTTCCAGAAATCGTCGTCCATGCGTCAAGCCTTCTACACACACGCCAGTTGCTTGATTGAGGCCGATCTTTGCCAGAATCTGTTAAACGATCGATTAATATCCACAGCCAGATTGGCACAGAAAAAGTTATAAAATAGAAATTTCTAAAGTAAGTCCTGCAGGATGGGGATCAGCGGCTCATCGGCCGGCGGCATGGGATAATCGCGCAGCGCCTGCGGCTTCACCCACTTGATCGCCTGCCCTTCGCGGCCGACGGGAATGCCCTCGAAACGACGGCAGACATAAAGCGGCATCAGCAGGTGGAATTTCTCGTAGGTGTGGCTGGCGAAAGTGAGCGGCGCCAGGCACGCCACCTTGGTGGTGATCCCGAGCTCTTCGTGGAGTTCGCGCACCAGCGTTTCCTCCGGCGTCTCGCCCGGCTCCATCTTGCCGCCGGGAAACTCCCAGAGACCGGCGAGCGATTTGCCTTCAGGCCGCTGCGCCAAGAGGATGCGGCCATCCGTGTCGATCAACGCGCAGGCGACGACGAGAAGAATGCTGTGGCCAGTCGCGCTCACACCTGTCTCGCTCATCGGCAAAGATCCCGCCGCCAGTAGGAATAGCGATAGGCTTCGACGAAGCCGAGGCGCTCGTAGAGCGTGATGGCAGGCACATTGCCGGTCTTGACCTGCAGCCAGGCCGAGCGGGCGCTGCGCATCCGCGCCCAGCGCAGAGCGGACGTCAAAATCTCCAGCCCGAGCCCCTCGCGGCGACGCGACGGCGTGACCGAGAGCGACATGATGCCGGCCAGATCATTGTCCTGCACGCAGAGCACGGTCGCCAGCGGCCCCGTTTCCGGATCTTCCACCATGAACAGGCCGGATGGCGGCTTGATCGCGTTGATGACTTCGGCAAGCGCCGGCTTCAGCTTCGTCGACACCTGGTCAGTCGCCAGATTGGCGTCCACGAAGCGGCTGATGTCATGCGTCGGCAAGTGATCGAGCGTATCCGGCAGGTCGGCATTGGCGAGATCGCAGGTCATGACGATGGTCTCGTCGAACGGCACCCAGCCCTCGGCTTTCACCAGATCGATCAGCACAGGCGAGGCCAGCGGCGTCTGCCGCAGCACGGCCGGGCGGCCATAGGCTTCGAACTTGCGGCTCGCCTTGGCCAGCCTGATCTCGACGTCGCGATGGTCGGACGGATCGAGCGGCACGATCGAGTTCAGCCGGTTCGACGGATGCCCTGCCGTCAGCCGCACCTGCCAGCTGCCGTCGTAGACCACGGACGAGGCAGGCCAGGCCCGGAAACCGACGGCTTCCAGCCTGCGCACGAGCGGCAGATTTGCCTTCTTAGGGAATGCTTCAGTCAATGAAAAATCAGCTCCGGTAGTCACCGTTGATGGCGACATACTCCTTTGTGAGGTCGCACGTCCAGACCGTTGCCGTACCGTTTCCGAGGCCGATTTCGACCTTCACCGGAATGTCCTGCTTTTTCATGACGTTGGAGGCGGCCTCTTCCGAGTAGCCGGCGTCACGTTCGCCGTTGACGGCAACGCGCACGTCGCCGAACCAGATGGCCAGGCGGTCGCGATCGGCCATTTCGCCTGATTTGCCGACGGCCATGACGATACGGCCCCAGTTGGCGTCCTCGCCGGCGGCCGCGGTCTTGACCAGCGGCGAATTGGCGATGGAGAGCGCGATCGTCTTGGCGGCGGCATCGCTTTCGGCGCCCGTCACGGTGATCTCGAGCATCTTGGTGGCGCCTTCGCCGTCGCGCACGACCTGCAGCGCCAGATCCTTGAGGAGATCGTTGAGCGCGGCACGGAACGACGCGAGGCGCGGATCGTCAGCCGTCTCGACGCGAGCCTGGCCGTCTTCGGCGGCAGCTCCGGTGGCAAACAGCATCAGCGTGTCGGATGTCGAGGTATCGCTGTCGACAGTCATCGAGTTGAAGGTCGGGTTGACACCGGCGGACAGCATCGCCTGAAGTGCTGCCGGCGCGATGTCGGCGTCGGTGACGACGAAGGAGAGCATGGTCGCCATATCAGGCGCGATCATGCCTGCGCCCTTGGCGATGCCGTTGATAGAAACAGTAACGCCGCCGATCTCGGCCGTGCGGGTCGCGACCTTCGGATAGGTGTCAGTGGTCATGATCGCCTTGGCGGCCTCGAACCAGAAATCGCCGGTGGCATCCGAATAGAGCGTGTCGAGCACGCCGGAAAACTTGGTGGCGTCGAGCGGCTCGCCGATGACACCGGTGGAGGCGAGGAAGATCTCGCTTTCGCTGCAGCCAACGGCGGCAGCCGCGGACTTGGCGGTGAGCGCGGTCGCTTCACGGCCCTTCACGCCGGTAAAGGCGTTGGCATTGCCGGAATTGACGACCACGGCGCGCGCGATGCCGCCAGCCAGGTTGGCGCGGCAGAAATCGACAGGCGCCGACGGGCACTTCGAGCGGGTGAAGACACCGGCAACGGCCGCCGGCTTGTCGAACACCATCATCAGGACATCGGTGCGGTTCTTGTACTTGATCCCCGCCGAGGCGGTCGCCATGCGGACACCGCGCAGTGCTGGCATGGACACGAAGGTTTTGGGAGCGAGCGGGGAAACGGAACCGGACATGATCATCGACCTGGCATGAAAGGGGATACGGAAGGGCCCGGAAAAACCGGGCCCTCGATGGATAGTGTTACTGCTGAGCCGGCGCTGCTGCGGGCGCGTCACCCGGCTGTGGCTGCTTGTTGGCGTCGTCGTAGCCCTTGCGGAGCGCCTCGTCCGTGATGTCGATCTTGGACTTTTCCTTGGCGGAGGCGAGAAGCGCAAGATACTTGTCGCGCATGACGAGCTGACGAACCTGATCCTTGACCTGGTCGTAAGCCGGAGGAGCGGCGTCGCGCTTGTCCTCGACGAGGATGACGTGGTAGCCGAAATCGGTCTTAACAGGGGTCTTGGTGTAGGCACCCTTGTCGAGCGCGAAAGCCGCGTCTTCGAATTCCTTGACCATGCGGCCCTTGGTGAAATAGCCGAGATCGCCGCCGTCAGCCTTGTTCGGGTCGGTGGACTTTTCCTTTGCGAGGTCGGCGAAGTTCTTGCCGGCGTCGAGCTGCTTGATGACGTCCTTGGCTTCGTCTTCCGTCTTCACCAGGATGTGGCGGGCGTGAACTTCTTCCTGCTTCGGAAGGGCTGCGACTTCCTTGTCGTAGCGTGCCTTGACTTCAGCGTCGGTCACGGTGTCGACGACGTGCTTCTTGAAGTAGGCGTTGTGCAGTTCGCGATCGGCGAGGTACTGCATGCGCTTCTTGAACTCAGCCGACTGGTCGAGCTTCTCAGCAGCCGCGTCCTTGGCGAGCAGCTTCACGTCGATAGCGGCGGAAAGAGCTGCGACCTTCTTCTGGTCGTCAGGCAGCTGCGCCAGCTGCGGATCGAGGTTGGCGATCGCCAGGTCGAGTTCCGACTGGTGGATCTCGACATCGCCGACCTTGGCAACGACGGCGTCAGCGCCGTCCTGTGCCCGCACCGGCGCCTGGAAGGCGACGAACGTGGCGAGTGCCATCACGGCGATTCTGTTGTAGTTCAACATCAAACATTCCTTCACAGTTAACCCACCGGCTTCAACTTCTTGAATCCTGCCCTGAACAGGCATCAACACTGGAATGTGGCCTTTCTATATCAGCCAAATCCGTTGACATCATTCGACCCCCCTCTTATCTGTCACGCAACCTCGCGTCCAGAAAAGTTTCCTGGCGTTTCGATACGTGCGCCCGAAATTCGGCCGGGCCGCCCTTACGAGAAGCCCGGGATGAATATTCAGAAAGGACCAGTCGTATGGTCAGCTTTGGCGGCATCGCCCGCAAACTATTTGGCTCCGCCAATGATCGCCGCGTGCGGTCCTTCCAGCCGAACGTCGCCGCAATCAATGCGATTGAGGAAAAGACAAAGGCGCTGTCCGACGAACAGCTCGCCGCCCAGACGGTGGAGTTCCGCAAGCTGCTCGCCGAAGGCAAGACGCTCGACGACATCCTCGTCCCGGCCTTCGCCGTCGTGCGCGAAGCATCGCGCCGCGTGCTCGGCATGCGCCCCTTCGACGTCCAGCTGATCGGCGGCATGATCCTTCATTCCAACGCGATCGCGGAAATGAAGACGGGCGAAGGCAAGACGCTGGTCGGAACACTTCCCGTCTATCTGAACGCGCTGTCGGGCAAGGGCGTCCACGTCGTTACCGTCAACGACTACCTCGCCCAGCGCGACGCGGCCACCATGTCGCGCCTTTACAGCTTCCTCGGCCTGACCACTGGCGTCATCGTCCACGGTCTGTCGGACGAGGAACGCGCGGCGGCCTATGGCTGCGACATCACTTACGCGACCAACAACGAACTCGGCTTCGATTATCTGCGCGATAACATGAAGTACGAGAAGGGCCAGATGGTTCAGCGCGGCCACAACTACGCCATCGTCGATGAAGTGGACTCGATCCTCGTCGACGAAGCGCGCACGCCGCTGATCATCTCCGGTCCGCTCGACGACCGCTCCGATCTCTACAACACGATCGACACTTTCATTCCGCTGCTCGTCGAAAGCGACTACGAGATCGACGAAAAGCAGCGCTCGGCCAACTTCTCCGAAGAAGGCACCGAGAAGCTCGAAAATCTCCTGCGTGAAGCCGGCCTGCTCAAGGGCGCCAGCCTCTACGACATCGAGAACGTCGCGATCGTCCATCACGTCAACAACGCGCTAAAGGCCCACAAGCTCTTCACCCGCGACAAGGACTATATCGTCCGCAACGACGAGATCGTCATCATTGACGAATTCACCGGCCGCATGATGCCGGGCCGCCGTTATTCGGAAGGCCAGCACCAGGCGCTGGAAGCCAAGGAACATGTGAAGATCCAGCCTGAGAACCAGACGCTGGCGCAGATCACCTTCCAGAACTACTTCCGCATGTACGACAAGCTCGGCGGCATGACCGGTACCGCGCAGACGGAAGCGGAAGAATTCGGCAACATCTACGGTCTCGACGTCGTCGAAGTACCGACCAACCTGCCGATCCAGCGTATCGACGAAGACGACGAGGTCTACCGGACCTTCGAAGAGAAGTACAAGGCGATCATCGCCGAGATCGCGGATGCGCAGAAGCGCGGCCAGCCGGTTCTGGTCGGCACGACCTCGATCGAAAAGTCCGAACTGCTCGCCGACCTGATGCGCAAGCAGGGCTTCAACAACTTCCAGGTTCTGAACGCCCGCTACCACGAGCAGGAAGCCTATATCGTCGCCCAGGCCGGTGTGCCCGGCGCCGTCACCATCGCCACCAACATGGCGGGTCGCGGTACCGACATTCAGCTCGGCGGCAACCTCGACATGCGTGTCGAGCGTGAGCTCGGCGAAGTCGAGGAAGGTCCGGAGCGCGACGCCAAGATCGAGGCGATCCGCGAAGAGATCAAGCAGCTCAAGGAAAAGGCGCTGGCCGCCGGCGGTCTCTACGTTATCGCGACGGAACGCCACGAAAGCCGCCGTATCGACAACCAGCTGCGCGGCCGTTCCGGCCGTCAGGGCGACCCTGGCCGCTCGAAGTTCTATCTCTCGCTTCAGGACGACCTGATGCGCATCTTCGGCTCGGACCGCATGGATTCGATGCTGACCAAGCTCGGTCTCAAGGAAGGCGAAGCGATCGTCCATCCCTGGATCAACAAGGCTCTGGAACGCGCGCAGAAGAAGGTCGAAGCCCGCAACTTCGACATTCGTAAGAATCTGCTCAAGTACGACGACGTTCTGAACGACCAGCGCAAGGTGGTCTTCGAACAGCGCCTCGAGCTGATGGAAGCAACCAACATCTCCGAGACCGTTTCCGACATGCGTCGCGAAGTGATCGAGGATCTGGTTCAAAAGCACATTCCCGAGCGCGCCTATGCCGAACAGTGGGATGCCGTCGGCCTCAAGGAGCAGGCCAACGCGCTCCTCAATCTCGATCTGCCGATCGAGGACTGGGTCAAGGAAGAGGGCATCGGCGAAGACGATATCCGCGAACGCCTGACGGAAGCGGCCAACGCCGTCTTCACCGAAAAGGCCGAGCGCTTCGGCGACGACATCATGCATTACGTCGAGCGTTCGATCGTCATGCAGACGCTGGACGCGCTGTGGCGCGAGCACATCGTCAATCTCGACCACCTGCGTTCCGTCGTCGGTTTCCGTGGCTACGCCCAGCGCGACCCGCTGCAGGAATACAAGTCGGAAGCCTTCGAGCTCTTCAACACGCTGCTCAACAGCCTCCGCCAGGCCGTCACCGCCCAGCTGATGCGTGTCGAACTGGTGCAGCAGGAGCAGCCGGAACCGCCGGCCATGCAGGCGCACCACATTGACCCCAATACCGGCGAAGACGAGTTCGGCTCGGTCTACCAGGCATCGGAAGTCATCGTTGCGCCTGAAAACCGTAACCCCGACGACCCCGCAACCTGGGGCAAGGTCGGCCGCAACGAAGTTTGCCCCTGCGGTTCGGGCAAGAAGTACAAGCACTGCCACGGTGCCTTCGAGCAGGCCTGAGACCTGATCGAGACCTGAGATCGAAGCCCTCGCGACCTGGACGTCGCGAGGGCTTTTTCATGTGTGCAGCGCGCTCCTGTGCCCGCCCATGAGCAGAACCCGCCCACAACTTCCAATTTCATGATCCGCTCGAAATTCAGCCGCAAAACAGTCGCTTTGTTCGCCGAGCTTGCGCCGATATCAGAATTGATTTCAGGGAAACGCGATGAACCGCACCGCCTGCAAGGCCCCCTATTTCAGCCAGTGGGAAACGGCGTCGATGACGCTCTCCGTGCTGGAGCGCGGCGCTTCCGCCTTGCTGGATGACCCGCTCTGGCAACAATCCGGCGCGGACACCGCCGAGGAATATGCGCGCTGGGCCGTCAACATCTGCGGCATGGCCTGCCTGAAGATGATCCTCGCCGCCAGGGGCGAAGACCACCGCACGATCGACCTCGCGCGCGGCTGCACCCGCTTCGGCGGCTATGTCGTCAACGAGGAAGACCAGTCGATCAAGGGGCTGATCTACGCGCCCTTCGTCACCTATGTCGGCGAAACCTTCGGCCTCGACGCGAAAACGATCACCGGCCTTCAGACAGCAGATATCGCCGACATCCTGAAGGACAACGCCTTCTTCATCGCCTCGGTCAACAGCCAGATTCGCTGGCCGGACCGCCAGCCACCCTCAAAAGGCGGCCACCTTGTGCTGGTGACGGCGGCAAGCGCCGATACCATCCGCTTCCACAATCCATCCGGCCATGACGAAGCCAGCCAGGCCGACGTCGAGCTGCCGACCGAGATCTTCGACCGCTTCTTCGCCAATCGCGGCGTCGCCGTCAGGCTCGACCAATAACAACGATCCAAAGGGGACCCATCCGCCATGCCGACACAGCCCGCCCGCCCAACATCGTCGCGCCCGCGCATCGCCATCCTCTTCGGCGGCCGCTCGCCCGAACACGATGTCTCCATCCTCTCGGCGACCAATGTCGTCGCGGCCCTCGACGCCGAGCGCTACGACGTCCTGCCGATCTTCGTGACCCGGGAAGGGCAATGGCGGCTTCTGCCCAAGGGCACCACGCTGTCTTCCGCCGCCAAGGTCGAAGAAGCCGTCGAAGTCAGCCTTCTGCCCGGCGGCCATGGCCGAATGCTCGCCATCCCGCAAGGCGCGCAGCCCTATGAAGTCCCCGCGATCGACGTCCTTTTCCCCGTTCTGCACGGGATGCATGGCGAGGATGGCTCGATCCAGGGTCTTGCATCCGTTGCGCGCGTCCCGCTCGCCGGCTGCGGCCTGCTCGGATCGGTGACCGCGATCGACAAGGACATCGCCAAGCGCCTGCTCCGGGAAGCTGAGCTACCCGTGGCGAAAGCGCTCTGCATCGAGGAAGACAGCGTGCCGACTTTCGACGCCGCCTCGCGCCAACTCGGCCTGCCGCTCTTCATCAAGCCCGCCCGCCAGGGCTCCTCGGTCGGCGTCAGCAAGGTCAGGACACAAGAGGACTTCGCCGTCGCGCTTGCCGAGGGCTTCAAGCACGACAGCAAGCTTCTCGCCGAGGAATTCATCGCCGGCCGCGAGATCGAGTTCAGCGTGCTCGAGCACGCGAATGGCGAAATCACCGTCTCGCTGCCGGGCGAGATCGCGCCGGCCAAGAGTCACGGTTTTTACAGCTACGAAGCAAAATATATCGATGAAGCAGGTGCAGCACTCCGCGTGCCCGCGCAGCTGCCGAAGGAGATCGAGGACGAGCTGCGCAAGACCGCGCGCCAGGCCTTCAAGGCGCTCGGCTGCGACGGCATGGCCCGCGTCGATTTCTTCCTGATGCACGACATGTCCTTCGTGGTCAACGAGCTCAACACCATCCCCGGCTTCACCAATATCAGCATGTACGCCAAGGCGATGGCGGCATCGGGTGTCAGCTACGCCGAGGTGCTGGATGTCCTGATAGACAGGGCGTTGGCGCGCGGTGGCGGCTGAGGCTTTGAGCTGGGGACAGGTTAAGCCTGAGGACCCGGTCACAACCGTTTCTTAACCGTGTCATGCCACTACTCTAGGCACGATTTGCCAGAGAGTTTTGCGTGTCCATTATGGCGGTCATCGAGACGGCGGAGAAGATGCTACCGGCGAGCCTGCGTCCTGCGGGCGGTCGCCTTCTTCGCATGCTCGGCGATATCATGACCAGGCGCGGCGAAAAGGCCGCCGCCCAGCGCATGGCGCTCACCGCATTTTTGATCCGCGTCATCAGCGCCGCCCTCGCCTTTCTCTCGCAGATCATCCTGGCGCGCCTGATGGGCGAGTACGAATACGGCATCTTCGTCTTCGTCTGGGTGCTGATCGTCCTCTTCGGCGATCTCTCCTGCCTCGGCTTCCACACCGCCATCGTCCGCTTCCTGCCGCAGTACAAGGCATCGGGCGCCTTCGAAGAAATCCGCGGCCTGACCGGCACCGCCCGGATCTTCGGGCTGCTGTCGGGCACCGCGGTGCTCGCCATCGGCATGATCGGCCTGCATCTCTTCGGCGATCGCATCCAGAGCTATTATGTCGTGCCGATCTTCCTCGGGCTGCTCGCCATGCCGATGATCGCGCTGGGCGACATTTTGGAAGGCACCTCGCGCGCCAATCACTGGCCCGTCATGGCGCTGAGCCCCGTCTATATCATCCGCCCGATCCTGATCATCACCTGCATGCTTGCAGCGATCGTCCTCGGCGCGCCGCACACGGCGGTCACCGCCATGCAGGCGGCGCTGGTCGCAACCTATCTCACCGCGCTCGGCCAGTATGTCGCGACCCTCATTCGCCTGCGCCGACATTATCACCAGGGTCCCAGCAAGATCGATTTCCTGAGCTGGCTAAGCGTCGCCTTCCCGATCTTCCTGATCGAGGGCGTCAGCTTCCTGCTCACCAATTCCGATGTCGTCGTCGTCGGCATTTTCCTGGAGCCGCACGAAGTCGCCATCTACTTCGCAGCCGCCAAGACCATGGCGCTGGTGCACTTCATCAACTTCTCGGTCAAGGCCGCCTCCGGCCCGCGCTTTTCCAGCATCATTGCGGAGGGCACCCGCGCCGAACTCGCCGCCGCCGCCTTCGACGCCGCCAGATGGACATTCTGGCCGGCGCTGGCCGTCGGCCTCGTGGTGCTCGCGGCCGGGCACCTGCTGCTGTCGCTCTTCGGCGGCGCCTTTACGGCGGGCTATGTGCTGATGGCGATCCTGCTTGCCGGCATTCTTGCCAAGGCGCTGGTGGGCCCTGCCGAAACGCTTTTGATGATGGCCGGAAAGCAGAATATCTGCGTCGCGCTCTATGCCGGCGCGCTGACGGCAAACGTCACCCTCAACATTCTCCTTATTCCCCATTTCGGCATCGAGGGCGCGGCGATCGCCACGGCCTCCGCCATGGGCGTCGAGGCCGTGCTCTTGCATCTCGCAGTCCGCCGCACGCTCGGCATCGCCCTCTTCGCCTTCGCCAGACCGGCCAGTGCCGGCAACGATATGGAAGCCTGACAGTATGGTGCGCAATCCTCCCGGAACCCAGACCACAGACTCGACCGCCAACCGCATGGTCCACGAGCTGGCATCGCTGGAATTCGATGCACCGCAGGCCGAAGCCCGCGTCGAGATCGGCCGTCCTGGCCGCGAGCTCTGCGTCTATTCCGGCAAGCTCGGCTACGATCTGCAGGACGAGCTGGACTTCCTCTCCAACCGCGCGCTGGAACCCAACGTCTTCTTCACCGGCCGCTTCCTGGCGCCCGCCATGCCGCGTCTCGACGACCGCGAGGTCAATTTCGCGCTGCTGCGCGACCAGAACGAGACCCGCAGCCGCCTGCGCGTGCTGATGCCCTTTTCGGTCGAAAAGCCGGGCTTCGCCGTCGGCCCCTCGATCATCCGTGTCTGGGCGAACAGCTTCGCGCCGCTCGGCACGCCGCTGCTCGACGGCGAGGATGCCGCCGAAACGCTTGATAACTTCCTCGAGGGCCTCACTGCCCGCGACCTGCGCATGCCCGGCATCCTGGTGCTGCCGGATCTGCGCCTCAACGGCATCTTCGCCCGCATGATCCGCGCCGTCGCCATCGGCCGTAACCTGCCGATCACGACCACCAACCCCTATCTGCGCCCGATGCTGCAGAGCGACGAGGACGCCGTCGCCTATCTGCGCCAGTCGGTCTCCTCCTCGCACATGCGCGAGATGCGCCGGCAATGGCGCCTGCTCGAGGAAAAAGGCACCGTCGTCTACAACGTCGCCCGCCAGCCGCGCGATATCCATATGCGCTTCGAGGAATTCCTGGCGCTCGAAGCCGGCGGCTGGAAGGGCAAGAAGCGCAGCGCGCTGGTCACCGACCGCCTGCACATGGCCTTTGCCCGCGAGGCGATCTCCAACCTGGCTGCCGTCGACGCCGTGCGTATCCACTCGATCGACTTCAACGGCAAGTCGATCGCCTCTACCGTCGTCCTGATGATGGGTGGCGAGGCCTATACCTGGAAGACCGCCTATGACGAGGCCTACGCCCGCTACTCGCCGGGCAAACTGCTCATGGGCGAACTCACCGAATGGCACCTCGACGACGCCAACATCGTCCGCTCCGACAGCTGCGCCGTCCCCGATCACCCGATCATGAGCCGCTTCTGGCAGGAACGCGAAGAGATGGGCACCGTCGTCATCGGCCTCAACCAGAACGCCGACCGCGACGTCCGCCAGGTCGCCACCCAACTGCATCTCTACAGCAGCACCCGCAATGTCGCGAAGATGCTGCGGCAGAAGATCATGTCGCTGGCTGGGCGGGGGTGAGTGGGCGGTTCTTATCCGGCCGTGGTACGTGTGATACCCCCCTCTGCCCTGCCGGGCATCTCCCCCACAGGTGGGGAGATCGGTTGGGCGCACCCGCTCGTTCCAACCTTCGATGTGTGGCGAAAGCCTAACCGCGAGTCGATCTCCCCCCTTGTGGGGGAGATGTCCGGCAGGACAGAGGGGGGTGCCACACGGCACAACGGAAATCAGACGATGAATGGAGCCGCCGCCACCGTGCAGTGATGGCGCCAGCCCCTGACAAATCAAAGGACGTCTTGCAACTGCGCCTCGCCGTCGTGCAGGAAGCAAGCCTTCTTGAACAGGCCGAGATCGACGAAGTTCGGAAGGCGTACGTCGGCAATACCGGGAAGGCGCTTTTCCGCAGCTTCGAATGACCTGTCTACCTGGGAAATGAACCCCAATATCACACCGGTCTCCCGTGCGAATGCCCCGAGGGACTGCAACTGCTCTGAAAGAGCAGGCTTGCTTCGCTGCTGGTCGAGCAGTTGAAGGTAATCGATAACCGCGATTGTTCCCGGCTTTGATCCCATCATGTATGTCGTGATGTAGTCGGCGCTTATCTCATCGGACGTGGAGATATCAATTCGATCGGCAACAACGCCGCTCCCCTCGTCTAGCGTTCTCAAGCGCCTTCGCGCCTGCTCCTCCGTGAATTCAAGCGTGAACAACACGGCTCGGCGGCCACTGCGAGCCGCATCCACCAGAAGTTTAAGGCCAAGCATGGTCTTGCCGTGTCCGGGGCGTCCCGCAAGCAGCAACAAATCCCCATGTTCCAATCGGGACAATATTGTTTCGGAAAGCGGTCCCGAAGACATGCTGGCTGAGAGCAGGCTCCACCTTGCAAAACCCTCGTCTCGGGCGATCTGGTCCAATGCTTCGTTGAGCGCAATGCCATCGTTGCGCGCCATCAACTTGGCCCGCCGTTTAAGCTGAAATATCGGTGCCGAAAGCTTCATTACAAACCTCCATCACGAGCCGAACCGCAACCCCTCCTTATGCGATGCTCGAACAGATGGTTCGATGAATGGCGTCACCCTGCATGTGAGATGCTTTCCCGAAAGGAGGGAGGAGGCTTGGGTCCAGCCTGTGGCGCAAATCTAGCGAGTTGCGTGATTCGCGGCAAGCACCACTCAGGGCATTGGCCGTCTCTACCCCTCACTCACCGCCCGTTCCCGCAACATCCGCCGGATCACCTTGCCCGATGTCGTCAGCGGCAGCGCGTCGACGAACGCCACCTCGCGCGGATATTCGTGCATCGACAGCCGCATTTTCACCCAGTCGCGGATTTCCGCCGCCAGCGCGTCGCTTTCAGCAAACCCCGGCGCCAGCACCACGTAAGCCTTGACGATCTCGGTTCGCAGCGCGTCGGGTTTGCCCACCGCCGCCGCCATCTGCACGGCCGGATGGCCGGTCAGGCAGTCCTCGATCTCGGCCGGGCCGATGCGGTATCCCGACGAGGTGATGACGTCGTCGTCGCGGCCGAGGAAGGTGACGTAGCCGTCTTCATCCTGCCGGCCGAGATCACCGGTCAGCAACCAGTCGCCGGCGAATTTGCGTGCGGTCGCCTCCGCGTCGTTCCAATAGCCGAGAAACATCACCGGATCAGGCCGCGCGATGGCGATCTGGCCGACAGCACCCGGCGCCAGCGCCGCGCCGACCTCATCGACGATCGCCACCTTATGCCCCGGCACTGCCTTGCCGATCGCCCCAGGTTTGCTCACGCCAAGCGCGGCGTTGGACGACAGCACGAAATTGCACTCCGTCTGCCCGTAGAATTCGTTGACCTCGATGCCGAGCGTGCGGCTTGCCCAATCATGCGTCTCCGCCCCCAGCGCCTCGCCGGCAGCGCCGATGGTGCGCAGCGTGAGATCGTATCGCTCACGCGGATCGGGCACCGATTTCATCAACCGCAAGGCTGTCGGCGGAATGAAGCCGTTGCGCACCCTCATCTCGGCCATGATCCTGTAGGCCATATCGGCATCGAATTTCTGCGCCGGCGACGAGACCACGGGCACGCCGAGCATCAGGCTCGGAAGCAGCGCGTTGAGCAGCCCGCCTGCCCAAGCCCAGTCGGACGGCGTCCACATCCTGTCGCCAGCTTGCGGAAAACCCTCATGCGCGAACTGGATGCCAGGAATATGCCCGGCCAGCACCCGGTGCCCGTGCAGCGCCCCCTTCGGCGCGCCTGTTGTGCCCGAGGTGAAGATCATCAGCGCCGGCTCGTCCGGCCCTGTCGGCGGCACGTCGAAGATGGGCGCATGGCGCTCGACAAGGCTGCCGAAGGAGACGACGCCATTGCTGTCGTCAGAAGCGTCGACGCTGATCACCGTCTTGAGGTCCGGCAGCCGGTCGCGGATTTCATGGATACGTTCGAGCCCGAAGCCGTTGGTCACGACAGCGGCCGCACCCGACGTCTTCAACCTGTATTCCAGCGCCTCGACACCGAAGAGCAGCGCCAGCGGCACCGCGATCGCCCCCATCTTGTAGATCGCCATATGGGCGATCACCGTCTCGAAGGATTGCGGCAGAAGCAACGCCACTCGGTCGCCTTTTGTCAGACCCAGTGCGACGAGCCCGTTGGCAAGCGAGGCCGAGCGCGCCGCAAGCGCGCCATAGCTCAACGAGAGATGATCGCCATCCGGGCTGAAATGCTGAAGACAGATCCGCTCCGGCTCGCGTGCCGCCCAATCGTCCGAGCACACGCGGCCGATGTTGAAATCCTCGGGGATCGTCCAGGCGAAATCGCGGTAGCGATCGTCATAGCGAGCGCGCGGCGGCAGCTTCATGGGCGCAGGATCATCGATGGGGTCTCGGGGCAAGAGTCCGTTTATGCTGCAGCAGCTAACACCGTGGGCGGGGATCACGCAAGCGTGAAGCCTGATCGCCCTTCCCGCCCTGGGGAACGCATGGTTGTTTGTTGCGGCCGCTGCCAATCTGGCGGGTAGCGCCCTAGATAGGGGTAGCGCCAGGGTTTCTAGTCTCATCACGGAGCGATTTCATGGAATACGTCAAATTCGGCGGCACCGGCCTCGAAGTCTCGAAGATCTGCCTGGGCTGCATGACCTTCGGCGAGCCCGGCCGCGGCAATCACAGCTGGACGCAGGCCGAGGAGCCGAGCCGCGCATTGATCCGCCAGGCGCTCGAAGCCGGCATCAATTTCCTCGACACCGCCAACACCTATTCCGACGGCTCGTCCGAGGAAATCGTCGGCCGTGCGATCAGGGATTTTTCGCGGCGCGACGAGATCGTGCTCGCCACCAAGGTGTTCAACCGCATGCGCCCAGGCCCGAACGGCGCCGGCCTGTCGCGCAAGGCGATCTTTGACGAGATCGACAACAGCCTGAAGCGCCTCGGCACCGACTATGTCGACCTCTACCAGATCCACCGCTTCGACCCGACGACGCCGATCGAGGAAACGCTGGAGGCACTGCATGATGTCGTGAAGGCGGGCAAGGCGCGCTATATCGGCGCTTCGTCCATGCATGCCTGGCAGTTCGCCAAGATGATCTACACCTCCAGAGCCAATGGCTGGACGCCCTTCGTCAGCATGCAGGACCACCTGAACCTGCTCTACCGCGAGGAAGAGCGCGAGATGCTGCCCTTCTGCCAGGATCAGAAGATCGCCGTCATCCCCTGGAGCCCGCTGGCGCGCGGCCGCCTGACCCGCGACTATGACGAAAAGACCGCCCGCAGCGAGACTGACGAATTCGGCAAGACGCTCTACCAGCAGGCCGAGGACGCGGACCGCGCCATCATCGGCAAGGTCGGCGATCTCGCCAGGAAGCACGGCGTATCCCGCGCCCAGATCGCCACGGCCTGGATCCTGCAGAAAAGCGCCGTCACCGCCCCGATCATCGGCGCCTCGAAATCCGGTCATATCGACGACGCCGTCGGCGCTCTCTTGGTCAAGCTCTCGGCTGAGGATATCGCGGCGCTGGAAGAGCCCTACGTGCCGCACCGCGTCGAGGGCTTCAAATAAGGTCGCAGGATACCTTGCCTGCCCCCGAAACGGGGCAGGCGCACGATCCAATTCAAGATATCGCCCCCGAGGATATCCCCATGACCGTCATCCCCTTCGAGGCCCGCCGCTTCCGCTCGACGGCCGCCTATTATACCCGCTACCGCGTTCCCTATCCGGACGAGCTGATCGCCTGCGTCACGGAGCGCGCCGGCCTGCAAACAGGCGAGCGCCTGCTCGACCTCGGCTGCGGCCCCGGCCAACTCGGCATCGCCTTCGCCCGCATGACAGGCGCAAAGGTCACCGGTATCGACCCCGAACCGGAGATGCTGGAGACCGCGCGCGCCGATGCAGGCACAGCCGGTGTGACCATCGACTTCATCCACGGCTCGTCCTACGATCTCGGCCCGTCGCTCGCGCCGCTGAAGATGACGGTCATGGGCCGCTCCTTCCACTGGATGGACCGCCCGGCGACGCTCAAGGCGCTCGACGCGATCACCGTCGACGCCGGTTGCGTCGTGCTCTTCGGCGATCGCCACATAGCCTCCACGCCGGATTGGCGCGCCGCCGTCAACACGCTGTCGGAAACCTTCGCGCCGGAACGCAACGCCGACCGCGAGCGCCGCAAGGGCCCGGATTGGGTCGCCCACGAAACGGTCCTGCTGCAATCGCCCTTCAACCATCTCGAGCGGATCGGCATCGTGAGCGAGCGCCAACTGACCGCGGACGACATCATCGGCCGCGCCTTCTCGACCTCGGTGACGTCACCGGAAACGCTGGGAGACAAGGCGGAAGCGTTTGAGACCGAGCTCCGCGCCGCCCTGGCACGGCTTTCGCCTGATGGCCGCTTTGCCGAGACCGTCGAGATCAGCGGCCTGATCGCCCGACATGGCTAACCCTTAGCCGGCGAAAGAGCGTCGCGCGTCGTGAACAGGAAATTGTCGGAAAGCTCCCGGCTCTCCACGGCGCGCGCCAAAATCACCGCTCCCATCATCGCCGACAGCGTCGTGAACCCCTTGGCGCGGCGCTCTTGCGCGCTGTCGCCGGGCACGATCTCGGAGAGTATATCGACCAGCGCCGACAGCCCGTCATTGAAGGTCGAGCGCACGGCACCGTGGCTGCGGCTGACCTCCTGCACCAGCGAGGCGAAGACGCAACTGCCGCCGGGATCATCGACGCTGCAACGGGAGAGATAATGATTGAGGAGCGCATCGAGCGGCGCATCCGGCGCGCTTGTTATAATCTCGTTCCAGCGGACCTTCACCCGCTCGATCAGCGCCCGGCTGACTTCGAGCGCCAGATCTTCCTTCGACTGGAAATGGCCATAGAAGCCGCCATGGGTCAGCCCCGCGGCCTTCATGATCTCCGCCACGCCCGTGGATTCGAACCCCTTCTCGCGAAACAGCACGCCCGCGACACCGAGGATCTTCTCCCGGTTTTCCGCGAATTTCTCCCGGCTGACACGCATAGCAAGGCTCCTAAAAAACACCGCTTGACAATTTATATGACGCGCATCATCAATAATCAACAATGATGATGGCCGTCATCTAAATATTTGTATTAGCCTTCCGGCAACCCCCGAACGGAACAGCCCCATGGTCTCCACTGCACTTGCCTCCACGCTGGCGCGGCGCAACATCCACTACGGATGGGTCGTCGTCGCCGCCACCTTTCTCACCATGCTGGTCACTGCAGGCGCCATGGGCGCGCCGGGCGTGCTCATCAAGCCGCTGCAGGACGAGTTCGGCTGGGAGACCTCGCAGATCTCGTCGGCGCTTGCCGTCCGCCTGCTGCTCTTCGGTCTGATGGGCCCCTTCTCCGCCGCCTTCATGAATTATTTCGGCGTCCGCAAGGTCATTGTCTTCGCCATGATCCTGATTTCGAGCGGCTTCGTCGGCTCGCTGTTCATGACCGAGATCTGGCAGTTGCTGCTGCTCTGGGGCATCGTCGTCGGCCTCGGCACCGGGCTGACCGCCATGGTGCTGGCCGCCACCGTCTCGGCCCGCTGGTTCACCAAGCATCGCGGCCTCGTCGTCGGCATGCTGTCGGCCAGCTCCGCTACCGGCCAGCTGGTCTTCCTACCCCTGATGGCACAGCTGACGGAGAGCTACGGCTGGCGCGCCACCGTCTTCTTCGTCTGCGGCATGATCCTGTTCGCCGCGCTGGTCGTGCTCGCCTTCATGCGCGACCGCCCCTCCGATCTCAACCTCCCCTCCTTCGGCGAGGACCGCATCACCCCGCCGCCCGTACAGACCGGCGGCCTGCTCACCATGCTCGCGGCCCCGATCGTCGTCCTCAAGGAGGTCTCGAAGACCTCGACCTTCTGGATCCTGTTCGCCACCTTCTTCATCTGCGGCCTGAGCACGAATGGCCTGATCCAGACCCATTTCGTCACGCTTTGCGGCGATTTCGGCATCCTGCCGGTGGCCGCCGCCAGCGTGCTTGCTGTCATGGGCATCTTCGATTTCTTCGGCACGATCGGCTCCGGCTGGCTGTCGGATCGCTTCGACAATCGCTGGCTGCTCTTCTGGTATTACGGCCTGCGCGGCCTGTCGCTGCTCTTCCTGCCGTTCAGCGATTTCTCCTTCTACGGCCTGTCGATCTTCGCCGTCTTCTACGGGCTGGACTGGATCGCCACCGTCCCCCCGACGGTCAAGCTCGCCGCCGAACGCTTCGGCAAGGAGAAGGTCGGCATCGTCTTCGGCTGGGTCTTCACCGGCCACCAGCTGGGTGCCGCCACGGCAGCCTATGGTGCTGGCCTGTCGCGCACCGAGCTGCAGAGCTATCTCCCCGCCTTCTTCATCGCCGGCGCCTTCTGCCTGCTCGCCTCGATCCTGGCGATCACGATCAAGAAATCCGGTCTCCCCACCCCGGCCGTCTCCGTCGCGCACTGAAGACATCCTTCCGGCCGAGCCCATTCGGCCGGAAGCCCCACGAAATCAGCCCGATACCCATATCCCCGTCTTGCGCCATCAGTCAAACGCATGCTAGACACCCGCCTCGTCGGTATCCGTTGCCCCATTGGCGGAATTGGTAGACGCGCTCGACTCAAAATCGAGTTTCGAAAGAAGTGCTGGTTCGACTCCGGCATGGGGCACCACTGGACTGCGGCAGACCCGACGTCTGCATGAACCGCCATCTTCTCTTTTGTGTTTTCAAGCCGCGCGCTTGAACGTTTCGATCGCTGCATCCAGCTGGATGATCTTCGCCGTCCGTCCAAGCAGCGGCAGATGCGGCGTGTTCTCGCTGTCGGTGATAACAGCGACGCGTACCGGCGATTGTTCGCCGAGATCCTTGATGTCGAGGAATTTCGACACTGCGGCGTGAACGGACGACGCATGAGGCACGACCAGATCGAACAACGACGTGTGTCCGCCGATCTCAATCATCGCATCAAAATTCCAGGGCGAACTCGCGCCTCGAACCATGACCTCGCGTTCGACATGCGCCTGAGGAAAAGCCGCCGTCAACCGCGACCAAAGCTCATATCGCTGGTCCATCGCACGCTTTTCGGATATCCGCGCCGCCGTGTGATCGACAGCTTCCTTCGACGCGTTGGCAACCGCGATTGCCGCGGAAACCAGCGCTTCGCGAGGCACCTCGATATCGAAGACCATATCGCTGTCGAATCTGACGCCAAAGCGCTCTGCGGCCGCCTTGGCTATTCTCGTGAAAACAGTGCTTCCGTCCATAAGGTCGGCTTCGCGCCGTCCTGCCCCTAGGTCGGAGACGAAGTATCCATCCTCGCTTTCCTGGAAACGCAGCACGACGCGCGCGCCGCCTGGATATAGCAGCGGCGTGACCACCATTGCCCCCTCGTTTCCGCCACGGGAATAGGAGAGCGCGCGGGACACCTCTTCGGCAATCGCGTTTATCGAGATTCTATCGATCATATCGCAGGCTCCCATTCCATTCAGGTGCAGGCAAATCATCAAGGCCGGAAATGTTGAAATGCGCCCCGATCACTGCCCAGATTTCCCGGAAAGACTGTGGTTCCTTATCCAGCGCCCGAGCATTTGGCAAATTGCTTACCGGAACGAATGCATCGGCTCCGATCCTGGCATTATCCTCGCATGTGTGGATATGAGAACCGTTAATTTCCGGCGGTAGATGAAATCGTCGCCAGTGTCTGTTCGTATGCGGCGCAATCGGTGCAAAGTCGATCCGGCTGACGCACACCCACCGAACTGCGTCATATATCTCAAAAGTTGCCGTGACATCTTCCATAGGTCGATTACGCCACACGCCGATCCGAATGCGAATGTCTTCCAGCGCAATATCGTTGCGATCGGAAACCGTGATGATCATCTCGGATCGCGACGCCATATCGGAGATTAAAGGAAGCCTCCCGGCGTCAGTAGCTTGTTTCCGGCTTTCACGATACATGGCCCCATCGGACCATGCAGGCCAACCGAATATGTTCTTTGGTTCGGCGACGATTGCCTGCCAAGCTTCCAATTTGGGCGGACGAGAAGAACTCACCAAACCTCCCGGACAGCAACGATTTACACGCCCTCGTTTAGAAACAAATCTCCGCTACTCGCGATATTGGTGTCAAGAGTGCCGCTTCACGATATTTGAACCTTGGCATGGTGGTGTAGCCATCACCACCGATATTGCCGTCTC
The DNA here is from genome assembly GCF_044772225.1 of Rhizobium sp. NPDC090275. NCBI lineage: Bacteria > Pseudomonadati > Pseudomonadota > Alphaproteobacteria > Hyphomicrobiales > Rhizobiaceae > Rhizobium > Rhizobium sp. NPDC090275. The sequence goes on along the minus strand of NZ_JBIVYL010000012.1, from coordinate 128,917 downwards.
AATTTAAATCAGCAGTTTAATTTCCCCCGCACATCGGTCAAAGTGCCGGCTCCCAAAAGGAGAACACATAAGCGTGCATCACGACGTCCCCCTCATTGCCACCATTGCCGTCAGTTTCGGGTTCGCGGCGATCCTTGGCTATCTTGCCGATCGCCTGCAGTTGCCGCCGCTGGTGGGCTATCTGCTGGCCGGGATTTTGATGGGGCCGATCACGCCGGGTTTCGTGGCCGATACCGGGCTTGCGAGCCAGCTGGCCGAGATCGGGGTAATCCTTCTGATGTTCGGTGTCGGGCTGCATTTCTCGGCGCGTGACCTGCTTGCGGTGCGCGGCGTCGCCATTCCAGGCGCGATCGTGCAAATCCTGGTCGCGACGCTGCTCGGCGTCGGGTTGGCGGAGTGGTGGGGCTGGAGCCTCGGCGCCGGCATCGTCTTCGGGCTCAGCCTGTCGGTCGCCAGCACCGTGGTGCTCCTGAAAGCGCTGGAAGAGCGAAATCTGGTCAATGCCGCCAGCGGCCGTGTCGCCGTCGGCTGGCTGATCGTCGAGGATCTGGCCATGGTGCTGGCGCTGGTGCTGCTGCCGGCCCTGGCCGAGCTGCTCGGCGGCCACGCGCCATCGGGCGCGCATGGCGCTGCCATGCCACTGCCGCTCACCATCGCGCTGACGCTGCTCCAGGTCGGTGCCTTTGCCGCGATGGCGATCTTCCTCGGCCCCAAGGTCGTGCCGTGGCTCCTGATCCGCGTCGCCCGCACCGGCTCGCGCGAACTCTTCACGCTGACGGTCCTGGCATTGGCGCTCGGGATCGCCTTCGGCTCGGCGCAGATCTTCGGCGTATCCTTCGCGCTCGGCGCCTTCTTCGCCGGCGTGGTCATGAGCGAGTCCAGCCTTAGCCACCGCGCCGCCGCCGATTCCCTGCCGCTGCAGAACGCGTTTTCGGTACTGTTCTTCGTGTCCGTCGGCATGCTGTTCGATCCGTCGATCCTCCTGCGCCAGCCGCTCGGCGTTCTCTCCGCCCTGCTCCTGATCATCGTCGGCAAGGGGGTCATCTCCTTCGTCGTCGTCACGCTGCTGCGCTATCCCATCGGCATGGGCCTGACGGTGGCCGGCGGTCTGGCGCAGATCGGCGAATTCTCGTTCATCCTGGCCGGCCTCGGCGTCACGCTCGGCCTGCTGCCGACAGATGGGCAGGACATCATTCTCGCCAGCGCCATCATCTCGATCACGCTCAACCCCATCGTCTGCGCCGGCGCCGAGGCGCTGCATGGCTATATCCAGCGCCGCTGGCCGCAAAGCGCGCGCCACGGCCACGCCAATTTCGACCTGCTGAACGACGAGCTCGACAATATCCGCGCCATCACCGAAGCGCGCGAACACCAGCACCAGCTGGAAATGCGCGAGCTCAGCGAAACCTTCCCGCTGTTTGCCAATGTCGACGAGAACTCGCAGGAGGAGCTGCTCCTGCTGTTCCGCCCGAAATCGGCGCTTCCCGGCGAGCGCGTCATGCGCAAGGGCGATCGCGGCGGCGGCATGTATTTCCTTTCGGCGGGCGCCGTCGAGGTGCAGCTGCCGGATGATGCGATAAGGCTCGAGCCCGGCGCCTTCTTCGGCGAGATGGCCTTGCTCAGCGGCGGGCGGCGCAATGCCGATGTGGTCGCCGTCGATTTCTGCCATTTCTTCGTGCTGGAACGGCGTGATTTCAACATGTTCACGGCGAAACATCCGGCGCTGCGCCAGATGGTGAGCGAGATGGCGCGCGAACGCACCGAAATGAACGTCATGCGCCAGAAGCGCGTCCCTTCCCCTGGTATCGCCTCCTGATCCGGCGCGATCACGGCACAATCCCCTCGCACGATCACGAAGAGTTTTTTACCGCACTGCCGCATGACTGACACAGCAGCCATTTACAGGCCGATATCGGGCCCATAAAGCTCATGCACGCAACCTGAAAGGACCGGAATGCTTCGCAGATTGTACGACTGGACCATGTCGCTGGCATCTCGCAAATCGGCCGAAGTCTGGCTTGCCGTTATCGCCTTCGTCGAAAGCTCCGTCTTTCTCGTTCCGGCCGATGTCCTTTATCTTCCGATGGCACTTGCCAAGCCCGAGCGCGCCTATCGCTACGCGCTGGTGGCGACCGTCGCTTCCGTGCTCGGCGGCATCGCCGGCTGGGCGCTCGGCTATTACGCCTATGACACGATCGCCCGCCCTGTCCTTGAATTCTACGGCAAGCTCGATGCCTTCGAGCAGATGCGAACCTACATCCACGACGAATGGGAAATCCTGCTGCTGTTGCTGGTGACGTCTGGTCTCGCGCATCTGCCGCCGATCAAGATCGTCACCATTCTTGCCGGCGTCATCCACATGAACCTCGGCTTCTTCATCATCTCGGCCATCATCGCCCGTGGCGCGCGCTTCCTGTTCCTCGCCTGGCTGCTGCGTCGCTATGGCGAACCGATCCGCCACTTCATCGAAAAGCGCCTCGGCCAGATCACCGCGATCGTCGCCGGCGTGCTGATCGTGGCAGGTGTCGGCTACAAGCTGCTTGCCCACTGATTATCCATTAGTCCCCATGCGCCATTTGCCCGGAGCCCCCGCATGACCTTCTCTGTCCGCCGTCCCACTTTCATCTACTCCATCGTGCTGGCGATCGGCATGGCCGTGGTCATCGGCTCCGCGCTCGGCTTCCAGTATATCGGCGGCTATATTCCCTGCGAGCTCTGCCTGATGCAGCGCCAGCCCTATTATTACGGCATCCCGCTGGTCATCATCGGCGCCATCACGTCGGCGCTCGGCCTGCCCAACTGGATCGGCCGCACCTTCCTGCTCGCAGGTGGCCTGCTGATGATCGTCGGCGCGGGCATGGGCGTCTATCACGCCGGTGTCGAATGGCACTTCTGGGCTGGCCCCACCGCCTGCTCGACCAGCGCCAGCAGCATGACGCAGAATGCCGGCGATCTCCTGACCGAACTCAACACCATCAAGGGCCCCTCCTGCACGGAAGCGGCACTGCGTGTCGCTGGCCTCTCCATGGCTGGCTGGAACGTGATCGCAAGCCTCATCCTCGCCGCCTTCGCCTTTATCGGCGTGCGCAAATCGGCCTGATCAGAGAAGTCTGCCTGACCAAGCCGGGCTGATCCATCGAAGCGTGAAGCAGTCCTGCCCGGAAACGGGCTGGACTGGGGATCAGGGCTGCAGTTCGCTATCCCAGTAGAGATAGTCGAGCCAGCTGTCGTGCAGATAGTTCGGCGGGAAGAGCCGGCCATTGTTGTGCAGGTCCTGCACGGTCGGCTGGTAGGGTTTCTGGTGCGGGAACATGCCTGCCTGCTTCGGAAGCTTGCTGCCCTTCCTGAGATTGCAGGGAGAGCAGGCCGCCACGACATTCTGCCACGTCGTCTCGCCGCCATGGGCGCGCGGAATGACGTGATCGAAGGTCAGGTCGTTATGATCGCCGCAATACTGGCACTCGAACTTGTCGCGAAGGAACACGTTGAAGCGCGTGAAAGCCGGATTGCGCGAAGGCTGCACATAGGTTTTCAGGCACACGACGCTCGGAAGCCGCATCGAATAGCTCGGCGAGGAGACCGAATGTTCGTATTCCGCGATGATATTGACACGGTCAAGAAAGACCGCCTTGATCGCGTCCTGCCAGGACCAGAGCGACAAGGGATAATAACTCAGCGGCCGATAGTCAGCGTTCAGAACGAGCGCTGGCAGGGCCTGAGGTGAAACAGCAATCGTCAAGGCACTCTCCTGATCGATTCGGCATCTGCACTCTTATATTAGGCCGGTTGTGACGGCATTGTGAAGTCCAATAAATTCAAGCCACACAATGGCATTTGTATGTGTTGCCGTTCAGCCGACCGGAACCAGGCCGCGGCCCAGTTTCGCTGCATAATACGCCCAGAAAAGCCGCGCCGCCACCGATCTCCACGGCGCCCAGTCCGCCGCCAGTTTTGCCAGCTGTCGCGCCCCCGGACGCGCATCCAAACCGAAGGCAGCCGCCACCGCATTCTGCAGCGCCACGTCGCCGGACGGAAAGACGTCTGCGTGGCCGCCGCAGAACATCAGATAGACCTCCGCTGTCCAAGGCCCGACGCCCTTCAGCGCCGTCAGCGCCGCCAAAGCCTCTTCCGGCGGCAGGCCGGAGAGTGCCTGCAGGTCGAGCTCGCCGGAGGCGACAGCCTCGGCGATCCGCATCAGCGTCTCCGCCTTGGCGCGAGACAAGCCGACCTCGCGCCACGCCTCCGGATGCAGACCGGCATAGGCCTCGGCGGTCAGCACGGCATCACCAGGCAGCATCCGCCGCCAGATCGCCTCGGCGCTCGCCCGCGACACCATCTGCGATACGATGATATGCGCCAGACCCTCGAAACCAGGCTCCCGCAATCGCAGCGGCAGCGGACCGGCATCGGCGGCGATCGAGACGAGACGTGGGTCGATGATGATGAGTTCGGCCAATCCCTGGGCCACATCCCCGTCGTTGCGAATGATATGCACGCTTCCTCGCGATATTCAAAAATCCGTGGCAGAAGAAAGCATGATCGCGATTCCCCGTCAAAAGCCCGTCTTCCGTTTTGCCCCGAGCCCCAACGGCCCGCTGCATCTCGGCCATGCGCTTTCGGCCTTCCTGAACCGCGACATGGCCGATGCCGCCGACGGCCGCTTCCTGCTGCGCATCGAAGACATAGATCTCACCCGCTGCACACCCGAATTCGAAGCCGGTATTTATGCAGACCTCAAGTGGCTCGATATCGACTGGGAAGAGCCGGTGCGCCGGCAATCGGAGCACTTCGACGCCTATCAAGCGGCATTGGCAACCCTGATCGACCGCGGCCTCGCCTACCCCGCCTTCCTCACCCGGGGCGAGGTCAAGGCCAAGGTCGCGGCATCAGAGACAAAAGGCGTCGCATGGCCGCGCGATCCAGATGGCTCACCGCTCTACCCCGCTGACGATCGCGACCGCCCCGTAGCCGAGCGGCAGGCGATGCTCTCCTCCGGCCTGAAACACGCCTGGCGGCTGGACATGGCGAAGGCGCTAGACCTGATCGGCGAACCGCTCACATGGCAGGAGACCGGCGACGCCGAACAAGGCGTGATCGACGCCGACCCTTCGTCCTGGGGCAATGTCGTGCTGTCGCGCTCGGATGCGCCGTCGAGCTATCATCTTTCCGTGGTGGTCGACGATGCGCTGCAGGGCGTCACCCATGTCGTGCGCGGTCTCGATCTCTTCCACGCGACCTCGGTGCACCGCGTGCTGCAGACGCTGCTCGATCTTCCGGCACCGACCTATCATCACCATCGCCTCGTCACCGACGCGGCCGGCCGCAAGCTCTCGAAAAGCAGCGGCGATACCGGCCTCTCGGACCTACGAGCCCGAGGCGTCCCGGCGCACGATATTCGCAACCTCATCGGGCTTTGACGGCTTCTGGCCCTGGCCGCTCAGGAAGTTGTGCGAGAAGATCGCCCGCACCCGGAATTTCAGGAGTGCCGCGTTGAGCTCGGCGCCGATGATGAAGATCACCCCGATCATGTAGAGAAAGATCAGCACGATCATCACCGATGCGAGGCCCGCATAGGTGGCGGCGTAATTGGCGAAAGTCGCGAGATAATAGGCGAAGATCAGCGCGCCGATGAACCACAGGATCAGCGTCAGAAGCACGCCCGGCACGACATCGAACACCCTGCGTCGTCCGGCCGGAAGCCACAGATGCACGACCAGAAGACCGACCGTCAGCACGAACAGCGTGCCGTAGATACGCCAGTTGAAGACGATGTCGAGCGTGTCGGCGAATAACGGAAACCACTGCCGGGCATAATCGAGCGCCAGCGGCACCGCCACGAGCAGGATACTGATCGCCGCGAAGATGACCACCGCGATCATCACGAAGCCGAGGCTGGCAAGACGGGTGAAATACCACGGCCGCGTTTCCTGCACGCGGTAGGCGCGGTTAAGGGATATGCGCAGCGCCTCGACGCCGTTGGAGGCGAAGTAGGCGGCGGCCAGCACCGAGATCGTCAACAGCCCGCCGCGCGGCACGGTGAGCACCAGGAGAACCTGGTCGGCGAGCGGCTTGGCGATCGCCTCTGGCCAGGTGTCGAAGACGAGATGCACGGCGGTCATCGAGAACTGGTCTGCGCCGAGGAAATTGGCAAGCGCGGTGCCGAAAATCAGGAATGGGAAGACAGCAAGCAGCGTGGAAAGCGCGACATGGCTTGCCATGGCGAAGCCGTCATCTTCAAGGAAATGCCAGATCGCATCGTAAAGCACATCATACAAGATGCGAAAAAGTTTCAGCATTCCGGCTCCCGGCATTCCTCATTGTGTCGCCCGATCGAATATGGGAAACGAGTCCTAGTTTGTACAGGAATCATTCCATGTCGGATCAACGCACTATCATCATTACCGGATGTTCGTCCGGGATCGGTGCTTATTGTGCCCGTGCGTTGAAGGCCGACGGCTGGCGCGTTTTCGCGACCGTCAGAAAGTTCGACGATCTGGCGCCGCTTGAGGCCGATGGTATCGAAGCCTTCCGCATGGATTACACCAGCAGCGATTCGATCGCCGACTTCGTCCGCGAGGTCACGGAGCTGAGCGGCGGACGCATCGACGCGCTCTTCAACAATGGCGCCTATGGCCAGCCGGGCGCTGTCGAGGACCTGACGACGGACGTGCTGCGCGAGCAGTTCGAGACCAACTTCTTCGGCTGGCACGAGCTGACGCGACAGATCATTCCGCTGATGCGCAAGCGCGGCCGCGGCCGTATCGTCCAGTGCTCGTCGATCTTGGGCGTCGTGCCCTACCGCTATCGCGGTGCCTATACCGCCTCGAAATTCGCCCTCGAGGGGCTGAGCATCACGCTGCGCATGGAGCTCGAAGGCAGCGGCATCCATGTCAGCCTGATCGAGCCCGGCCCGATCGCCTCCCGCTTCGTCGCCAATTCGCTCGCGAAGATCAACGAGCACATCGATGTCAGGGGCTCGGCGCATGCGGTGGATTACCGCCGCCAGCTGGCAAGGCTCGACGGCTCCGGCCCTGCCAACCGCCACAAGCTCGGCCCCGAGGCCGTCTATGATGTCTTGAAGCACGCATTGAACGCCCCGCGCCCGCGACCACATTACCCAGTGACGCGGCCGGCCAAGCAGGGCATGTTCTTGAAAAAGCTCTTGCCCGCGGACCTCTTCTACCGGCTGCTGCGCAGGTTCGATTGAGGAGGAGGAAACCCAATGTCTACTGTCGTCTACGTTCTCGCCATCATCGTGATGGGCCTTGTCGCCATCGTTCTGATCCGCGGCCTGTTTAACATGATGAAGGGCGGCGACGCCAACCTGTCCAACAAGCTGATGCAGCTGCGCGTGTTGCTGCAGGCCGTCGCCGTGCTCCTGATCATGCTGACGCTCTGGCTGACCGGCGGCGGTCGCCCCAGCTGATCACCCCACCGAGGAGGAGATAAAGCATGGTCAAGCTCAACAAGATCTACACCAAGACGGGCGACGACGGCACGACCGGCTTGGTCGCCGGCCCGCGCCGGCTGAAGGATGATCTGCGCGTCGAAGCCTTCGGCACCATCGACGAGGCCAATTCAGCGATCGGCATCGCCAGGCTTCACATGCAGGGCATGCCCGATCTGGATTCCATGCTGATGTCGATCCAGAACGATCTCTTCGATCTCGGCGCCGATCTCGCCACTCCCGACACCGGCACGCCACCGGAATACGAGCCGCTGCGCATCGTCGAAAGCCAGGTGACGCGCATCGAAAACGACATCGACAAGCTGAACGCCGATCTGCAGCCGCTCAAATCCTTCGTGCTGCCGGGCGGCCACTCCGCCGCAGCTCACCTGCATCTGGCGCGCACAATCACCCGTAGGGCCGAACGGCTGATGGTGACGCTGTCGCGCAGCGAAGGCGAGATCGTCAGTGCCGCGGCACTGAAATACGTGAACCGCCTCTCCGATTTCCTCTTCGTGGCTGCCCGCCATGCCAACGATCGCGGCCATGCGGATGTGCTTTGGGTTCCCGGAAAAAACCGCTAGGTTTGACTGATATCAAGCAACTGGACCGCCGGCCCATATGTTCATACCGCTGCACGATGCCAACACGCTGAAGCATATCAAGCTGCAATGGGTGACGATGGGGCTGATCGCGGTCAACATCGTCGTCTGGCTGTTTACCGGCGTCATCGCCACGGAATCGGTCGCGCAGGCGGCCTTCGTCGGCCTCGGCTACATCCCGGCGGTCGCCTTCCACTACGCCCATCTCGAACCGGCGCTCGCAATCACGCCCGAGCCGCTGACTTACATCAGCTATTCCTTCGTCCATTCCGGCTTCTGGCACCTTGCCTCCAACATGCTGTTCCTCTGGGTCTTCGGCGACAATGTCGAGGATGCGATGGGCCATCTGCGCTTTCTCGTCTTCTATCTCCTTTGCGCCATCTCCGGCGCGCTTGTGCATGGCCTGATCGGCATGACCTCGCAGGCGCCGCTGATCGGCGCGTCCGGCGCCATATCGGGTGTGGTCGCCGCCTATCTGATGTTGCACCCGCGCGTGAAGGTCTGGGTGCTGGTCTTCATGCGCGTGCCGCTCCCGCTTCCAGCCTTCGTGCCGTTGATCCTCTGGACCGGCCAGCAATTCGTCATGCTGGCGCTCGAGCCTGATGGTAACGTCTCCTGGGGCGCCCATGTCGGCGGCATCATAGCCGGCGCTCTGCTGGTGCTCGTCATGCGCCGGCGCGGGGTGCCGCTCTTCGACAGCGAGGTGGTGACGCCCAAGGCCGTGCGCGACCGCCCGACCCCCAATCCCGCCATGATCACTGTCCCCGGCCAGCCACCCCGCCCGCGCTTGCCCTGGGACAAATGAAGCCGAAAATATTGACGTGAACGTAAAGGTAATATAATCCCCATGGAATTTGCCTGTCTGCGTCATGGAAGCGTTGTCTTTGGAGGAAAAACGCGTATCCATGTCGCCATTCGACAATCGGAGCAGCGCGGAAACGCGCATTTTCTTGGCGAAAGAGTTGAAGGAAGGACCACATGAAGATTCTCGTCCCAGTAAAGCGGGTGGTTGATTACAACGTGAAGATCCGCGTGAAGCCGGATGGCACGGGCGTCGAACTGGCCAACATCAAGATGTCGATGAACCCCTTCGACGAAATCTCGGTGGAAGAGGCGCTTCGCCTGAAGGAAGCCGGCAAGGCAGAGGAAGTGATCGTGGTCTCGATCGGTCCGGCCAAGGCTGAAGAAACGCTGCGCACCGCGCTCGCCATGGGCGCCGACCGCGCCATTCTGGTCGAGACCGACGACCAGGTCGAGCCGCTCGCCGTCGCCAAGATCCTGAAGGGCGTCGCCGACGCCGAACAGCCGGGCCTCATCATCGTCGGCAAGCAGGCGATCGATGACGATTCGAACCAGACCGGCCAGATGCTGGCGGCCCTCTTGGGCACCGCTCAGGCCACCTTCGCCTCGAAGATCGAGATCGACTCTGCTGGCCCTGGGGGCAAGGCAACCGTGACCCGCGAAGTCGACGGCGGCCTGCAGACGATCGAGGTCAAGTTGCCTGCCGTGGTCACCACCGACCTGCGTCTTAACGAGCCGCGCTACGCTTCGCTGCCCAACATCATGAAGGCGAAGAAGAAGCCGCTCGATAAGAAGGCGCCCGCCGATTTTGGCGTTTCCACGGCGCCGAAGCTCAAGGTGCTGAAGACCGAAGAACCCTCCGGCCGCAAGGCAGGCGTCAAGGTCGCATCGGTCGCTGAGCTCGTCGAAAAGCTCAAGTCCGCTGGCGTCCTCTAAGGTTCGAGAAAGGAGATATCATCATGGCCATTCTTCTTCTGGCTGATCACGACAACGCAACCCTTTCCGACCAGACCGCCAAGACGCTTGCGGCAGCTGCCAAGATCGGCGGCGACGTGCATGTGCTGGTCGCCGGCAAGGGCGCAAAGCCCGCAGCCGATGCCGCCGCCAAGCTCTCCGGCGTCTCCAAGGTCCTGCTCGCCGAAAGCGACGAGCTTGCCAACAATCTGGCCGAGCCGCTGGCCGACCTGATCGTTTCGATGGCAGCCGGCTACGACACCATCATCTCGGCCGCCACCTCGGTCGGCAAGAACGTCCTGCCGCGCGTTGCCGCCCTGCTCGACGTCGCCCAGGTCTCCGAGATCATCGAAGTCGTCTCGGCGGACACCTTCAAGCGCCCGATCTATGCCGGCAACGCCATTCAGACGGTGCAGTCGACCGACGCCAAGAAGGTCATCACCGTGCGCACGGCGTCCTTCGCCGCTGCCCCTGAGGGCGGTTCGGCTTCCGTCGAGGCGATCCCCGCCGTCTCCGATCCGGGTCTCTCCACCTTCGTCAAGGATGCGCTGTCGACCTCCGACCGTCCGGAACTGACCTCGGCCAAGATCATCATCTCCGGCGGCCGCGCACTGGGTTCCTCGGAGAAGTTCCAGGAAGTCATCCTGCCGGTTGCCGACAAGCTCGGTGCTGCCGTCGGTGCCTCGCGCGCTGCCGTCGATGCCGGCTACGCGCCGAACGACTGGCAGGTTGGCCAGACCGGCAAGGTGGTCGCACCCGATCTCTACATCGCCTGCGGCATCTCCGGTGCCATCCAGCATCTGGCCGGCATGAAGGATTCGAAGGTCATCGTCGCGATCAACAAGGACGAGGAAGCACCGATCTTCCAGGTCGCCGATTTCGGCCTCGTCGCCGATCTCTTCGACGCCCTGCCCGAGCTGCAGAAGGCTCTCTAAGTCGGTGGATGCCCGGTTTCGCATGCGACCCCGGGCTTCCATGATCGCGCGTCATCTTTCGCACATGCGAGCGACTGGAAAATTATCTTTTTAGGGGCTACTACTGCTGCCGGGCGATCATTCGTCCGGCAGTTTTGTTGAATAGGTACGGCAATCGCGGGGGCGAAGGCCGAGCAGGGGTGTGGAGATGACTGCGGTGTTCAAGACAATCGGAATTATCGGCGCGGGCCAGATGGGTTGCGGCATCGCGCAGGTTTCGGCTAGCGCAGGCTACAAGGTCCACATCTACGATCTCACCCAGGATCGCATCGAGCGCGGGCTCGCCACCATCAACGGCAACCTCGCCCGCCACGTCACCAGCGGCAAGATGACCGACGAGGAGCGTTCGAGCACGCTTTCCTTGATATCGGGCTCCGCCGACATCAACGACCTCGCCTCCTCCGATCTCGTCATCGAGGCCGCGACCGAGGACGAAAGCGTCAAGCGCAAGATCTACGCTACGGTCTGTCCGGTCCTGAAGCCGGAAGCGATCATCGCCACCAACACCTCTTCTCTTTCGATCACCCGCCTGGCATCCGCCACCGACCGCCCCGAGCGTTTCATGGGCATCCATTTCATGAACCCGGTGCCGGTGATGAAGCTGGTCGAGCTCGTGCGCGGGATCGCCACCGAAGAGACCACCTTCAAGAAGGCCCGCGAATTCGTGGCCTCGCTCGAAAAGACCGTGACCGTCGCCGAGGACTTCCCGGCCTTCATCGTCAACCGTATCCTGCTGCCGATGATCAACGAGGCGATCTACACGCTCTACGAAGGCGTCGGCACCGTCGATGCCATCGACACCGCCATGAAACTCGGCGCCAACCACCCCATGGGCCCGCTGCAACTCGCCGACTTCATCGGCCTCGACACCTGCCTGTCGATCATGCAGGTGCTGCATGACGGCCTGGCGGACAGCAAGTACCGCCCCTGCCCGCTGCTGGTGAAGTATGTCGAAGCCGGCTGGCTTGGACGGAAGTCGGGGCGTGGGTTCTATGATTATCGCGGTGAGGTTCCGGTTCCGACGCGGTAGGGTTTAGTCTTCGGAAGACCGGCTGTAATCGCCGAGCCTGGAGCCCCCTCATCCGCCTGCCGGCACCTTCTCCCCGTTGGGGAGAAGAGACTCGGGGCGGGCTGCTCGCCTAACCATCAGCGAAGTTTTCTATCCAAAGGCCTGAGAAGCGCAAAACGCCACCACCTGCCCCTTCTCCCCAACGGGGAGAAGTGCCGGAGCGTCAGCGAGGCGATGAGGGGGCCACGGGCGCAAACGCCGCGACGACCACCCCCCCCAAAAAAACTAAATCCCCACAGCCCCCTTGATCAGCGCCTTGGCATCCGCGCTATCCCAGGCCGCCGGGCCGTTCATCGCCGAGATCAGGCACCCCTTGTCGTCGATCAGCAACGTCACCGGCAGACCGAACGCCAGCCCCTGCTTCTTCAGCCCGTTGAACACCGCGATCGTGTCGTCGCGGTAAAGCTTAAGCGCATCGACGCCCGTCTCGGAGAGAAACGTCTTCGGCTTCTCGTCGTCGCCGGTGTCGATGTTGACGGGCACCACCTGGAACTTGTCGCTGCCGAGTTCTTTCTCCAGCGCGTTCAGCGCCGGCATTTCCTCGCGGCAGGGCACGCACCATGTCGCCCAGAGATTGAAGAGCACCGTCTTGCCGGCGAAATGGTCGAGCGTCATCGGCTTGCCGTCGGCATCCTTGAAGGCGATCGATGTCATCCGGACCGGCTGTTCGGGCGCCACCATGGCGGCCACCTCGCCCTTCAGGAAGGGCTTGATGCGGGTCGCGATGTCCTTCGTGGCCTTGCATTCGCCCGCCGCCATATCGGCGCCGCCATTGCCAGACCCCGTCTCCTTAATGTAAACCGCTGCCGCACCGGCAATAATGCCTGCGACGACCGCGATCCCGATCAGTTTCAGGGATGGCAGGCGCAAGGGCGTTCTTGTTGTCATTTCATTCTCCCGGACACGCGTTCTTCAAGGCAGGCATCTTTCATGGCCGACAGCACGGACACCAAATCCTCCAACCAGATGTGGGGCGGACGTTTCGCTTCCGGCCCAGATGCGATCATGGAGGAGATAAATGCCTCGATCGGTTTCGACAAGAAGCTGTTTGCGCAGGATATTCGCGGATCGATCGCCCACGCCACCATGCTCGCCCACCAGGCTATCATTTCGGCCGATGATAAGGACAAGATCGTCGAAGGGCTAAACACGATCCTGTCAGAAATCGAGAGCGGCAATTTCGAATTCTCCCGCAAGCTCGAGGACATTCACATGAATGTCGAGGCACGCCTTGCAACGCTGATCGGCCCGGCCGCCGGCCGCCTGCACACCGCCCGCTCGCGCAACGACCAGGTGGCGCTCGATTTCCGCCTGTGGGTCAAGGAAGAACTGCAGAAGACCGAACAGCTGCTGACCAACCTGATCGCGGCCTTCCTCGACCGCGCCGAAGAGCATGCCGAAACCGTCATGCCCGGCTTCACGCATCTGCAGACCGCCCAGCCCGTCACCTTCGGCCATCACTGCATGGCCTATGTCGAGATGTTCGGCCGCGACCGCTCGCGCGTGCGCCACGCCATCGAGCATCTGGACGAGAGCCCGATCGGCTCGGCGGCCCTTGCCGGTACCGGCTATCCGATCGACCGCCACATGACGGCGAAGGCGCTCGGCTTCCGCGAGCCGACCCGCAATTCGATCGACACCGTCTCCGACCGCGACTTCGCCATCGAGTTCCTGGCGCTGGCATCGATCTGCGCCATGCACCTGTCGCGCCTGGCAGAAGAAATCGTCATCTGGTCGACGCCGCAGTTCGGCTTCGTGCGCCTGTCGGACGCCTTCTCCACCGGCTCCTCGATCATGCCGCAGAAGAAGAACCCCGATGCCGCCGAGCTGGTGCGCGCCAAGACCGGCCGCATCAACGGCTCGCTGATCGCGCTTTTAACAATCATGAAGGGCCTGCCGCTCGCCTATTCCAAGGACATGCAGGAAGACAAGGAACAGGTCTTCGACGCAGCCGAAAGCCTGGAGCTCGCCATCGCCGCGATGACCGGCATGGTCCGCGACCTGACGATCAACACCGAGCGCATGAAGGCTGCCGCCGGCACCGGTTACTCGACCGCGACCGACCTCGCCGACTGGCTGGTGCGCGAGGCGGGCCTGCCCTTCCGCGACGCTCACCATGTGACCGGCCGGGCCGTCGCTCTTGCCGAAAGCAAGGGCTGCGATCTCTCCGACCTGTCGCTCGCCGATCTGCAGGCAATCAACGCCGCGATCACGGACAAGGTCTACGACGTGCTTACCGTCGAGGCCTCGGTCGCCAGCCGCAAGAGCTTCGGCGGCACCGCACCGTCTGAAGTCAGGAAGCAGATCGCCTACTGGCGCGCCCGCAACTGATCCCGAAAAGGGCGGAGCGCAACCCGCTTCGCCCCTTCGATTTCGCAAAGCGCGAGACCGCAACAATCAGGGTGCACAAGGCGGATAAACTTCGCTATGAAGGTGTCCATCGTGCCGCTTCCCAAGAGGAATTCCATGCAGACCAGCTTCCCGCAGATCATCCGCCTGACGGTCGTTTTTGCCGTGATCGGCCTTGCCGTCGCCGGATGCGGGCGCAAGGGCGACCTCGATCCGCCAAGCGTGCAGGCAACGAAGGAGGGCGACTCGTCCAAACCGACGCAGCAGCCCGGTGTCAAGGACAAGCACTTCTTCCTCGATCCTCTTCTGTAACAGGCGACTAAAGTGAACCATTTCGAGTATCGCGACGGCATCCTCTACGCCGAGAACGTTCCCGTTCCCGAGATTGCCAAGGCCGTCGGCACGCCCTTCTACGTCTATTCGACGGCAACGCTCGAGCGCCACTACAAGGTCTTCTCGCAGGCCTTCAGCGATGTCGACTCCATGGTCTGCTACGCCATGAAGGCCAATTCGAACCAGGCCGTCCTGAAGACGCTCGGCAATCTCGGCGCCGGCATCGATGTCGTCTCCGAAGGCGAGCTGCGCCGCGCGCTGGCAGCCGGCATCCCGGCCAACCGCATCATGTTCTCCGGCGTCGGCAAGACCGCGCATGAGATGGACTATGCGCTCGAAGCCGGCATCTACTGCTTCAACGTCGAATCCGAGCCTGAGCTCGAGATCCTTAACCAGCGCGCCGTCAAGGCCGGCAAGAAGGCGCCCGTCTCCTTCCGCATCAATCCCGATGTCGACGCCCGCACCCACGCCAAGATCTCGACCGGCAAGAAGGAAAACAAGTTCGGCATCTCCTGGGAACGTGCCCGCGCCGTCTACGCCCGCGCCGCCACCTTGCCCGGCATCGAAGCCACCGGCATCGACATGCATATCGGCAGCCAGATCACCGAGCTGCAGCCCTTCGACGACGCCTTCAAGCTGCTGCGCGAGCTCGTCAGCACGCTGCGCGCCGACGGCCACGACATCCACCATGTCGATATCGGCGGCGGTCTCGGCATTCCCTACAAGGACGACAACAACCCGCCGCCATTGCCCGACGCCTATGCCGCGATCGTCAAGAACCAGCTGCGCGAGCTCGGCTGCAAGATCGTCATGGAGCCCGGCCGCCTGATCGTCGGCAATGCCGGCATCCTGGTGACCGAAGTGCTCTACGTGAAGGACGGCGGCGAAAAGACCTTCGTCATCGTCGATGGCGCCATGAACGACCTCATCCGCCCGACGCTCTACGAGGCCTATCACGAGATCCGCCCCGTGGTGATCTCCGCCGCCAACGCGCCGCGCATCAAGGCCGATGTCGTCGGCCCTGTTTGCGAGACCGGCGACTACCTGGCGCTCGACCGCGAAATGGCGATGCCGAAATCGGGCGATCTCTTCGCCGTCTCGTCCGCCGGAGCCTATGGCGCGGTACAGGCAGGCACATACAACAGCCGCCTGCTGGTGCCCGAAGTGCTGGTCAAGGGCAGCGATTTCCACGTCATCCGCCCGCGCCGGACCTATGAAGAGCTGATCGCGCTCGACAGCGTCCCCGCCTGGCTCGACTGATCAACGGCAATCACTTTTTGGCGAAGACGCGGGAAAAACCGGCATTGACCGGCCCCTGCCCTCGTCTTCGCCACAAAGAGTGTTATCCTTTCCGCATACCGTCTTGCCCGGTCGCCGCCGCGCAAGCCCTCTCTGCCCTTTAACGCCAGGCCCCTAACGCCAGATCGCGGAGACCGGATTGAAGAACAGCACCAAGAGCGAAAAGAAAGGTGCCTTTGCCCTGAAGCCGTCGCTCGCACGGCTGGTGGCGGCAAAGCGCCTGACCGCCCAATGCGTGTTGCTGTTCGAGCAGGTGCTGCCTCTCACCCTGCCCATCCTGTCGCTTGTAGCACTTTATCTGGCCGCATCCTGGTTCGGCGTCTTCCGCATCGTTCCCGATTGGCTGCGCATCGTGCTGCTATTCGGCTTCGGCCTCGGGCTGCTGGCAACGCTCTATCCCTTCCGCAAGCTGCACTGGCCGGGATCGGCCGCTGCCGACCGGCTGCTGGAAGAGCGCAACGGCCTTCCGCATCAGCCGGTCGCCGTGCAGGAAGACGAGCCGGCCTTCGACACACCCTTCGCCCGCGCGCTGTGGCGCGAGCACCAGACCCGCATGGCCGAGAAGATCGCCTCGCTGGACGCCGGCTTCCCGCAGCCCGATATCGCCTCGCATGACCGCTGGGCGCTGCGCGCCATCCCCGCCCTCCTGATCGTCGTCGCCTTCGGCTATTCGCTGTCGACCAACGGCGGCTCGATCAGCGATGCGCTGCAGCCGCGCCCGCAGGCGCAGGCAACCGACCCGGCCGTTCGCATCGACGCCTGGATCACCCCGCCCGCCTATACCGGCCGCGCCCCCGTCTATCTCACCGCGACCGGCAGCGAGCAGGGCGCGATCAAGATCCCGCAATCGTCGAACCTCACCGTGCGCGTCTCCGGCGGCAAGGCCGACGAGAAGGTGGTCTTCGCCCGCGAGGACGGCCAGCGCATCGAGATCGCCGCAGCCGAAAACGCCCCCGCTCCCGGAACGCCCGCGACACCCGCGCCCGCAACGACCGAGGCTCAGCAGCCGGCAACGGCAACGCCGCAGCAGCAGACCGCCTCCACGCATCTTATGAAGCTTGAGGAAAACGGTACGCTCGAGGTCAACGGCCGCAAATGGGCCTTCGACGTCATCCCCGACAAGGCGCCCGAAATCGCATTCAACGGCCTGCCGAAGCCAACGGTCAACGGCGCGCTGGAGATCGGCTACACGATCAAGGACGACTACGGCGTCCAGGAAGCCACGGCCGAAATCGTGCCTGTCGAGACAGACACGAGCGCCACGCCGCTCTATCCGCTGCCCGAATACAAGCTCGACATTCCGCGCCGCAACGCCCGCGACGCCAAGGGTGTGGCCAGCAAGAACCTCACCGAGCATCCGCTCGCCGGCAAGCGCGTGCGCATCACGCTGATCGCCAAGGACGCCGCCGGCCAGACGGGCCGCAGCCCGCCGCACGAGATGACGCTGCCCGCCCGCCCCTTTAGCGAGCCGCTCGCAGCCGCCGTCGCCGAACAGCGCCAGACCTTCGCGCTCGACACGCGCAAGATGCCCGAGGCGATCGCGCTCAACGAAGCGCTGACACTGCGTCCGGAAGAGACGATCCCCAACCTTACCAATTACCTGCTGATCGAATCCGCCCGCCAGCGCATGAAGCTCGCCAAGGGCGACGAGGCGCTGAAGGACACCGCAGACTATCTGTGGGACATCGCCATCGGCATGGAGGACGGCAATCTCTCTGAGGCCGAGCGCAACCTGCGCAACGCCCAGCAGAACCTCGCCGACGCCCTGCAGCGCAACGCGCCCGACGCAGAGGTCAAGAAGCTCATGGACGAGCTGCGCAAGGCGATGCAGGACTACATGAAGGAGCTGGCGCAGCGCATGCAGAATGCGCCGATGCAGCCCAACCAGAACGCCCAGAACGTCATCCGTCAGCAGGATCTGGAGCGGATGATGGACCAGATCGAAAACCTGGCCCGCTCCGGCAACCGCGACGCCGCCCAGCAGATGCTGTCGGAGCTGCAGCGGATGATGAACAACATGCAGGCCGGCCGCCCGCAGCGCGGTCAGCAGCAGCAGGGCCAGGACAACAGCCAGATGCGCCAGCAGATGGACAAGCTCGGCCAAATCCTGCGCGACCAGCAGAAGCTGATGGAAGAGACCTTCAAGCTCGACCAGCAACTGAAGGACCGCATGCAGCGCGGCGATCCCAACAGCATGAACCCCGACCTCGGGATGAACGACCCGCTTCTGAACGACATGCCGATGGACAATGACGGCATGCCGCAGGATCAGCAGCAACAACAGGGCCAGCAAGGCCAGAACCAGCAGGGCCAGCAGCAACAGGGCCAGCAAGGCCAGCAGGGCCAGAACCCGTCGGACGAGATGACGGCCGAACAGCTGCGCGAGGCGCTGAAGCAGCTGCGCGAGCGCCAGGACCAGCTCGGCAAGCAGCTCGGCGAAATGCAGAAGAGCCTCGGCGACATGGGCATGAAGCCCGGCCAGGGCTTCGGCCAGGCGCAGCGCGAGATGGAAGGTGCAGGTCGAGAGCTCGGCCAGGGCCGCGGCGAACCGGCCATCCAGGGCCAGGGTCGCGCGCTGGAAGCATTGCGCCAGGGCGCCCGCGACATGATGAACCAGATGATGCAGGCGCAGCAGGGTCAGCAAGGCCAGGGTCAGGGGCCGCAGGGTCAGGTCGGCCAGGGCAATCAGAACGGCCGCGATCCGCTCGGCCGTCCGCGCCGCGCCGACGGTCCGGACTTCGGTGACCAGGTGAAGGTGCCCGATGAGATCGACGTGCAGCGCGCCCGCGAAATCCTCGATGCCATCAGAGAAAAGCTGGGCAACAACCCTTCACAGGAGATGGAACGGCGCTATCTTGAACGCCTGCTCGATATTCAATAAGACGCAGGATATATTCTTGATTTCAAACCTGCCCCGAACAGCGGCTTTTCACCCGTATGGGGCTATTCCAAAACCGCGGAAGCTTCGTAATGTCGCGGCGGCAGGCGACGAACGATAGCGATTCGATGGCAATTCTCTTCAAGACGGTAATCGACGAAAACACGGCATTCGAGATGATCGGCAATGCCCTGTCCGAGCATGGCAACGACTATGACGGCTATCTGAACGTCGTCGCTGACGAAGGTGAGCAGACGCTGACCTGGGGCCCAAACATGCATGCCGAGCAGTTCCAGGCCGAAATGACGGAGATCTTTCGCGCCACCTGGGACATCTGCCCTTTCTGGGTGGTCTATGAGCGCCGCGACGACCGCAAGGATCCCGACGCCAACGACATCCGCAACGCCGCCTTCAGGCTGACCCGCGCATATGACGGCGTGCTCGTCGTCACCCTCAGCTTGCTCGACAAGCGCGACCACGCCGAAGATATCGAGCTGATCTTCGTCTGCTTCAAGGAAGACCCGCAGCGCCGGAATTTTCGCGTACGCTTCGAGGGCAAATTCATTCAGCCGCAAAACTGAAAAAGCCGGCGAGAGCGCCGGCTTTGATACGATAGATCTGCCTTAGCCAGCCCTCAGGCAGCGAGAGCCCGGGCAACCGCCTTGCGGATATCGGGAAGCGCGAATGGCTTCGACACGACATCGACGATCTTCTCGGCGAGGTCATCGGCACGTTCGCGCTGTTCGGCATAGCCGGTCATCAACAGGATCTTCAGCGCCGGAAAGGCCGACTTCGCCTGGTGCGCGAGTTCGATGCCGTCCATCACGGGCATGCGGATATCCGACAGCAGCAGGTCGTAACCGCCGATGTTGAGCTTCTCCAGCCCTTCCGCACCGTCAGCCGCTTCTTCGGTCTCATGACCGTCGAGGCGCAAAGCGCGGGCTACGAAAGAACGCAGGGAATCTTCGTCTTCCGTAATCAGAATTCTTGCCATGGTGTGCATTGCTCCGTTTCATGCCCTACCCGCAAATCACACGACTTTCCTTTGCGAGTGGTAAACGGCCGAAGGCAATGATCCGGCGATGGACGGGATGGTTAACAACCCGTCTTGAAATGAGGCACCCAAGCATGTCGCGCAAAAGTGTGCAGCGGTTTTGCGGCAACGACATGCGACAAGAAAAAGAGGTGACTACGCGTCGCCCGTCACCACGCCGACGAAGGGAAGTTCGCGGAAGGCATAGGCCACGTCCATGCCGTATCCGACGACGAAATAGTCGGGGCATTCGAAGCCGACATAATCCGCTTCCAGCTTTTCCTTGCGCTTCACGCTCTTGTCGAGCAGCACGGCGATGGTGACGTTGCGGGCGCCGCGCTCATAGAGCAGTTCCTTGGCGAACTTCAGCGTGCGGCCGGATTCGAGAATGTCGTCGATCAGGAGAACGTCGCGATCCTTCACCTCGCTGTCGATATCCTTGACGATCCGAACACCCTGCGAAACCGTGCCGGTGCCGTAGCTCGACAGCGTGATGAACTCGACCTCGGGCGCAAGCCCGCTGTCATGCAGCGCGCGAATAAGGTCGGCCGCGAAAATGAACGAGCCCTTGAGCACGGCGATGACGAGCAGGTCCTTGGTCGGTCCCTTCGCGATCTCCCGGGCGATGGCATGATTGCGCTCGGCAATCATCTCGGCCGTAAAAAGAGGATCGATATTCTTACCGCGCACCACAGGCATGAAGGCTTGCTCCCTGAAAACAAGCACAAGCCGTTAGCACAAACCGCGCGGCGAAACACCCCTTAGGGCATAAAGGAGAGCCGAACCTCGGGCGTTTTTCCACCGGGATACTGTATCCTGGAGGAGAAGCCACGGCTCTGGCCACCATAGATCACGTCGGCGGGCGCATTGATCACCACGCTGGCGACCAGTTTCTCGTCGGCATAGAGGTTCGCCCGGATCGGCCGCACCATCTGCGTGGTGCCGCTGACATTGTCGATAATGCCGTTGATCAGAAGCACTCGCATCCCGTTGGCATCGCGCGGCGTCGCTGTCACATGGGTGAAGTGCAGCGGATCGGTATCGACAGCCGCATTGGAAGCGGACAGGCCGGAGAACCCGCCGGAGAGACCGAAGACGAGGACGCAGAGCGCCACCACAAGCACGGAGAAATGCTTGAGCGAGGCCTGCTGCAGCCACGCCTCGGCGGCCTGCACGAAGGATGGCGCCTGAACCGGCGCTGCTTGCGCTGTACGCGGCGATGGACGAGCGCCGGCGCTGCGGCTGTTGTCGTTGAAGCTGCGGCCCTTGAAGCTGCGATCGTTGAAGTCAGGCCCGCGCTGCTTGCCGATGACAACGAACTCGGCGTCGGCGATATCGGCGGGACGGCTTTGCCGGTGCTCGCGCTTCGCGGCCTCTGGCGGCAGGAAATCATAGGCCCGCCCGGGTGCCTGGCGCTTGAACGAGGAGGATGTCATGACGACCGCCTTTCCGGTATCCACTGCTTTCACGCCCGGCCTCACAGGCGGGCATTGAAACGAATCCTCTCTACTCGTAAATTTTATTGGTTAATGCTTCGCAAATGCCGCCATCAAACAGGCGTCTTTCCGGCGAAATTTACCCGTTGTTAACGGATCTGGTTAACAAGTCATGCGGTGAAACAACAAGAAACTGAGCGGCCCGTTGATCCACTTCGAGAATGTCGGTTTGCGCTATGGAATGGGACCGGAAATCCTCCGGGACCTGACCTTCGACATCCCGAAGAAATCCTTCCAGTTCCTGACCGGCCCCTCCGGCGCCGGCAAGACCACGCTGCTTCGGCTTCTCTTCCTCTCGCTGCAGCCGACACGCGGGTTGATCCGCATGTTCGGTCGCGACATAACCGATATACCCCGCACCGAACTGCCGCTTCTGCGCCGCCGCGTCGGCATCATCTTCCAGGAATTCCGCCTGCTCGATCATCTCACCACCTATGAGAACGTGGCGTTGCCGCTGCGCGTGCGCGGCAAGGATGAGGCCTCCTACAAGACCGACGTGCTGGAACTGCTGAAATGGGTCGGCCTCGGCGAGCGCATCAACGTGCTGCCGCCAGTGCTTTCGGGTGGCGAGAAACAGCGCGCCGCGATCGCCCGCGCCCTCATCGACCGCCCCGAAATCCTGCTCGCCGACGAGCCGACCGCCAACGTCGATCCGCCGATGGCGCGCCGCCTGCTCAACCTCTTCCTCGAACTCAATCGCCTCGGAACCGCCGTCGTGATCGCTACCCACGATCTGACGTTGATGGACCAGGTGGACGCCCGCCGGATGATCCTCTCGGAAGGGCACCTCGACATCCATGACTGAGCCAACCGCCCGCCCCGCAGCGCCAGCAGCCTCCAAGGGTCAGAAACGCCCGGAGATGAAGGTGCGCCCAACCGCGCCGATCCTGCCGTCCGCCAATATCCAGGGCAACGCGCTGATGGTCGTGATCGCGATCATGGCCTTTCTCGCCTGCCTGACGCTCGGCGGCGTCTCGATGGTGCGCTCGACGGCCGCAAGCTGGGAAAGCCAGATCTCCCGCGAGATCACCATCCAGATCAAGCCCGACGACGGGCTGGACATGGACAAGGCGCTGAATGACGCCCGCCGTATCGCGCTCACCTTCGTCGGCACCAAGGATGGCCAGATCGTCGACGAGGCCGCCACCGCGCGCCTGCTCGAACCCTGGCTCGGCACCGGCCTCGACATCAAGGAACTGCCCGTTCCCCGCCTCGTCATCATCACCATCGACGAAAGCAACCCGCCCGATTTCGATGCGATGCGCGCCATGCTGAAGGAGAGCATTCCACAATCCTCGCTCGACGATCACCGCACCTGGGTCGACCGCCTGGTCTCCATGGCCCACACGACTGTCATGATCGGCACCGGCGTGCTGCTGCTGGTCTTCTCCGCCATGGTGCTGACCGTCGTCTTCGCCACCCGTGGCGCATTGTCCGGCAACAGGCACATCGTCGAAGTCCTGCACTTCGTCGGCGCCGAGAGCTCCTTCGTTGCCAATGAGTTCCAGAAGCATTTCCTGAAGATCAGCCTCAAGGGCTCGGCCGTCGGCTCAGCACTTGCCGCCCTCTTCTTCATGAGCGCCGGCTTTTTGCAGAGCCGCACGCTCGCCACACCGCAGACCGACCAGGCGACAGCATTGTTCGGCACCTTCTCGGTCGGCGCGCTCGGCTATGCCGGCATCTTCGCGACGATGATCGTCATCGCCCTCCTGACCACCTTCACTGCCCGGCTAACGGTCATGCGCACCATCTACGAAATCGACACGCTGCGCTCCGATCCCACCCGTGCCGACGGCCTTCCGAATTAAGATTACGGGCTGCATTTTGCCATGAAAGCGTCTGTTCGCCGCCCTAATCTGCGTATATTTTTCGATTCATGAGCATGAGCCGCATGTCGCACGACCCGATTCGCCCGAAAACGGAGCTTTCCCGCTCCGAGAGCGAGCCCGCGCGCCGTGGCCCCGTACGCCGCATGCTGCGCTGGGGCGGCGTCACCTTCGTGCTCGCTATCGCCCTGGTTTTCGGGGGCTTTCTGTTCTTCGCGGATTCGGTCACGACCCTCAAACCGCCGCTCGATCCGCATGCCGATGCCATCGTCGTGCTGACAGGCGGCTACCAGCGCATCGACCAGGCCGTGGAACTCCTGCAGAAGGGTGCCGGCAAGCGCCTGTTGATCTCGGGCGTCCATCCGACCACCACCCGCAACCAGATCCGCAAGATGACGCAGGCAGCGCCCGATCTCTTCGATTGCTGCGTCGACATCGGCTACGACGCGCTGGACACGATCGGCAATGCCGAGGAAGCGACCAACTGGATCCACGCCAAGGGCTACAAGAGCGTGTTGATCGTCACCAACAACTACCACATGCCGCGTAGCCTCGCCGAACTCGCCTATGTCGATCCCGAAACACAGTTCGTGCCCTATCCCGTCGTCAACACCGATCTGAAGAACAGCAACTGGTTCACCGATCCCAACGCCATGCGCGTCATGCTGGCCGAATACGGCAAGCTGCTCTTTGCCGGCGCCCGCAACCTGACCGGCCTCTTCCGCCATCCTGGCCTGCGCTCCGCCGAAGGCGATACCTGAGCCGATCAGCGCTTTTTATGGCGGAGAATATCGTGTAGGACGGCTGTGCCGCCCGTCTGGCGGATTTAGGCCTCGGGAAACTTCATGATCGCCCTGCGTTCCGTTCTCTTCAACACGATCTTCTACGCCAATCTCATTCTGCGAATGATTGTGTTCTCGCCCTATTACTTCCTGGCGCCGCGCCGGAGCGCCTATCGCATCCCGAAGAACTGGGCGCTCTCCAACCACTGGCTGATGGAAAAGATCGTCGGCACCACCTTCGAGATCGAGGGCCTGGAGAACCTGCCCGAGGGCGGCTACATCCTGGCGCCCAAGCACCAGTCCTTCTGGGACACCTATGCGCTGCTCCCCTGGCTGAAGGACCCGGTCTATATCCTCAAGCGCGAGCTCATGTGGATCCCGCTCTTCGGCTGGTACGCGAAGAAGCAGCGGATGATCCCGATCAATCGCGGCGCCCGCGGCAAGGTCATGGTCGAGGCGCTGCGCCGCACCAAGGAAGAACTCGCCACCGGCCGCCAGCTGATCATATATCCCGAGGGCACCCGCCGTCCGCCGGGCGCCGAGCCGGTCTACAAATACGGCATCGCCCGCATGTATCGCGACCTGCAGCTGCCGGTCGTTCCTGTCGCCATGCAGCCCGGCCTCTTCTGGCCGCGCCGCTCGACCATGCGCTATCCCGGCCACTACAAGGTCCGCATCCTGAAGCCGATCGAGCCCGGAATGGACCCGGACGCCTTCTTCGCGCATCTGATCGAGGTGACCGAACGCGCCAGCGACGAGATCCTGATGGGCGACGCCGCGCGCAACCCAAACCTGCCCCTGCCGCCCACGGCACTCCAGCGCCTGGAGGAACTGCGCAAGCAGAACGCCGCAACGACCGGCTAAGGCGCATAGCGCCGTGGCCCGGCTGAGGCGCGCAGCGCCTTGGCCTAATCAGTTCAGGCCGCCCGCAACCGCTCCACCTCATCGACCACGTCTTCCAGCCAGTGGTCGCGAATACCCATCTCTTTCAGGTGCGCCAGCGTGTTGAAGACATAGGCGTCGTTCGGCCCGGACTTTCCTTGCGCCTGATGCACGATGCGTGCCGCGGCCATCGTATCCAGCGAGCCGGCATATTGCGTGTGGTCGCGGTCGACGACATAGGCGACGCCCTTGACACCGCGCCCGCCTGCAAGCTGCAGCGGAACCTGACGCTCGAGATAAACGTTGGTCACCAGTTCGCGTTCTCTGAGATAGCCGATGACCTCGTCCCAATCCTCGCCCGCGACGCGAAACGCCATGCCGCGGCACGATCCCCCGCGATCGAGCCCCAGCACCAGCCCCGGATTTTGCTCGGTGCCCCGATGCACCCACGAGCGAACGCAGAGAGATCGCCGATAGCCATGAATAAGCGCTTGTGACCGTTCAACAAACGCGAACCCCGGATTCCACATCAGCGATCCGTAGCCAAACACCCAAAATTCGTCCATATCCCAAGCCAGACCGAGATTCTAATTTGCGGACAACCATTGGAGAACATCATGGCAGCGTCAAGCCAATCTCGTAGCGGCAGGAAATTCTGGTTGCTGGGGGCAGGCATCGTTCTCGTGGTCGCACTCTATACCGGCGGCTGGTTCTATGCCGCCTCGACGCTGAAGAGCACGGTTCTGACGGCGATCGGCCCCGGCAACAAGGCCGGCGTATCAGGCGAATGCGCCGATATCGACTTCCGCGGCTTCCCCTTCCGCATCGGCCTCTTCTGCTCGAAGGTGGATGTCGACGACAACGTCAATGGTGTATCGGCAAGCTTCGGCGCCCTGCGCTCTGCAGCCCAGGTCTACGCCCCCGGCCATATCGTCTGGGAACTTGATTCGCCCGCCGAAATCCGCACCGCGCATGGCCTGTCGGTCAACGCCGAGTGGACGAACCTGCAGTCGAGCCTTGTCACCAAGCTCAAGGGCATCGACCACTCCTCGACCATAATCGACGGCCTGAAGGCGACCGCCGTCTCCTCCGCCACCGGCCAGACGATCAACTTCGACGCCGCCCACACCGAACTGCACCTGCGCCAGAACGGCGCCGATCTCGACGGCGCGATCTCGCTGACCGACGCGCAGACGGTGATCAAGGATTGGCCGCAGGTCTTGCCCAAGCTCTCGACCAGCGCGGATGTCACACTGGCGGGCAAGGCCGGCATGATCGACGGGAGCGACGAGAAGGGCCTCTACGGCGCCAGCGGCGAGCTCCGCAAGGCGGTGGCCGATATGGGCGATGGCAAGGTGATGACGCTGTCAGGCCCCTTCTCCTTCGACGAGGAGGGTTATCTGACCGCCCAGTTCAAGCTGCAGATCGAAGACGTCAACGCCTGGCGCGACAGCATCAAGCAGGGCTTCCCCGATATCGCCAAGACCGTCGACACCGCCGCCAAGCTTTTGAAGGCAATGGCCGGCGGCGGCGGCACCGTCTCCGTCGACCTCGTCGTCCAGCGCGGCAACGCCACCGTCAGCGGCTTCATCCCGCTCGGCCAGATCCCGCCGATTTGAGTTTAGGTGGCGCGGCGCCATGGCGCCGCCTCGGCCCTCAACCCTTCTTATCAAGCGTATGCGGCCGCCCGAAGTCCGGCGCGTCGACATCCTGGCCGGCCTCGATGATCGAGCGGCGGATGGCCCGGGTGCGGGTGAAGAGGTCGAAGATCTTGTCGCCCTCGCCCCAGCGGATCGCCCGCTGCAGATAGGCAAGGTCTTCGGAAAACCGCGCCAGCATCTCCAGGATCGCATCCTTGTTGTGCAGGCACACATCCCGCCACATGGTGGGGTCGGAGGCGGCGAGACGCGTAAAATCGCGGAAGCCGGAGGCGGAATACTTGATCACTTCCGATTCCGTCACCGTGCCCAGATCATCGGCCGTGCCGACGATGTTGAAGGCGATGAGGTGCGGCAGGTGCGAGACGATAGCGAGCACCTTGTCGTGATGTTCAGGGTCCATCACGTCGATCTTCGAGCCCAGCGTCTCCCAGAAGCGGCTGAGCGCCTTCAGTGCCGTCTCGTCCGTGCCCTCGAGCGGCGTGAAGATGCACCAGCGGCCGGCAAACAGGCCGGGGAAGCCGGCATCCGGACCCGATTTCTCCGTACCCGCCAGCGGGTGGCCGGGAATGAAATGGACATTGCCGGGCATATGCGGCTGCATCTGCGCGATGACCGACGCCTTGGTCGAGCCGACATCGGTGACGATGGCGCCCGGCTTCAGGCTACCGGCGATCTCCTTGGCAACCGCCTCCGACGCTCCAACAGGTACCGAGACGATGACGAGGTCCGCGTCCTTGACCGCTTCTGCCGAAGACGTCGTGTAGCGGTCACCGAGCTCAAGCTCTTCCGCCCGCTTCAGCGTCTCGGCGCTGCGGGTGGCGATGACCACCTCTTTCGCCAAGCCCAGCCGCTTGATGTCATGCGCCAGCGACGAGCCGATCAGGCCGATGCCGATAAGCGCGATGCGATCGAACTGGACCGTCATGCTTTCCGTCCCATAAACTCGCCGAGCGCCTCGATGACGCCGCGGTTGGCCTCTTCGGGGCCGACGCTCATGCGCAGCGAATTCTTGAAGCCGTAGCCCTTTACGGCGCGCAGGATATAGCCGCGGCTGGTGAGGAACTCGTCTGCCTCGTCGGCGCGCTTGCCGTCCACATCGGGGAAATGGATCAGCACGAAATTGGTGACCGAGGGCGTGACCTTCAGCCCGATCGCCTCGAAGGCGCCGGTCAGCTTGTCGATCCACATCTGGTTGAAAGCGACGGCTTCCTGCATGAAGGACTGGTCGCGGATGGCAGCCGCACCGGCCGAGATCGCCGCCATGTTCATGTTGAACGGCCCACGCACGCGGTTCAGCGCATCGACGATATCGGCGGGCGCATACATCCAGCCGACGCGCAGCGCCGCCAGGCCGTAGACCTTGGAGAAGGTGCGGGTCATGACCACGTTCGGGTTCGACGACACGATCTCGATACCGGATTCATAGTCGTTGCGGCGCACATATTCGGCATAGGCGGCGTCGAGCACCAGCACGACATTCCTAGGTAGGGCCGCATGCAGGCGGCGGATTTCGCTGACCGGAACATAGGTGCCCGTCGGATTGCCGGGGTTGGCGATGAACACCATCTTGGTCTTCTCGGTGACGGCGGCGATGATCGCGTCGACATCGACCGTCGCTTCCTTCTCCTTGACCGTGACGACGGTGGCGCCGGCGCCCATGATCTGGATCTTGTAGACCAGGAAGCCATGCTCGGTGATGATGGCCTCGTCGCCGGGCGCCAGATAGACATGGCAGAGCAGGCCGAGCAGCTCGTCCGAGCCATTGCCGCAGAGAATGTTAGCCGGGTTAAGCCCATGCACCGCGGCGATCGCCTCGCGCAGCTCGACGGCCTGTCCGTCCGGATAACGCTCGAGATTGTCGGCCGCGGCGCGATAGGCGGCAATCGCCTTCGGGCTGGCGCCGAGCGGCGTTTCGTTCGACGAGAGCTTGTAGACGCGCGCCACGCCCGGCGCATGTTCCTTGCCGGGCACATAGGCCGCGATATCAAGAATACCGGCACGGGGAACAGGCTTGCTCGTCTCTACGCTCATGGGATCAACCTTGGAAAAGGCCGGGGTGTCCGGCTGGAAATTGCCTTGAGGCAATAGAACGGAAATGGGGCGTTGTCGAGTGGTGGGGGGAGTGATCAGTGGTCCCTCTCTCCCTTCTGAGGGTAGGGAGGAAAGTGGGCGAGCGCCCCGCCACGAGTCTCTTCCCCCCACCGGGGGGAAGGTGCCGGCAGGCGGATGAGGGGGCCAACGGCACAACCTCCACTAATTGCCGGCAACAAAACGACAAGGTAGACTCCGAGCCCGGAGCCCCCTCATCCGGCCCTTCGGGCCACCTTCTCCCCGCTGGGGAGAAGGGAATGCCGCACCGCTGCAGACCTACCGCGTCCGCGTCGTCGGCACGCCATGCGGTGACAGCACCGGCACGAACACACGCCGCGACGCGCGCACCGCCACCGGCAGGCCCTGATAGAGCCGCTTCTGCGCCTCGACGATGATGACGCCCGAAAAGGCCGGCCAGAGCGCCCGCCCGACATATTCGAACGCGCCGCGCAGCCGCATCATCGTCCGCAGCTTCGACGGCGGAAACAGCAGCGCCTCTGCCGAGGCCCCCGGCGTGAAATTCGTCTCGCGCAACAGATGCGTCAGCTGACCCCGCGAATACGGCCGCCCGGAGCCGAACGGCGTGTGCTCCAGCCGCGCCCAGACGCCGCGTCGGTTCGGCACGACGATGACCAGCCGCCCGCCCGGCGCCAACACCCGCCAGAGCTCCTTCAGCGTCTCGCGCGGGTTTTCCGCGAACTCCAGCGAGTGCACCATCAGCACCCGGTCGATCGACGAATCCGGCAGCGGCAGTTCCTCGTCGAAGATCAGCGCCGTCGATGACAGCGATCCCATCGGCCAGTTCACCGCGCCCTGCCCCGCCGGCATGAAGGCGAAGGTGCGCTCGGTATCGGCCTGAAAGCGATCGAGGAACGGCACGGCATAGCCGATGCCCACCAGCCGCTCCTGCGGCAGCCGCACCCAGAGCGAGGAGAGCGCCATGGCGATCGACTGCTCGGCGATGCGGCCGAGGTCGGAATGATAGAATTGGCGTAGGTCAACGATATCTGCGTGCATTGCGATAAATGTTATCAGTGAGCGGTTGGACTTCAAGGCCGCAGCCTCTACATTCGGGGTCAGTCCGAGATAAAGAGGCACTTTAGATTATGAAACCTTTGGATTTAGACGTTTTTCTCTGCCGCACCGATAATTTCGGCGTGCTTGTTCATGATCCCGAGACCGGCCTTACCGCCTCCATCGACGCTCCCGATGCCGACGCCGTCATCGCCGCCGCGAACCGTCGCGGCTGGACGATCAGCCACATCTTCACCACCCATCACCACACCGACCACGTCGAGGGCAACCTGGCGCTGAAGGAGAAGTACGGCTGCGAGATCATCGGCCCGATCAACGAGGCGGTGGCGATCCCCGGGCTCGACATGACGATGTCCGACGACGATACCTTCCTGTTCGGCGAACACCCTGTCCGCGTCATAGAGACCCCCGGCCACACCGCCGGCCATATCTGCTACCACTTCACCGACGACAAGCTGCTCTTTGCCGCCGACACGCTGTTCGCGCTCGGCTGTGGCCGCCTGTTCGAGCGCCCGCCGGCCGATATGTGGCACTCGCTGCAGAAGCTCGCCGTGCTTCCCGATGAGACCGCGATCTATTTCGGCCACGAATATACGCTCTCTAACGCCCGCTTCGCGCTCACCATCGACCCGGATAACGAACGTCTGAAGGCCCGCGCCGCCGAGATCGAGGCCTTGCGCGCCGAGGGCAAGTTCACCATTCCGACGACGCTCGCGCTGGAAAAGGAAACCAATCCTTTCCTGCGCGCCGGCGACCCCGCCATCCGCCGCAACCTGTTGATGGAAACCAAGACCAACGAAGAGGTCTTCGCCGAGATCCGCAAGCGCAAGGATAATTTCTGATGGCGCCGGCGCCGATCTCAGCCGACGACATCATCCGCGAACTGAACTTGGAGCCGCACCCAGAGGGCGGCTTCTACATCCAGACCTTCCGCGACAGCGAAGGTGCGGAGCGCGGGCACTCTACGGCGATCTATTATCTGCTGAAATCCGGCCAGCGGTCGCATTGGCATCGCGTCCACGACGCGGCCGAGGTCTGGCACTATTATGCCGGCGCGCCATTGGCGCTGCACCGCGCTGAACACGGCGGCCGGAGCGAGACGCTGATGCTTGGCCCCGATATCCTCAGTGGCCAGCGCCCGCAGGCAATCATCCCCGCCAACTGGTGGCAATCGGCCGAAACGCTCGGCGACTATACGCTGGTGGGCTGCACGGTTTCGCCCGGCTTCGAATTCTCGAGCTTCGAGATGGCGCCACCGGGCTGGTCGCCGGACGCCTGAAAGCGCCTTACCCCTGCTGCTCGACCACCTCGGGCAGCATCACGAACAGTGACTTGAGCAGCGACACGGTGCCTGAATGGCCGACGCTGTAATAGATCATGCGGCCCTCGCGGCGGGTATTGACCAATCCCTCGAGACGCAGGCGGGCGAGCTGTTGCGAGACCATGGCCTGCTGCATGCCGAGAATGTCCTCGATCTCGCTGACGGTCTTCTCCTCATCCGCGAGAATGCACAGGATGAGCAACCGCGTATGATGAGCCAGCGCTTTCAGAAGTTCACTTGCTGCCCGAGCTTTGGTCGAAAACCCCTGCAATTCGTGATCGGCCATACCCGATCGAGGTGTCGGCAAGTGCATGTTATGTCTCTGCTTGCATATATATCAAAAATGACAAGTGCTCATAACACGTACGCAACGCCGGATAATTTGGATCTCCTAAAGTGCCAAAAAAAGTCACTTGATCAGCAGATAAGCTGGCCGCCGTTAACCTCCAGCACCTGGCCGGTCACGTAACCCGACAGCGACGGCGCCGCCATGAAGAGATAGGCCGGCGCGCAATCCTCCGCCGTCCCCAGCCGCTGCAGCGGTATGCCCTTGCGGGTCTGCTCGAGCTTCTCGGCGGACGAATAGCGCTGGGGGAAATCGGTCTCGATCGTTCCCGGCGAGATGCAGTTGACGCGGATGCCGTCGGGAGCGAGTTCGCGCGCAAGCGCTTTCGAGTAAGTCGAGACGAACGCTTTGGAGGCCGAGTAGATCGCCGAGCCCGGGCTGCCGCCCGTCAGCGCCGAGATCGAAACCGTGTTGACGATCGCAGCCTCGCCCGCGGCCCTCAGCGCCGGCAGTAGCGCCCTGGTGACCTCAACGACCGATGTCTGGTTCAATTGCACCACCTGGCCATACTGCTCGTCGGTGAGCGTGCCCGCCGGAAACCGGCCGAACATCGTGCCCGCATTGTTGACCAGCGCGTGGATCGTCTTGAAATGGCCGAGTACCTTGCTGGCAAAAACCTGGCACCCCTCGCCCGTCGAGAAATCGCCGGCGATCAGAATGGCGCGGCGATCTTCTTCCGCCGTCAGCAGGAAGTCGGGTAAAGTCCGCTCGCCGTCGCGGCCGGTGTGAACCAGCACCCGCGCACCGCAATCGAGAAACTGTCTCGCGACCTCGAGCCCGATCCCGCGACCGGCACCCGTGACCACCACATTGCGGTTTTCGAACAACTTCGGATGAAACATCAAACCCTCCCCATCAGCGGCCGAACCGATGCGGATCCGACATGGTGAGAAGATAGCCTCTGCATCCGCCAATGATCAACCGCTACCGGCCTTCGATAGCCGAGAAGAGCCTCGAGCGAGCAACAAAAAAGCGGCCTTGCGGCCGCTTCGATGACAGTCAGAGCTGGAAGGCTCAGTCCTTGTTGACGACACCCTGGAGGTGCGTCATTTCCATGATGAAGTGTTCCAGCTTGGACTTGTGCTCGTGATGCTGGGCATCCTCGAGTTCAGACTTGGCGGCGTCGATGCGACGGTCGAGTTCGTCCTTGGAGACGTCTTCGACGGGGATCGCGGATTCCGCGAGCAGCGTGCAGCCGGTCGGCAGGATGTCGGCGAAGCCGCCGAACACCACGAAGTCCTTCTTGACACCGCTGGCGGAGCGAACGCTTACGACGCCCGGCTTGATGGTCGTCATCGTCGGCGCGTGGTTCGCCATGACGGTCATCTCGCCCTCGGTTGCCGGAATGACAACTTCGGTCACCATCTCGGACAAGAGCAGGCGCTCCGGAGATACGAGTTCAAAATTGAAATTGTCAGCCATGACGTTTCACTTCTTGATTGTCTTTGAAACGAGAGACGGCGCGCGGGGACGGTCCCTGCGCGCCGTAAGTGAATGCATCAAGCGGCTGCGGAGAGCTTCTTGGCCTTTTCGATGGCTTCTTCCATCGAGCCGACCATGTAGAAGGCTGCTTCCGGCAGGTGATCGTATTCGCCGTTGACGAGGCCCTTGAAGCCCTTGATCGTGTCTTCGAGCGCAACGAGCTTGCCCGGCGAACCGGTGAAGACTTCGGCGACGAAGAACGGCTGCGACAGGAAGCGCTCGATCTTGCGGGCGCGGGCAACAGCCAGACGGTCTTCTTCCGACAGTTCGTCCATGCCAAGGATGGCGATGATGTCCTGAAGGGCCTTGTAGCGCTGCAGCGTCGTCTGAACCTTACGAGCCACTTCGTAGTGCTCTTCGCCGACAACCATCGGGTCGAGCATGCGCGAGGTGGAGTCGAGCGGGTCAACGGCCGGGTAGATACCCTTTTCAGCGATCGAGCGCGACAGAACGGTCGTTGCGTCCAAGTGGGCGAACGAGGTGGCCGGAGCCGGGTCGGTCAAGTCGTCGGCGGGGACGTAAATCGCCTGAACCGAGGTGATCGAGCCCTTGGTCGTGGTGGTGATGCGTTCCTGCATCGCGCCCATGTCCGTGGCAAGCGTCGGCTGATAGCCAACAGCCGAAGGAATACGGCCGAGCAGAGCCGACACTTCGGAACCTGCCTGCGTGAAGCGGAAGATGTTGTCGACGAAGAACAGAACGTCCTGGCCCTTGTCACGGAAGTCTTCAGCGATCGTCAGACCGGTGAGAGCAACGCGAGCGCGTGCGCCCGGCGGTTCGTTCATCTGGCCGTAAACGAGCGCAGCCTTGGAGCCTTCGCCGCCGCCGTGCTTGTTGACGCCCGATTCGATCATTTCGTGGTAAAGGTCGTTGCCTTCGCGGGTACGTTCACCCACGCCTGCGAATACCGAGTAACCACCGTGCGCCTTGGCGACGTTGTTGATCAGTTCCATGATCAGAACGGTCTTGCCGACGCCGGCGCCGCCGAACAGGCCGATCTTGCCGCCCTTTGCGTAAGGAGCGAGCAGGTCGACGACCTTGATGCCGGTGACGAGGATCTGGCCTTCGGTCGACTGGTCGACGTAGGAAGGAGCGTCCTGGTGAATGGCGCGCTTGCCCGAAGTGACCAGCGGGCCGGCTTCGTCAACCGGTTCGCCGATGACGTTCATGATACGGCCGAGCGTTTCCGGACCGACCGGAACCGTGATCGGCTCACCGGTGTCGGAGACCGGCTGACCGCGAACCAGAC
Organism: Rhizobium sp. NPDC090275; assembly: GCF_044772225.1. Classification (NCBI taxonomy): domain Bacteria; kingdom Pseudomonadati; phylum Pseudomonadota; class Alphaproteobacteria; order Hyphomicrobiales; family Rhizobiaceae; genus Rhizobium; species Rhizobium sp. NPDC090275. The sequence continues at coordinate 95,007 of NZ_JBIVYL010000012.1, read as the reverse complement.
CTTCGGTCGAGTCCATGGCGATCGTGCGAACTTCGTTTTCACCCAGGTGCTGAGCGACTTCGAGCACGAGGCGGTTGCCGCCGTTCGTGGTTTCGAGTGCGTTCAGGATCGCCGGCAGTTCGCCTTCGAAGGCAACGTCCACGACGGCGCCGATAACCTGCGTAACCTTGCCGGCGGAGCCTGCCGCGGCCTTCTTGGGGGTAGCTGCCTTAGCCATCTTCTTACCCTCTTTCCCTTACCTCAGAGCGCTTCCGCGCCCGAAATGATTTCAATGAGTTCCTTGGTGATCTGAGCCTGGCGCTGACGGTTGTAGGAAAGCGTCAGCTTGTTGATCATTTCACCAGCGTTACGCGTCGCATTGTCCATCGCGCTCATCTTGGCGCCCATTTCGCCGGCGACGTTCTCGAGGAGCGCGCGGAAAATCTGGACCGAGATGTTGCGTGGAATCAGATCCTCGAGGATCGATGCCGGATCTGGCTCGTATTCGTAGACCGCGCCCGCATGTGCCGCGTCCTCGGCAACCGCCTCGCCAGCCGAAGCCGGGATGAGCTGCTGTGCCGTCGGAACCTGCGAGATCACCGACTTGAACTCGGAATAGAAGAGCGTGCAGACGTCGAATTCACCGGCTTCGTACATCTCGATGATGCGCTTGCCGATGCTGTCGGCGTTTTCAAAGGCGACACGCTTGACGTCGCGGAGTTCCTTGCGCTCGACGATGAGCGGCAGGAATTCGCGGCGCAGGCTGTCGTAGCCCTTCTTGCCGACAGTGAAGATCTTTACCGTCTTGCCTTCTGCGGTCAGCTTGCGGGCATGATCGCGGGCAAAACGGGAAATCTGCGAGTTGAAACCGCCGCAGAGGCCGCGATCAGCCGTGCAGACAACGAGCAGGTGAACCTGATCCTTGCCTGTACCGGTCATGAGAGCCGGCGCACCATCCGCATCGGTGACGGCATTGGCGATGTTCGCCAAAACCGCACTCATCCGCTGCGAATAGGGCCGGGCGGCCTCGGCCGCCTCCTGCGCACGCCGAAGCTTCGCCGCGGCGACCATTTTCATCGCCTTGGTGATCTTCTGCGTCGCCTTGACGGAGGCGATCCGGTTTTTCAGATCCTTAAGTGAAGGCATCCGTGATCCGTCCTAACTGGGTCCGATTACGAGAAAGACTTCGCGAAGCTGTCGATGGCAGCGGTGAGCTTGCCCTTCGTATCGTCGCTGATGGCCTTTTCGCTACGGATCGTGTCGAGGATCGCCGAACCTTCGGAACGGAGGTACGACAGCAGGCCCTGCTCGAACTTGCCGACCTGGTTGACCGCGACCTTGTCGAGGTAACCGTTGACGCCGGCGAAGATCACCGCGACCTGTTCTTCCGTCTTCAGCGGCGAGAACTGCGGCTGCTTCAGGAGTTCGGTCAGGCGTGCGCCGCGGTTCAGCAGGCGCTGCGTCGATGCGTCGAGGTCGGAGCCGAACTGGGCGAAGGCGGCCATTTCGCGATACTGGGCGAGTTCGCCCTTGATCGAGCCGGCAACCTGCTTCATGGCCTTGATCTGAGCAGCCGAACCAACGCGCGAAACCGACAGACCGACGTTAACGGCCGGACGAATGCCCTGGTAGAACAGGTCGGTTTCGAGGAAGATCTGGCCGTCGGTGATCGAGATCACGTTGGTCGGGATGAACGCCGAAACGTCGTTACCCTGGGTTTCGATGACCGGCAGAGCCGTCAGCGAGCCAGCGCCCATTTCGTCGGAGAGCTTAGCAGCGCGCTCGAGGAGACGCGAATGCAGGTAGAACACGTCGCCCGGGTAAGCTTCGCGGCCCGGCGGGCGGCGCAGCAGAAGCGACATCTGGCGATAGGCGACAGCCTGCTTCGAAAGGTCGTCGTAACCGATCAGGGCGTGCTGGCCGTTGTCGCGGAAGTATTCGCCCATGGCGCAACCGGCGAACGGTGCCAGGTACTGCATCGGAGCAGCGTCCGAAGCGGTCGCGGCGACGACGATCGAGTACTTCATTGCGCCGCGTTCTTCGAGAACCTTGACGAACTGGGCAACGGTCGAACGCTTCTGGCCGATAGCGACGTAGACGCAGTACAGCTTTTCGCTGTCCGGGCCGTTGTCGTGGATGGCCTTCTGGTTCAGGATCGCGTCGAGAATGATCGCGGTCTTGCCGGTCTGACGGTCGCCGATGACGAGCTCGCGCTGGCCACGGCCAACCGGGATGAGCGCGTCGATGGCCTTGAGGCCGGTCGACATCGGCTCATGAACCGACTTACGCGGAATGATGCCGGGAGCCTTGACGTCGACGCGCGCACGGCGGGTCGCGTTGATCGGGCCCTTGCCGTCGATCGGGTTGCCGAGAGCGTCGACAACGCGGCCGAGCAGTTCCGGACCAACCGGAACGTCAACGATGGCGCCCGTACGCTTGACGGTGTCGCCTTCCTTGATGGCGCGGTCGGAACCGAAAATAACGACACCAACGTTGTCGGCTTCAAGGTTCAGCGCCATGCCGCGGATGCCGCCCGGGAACTCGACCATCTCGCCAGCCTGGACGTTGTCCAGACCGTATACGCGAGCGATACCGTCACCGACGGAGAGCACCTGACCGACTTCCGAGACCTGCGCCTCTTTGCCGAAGTTTTTAATCTGATCTTTGAGAATTGCGGAAATTTCCGCGGCGCGGATATCCATCAGCCAACCTCTTTCAATGCAAGCTTAAGGGTAGAGAGTTTGGTACGAAGAGACGTATCAATCTGACGGGACCCGACCTTCACGATCAGACCACCAAGAATTGACGGATCAACCGTGACGTTGACCGCCACGTCTTTGCCGGTGACGCCCTTCAGCGCCGCCTTCAATTCAGTTTCCTGCGCTGCGTCGAGCGCATGGGCCGAGGTAACCTCGGCGGTAATTTCGCCACGCTGCTTGGCAGCGATGACACGGAAGGCCTTGATCATGCCCGGGAGAGCAAACAGGCGGCGATTACGCGCCACGACCTTCAGGAAGTTTGCAACGAACCCGCTGATGCCAGCCTTTTCGCTGATCGCGATGATCGTCTTCAGCTGATCTTCAGCCGAGAAAACCGGGCTGGAGATGAAGCGCTTCAGATCGTCGCTCTCGTCCAACATCGCCTGAAAACGGTCGAGATCGGCGGTCACGTTCGCGACTGCACCCTCCTCGAGCGCCAGTTCGAACAGCGACGAGGCATATCGCTCTGCAACACCAGATGTAAGCTGGGACGTGTCTGCCACGGGCACAAATTTCCCTGATTTCAACCCAAGAATCCGGCCTCCGGCGGGCGCCTGATTTAAATTCTTGAATTCGTTATGATTTCCCCCAGAAATCGCAAGAGAAGCCTCTTGCTTCTTCCGAAATTCGGGGTCCGTCTAACATAGGATATCGGGACTCGCAACACGCGTAACGCCGTAATCCTATTTTAGCATCGATTTCTGCCGCAAAAATGCCGAAACCGTTCACGGTCCAAAGACCGTCACTCCGAAATCGGCGTGTTTCAGGCGGAAAAGAAACCGAAGACATAGCCGAGCGGAAGCGCCGCCAAAATCACCTGCACAACCAGAAGTACATAATTCATGATGGTGCCTCCTCGGTCGGAAAGCAGTGAGATGATGCGCGCGAATGCGGCCATCGCAAACGCCGCGCCAAGCGCCAGATAGGTGAAGTTCTGCGCCAGCATGATCGCCGCGAGCCCGGTGCCGAGATAGAAGCCGCCCATCGAGCGCAGCTCGGCATAACCGTCGCGACGACCCTCGCGCACCTGCATCCCGAAGAGCCGCATCGCATAGCCCGGCGCGAACATGATGATGAAGCCCGCAAGCGCGGTAAACGCGGCGGCGCCGAAGGCAAGCTGCTCGCCCAGCTCCGTCGGAAAGTAGAATTCCATGATGTGACCCCAAATCACTGTGATTTGCAGCCCTTATGCCATGATATCGGCAGGCCGCAAACGCCCGAGATCAGTGGACTCTAAAGGAAGCTCTGCGGATCGATATCGAGCTGCACATGGATGGAGCCGCGCTCCTTGGGCGATTGCGCCAGCATGGTGCGCAGGTAGGCCTGCATGTCGGAGTTCCGGCGACCATGCACGAGGAGCCGGAAGCGATGGCGTCCGCGCACCAGCGCCAGCGGCGCCTCGGCCGGCCCAAGCACGGAAATGCCCGTCACCTGCGGCGCTGCGTTGCGCATGCTGCGCGCATGCCCCTCCGCATCCTGCCTGGTTTCCGCCGAGACGATGATCGATGCCAGCCGCCCGAACGGCGGCAGGATCGCCCGTTCGCGCTCGGCGATCTCGCGCTCGTAGAAGGCGCCGGCATCGCCCGAGACGATCGCCTGCATCACGGGATGCTGTGGCTGGTAGGTCTGCAGCAGCCCGTGGCTCTTCAGACCCGTACGCCCGGCGCGGCCCGTCACCTGCGACAGCAGCTGGAAGGTCCGTTCGGCGGCGCGCGGATCACCATTCGCGAGCCCGAGATCGGCATCGATGATGCCAACAAGCGTCATCAGCGGGAAGTTATGCCCCTTGGCCACCAGCTGCGTGCCGATGACGATATCCGCCTCGCCCTTGGCGATGGCGTCGAGCTCCAGACGCAGCCGCTTCACCCCGCCCATGATGTCGGAAGAGAGCACGATGGTCCGCGCCTCGGGAAAATGCCGCTCCACCTCTTCCGCGATCCGCTCCACTCCCGGCCCGCAGGCAACAAGATGATCGAACGTGCCGCATTCCGGGCAGGCCTCGGGCGTATGCTGGTGATAACCGCACTGGTGGCACTGCAGCTGCCGCTTGAACCGGTGCTCGACCAGCCAGCTGGAGCATTGCGGGCACTGGAAACGATGACCGCAGACCCGGCAGAGCGTCAGCGGCGCATAGCCGCGCCGGTTCAAAAACAACAGCGCCTGCTGCTTTTTCTCCACCGTCTTGCCGATGGCCCGCAGCAACACCGGCGACAGGAAGCCGCCACGCTCCGGCGCATGCCTTCGCATGTCGACTAGGTGCAGATCCGGCAGCGCCGCGTCGCCGAAGCGGGTCGGCAGGTGGATGGTCGTATAGCGCCCGCTCTGGCCGTTGACCTGGCTCTCCACCGATGGCGTGGCCGAGACCAGCACGAGCGGGAAATCGCCGATCCGGGCGCGAACGACCGCCATGTCGCGGGCATTGTAATAGACGCGGTCTTCCTGCTTGTAGGCGGGATCATGCTCTTCATCGACGATGATCAGCCCGAGATCCTCGAACGGCAGGAACAGCGCCGAACGCGCCCCCGCCACGACCCGGACCTCCCCCGTCACCGCCTGCCGCCAAACCTTCTCGCGCGTCTTCGGCGCCAGATCCGAATGCCACTCGGCGGGCTTCGCCCCGAAGCGATCCTGGAAGCGCTCGAGGAAACTGGCCGTCAGCGCGATCTCCGGCAACAGGATCAGCACCTGCTTGCCGCGCTTCAGCGTCTCGGCGATCGCCTCGAAATAGACCTCCGTCTTGCCCGAACCGGTCACGCCATCGATCAGCGACACCGCGAACTGGCCGTTGCGGACCTCTTCGAGGATTTCGTCGGCCGCCTCCTTCTGCGGACCCGCGAGCCGCGATGGCGCGAAATCCGGATCAGGCTTGGCCACGATTGGCGGCGGCGGCAGGAAGATCGTCTCGAATATCCCCTGTGCGATCAACCCATCGACGACGCTGGTCGAAACCCCGGCCGCATGCGCCAGGCCGATGCGCGTCCACGACAACCCGTCGCCGGCGGCATCGAGCACCCGGGCGCGCGCCGGCGTCATCCGCTCCGGCTCGCCGCCCACGAAGCGCAGCCCCTCGACCATCGGCTCCGGATCGAAGGCGTTCGGAACACGCAGCGCCATACGCGCCACCAGCCCCGGCGGCGACAGCGTGTAGCTCGCCACCCAATCGACGAAATCGCGCATATCCTTGGAGAGCGGCGGGCAATCGAACACCTTGGTGATCGGCCGAAGCTTCTTCGGATCGACGTCCTCGTCTCCCCCCTCCCAGACGGCGCCCATCACCTGGCGCGGCCCAAGCGGCACCTGCACCACAGAACCGGGCTCCACCGCCATGCCCTCGGGCACCGAATAGGAATAGGGCCTGGGCGCCGGCATGGGTACGAGCACCGACACCGTGCGCACGGCGGGCGGCGGCTCGATCGGGCCAAAGAGGTCGGACGAATCTATGCTCATCGGGCGCGACCATGCCCGCAACGAGACCAAAATGAAACCCGCGGCATCGCGCTATCAATCGTCATCGTCGTCCTCGCCGGCAATCGTGCCGGTAAGCCGCATGCCCTCGATCCAGGTGGCGCCGTTTTCGCGGATCACCTTGCGAGGCCGGACGCCACAACGCTCGCGCACGGCCTCCGCCAGCTGCGCCGAGTGGGTGACGATCCACACCTGGCTGCTCTTCGAAGCGGTCGCGATCATGTCCGCCAGCGGCTCCAGCATGTCGGGATGCAGGCTCGCTTCCGGCTCGTTGAGCGCGATCAGCGGCGGCAGGCGGTAGGACAACAATGCCGCCGCAAGCCCGAGAAAGCGTATCTGCCCGTCCGACAATTCACGCGGCTGGAACACCCGGTGCGGAAAATCGGGAAAGGCGAGCCCGAAAGACGCCGTCTCCTCCGGCTCCGGCACCACGAGCCGCGCGCCGCCGAAAGCCGAGGCGACGACGCGGTCGAGATCGACCGTGTCCTGCCTTGTATGCCTGATCGTCGCGAACACCGCCGCCAGATTGGCGCCGTCCTCATCCAGCATCGGCCCGGTCACGGCAAGGCAGGGCTGGCGCAACGGGGAGGCGCGGTCGGTGCGGAAGCCATGAAAGAAGCGCCAGTTGGCCACCACCCGGCGAAAGGCCGCGATCTCGGGAAAATGCCCGGCATCGCCTAGCAGCGCCATCGCCGTCTCGGATGTTAGCGCCTGATCCGGATAATCCTGCATCCGCCCGGAGCCATCGCGCACCTGGATGGAAGGCCCCGCCCGCTTCATCATGACAACCGGCCGCCCGTGATCGACGATCAACTCCTCGGCCTTCACCTGCGGCTCCAGCGGAAACCCGGCAGCCGCCTCTGGCGGGCGCATGCCGACCTCGACCCTGTAGCGAAACGTGACGGCGAGCTCCTCGTCCAGGAGCTCGACCTCCAGCCGCACCCGCGCCGGCCCTTCATTCTGCTTGCGCGTGCCCGACCACAGCACCGAGAACATCCCGCCCTCGGCCGCAAGCTCGCGCACCAGCCGCCCGGTGACGGCCGCCTGCACCAGCTGCAGCGCACGATAGAGATTGGATTTTCCCACACCGTTCTCGCCGAGAAACAGCGAGGTCTCCGACAGATCCATGCGGATCGAGCGGAGCGACCGGTAATTCTGGGCGAACATGGAGCGGAGTTGCATGACCCCGCTTTACCCCATCCGCTCAGCGAAATGAATGGGCATCGGCCATCTCGGGCAGGCTTGGCTCGACAAGCGGCTGGAACCGCGCGTCGCCATCGCGCTTCAGCGCCTCGACGGTGTGCGTCTCCAGCGCCCTTGTGACGTCGTTGATATCGCCATCAAGATGCTCGACCGGGATCATGTCGCCGATGATAAAATCGAAACGGTCGCCGCGCTTGTTGAGGAGCTCGTGGAACACCGTCATGTCGCGCAGCTCCGTCGACCACTTGGCGAACCAGTAGAACAGCCCGGAATTGCGCGCCGTCATATGGACAGGCAGGATCGGCAGATTGTACTTGCGCGCCAGCCCGACGGCCGACGTCTTCCACGGCCGCTCGTTGAGCCGGCCGTTCGCCCAGTAAGCGATGCGCCCGGAGGGAAACAGCACCGTCGCCTTGCCCTCACGCACCGCGTGGTTCGTCAGCTGCAGCGTCTCGCGCGCCTTCAGCTTGCTCTTGTGCTCGTCGCGCCATTCGACCGGAATGATCATCTCGGCAAAGCGCGGATTGACGCGCACCGCATCACGGTTGGCGAACACCATCATGTCAGGCCGCCGCGTCTTCAGCAGGTCGAACACCGCAACGCCATCCGCAATCCCGGTCGGGTGGTTGCTGACGAGAATGAAGCCGCCCTTGTCAGGAATACGCTCGGCATTGGTCACGCCGATATCGAGATCGAGCAAATTGCTCATATACTCGAAGCACTGGAAACCAGGCATGTTGGCGATGTCGTTGGCAAAGGTCATCGCCTTGTTGTAGCGCAGCAGCGTGTAGAGAAACGGCCGCATGACGGGCCACAGCGGGTGGCCGACGATGCGTTGTCCGCGTTCGGCGATCAACGTGTCGACGATATGTCCGGGTCTGCCTTGGGAAACGAGCGCGATCGTTTCTGCGAATTGTCCGAATGCCGTCGTGGGTTGGCGCCGTGCCATGCAAGATCCTGCCTCGTTGGGAAACCAGTTATCGCGATTATTATGATCGAAGCATGACAGGCACTTGGCCGATGTTAGCGATTCCATAACCGTCCCTCAGGCAAAATTGGCGGTCCGACCGGCAAATTCAAGAGGCGGAAACGTGAATGAACTCCTGATCATGGCCGATGCGCGGCTGATGGCGGAACGCGCCGCCTGGCTGCAAAGCCTAGCCGGCGAACGACGTCTGTCGCAGCACACGCTCGACGCCTATGAGCGCGACACCCGCCAGTTCCTGACCTTCATGACCGGCCATCTCGCCGGCCCGACGACGCTGAAGGACATCGAAGCGCTGCGGCCCGCCGATTTCCGCGCCTTCCTCGCCGCCCGCCGCCGCGACGGCACCGGCGCCCGCTCGCTTGGCCGCAATCTCGCCGGCCTGCGCTCGCTGCTGCGCTATCTCGAAAAGAAGGGATTGGTGAACGCCGCCGGCGCCGGCGCCATCCGCTCGCCGAAGCAGCCGAAATCGCTCCCAAAGCCGCTCTCCGACACCCAGGCCGTCACCGTCGTCAGCAACGAGGCGCAGCTGCACGAGGAGCCCTGGATCGCCGCCCGCGACGCCGCCGTCATGACCCTGCTCTACGGCTGCGGCCTGCGCATCTCCGAAGCGCTCGATCTGCTTCCCGGCGACATCACGCCAGGCGCCACGACGCTGCGCATCACAGGCAAGGGCAACAAGACCCGCCTGGTGCCGCTGCTCTCTGTCGTCTTCGAGGCGGTCGACAAATACCGAAAGCTCTGCCCCTATCATCTCGCCGCCGACCAGCCGCTGTTTCGCGGCGCGCGCGGCGGCAAGCTGCAGCAGGCGATCATCCAGCGCACCATGCGCACGATGCGAAGCGCCTTCGGCCTGCCGGAGACCGCCACCCCGCACGCGCTGCGCCACTCCTTCGCCACCCATCTGCTCGCCGGCGGCGGCGATCTCCGCACCATCCAGGAACTGCTCGGCCATGCCAGCCTGTCGACCACGCAGGTCTACACGGGTGTGGACGCCTCGCGCCTTCTCGACGTTTACGACCGCGCCCATCCCCGGGCGTAATCCTTTGTTAACGTCTTCTCTTAAAGGAATATGGAAGGCCCAGCGCGTAAAGCTTGGGGCAAATCCTTTGTGACCGGAACACCATCATGACGATCTCCCTCGGCCACCGCAGCCTTTCCACCGCCTTGCCGGCTCGCTTCGGCAACATCGTGCTCTGGCTGATCGCTGCCATCCATGTGCTGGCCGCAGCAATCCTGATCGCCACCCTCGTCTCCATCTCTCCGGCGTCAGCCGCGGATGACGCAAGCTGCACCGGCCGCAACATCCTCGACGACCTGAAGGTGAGCAACCCCGCGCGCTACGAGCAGGCGGTGAAGGAAGCCGACGCCGTGCCGAACGGCAAGGGCATCTTCTGGAAGATCGAAAAACCGGGCATCAAGCCATCCTGGCTGCTCGGCAGCATGCACGTCACCGATCCGCGCGTCCTCGACCTGCCGCCACGCACGAAGGCCGCCCACGATGCCGCCGATACTATCGTCATCGAATCCGACGAGATCCTCGACGAGAAGAAGGCCTCGGCGGCCCTGATGATGAAGCCCGACCTGATGATGTTCACCGACGGCACGACCATCGACAAGCTCTTGTCGCCCGAGGATTACACACGCCTCGAGGCCGGCCTAAAGACGCGTGGCATTCCGCTCGCAGCCGTCTCGCGCATGCGCCCGTGGATGATCTCGAGCGTCGTGGCGCTGCCCGCCTGCGAAATGGCCCGCAAGGCCAAGGGCGTCCAGTTCCTCGACCAGAAGATCGCCACTGACGCGGCCGCTCAGGGCAAGCAGGTCAAGGGCCTGGAGACGCTCGCCGAGCAGCTGCAGGCCATGGCCGAACTCCCCACCGAATTCCACATGAAGTCGCTGATCGAGACCCTGGAACTCGGCTCGAAGATGAACGACGTCGTGGAAACCATGACCGACCTCTATCTCTCCGGCGATATCGGCATGACCATGCCGATGTTGAAGACGGTAACGCCCGAGGGCGCCGACGACAGCAGCGACTACGCCGCCTTCGAACAGCGCATCATCCTCGACCGCAGCAAGATCATGGCCGAACGCGCCGCCCCGATCCTGGCCACCGGCAACGTCTTCATGGCCGTCGGCGCGCTTCATCTGCCGGGCGAAGGTGGCGTGATCGAGCTCTTGCGCAAGCAGGGCTTTACGGTGACGGCGGTGAATTGAGGGCGCTGAGGACCAAGCTCTTCGCTTGCCGCAAAAGTCCCCTCCCCAACCCCTCCCCACAAGGGGGAGGTGCTAACTTGTGGCGACGCTGAGCGTTCGCCTCCTACCTCACATCAATTGATAGGTTGCCGTACTGCCGAGCGATTGCCGCCCGGAGCCCCTCCCCCTTGTGGGGAGGGGTTGGGGAGGGGACTTACGACAACGAGCAAACCGCGCGAGGGTTAGCCGAACGAAAAAGGCCGCGGTCCTCTCGAACCACGGCCTCTTCGAAGCTTATGTTAAAGCCTTACATATGGATCGGCTTGAAGAACGCAGCCAGCGCCGCTTCCTTCACCGCTTCCGACATGGTCGGGTGGGCGTGGCAGGTGCGGCCGAGGTCTTCGGCGGAGCCGCCGAATTCCATCAGGACGGCGATCTCGTGGATCATTTCGCCAGCGCCGAAGCCGACGATGTGGCCGCCGAGGACGCGGTCGGTGGTCTTGTCCGAGAGGATCTTCACGAAGCCATCCGTCGCCAGCATGGCGCGCGCGCGGCCGTTGGCCGTGAACGGGAACTTGCCGACCTTGTAGGCGACGCCAGCGGCCTTCAGCTCTTCCTCGGTCTTGCCGACGGAGGCGACTTCGGGCTGCGTGTAGACGACGCTCGGGATGACGTCGTAGTTCACATGGCCGTGCTGGCCGGCGAGGATTTCGGCGAGCGCAACGCCCTCGTCTTCAGCCTTGTGCGCCAGCATCGGGCCCTTCACCACGTCGCCGATCGCATAGATACCGGCAACGTTGGTGCGGAAATGACCGTCGATCTCGACGCGGCTGCGATTGTCGAGCGCAACGCCCGCTTCTTCGAGACCAAGGCCGGCCGTGTAGGGAATGCGGCCGGTGGAGATCAGTACGACATCGGCTTCGACGGTGACAGCAGCGCCGCCAGCGACCGGCTCGAACGTCACCTTCGCGCCCTTGCCACCCTTTTCGACGCCCGTGACCTTGGAGCTCAGGTTGATGTCGACACCCTGCTTGGCGAGCATGCGCTGGAACTGCTTGGAAACGTCGCCATCCATCGCGCCGAGGATCTTGTCGAGATATTCGATGACGGTGACCTTGGCGCCGAGGCGCGACCAGACCGAGCCGAGCTCGAGGCCGATAACGCCGCCGCCGACGACGATCATCGTCTCAGGCACCTTGTCGAGCGCGATCGCGCCGGTGGAGGAAACGATCACCTTCTCGTCGATGTCGACCTTCACGCCGGGGATGCCGGCAACGTCGGAGCCGGTGGCGATGACGATGTTCTTGCCTTCGATTTCCTGGACCTTGCCGTCCTCGGCCGTAACCGAGACCTTACCAGCCGAGACGATCTTGCCGGTGCCGATGAAGTTGTCGATCTTGTTCTTCTTGAACAGGAAGGCGACGCCATCGACGTTCGACTTCACGGTGGCGTCCTTGTGGGCCATCATCTTGTCGAGGTTCAGCTTCGGCGCCGCGACCTCGATGCCGAGCGCGTCCATGCCGTGGCCAGCCTGATGGAACATTTCCGACGCATGCAGCAGCGCCTTGGAGGGAATGCAGCCGACATTGAGGCAGGTGCCGCCGAAGGTCGCGCGCTTTTCGACGACGGCGACCTTGAGGCCGAGCTGGGCCGCCTTGATGGCAGCGACATAGCCGCCGGGGCCGGTTCCGATAACGATCACATCATAGGACATTGTTGCTTTTCCTTTTCGTTATTTGCTTAATCCGCCGCACGGGCGAGCGCGAGACGGAAGCCGAAGCCGACCAGGGCGGCGCCGGTAATGCGGTTGAACCATTTGCCGCTGGCGATGAAGCGATCGCGAACGGCCTTGACGGTGAAGAAGGTGGAGACGGCGGCAAACCAGGCGACCAGCGCGGTCGCCATGCCGATGCCGTAGCTGAACTGGATGAGGCCGGGCGTGTCGTGATGAACGAGCGTCGAAAACAGCGACAGGAAGAACAGCACCGGCTTCGGGTTCAGCGCATTGGTGATGAAGCCCATGCCGAGGCAGCGCAGCGCCGAGATCGGCTTGCGATCCTCTTCGCTTACATGGATGTCGGCCACGTTGAAGCCCGGCGCGCGGAACGACTTGATGCCGAGATAGACGAGATAGGCGACACCCGCCCACTTGATCATCGCAAACAGCATCAGCGACTGCGACACGATCAGCCCGAGGCCGAGGATCGTGTAGCTGATGTGGAATAGAAGCGAGAAGCCCATGCCGATGCCGGTCATGATCGCGGCGCGGCGGCCGTGAACGATGCTCTGGCGCAGGATCACCGCGAAGTCGGCGCCCGGCACGACGATGAAGATCGAGAAGACGGCCATCAGGCCGAGAAATTCGAGAACATACTGCATGCTCATACCGCCCTTGAAATGATGAACCCGATCATCGGCCGCCGCTTACATTGAGGATCGCGCCGGTGACGTAGGATGCGTCCCTGGATAGCAGATAAAGCACCGCGTCGGCGATCTCTTCCGCCGTTCCGGCGCGCTGCATCGGAATGCTCGGCGCCATGTCGCGCGCCCGGTCCGGCAGGCCGCCGGACGCGTGGATTTCGGTGTCGATGACGCCTGGCCGCACCGCATTGACGCGCACGCCCTCAGTCGCCACTTCGCGGGCAAGGCCGATGGTGAAGGTATCGATCGCAGCCTTGGAGGCGGCGTAGTCGACATATTGCGAGGGCGAGCCGATGATCGCGGCCATCGACGAAATATTGACGATCGCCCCGCCCTTGCCGCCATGTTTGGTCGACATGCGGCGCACGGCCTCGGCCGCGCAGAGGATCGAGCCGGTAATGTTGATCCGCATCATCCGCTCGATGCGCGCCACCGACATCTCGTCGATACGGGCCGGCGCATCGACGATGCCGGCATTGTTGGCAAGCCCGTCCAGCCGGCCGAAGTGGCGGTCGATGGCTTCGAACATCTGCGTGATATCGGAGGCCTCGCCGACATCGCCCTTGATCGCGATGGCATCGCCGCCGCCGGCCTTGATCCTGGCCACGACCTCATCGGCCGCAGCCTTGTTGGCAGCGTAATTCACGGCGACGCGCCAGCCTTTGGCGGCGGCCAGCAGGCTGATCGCGGCCCCGATGCCGCGGCTGCCGCCGGTCACGAGAAGAACGGGTTGGTCACTCATGACGCACATTCCTTGAAGTCGAGCACATCCCAGGGCGCCACCGATGCCTTGCCCTTGCCCCAGATCGACGAGGCGCGAATGGCCGGTCCGATGCCGGGGAAGAGGATCTTGTCGGCCGCCTGCCCGGCTTCCGGCTGCAGGTTGTCGAGCGTGCCCTTGGCGTCTATGCCGTAGACCATGCCCTGCCAGATCGTGCAGGCCTCGAGATCGGCCCCCGTCGCGTCTCCGTCAGGGCACTTGAACATGACCATCGCAAGCGACCGCGCCGGGTCCTCGGACGGCATGACATAGCCGTCGAGCGTAAGCGGCGTCTTCAAGACCTTGACCGTGAAGCGATTGCTGGCGGCAGCCGCGGCTGACGCGATCGGCGTGAAGCGCAGCTCGTAGGCGCCGTCGCGATCGGCATAGACAGCATTGGCCTGCTTGCACTCCGCCGCCATCAGCGGCTGGGCGCAAAGGGTGGCGGCGAACAGGAGCGCAGCCACACGCGTCACGGAGCGGCCGGAAGCGGGCGTGGTATGCGATGAGCGGAAGGCGGGTTTCAGCGACATCAGGTGTTCCGGTGCTGAGGCGAAAAGGGCCGCTCGCGCGGCCCTGTCGGTCTCTTAGAGATCGAGAACGAGGCGTTCCGGATCTTCCAGGCTTTCCTTGACGCGCACGAGGAAGGTAACGGCTTCCTTGCCGTCGACGATGCGGTGGTCGTAGGAGAGCGCGAGATACATCATCGGACGGATGACGATCTGGCCGCCGACGACGACGGGACGATCCTGGATCTTGTGCATGCCGAGAATGCCCGACTGCGGCGCGTTCAGGATCGGCGAGGACATCAGCGAACCGTAAACGCCACCATTGGTGATGGTGAAGGTGCCGCCCTGCATGTCCGCCATCGAGAGCGAACCGTCACGAGCCGACTTGGCGAGACGGCCGAGGTCCTTTTCGATCTCGGCGATCGACATCTGGTCGGCATCGCGGATGATCGGAACGACCAGGCCCTTGTCGGTGCCGACGGCCATGCCGACGTGGCAGTAGTTCTTGTAGATGATGTCGGTGCCGTCGATCTCGGCGTTGACGGCGGGCAGTTCCTTCAGCGCGTGCGTAACGGCCTTGGTGAAGAAGCCCATGAAGCCGAGCTTCACGCCGTGCTTCTTTTCAAACACGTCCTTGTACTTGGCGCGCAGTGCCATCACGGCGCTCATGTCCACCTCGTTGTAGGTGGTGAGCATGGCGGCGGTATTCTGGGCGTCCTTGAGGCGCTTGGCGATCGTCTGGCGCAGGCGCGTCATCTTCACGCGCTCTTCGCGGCCGGCATCCTCGACCGTCGACGGGCCGCGTGCGGCGGCAGGGGCTGCCGGAGCAGCAGCGGCAGGAGCCGCAATGCCCTTGGCGACGGCAGCGATCACATCGCCCTTCAGAACCTGGCCGCGCTTGCCGGAGCCATCGACCTGATCGGCCGAAAGGTTGTTTTCAGCGAGCATCTTCGAAGCAGCCGGTGCCGGCGGCATCGAGGAAGCGGCAGCGGCAACCGGTGCGGCAGCGGCAGGAGCCGGCTCGGCGGCCTTGGCGGGGGCGGCAGCTGCAGCCGGAGCAGCTGCGGCAGCAGCACCGGCGCTTGCGGCGATCTGGCCGAGCAGCGCGTCGAGACCGACGGTTTCGCCGGCCTGTGCGACGATTTCGGAAAGGACGCCGGCAGCCGGTGCCGGAACTTCGATGGTCACCTTGTCGGTTTCAAGCTCCACCAGCGGCTCGTCGGCCTTGATGACATCGCCGACCTTCTTGAACCAGGTGCCGACGGTTGCCTCGCTGACGGATTCACCGAGAGTTGGAACGCGGATTTCTGTGGCCATTGTTCAAATCCTGAATTTTGATCTTTGTGATGTTTGACGGCGTTCCGGCGCGATCGGCCGGGATCTGAATTAATGCGGAGAGGAAACGCGGCGCGCTCCCTCCCCGATCTCATTCTCGTTAGCCGCCGAGCGCGTCCTCGAGGAACGCGGCGAGCTGTGCCAGATGCTTGGACATCAGGCCGGTTGCGGGCGATGCCGCGGCCGGACGTCCGGTGTAGCGAACGCGCTGGTACTTCGCATCGATATGGGCAAGCACCCATTCCAGATACGGGTCGATGAACGACCATGCACCCATGTTCTTCGGCTCTTCCTGGCACCAGACCATTTCCGCGTTGCGGAAGCGGGAGAGCTCGTTGATGAGCGCCTTGGCCGGGAACGGGTAGAGCTGTTCGACGCGCAGCAGGTAGACATCGTCGATCCCACGCTTTTCGCGCTCTTCGAGCAGGTCGTAATAGACCTTGCCGGTGCAAAGCACGACGCGACGGATCTTGGCGTCCTTCTGCAGCTTGATCGGGCCGTCCTTGATGACCTCGGCATCGTCCCAGAGGAGACGGTGGAACGAGGTCTCGCCGGCCATTTCGGCCAGGCCCGACACGGCGCGCTTGTGGCGCAGCAGCGACTTCGGCGTCATCAGGATCAGCGGCTTGCGGAAGTCGCGCTTCACCTGGCGGCGCAGGATGTGGAAGTAGTTCGCCGGCGTCGTGACGTTGGCGACCTGCATGTTGTCTTCCGCGCAAAGCTGCAGGAAGCGCTCGAGGCGGGCCGACGAGTGCTCGGGACCCTGGCCTTCATAGCCGTGCGGCAGCAGGCAGACGAGACCGGACATGCGCAGCCACTTGCGTTCGCCAGACGAGATGAACTGGTCGAACACGACCTGCGCACCGTTGGCGAAGTCGCCGAACTGGGCTTCCCAGAGCGTCAGCGCGTTCGGACGGGCCAGCGAGTAGCCGTATTCGAAGCCGAGAACGGCTTCTTCCGACAGCATCGAGTTGATGACTTCGTAGCGCGCCTGGGTCGCCGACAGGTTGGCGAGCGGGATATAGCGCTCTTCCGTTTCCTGATCGTAGAGAACCGAGTGACGCTGCGAGAAGGTGCCGCGTTCGCAATCCTGACCCGAGAGACGGATCTTGTGACCTTCGGTGACGAGACCGCCGAACGCCAGCGCTTCCGCCGTTGCCCAGTCGATGCCCTCGCCGGTCGAGATCATGTTGGCGCGGTTTTCCATGAAGCGCTGGATCGTGCGGTGCGCATGGAAGCCTTCCGGGATCTCGGACAGCTTGCGGCCGATTTCCTTCAGCTGCTTCATCGGCACGGCGGTCTTGCCGCGGCGCTGCTCGTCGGCATTGTCTGCCGTGCGCAGGCCCGACCACTCGCCGTCAAGCCAGTCGGCCTTGTTCGGCTTGTAGTGCTGGCCGGCCTCGAACTCCTGCTCGAGATGCGCGCGCCAGTCGGCCTTCATCTTCTCGACTTCGCCTTCGGTCAGCACGCCCTCGGAAACGAGGCGCTCGCTGTAGAGCTGCAGAACGCTCTTGTGGGCGCGAATGACCTTGTACATCTTCGGCTGCGTGAAGGACGGCTCGTCGCCTTCATTGTGGCCGTAGCGGCGGTAGCAGAACATGTCGAGGACGACAGGCTTGTGGAACTTCATGCGAAATTCCATGGCGATCTTGGCGCCGTAAACCACGGCTTCCGGATCGTCACCGTTGACGTGCAGGATCGGCGCTTCGATCATCTTGGCGACGTCGGACGGATAGGGCGACGAACGCGAGAAGGCCGGGTTCGTGGTGAAGCCGATCTGGTTGTTGATGATGACGTGCATCGTGCCAGCAACGCGGTGGCCGCGCAGACCCGACAGGCCGAGGATTTCGGCGATCACGCCCTGGCCGGCGAAAGCCGCATCGCCGTGGATGAGGAGCGGCAGAACCTTGGCGCGCTCCGACAGCGGAATGATGTCGCCGTCCCAGACGGTGGCGCTCATGTCCTGCTTGGCGCGAGCCTTGCCCATGACGACAGGGTCAACGATTTCAAGGTGCGACGGGTTGGCCGTCAGCGACACGTGAACCTTGTTGCCGTCGAACTCGCGGTCCGAGGAGGCGCCGAGGTGGTACTTCACGTCGCCGGAACCTTCGACTTCGTCAGGCGCGTAGGAGCCGCCCTTGAACTCGTGGAAGATGGCGCGGTGCGGCTTGCCCATGACCTGGGAAAGCACGTTCAGGCGGCCGCGGTGGGCCATGCCGAACACGGCTTCCTTGAGGCCGAGATGGCCGCCGCGCTTCAGGATCTGCTCGAGCGCCGGGATCAGCGATTCACCGCCGTCGAGGCCGAAGCGCTTGGTGCCCTTGAACTTGACGTCGAGGAACTGCTCGTAGCCTTCGGCTTCGATGATCTTCGACAGGATCGCCTTCTTGCCTTCGTTGGTGAAGGCAACGCCCTTATCAGGACCTTCGATCCGTTCCTGGATCCAGGCCTTTTCCTCAGGGTTCGAAATGTGCATGAACTCGACGCCGATCGTCGAGCAGTAGGTGCGCTCGAGGATCTCGATCATCTCGCGAACGGTGGCGTATTCCAGGCCGAGCACGTTATCGATGAAGATCTTGCGGTCGTAGTCGGCTTCGGAGAAACCGTAGTTTTCCGGCGACAGCTCCTTGTAGTCTTCAACGGGAGCGGCGATGCCGAGCGGGTCGAGCTTGGCGTGCAGGTGGCCGCGCATCCGGTAGGCGCGGATCATCATGATGGCGCGCACGCTGTCGCGCGTCGCCTGCAGGATGTCGGCGCCTTCGGTCGGCTTGCCGGCTGCTTCAGCCTTGGCCTTGACCTTGGTCTCGACGACCTTCTCGATCACGCCCCAGTCGCCGTCGAGCGCCGAGACGAGGTCGCCGCTGGCCTGCATCGGCCAGTTCTTCTTGCGCCAGGATGCGCCCTTGGCGGCCCGCTTCACATCATCAGGATTGTCTTCCAGCGCCTTGAAGAAGGCGCGCCATTCTTCGTTGACCGATGCCGGGTCGTCCTCGTAGCGCGCATAGAGCTGCTCGATGTAAGCAGCGTTGGCGCCATCCAGGAACGAGGTGATCTGAAACTGCTCGTTGGCTTCTTGCCGTGCCATGGTGTTACGCGGACGCTTCCGCCCGCCTCCTGACTTTGTGATTTTGCCGATCCCATCGACCGGCTGCCGCATCTTCATGTTCAGCCGCCTGTCCGCGGCTCAGTCTTGGTTCGAACCGGGCAGCACGCAAAGCGCATCCTGCCCGGTGTATAGATTGGCTTAGCCCTTGAGGACTTCAACCAGCGTCGTGCCGAGGCGTGCCGGCGAAGGCGAAACCTTGATGCCGGCTGCTTCCATGGCAGCGATCTTGGATTCCGCATCGCCCTTGCCGCCGGAAACGACAGCGCCGGCGTGGCCCATGGTGCGGCCCTTCGGAGCGGTACGACCCGCGATGAAGCCGGCCATCGGCTTCTTGCGGCCCTTCTTGGCTTCGTCGATCAGGAACTGCGCCGCGTCTTCTTCAGCCGAACCGCCGATTTCGCCGATCATGATGATCGAGGTCGTGGCTTCGTCGGCCAGGAACATCTCGAGCACGTCGATGAACTCGGTGCCCTTGACCGGGTCGCCGCCGATGCCGACAGCCGTCGTCTGGCCGAGGCCTTCGTTCGACGTCTGGAACACGGCTTCGTAGGTCAGCGTGCCGGAGCGCGAAACGATACCGACCGAACCCTTGCGGAAGATCGAGCCCGGCATGATGCCGATCTTGCATTCTTCCGGCGTCAGGATACCCGGGCAGTTGGGCCCAAGCAGTCGCGACTTGGAGCGGTCGAGGCGAGCCTTGACGCGAACCATGTCCATGACAGGGATACCCTCGGTGATGCAGGTGATGAACGGGATCTCGGCGTCGATCGCCTCGATGATCGCGTCAGCGGCACCAGCCGGCGGAACGTAGATGACCGAAGCGTCGGCACCGGTGCGCTCCTTGGCTTCGGCGACCGAAGCGAAGATCGGCAGGCTTTCGCCCTTCGAGCCGGTCCAGGTTTCGCCACCCTTCTTCGGGTGGATACCGCCGACCATCTGCGTGCCGTAATAGGCGAGCGCCTGTTCGGTGTGGAAAGTACCGGTCTTGCCGGTCAGGCCCTGCACGAGGACCTTTGTGTTCTTATTGACGAGAATAGACATCCGTTAATCCCGATCTCTAGCTTTAGCGCCTGCGAAACTTCGTCCACAAGAGGACGCCGCTACTAATCAAAACAATGCCGCCAGCGACGAGAGGCGAAAGCTGCATGCACATTGTCAGTGCCGCCGGTGACGCATTTTCCTCAAAGGCTGCGCACCACTTTTCTTCCTCAAGCCACCAGAACCAGCAGCCGATGAGAGCCGTAATCGCGAATGCAAGTACGACCCTCAGCATACACTTACCTACGCGTTGATCGCCGCGACGATCTTCTTGGCGGCATCGTCGAGATCGTCAGCTGCCGTGATCGCGAGACCGGATTCGTTGAGGATCTTCTTGCCGAGCTCGACATTGGTGCCTTCGAGGCGAACGACGAGCGGAACCTTGAGGCCGACTTCCTGAACTGCAGCGACCACGCCTTCGGCGATGACGTCGCACTTCATGATGCCGCCGAAGATGTTGACGAGGATGCCCTCGACCTTCGGGTCGGCCGTGATGATCTTGAAGGCAGCCGCGACCTTCTCCTTGCCGGCGCCACCACCGACGTCGCAGAAGTTTGCCGGCTCCTTGCCGTACAGCTTGATGATGTCCATCGTCGCCATGGCGAGACCGGCGCCGTTGACCATGCAGCCGATGTTGCCGTCGAGGGCGACATAGGCGAGGTCCCACTTGGAGGCTTCGATTTCCTTGGCGTCTTCTTCGGTCTCATCGCGCAGCGCCTTGACGTCGTCATGGCGGAACAGCGCGTTGCCGTCGAAGGACATCTTGGCGTCGAGAACGCGCAGATGACCGTCCTTCATGACGATCAGCGGGTTGACTTCGAGAAGCGCCATGTCCTTTTCGCCGAACGCCTTGTAGAGCGCCGGGAACAGCGACTTGGCGTCTTCAGCGGCAGCACCGGAAAGTTCCAGAGCCTTGACGATCTTGGCAACGTCGTCAGCCGTCACACCCGTTTCCGGGTTGATGGCGATCGTGTGGATCTTCTCGGGCGTGTCGTGGGCGACAGCTTCGATGTCCATGCCGCCCTCGGTCGAAACCACGAAGGCAACCTGACCGACCGAGCGGTCGACCAGCAGCGAGCAGTAAAGTTCGCGGTCGATGTCAGCGCCGTCTTCGATGTAGAGACGGTTGACCTGCTTGCCGGCTTCGCCCGTCTGCGCCGTTACCAGCGTGTTGCCGAGCATTTCCTTGGCGTGAGCGACGACTTCGTCGATCGACTTGGCAAGGCGAACGCCGCCCTTGGCGTCGGGGCCGAGTTCCTTGAACTTGCCCTTGCCGCGGCCGCCAGCGTGGATCTGGCTCTTGACGACGTAGAGCGGGCCCGGCAGCGACTTGGCGGCGGCTTCGGCTTCCTCGACCTTGAGGATCGGCACGCCCTTGGCGACCGGCGCACCATAGCCCTTGAGCAGAGCCTTGGCCTGATATTCATGAATGTTCATGGATCTATTCCTGTTTGGATTGCGTCAGCGGTCGGTCGGCTTATTTCAGCGACGGCGCGATGTTGATGCAGGCTTCGCACAGGCCGGCGACAGCGGCGACGGACTTGTCGAAGGCTTCCTTTTCGGCCTTGTTCAGGTCGATCTCGATGATGCGCTCGACGCCACCGGCACCGATGATGGTGGGAACGCCGACATACATGTCCTTGACGCCGTACTGGCCGGAGAGCTGCGCTGCGCAAGGCAGGACGCGCTTCTTGTCCTTGAGGTAGGACTCAGCCATTTCGATCGCCGAAGCGGCCGGTGCGTAGTAGGCCGAACCGGTCTTGAGCAGACCAACGATTTCGGCGCCGCCATCACGGGTGCGCTGGATGATTTCTTCGAGGCGCTCCTTGGTGACCCAACCCATGGTGACGAGGTCGGTGAGCGGGATGCCGCCAACGGTGGAGTAACGTGCGAGCGGCACCATCGTGTCGCCGTGGCCGCCGAGAACGAAGGCGGTGACGTCCTGTACGGAAACGTTGAATTCCTTGGAGAGGAACAGGCGGAAGCGCGAGCTATCCAGAACGCCGGCCATGCCGACGACCTTGTTGGCCGGAAGGCCGGAGAACTTCTGCAGCGCCCAGACCATGGCGTCGAGCGGGTTGGTGATGCAGATCACGAAGGCGTTCGGGGCATACTTCTTGATGCCGGCGCCGACCTGTTCCATGACCTTGAGGTTGATGCCGAGCAGGTCGTCGCGGCTCATGCCCGGCTTGCGGGCGACGCCGGCGGTGACGATGCAGACGTCTGCGCCTTCGATTGCGGAGTAGTCGCTTGCGCCGGTCAGGTTGGCATCGAAGCCTTCAACCGGCGAGGACTGCGCGATGTCGAGGCCCTTACCCTGCGGGATGCCGTCGGCGATATCGAAGAGAACGATGTCACCCAGCTCCTTGAGGCCGGCGAGATGCGCCAGCGTGCCACCAATCATGCCAGAACCAATGAGAGCGATTTTGTTACGCGCCATTTCGGTGTTTCCTTTGCGACCAAAATTCGTCGGGCGACGCACTGAGGGGCTGCGCCCAATTGCCGCAATCGCATAGACCCTAAGGCCAAAAATGGCAACTGATTATTTTGAGACCAGCAATTTCAATCGTTTAGAAGGCAAATTACTTACGTAAACGTAAGAGTTTTTGTCATGAAACTGCTATTCGGCGGCTCGTTTCTCGTGGTGCAGAGCCAGATATTCCGCACTCCGCATCTCGAAAAGGCGCGATGCCGTCCGGTCGAACTCGAAACCTTCGGTACCACGCGCTTGTGTCAACAAGTTCTCAGGCATGGCCGCCGCCGAGATATAGAGCCTCACCGCATGGTCGTAGAGCGTATCGACCAAAATGATGAAGCGCTTCGTCTGGTTCCGCTTCTCGGGTCCGAGCATGGGAACGTGATCGACAAATATGGCATCAAAGCGTTCGGAGATGGCAAGGAAGTCTGCAGCACCCAGAGGCTTGTCGCAGAGATCGGAGAAGGTGAACCGCGCCAGCCGGTCGACGGCGAGCGGCACATGGATCGAGCGGCCCTTCATCGGCAGCTCGATCGGCTGCGCTTTGCGCCCGTGCAGCGCCTGGTTCCAAGCGGCGTCCATGGCCATGTCGGCATAGCGGTCGAGCGGCGTGATGTAGACGGGAAGGCTGTCGATCTTCTCCATCCGGTAATCCGTCGGAGAATCCAGCGTTACGGTCTCGACGTGCTTGTTCAAAAGATCGATGAACGGCAGGAAGAGACCACGGTTGAGACCGTCACGATAGAGATTGACCGGCTCGACGTTGGACGTCGCGACCAGCACGCAGCCGCGACCGAACAGGTCGGAGAACAGCCGCGACAGGATCATCGCATCGGCGATATCGGTGACCGTGAATTCGTCGAAGCACAGAAGCTCGGCTTCGTCATAGAGTGCGGCACCGACGACCGGGATCGGATCGGCCTGCTTGGTCTCGCCATTCTTCAACCGCAGCCGGTGTGCGGCGATGCGATTGTGCACATCGGCCATAAACTCATGGAAATGCGCCCGCCTCTTCCTAGCGCAGGGCGCCATCTCGAAGAACATGTCCATCAGCATCGTCTTGCCGCGGCCGACACTGCCGTGAATGTAGAGACCCTTGACCGGCTCGGATGATTTCTTCTTGGCCGCGAACAGCCAGCCGAGCGCGCTCGATTTCGCTGCCGGACGCTTCTGCTTGAGTTCCGACAGCACCCGATCCAGGCACTTCGCCACATGCATCTGGGCGGAGTCGAGTTGAAGCGAGCCCGAGGCCGTCAGCGACTTCAATTGTTCGCTGACGCTCAAGCTGTAGTCTGGCATCGGTTGCATTGAGATAATCCGCCTGGAAAAGATCGGCGGAGCGAGCCGCCGGCTCGC
The DNA here is from genome assembly GCF_044772225.1 of Rhizobium sp. NPDC090275. Taxonomy (NCBI): domain Bacteria; kingdom Pseudomonadati; phylum Pseudomonadota; class Alphaproteobacteria; order Hyphomicrobiales; family Rhizobiaceae; genus Rhizobium; species Rhizobium sp. NPDC090275. The sequence goes on along the minus strand of NZ_JBIVYL010000012.1, from coordinate 71,419 downwards.
TTATCGGCTGAGCGCGATCGGCTGGCCGCTGCTGGTCTGGCCGCTGAAGGCGTTGTCGGCGGTCTTGTAGACGCTGCCGATCTGGCTGCCGTTGCGATCCTTGAACAGGACCTGCTTGCCCGAGACTTCCCAGGAGCCCATCGCCGTCAGCTCGCCGACGCAGCCGCGCGTACCCCCGCGCGAACCGCTGCCGAGGTTGGTGAGCGTCAGGAACATGTCGCAGGAGCCGTTGACCCGCCAGCTGCCGACCAGGGATTCCTTGGTAACGTCGAGACCGCCGCCATTGGCCGCCATTGCGCCGCCGCCCTGCACGCCGCCCATCGGCGCCGTCGAGGCCGGAGCGGCCGGGAACTGCGAGGAACCACCGGGAGGAGGCAGCTGACCGCCCTGCACCGAAGGCACCGGCTGCGCCGTCAAAGGCGCCGGTGCTGCGCTGTAGCTCGCGTCGTTATAGGCCGTACGCTGGCAACCGGCGAGTGACAGAACAACCGCCATACCTGTCATCGCATATCGCAACTGCATCTGAATGCTCCCGAATGTCCGCTTTTGTCGCATGAAAATAGTAATTAGCTTATTTTCGAATGAACGTGTTTCACTTTGGTTAATCAAGCCGTAATGGCCGTGAATTGCCTGACGGAGCTAGGTCTGTGACAGCGCAATTCAACCTTTACGGCTGAGAACTTCCTGAAGATAGAATTTGTCAGCAAGGTGATGACCAGTCATTTCTTCTGGAAATGCTGTCGCCTGTTTCACGATTGAACGATGATCATCTCGCACCGGCAGGCATCGGCGGCCCGACAAGGGCCGCCGGATGGATGGCTCGCGTCAGACGCGGCGCTCGACCATCATCTTCTTGATCTCGGCGATTGCCTTGGCCGGGTTCAGACCCTTCGGGCAGGTCTGCGCGCAGTTCATGATCGTGTGGCAGCGATAGAGGCGGAACGGATCCTCGAGGTTGTCGAGGCGCTCACCCTTGGCTTCGTCGCGGCTATCGATCAGCCAGCGATAGGCCTGCAGCAGCACGGCCGGACCGAGATAGCGGTCGCCGTTCCACCAGTAGCTCGGACAGGAGGTCGAGCAGCAGGCGCACAGAATGCACTCGTAGAGGCCGTCGAGCTTCTGGCGGTCTTCGTGGCTCTGCTTCCACTCGGTCGCCGGCGCCGGCGACACCGTCTTCAGCCAGGGCTCAATCGAGCGGTGCTGGGCGTAGAAGTTGGTGAGATCAGGCACGAGGTCCTTGACGACGGGCATGTGCGGCAGCGGATAGATCTTCACCGAGCCCTTGATGTCGTCGAGACCCTTGGTGCAGGCCAGCGTATTCGTACCGTCGATGTTCATCGCGCAGGAACCGCAGATGCCCTCGCGACAGGAACGGCGCAGCGTCAGCGTCGGGTCGATCTTGTTCTTGATGTAGAGCAGACCGTCGAGCACCATCGGGCCGCAGTCGTCGACATCGATATAGAACGTGTCGATCGACGGGTTCTGGCCATCGTCAGGGCTCCAGCGATAGACGCGGAATTCGCGCGTATTGGTGGCACCGGCCGGCTTCGGCCACACCTTGCCTTCGCGTATCTGGGAATTCTTGGGAAGTGCGAGTTCAACCATGGTTATTTTCCTGTGGCGACGTGGAGCCGGGCAAGGCCGCTCCCAAAATACGAATCTTGTTGTCAAATCCAGCCGCGGAAGCCTTGGCGGCGAATTTTCGGTCGGCAGTCACGAGAATATCGTCGGCATCGTCGAGCGCACAGGCGAGATACATCGCGTCATAGATGGAGTGATCCATCGTGGAAGAAAGATCGAATGCGACATCGATCAGGTCTATCGATGGCACAAGGTGCTTGAAGGCCGTCTTCACCCTTGCAACAGCCTCCGAAGCCTGCGCGGTTGAGATGATGCCGGTCCGGATTTTCCTGCGAAGAACATGTGCCACTTCAGCCAGAACGATATCGGGTGCCTTCAACGCCGCTTCAGCCTTGGTCAACTGAATGGCGTCGAGATGATCTTCCTCATCGACAAACCATTTCACCACCACCGATGCATCGACGACAATCATCAGCGATCCCGCAATTCGCGAAGGATTTCGACGCTGTCGGTCTGCACGACGCCCTGCGGCGTCATTGCAGCGATACGAACGGCAGCGTCGTAAAGTGACTCCGCAGGTGTGTCCGCGACGGATGCGCTCAAGCGTTCGTTGACCTCCTCTTCCAACGTCCGCTTGTGCGCACGGGCAAGGTTCTCCAGCTTGGTCAAAAGGCTTTCATCGATCCTGATGCGCATTTCACCCATGATTTCGCTCCTTAAAGCGGCTCAGCCAGTTCTACCTTGCCACATTCCCCATCAGTAAACACGCGCCTTGGGCGCGATCTTCTGCGGGTCGATCCCTTCCGCGATCAGCTCGGTATGCACGGGGCGATAGTCGAGCTTGACGTCGCCGGCGTCGTTGACCCAGGCAAGCGTGTGCTTGCGCCAGTTGACGTCGTCGCGGCCGGCGAATGCGCCTTCCGTGTAGTCCTCGCGGGCGTGCGAACCACGGCTTTCCTTGCGCGCTTCGGCGCCGTAGATCGTGGTGATGGCGTTGGCCATCAGGTTCTGCAGCTCGAGCGTCTCGACGAGGTCGGAATTCCACACCATCGAACGGTCGGTGACCTTGATGTCGCGCATTTCCTGCCAGATGGCCGAGATGCGCTGGCAGCCCGATTCCAGCGATTCCTGCGTACGGAAAACGGCGGCGTCTTCCTGCATGGCGCGCTGCATCTTCTCGCGAAGATTGGCCGTCGGCGTACTGCCTGAGGCGTGACGCAGACCGTCGAAGCGGTCCATGATCTTGTCACAGGCCGCGACATTGAGATGCGGCACCGGTGCGGCGCGGTCGATGACTTCGCCGGCGCGAATGGCGGCGGCGCGGCCGAAGACCACGAGGTCGATCAGCGAGTTGGAGCCGAGACGGTTTGCCCCGTGCACCGAGGCGCAGCCGGCTTCGCCGACCGCCATCAGGCCCGGAATGACCCGCTCCGGATTGGAGCTGTCAGCGTTGAGCACCTCGCCCCAGTAGTTCGTTGGAATGCCGCCCATGTTGTAGTGAACGGTCGGCAGAACCGGGATCGGCTCGCGCGTCACGTCGACGCCGGCGAAGATCTTGGCGCTCTCGGAAATCCCCGGCAGACGCTCATGCAGAACGGCCGGATCGAGGTGGTCGAGATGCAGGAAGATGTGGTCCTTGTTCTTGCCGACGCCGCGACCTTCGCGGATCTCGAGCGTCATGCAGCGCGAAACGACGTCGCGCGAGGCAAGGTCCTTGGCCGACGGTGCGTAGCGTTCCATGAAGCGCTCGCCCTCGGAGTTGACGAGGTAGCCGCCTTCGCCGCGCGCACCCTCGGTGATCAGACAGCCGGAGCCGTAGATGCCGGTCGGGTGGAACTGCACGAACTCCATGTCCTGGAGCGGCAGGCCGGCGCGGGCAACCATGCCGCCGCCGTCGCCGGTGCAGGTGTGGGCCGAGGTCGCCGAGAAATAGGCGCGGCCGTAGCCGCCGGTCGCCAGCACCACCATCTTGGCGGCGAAGCGATGGATCGTGCCGTCGTCGAGGCACCAGGCGACGACGCCGGTGCAGCGGCTGCCGTCATCCGACATGATCAGGTCGAGCGCGAAATACTCGATGAAGAATTCCGCGTTGTGGCGCAGCGACTGGCCGTAGAGCGTGTGCAGGATGGCGTGGCCGGTACGGTCGGCAACGGCGCAGGTGCGCTGTACCGGCGGGCCTTCGCCGTAGTTCTGCATGTGGCCGCCGAACGGGCGCTGGTAGATCTTGCCTTCTTCGTTGCGCGAGAAGGGAACGCCGTAGTGCTCGAGCTCATAGACCGCCTTCGGCGCTTCCATGGTGAGATACTGCATGGCGTCGACGTCGCCGAGCCAGTCGGAGCCCTTGACGGTGTCGTAGAGGTGCCACTGCCAGCTGTCGGGCGTCATGTTGCGCAGCGAAGCCGCGATGCCGCCCTGCGCCGCAACGGTGTGCGAGCGGGTCGGGAACACCTTGGTGATGCAGGCCGTCTTGAAGCCCTGTTCGGCCATGCCGAGCGTGGCGCGCAGGCCGGCGCCGCCGGCGCCGACGACGATCACGTCATAGGAGTGATCGATGTACTTGTAGGCCTTCCCGTTCTGAGCGGGGCCATTCTGAGCGGATGAATTCGATGCCATGATATCAATTATCCTACAAAGGCGATCTTCAGAATGGCGAAGAGACAGAGCCCCGCCATCAGGATCGAAAAGAAGGTGTTGAGCATCACGAGCGCGATCTTGGTGACTTCATGGTGCACGTAGTCTTCGATGATGACCTGCATGCCGAGCTTCATGTGGATGACGCCCGACACGACCATCAGGCCCATGACGACGGCGACGAACGGGTTCGACAGCGCGTGAACCACCTGCGCATAGGGCTGGCCGGCATGGATGATCATGAAAATGATGAAGAAGAGGAAAAGCGGCACGTTGGCAACGGCCGTCACGCGCTGGCGCCAGAAATGTTCGGTGCCGTCCTTGGCCGAACCGAGGCCGCGAACCTTACCCAAGGGGGTACGCATATCCATGTGATCAACCTTTAGAAGCGAATGAGGAAGCCGATCACCCAGACCAGCAAGGTCAGACAGAGCGAGGCGATGATGTTGGCGATGGCGAGCTTGGTCGAAAACTGCTTGTCGAAGCCGTGACCGAGGTCCCACATGAAGTGGCGGAAGCCGCCGAGCATGTGATGGATGAGCGCCCAGGTATAGCCGAGCAGCACGAGCTTGCCGATGATGCTGCCGAGCACCCAGTTGGCCCAGTCGTAGGCGCCGACGCCGGTTGCGGCGGCGATCAGCCACCAGGCGACGAGCAGCGTACCGACATAGAGCGCCCCACCGGTGATACGGTGGACGATCGACATAACCATGGTGGGGATTGGTTTATAAATCTGCAAATGCGGCGACAGGGGCCGATTATTTGTCACGTTCGCCATCAGAACCTCGCGGCGGTCTTTCTGCGCCTCCCGGGATCCGGAAAGCATCCAAGCATCCACACGATGGTCACAAAGCTGTGCGTGCGTTGCATCATTGGCGACGTTTAATCACCGAAACACCTAACGACAAGTATAATTGACGCACCCACCGAATTTAATCGATTTGCGTCTTGACGTCGCAGTTGACATAGGTCAACCGGCCCGCCCCGCTACCCCTTGCGGATGAATTTTCAAGCTTTGGTGGACAAGCCTGCGCTTTTGGCGCATTTTCGCGTTAACGCTTTGTTAAGCATTCCGTTTCCGGAGACCAACGCGATGTTCAAGACATCCTCGAAACTCGTTTCGCTTGCCGTAGCAGTGCTGATCGCGCTGCCCGCCGCAGCCGGAGATCTCGGCAGCAATTTCGTCCCGCGCCACCACGATCGCGGCCATGGCGGCGGCATCGGATATGGCAACATCGGACAAAGCATGGGCCATCGCGGCATCGCAAACGGCTTCGCATCCGGTTCTGTCATCCGCCATCGCGGCACGTCGATCATCGGCAATTACGGCGGCTGGAACAACGGCCCGCGGCAGATCGCCGGCGGCTACGACGGCTACCGCCCGCATCCGGGCCGCGGCCGCTTCATCCAGCGCTTCTCCTCGCCCTCGTCCAATTTTGCCCGCAGCAACATCGTCATCATCGACCAGCGCGGCGAAGCGCGCGCGCCTTCAGGTACCTATTCCGGCTCTTCCTATGCTTACGAGACGGATGGCGGCACCTATGTCGGCGGTTACGGCTATGCCGGCTACGGATATCAGCCGACCGTCCGGCTGGCGCCGATGGCAAAGGTCATACACGTCAACAATCGTCGCAATGCCTGCTCCTACGAACAGGGCGTCTGCGTCATCCGCCCTTGATAGTCGTCATCAGCCGTTGAAGCGCCAGACCGTGGTCTTCTTGACCTCGCTGTCCTCAAGCGCCCGCGTCACCGGCACCTGATAGACCGCGCAGGCCGACAGCCGATCCTTCGGCAGATAGGCCCGCCCTGGGTCGCCGACGAGCACGGTCACCCCGCCGGCCGCCAGCCGCTCGAACCACGGCACCAGCGCCATGGCGAAGTCGCGATCATAGAACACATCGCCGGCCAAGAGCACATCGGCATCGATCGCCGAGCCGATCAGGTTCTCACCCGTGAAATCGATCTCGACCCCGTTCAGCTCGGCATTGAGCGCCACCGCTGTCTTCGTCCACGGATCGATATCGGCGGCGAGCACGCTGTCCGCGCCCGCCATCTTCGCCGCGATCGCCACCAGCCCGGAGCCGCTGGCGAAATCGACGACGCGCTTGCCATCAACCGTTTCGGGATGATCGAGCACATAGCGCGCCAGCCCCTGCCCGCCCGCCCAGGCAAATGCCCAGAAGGGTGGCGGCAGGCCGATCTCGGCGAGCTCTTCTTCTGTCTTCAGCCAAAGCTCATGCGCTTCGCTTGCAACGTTGAGCCGGATCTCCGGCACATGCGGCGGCGTCATCGGGCTGGTATTGTCGCGGATGAAGAGCGCGGGGTCGGTCTTCACGATATCAGCGCGGCGGGTTGTCGAGCCCGCCCATGCGGCAGACCTCGGCCCATTCCTCGTCAGTCACCGGTTGCACGGAAAGCCGCATCGACGTCACCAAGGACATCTTCGACAGCTTCTCGCTCGCCTTCACATCCTTCAGCGTCACCGGCTTCGGCATGTCACGGACGGCGCGGATATCGACGCAGTCCCACTTGGGATCGCCCTTGGCGGTGGAATCGGGATGCGACAGCGCGCAGACCTCGACGATGCCGACGATCTCCAGCCCATCATTGGAGTGGTAGAAGAAGCCCTTGTCGCCGATCTGCATCGCCCGCATGTTGTTGCGCGCCAGATAGTTGCGAACGCCGGTCCACTCCGTGCCCTTTTCGCCGGCAGCCTTCTGCTGCTCCCAGGACCATGCCGACGGTTCGGATTTGTAAAGCCAGTGCGCCACTTGAATTAAGCCTCCGGCTTGTTGAAGACCCAGTTGAAGGGCTTCACCTCGACGCTCTCGAACAGGCCCGCCTTCGCATAGGGATCGGCATTGGCGATATCGGTCGCCGCCTCGATGGTCTCGGCCTCGACGATCACGAGGCTGCCGCAAGGCTTGCCCTCAGCATCGAGAAACGGACCGGCCATCTTCAGCGTGCCGGCGGCGTTGAGCGCATTGAGATGCTCGACATGCGTGGGGCGCGTGTCCATGCGGACATTGAGGTGGCCAGGCTTATCCTTGCAGACAAAGGCGAAAAGCATGTGGGTTCTCCTATTCGGTCGTGATCGGACGCGTCATCAGCTGGTCGATGGCAGCGGCAATGCCGAGCTTGCCCTCGATGATTGCGGACACCGCGTCGGTGACTGGCATGTCGATATCAAGCGACTTGGCGAGCCGCGACACGACGGCGGCGGCAAACGCCCCCTCGACAAGCTCGCCATGCGCGGGGTCGCGCGTCTCGCCGCGCCCGAGCGCGATGCCGAAACGCAGGTTGCGCGATTGATGGCTGGTGGCGGTCAGCACGAGGTCGCCGAGACCGGACAGACCCGGCACCGTATCCGCCTGCCCGCCCTTCGCAACGACGAAGCGCGACATCTCGGCAAGCCCGCGCGCGATCAGCGCCGCCCGCGCCGAATCGCCGATGCCGGCGCCCTCGACGATACCGCAGGCAATCGCCAGCACGTTCTTCAGGGCGCCACCGAGCTGCACGCCGATCCTGTCGGACGAAGGATAGAGCCGGAAGGTGCGCCCCGAGATCGCCTGCGCCAGCCGCTCGGCAATCTCGCCGTTCTCGGCAGCAACCACCATCGCGGTCGGCAAGCCCTTGGCGATATCGGCCGCAAAGCCCGGCCCCGACAGTACGGCAATCGCATGCCCCGGCAACGCCTTGGCCAGCATGTCGGTCAACAGATTGCCCGTGGTCTTCTCGATCCCCTTGGCGCAGGTGACCACGACGGCGTCCTTAGCCAGGTAAGGTTCATACTGCCGCGCCGCATCGGCCTGCGCCTGCGAGGGCATGGCAAAGAGCACGATGCCGGCATCACCGATCGCATCCGGCTCGGCGGAAAACTGCAGCGTCTCCGGCAACGGAATACCTGGAAGCGCCGCATCGTGCAGATGCTCGGCGGCGAGATCGGCCATCAGCTGCGGGTCGCGGCCGATCAGCGTCACCTTGTGCCGCCCCGTCAGCGCGATCACGGCAGCCAATGCCGTCCCGAATGCGCCGGCGCCGATGACGGCGATCGTTTCGCTTTCTCCACTCATGCCTTTGCTCCCCGCTTGCCGAAGCCCAGCAATGTCTCGGCGCTCGAATCCAGCGGCCAGCGCGAGCGCGGCTGCACGTCGAGGTCATCGGGCGCAACGCCCGTAGCCATCCGCTCCAGCCCGGCCCAGGCGATCATGACAGCGTTGTCGGTGCAGAGATGCAGCGGCGGGGCCACGAAGCGGAAACGGTTCTTGTCGCACAGCGCCTGCAGCGTGCCGCGCACGACGAGATTGGCGGCAACGCCGCCCGCCACCACCAGCGCCGGCTGCTCGACATCGGGATAGAGCGCCTTGAACCGCTCGAGCCCGCGCCCGATCCGGTCCTTCAGCGTCCGCGACACGGCATCCTGGAACGAGGCGCAGATATCGGCCACGTCCTGGTCGGTCAGCGGCGCAATCTCTGTCGCCGCCTGCCGCACGGCCGTCTTCAGGCCGGAGAAAGAGAAATTGAGCTTCGCCTCGCCGACCAGCGGTCGCGGAAATTTGAACCGCTGAGGATTGCCCGCTTTCGCCGCCCGCTCGACAGCCGGCCCGCCCGGATAGGGCAGGCTCAAGAGCTTCGCCGTCTTGTCGAAAGCCTCGCCCAGCGCGTCGTCGATCGTCGTGCCCCAGCGCTCATATTCGCCGACCCCGCGCACCAGGATCAGCTGTGTATGCCCGCCGGAGACCAGCAGCATGAGATAGGGAAAGGAAAGCCCGTCCGTCAGCCGCGCTGTCAGCGCATGGCCTTCCAGATGGTTGACCGCATAGAGCGGCTTGCCGGATGCCTTGGCGATCGCCTTGCCGGTCATCAGACCCACAAGCAACCCGCCGATCAGCCCCGGACCCGAGGTCGCGGCAATCGCGTCGATGTCGGACAGCGACACATTGGCGCGTTTCAAAGCCTCGTCGATCAGCGTATCGAGTGCCTCGACATGGGCGCGCGCGGCGATTTCTGGCACCACGCCGCCATAGGCGCTATGCTCTTCGAGCTGGCTCAGCACCACATCGGAGCGCACGGTCGGCACGCCCTTCGCATCCCGCTCGACAACGGCGGCGGCGGTTTCGTCGCAGCTTGTTTCGATACCGAGGATACGCAGAAAGGGAGCCATGGTGCCTGATCGTTGATTGCGATGGGTCTGAAACCTGTTTACGAGAAACTCCGGTAACAACGGATCAATGCGGATGCAAACAAAACCTTTCCGGATCGGCACCAGAGGCGGCCCACTGGCGATCGCCCAGGCAAACGAAGCTCGAGACAGGCTGATGGCCGCCCATAACCTCCCCGAGGAGATGTTCGAGATCGTGGTGCTCTCGACCAAGGGCGACCGCATCACCGATCGCTCGCTCTCCGATATCGGCGGCAAGGGCCTGTTCACCGAGGAGCTGGAAGAGAAGCTTTCGAGCGGCGACCTCGACATCGCCGTGCATTCCTCCAAGGACATGCCGACGACCCTGCCCGAGGGGCTCTGTCTCTCCGCCTACCTGCCGCGCGAAGACATTCGCGATGCTGTCGTAGGCCGCACCGCCCCGAAGCTGATCGACCTGCCGCATGGCGCCACTGTCGGTTCCTCGTCGCTGCGCCGCCAGGCGCTGATCCGCCGCATGCGCCCGGATATCAACGTCATCACCTTCCGCGGCCTCGTCGACACCCGCCTGCGCAAGCTGAGCGAAGGCCAGGTCGACGCGACGCTCTTGGCGCTCGCCGGGCTGAAGCGGCTCGGCAAGGTCGAGGTCATCACCGACATCCTCGACCCCGACACCTTCCCGCCAGCACCTGCCCAGGGCGCGATCTGCATCGAAAGCCGCATCGGCGACACGGTAACCGACGCGCTGCTGGCGCCGATCAACGATATCAGGACCTACGACACCGTCTCCTGCGAGCGCGCCTTCCTCGGCGCCCTCGATGGTTCCTGCCGCACGCCGATCGGCGGCTATGCCGTCTGCGAAGGCGACCAGATCCGCCTGCACGGCCTGATCATCACCCCCGATGGCCGCAGCCAGCATGCGATCACCATCGACGGCCACCGCCGCGACGCGGAAGCGCTCGGCACCCGTGCCGGCCAGGATATCCGCGCCCGCGCAGGCACCTCGTTCTTCGACAGCTGGAGCTGACGGCGCATGCGCGTGCTCGTCACCCGTCCACCGCATCCGGGCGAGCGCACCGCAAAACGGCTGGCGGAGATGGGGCACGAGCCGATCATGCTGCCGCTATCGGCCCCCGCCCACGACCCGGACGCCGCCTTTGCGGCGCTCGCCAACTCCGACGGCCCGATATCAGTCACCAGCGCCGAGACCATCCGCGTTCTCACCGAACGCCCTGATGACCTCGCCCCACATCTCTCCCGCCCCCTCTTCGCCGTCGGCGACGCCACCGCGGACGAAGCAAGGATAGCGGGCTTCAGAGACGTCACCGCCTCCACCGGCGACGGCGCAGACCTCGCCGAGCGCATCGCGCAACTGGACACCGCGCTATCAGACAAGACCAGCCTCCTCTACCTAGCCGGCTTCCCCCGCGCCGAAACCTTCGAGACCCGCGCCGCCGCCCTCGGCCTGACCGTCACCACCGTCGAATGCTACCGCATGCGCCGCCTCGACATCCCCGACCAACTGCTCCGCGAACTCTTCTCGGCCCACGAACCCGACGCGATTCTCTTCTATTCTCGCCGCACCGCCGAGGATTTCTTCGCCCTCAAGGAAATCTCCGCCAACCTCGACGCCCTCATCGGCGTCCGCCTGCTTTGCCTCAGCCAGGCCATCGCCGACGCGGTTCCTCCGACCCTGCAGGGCCAGTCAGCGATCCCCGACAGCCCGGATGAGACCGCCCTGTTGTCGCTTCTGTGAGCGACGTGGCTGGCAAATTTCATCTGGCCTCTTTCCTTCACCGGCCTCACTGACTACTTTCGAACCACTGTAAGAATTATGAGGGTCTCATGGCACCAGGAAATCCGCCCCGCCATTCGAAGAGCACCGACGAGCCGGTCACGATCGACTTGGATGCGCAGGAGATTGCCTCGGAAGAGAGTGCCAGCAAGGACATCCAGCATGACGCAGGCCCGGATATCGGCAAGGCAGCCGACGAGGTAGCCGAAGCGCCGCCGGAGACCAGCGAATCGATCGTTCCCGATGAGGGCCTGACCGGGGAGACGGACGAGAGCGACGCCGCGAAGGCCAAGGCGGATGCGCCTGTTGAAGAGACGGCGGAGCCCTTCGCCTATGACAAGGCGCCCGATCCCGAACTGCCGCCCTATAATCATGCGCCTGAGCCTGTGGAGCCGCCGAAGAGCGAGCCGCCGCGCCAGCCGGGCGGCACCTCCGGGTTGATCGCCGCCGGCATCGTCGGCGGGCTGATCGCGTTGATCGGCGCCGGCGCCATCCAGTATGCCGGCTTCCTGCCCGGCTCGTCGACCCCTGAGACGGCTTCGCCCGAGGTGGCCAATCTCTCCGGCGAGATCGACGGCCTCAAGCAGTCCGTCGCCAACCTTGCCGCCGCACCGCAGGCCGCACCGGCCAATGATGCGCTCGAAAGCCGCATCGCGGCACTTGAGACCGCCGCCAAGGCGCCTCAGGTAGCCGACTCTGGCACGGATAGCGCCACGGTCGATGCGCTGAACCAGAAGATATCGGATCTCACCGCCCAGCTCGACCAGCTGCGCGGCGCCGTCAGCCAGGCGACCGAGCAGCGCGCGACAAACGGCGCCGAGCTCGAACAGCGCCTCACCGCCGCCGAACAGAAGCTCAACGAGCCGCGCCAGGACGTCGCCGTCGCCAAGGCGATCGCCGCGGCCGGCCTGAAGGCCGCGATCGATCGCGGCGGCCCCTTTGTCGCCGAGCTCGACACCTATGCCGGCGTTTCGCCGGATGATCCCGTCGTCGCCGACCTCAAGAATTTCGCCGAAACCGGCGTGCCCTCGCGCGCCGAGCTGATCCGCCAGGCGCCGGATGTCGCGACCGCGATTGTCGGCAGCGTCAACAAGGCCGATCCGAACGAGAGCTGGTCCGACCGGCTGATGGCCGGCGCCAAGTCGCTAGTCAGCGTGCGCCCGGTCGGCAACATCCAGGGCGAAAGCGTCGAGGCGATTGCCGCGCGCATGGAAGACAAGGTGAAGAACGGCGACCTGCCGGGTGCGGCCAACGAGTGGACCACGCTGCCGGCAGATGCCAAGCAGGCATCGGCCGCCTTCAAGCAATCGCTGGACGCCCGCATCCGCGTCGAGGAGCTGGTCGGCAGCGCGCTGTCGAAGGCTGTCTCAGGCACCGGTAAGGAGGGCTGAGGATATGATCAGGCTCGTCGTCTTCGCGCTTCTCGTGCTCGTTCTCGGCTACGGCTTCTCTTGGCTTGCCGATCGCCCAGGCGATCTCTCGCTCATCTGGGAGGGCCAGCTTTATCAGACCCGGCTGATCGTCGCCGCCACCGCCATCATCGCGCTGATCGCGGTCGTCATGGTCGCCTGGTGGCTGGTGCGCGTCATCTGGACCTCGCCCCACTCCGTCACCCGCTATTTCCGCGCCCGCAAGCGCGACCGCGGCTACCAGGCGCTCTCGACCGGCCTGATCGCCGCCGGCGCCGGCAATGCGCTGATGGCCCGCAAGATGGCCGCCCGCTCGCGCGGCCTGATCCGCGCCGACCAGGAGCCGCTGATCGCGCTGCTCGAAGCCCAGGCCGCCCTCATCGAAGGCCGGCATGACGAGGCCCGCGCCAAGTTCGAGGCGATGGTCGAGGATCCCGAAACCCGCGAGCTTGGCCTGCGCGGCCTTTATCTCGAGGCAAAGCGCCTCGGCGCCAACGAGGCCGCCCGGCAATATGCCGAAAAGGCCGCCGACAACGCGCCCTATCTTCCCTGGGCCGCACAGGCGACGCTCGAATACCGCAGCCAGTCCGGCCGCTGGGACGATGCGATCCGCCTGCTCGAGCAGCAGAAGGCCGCCCGCGTCATCGAAAAGGCCGAGGCCGACCGGCTGCGCGCCGTGCTGCTGACCGCCCGCGCCGACGAGAAGCTGGAGAACGATCCTTCAGGCGCCCGCGACGACGCCACCCACGCGCTGAAACTCTCGGCCGATTTCGAGCCGGCCGCGATCATCGCCGCCAAGGCACTGTTTCACGAAGACAAGCTGCGCAAGGCAGCCTCCATTCTCGAACAAGCGTGGAAGACCAACCCGCATCCCGAGATCGGCGCCACCTATGTGCGCGCCCGCAGCGGCGATTCGCTCGCCGACCGGCTGAAGCGCGCCGAAAAGCTGGAGGCGCTCCGCCCCAACAACATCGAATCGCTGTTGATCGTCGCCCAGGCAGCGCTCGACATCAGGGATTTCGCCAAGGCCCGCGCCAAGGCAGAGGCCGCCGCCCGCATCGAGCCGCGCGAGGCAGCCTTCCTGCTGCTCGCCGATATCGAGGAAGCCGAGACCGGAGACCAGGGCCGCATCCGCCACTGGCTCGCCCAGGCGCTGAAGGCGCCGCGCGATCCGGCTTGGGTCGCGGACGGCTATGTCTCCGACAAATGGCTGCCGCTCTCTCCCGTCACGGGCAAGCTCGACGCCTTCGTCTGGAAGGCGCCGTTCGGCCAGGTCGAGGGCCCGGTCGAGGAAGGCTCCGTCATCTCCATCGACAGCGCGCTGAAGAGCCTGCCGCCGGTACGCGATGTCAGGCCCGAAAGTGCCGCCGGCGATCACCGCATCATCGAGCTTGAGCGCGCCGCGACCATCGCCAAGGCCGCCCGCCCGGTGGCCGAGACGCCGGCGGCACCCGCGCCGGCCAAGCCGAAACCGGCCCCGAAGGAGCCGGCAACCGCGACCAAACCTGCCGACGCCCCCGAACCGCGCCCCTTTTTCGGCGGCCTGCCGGATGATCCGGGCGTGCGCAATCCATCGGCCGAGCCAGAACCCAAGACACGGCTTCGCCTCTTCTAGCCAAACAGGACCCGTATGTTCGAACGCTTCCAGGCATTTTTTCAGAACCTGACCGCAGACACCCCAAAGAGCAGCTTCGCCCCCGATGATCCCCGCATCGCGGTGGCCGCACTCTGCATGCAGGTCATGGAGGCCGACGGCCAGATCAAGGACAGCGAGAAGAAGCGTCTGCGCACGCTCCTGAAGGACCAGTACGGTCTCGACGGCAAACAGCTCGACGCGCTCATCGCCGCCGGCCAGGAAGCCGAGAGCGACGCTGTCGACTATTACCGCTTCACCTCGGACCTGAAGCGTCACCTCGACACCGAGCAGCGCCTGGAGCTGATCGGCATTCTCTGGGACATCGTCTATGCCGATGGCGAGCGCAGCGAGATGGAGGACGACGCCATCTGGCGCATCGCCGAGCTTCTCGGCGTCTCAGCCCGCGAGCGCATCCAGAAGCGCCAGGAAGCGGCAAAGCGCGTCACCGGCATCGATGTGGTGCAAGACGATGCCGACTGACAGTACAGGCGCGGCGGGCATAGGTGGCGCGGGCACCGGCATTGCCGGCCCCGGCGCCACGGACGCCAACGACCCGGGCTCAAGCATCGAAGGCAAACGCCCGGTCCTGATCGTGCTGCATCAGGAGAGCTCCAGCCCTGGCCGCGTCGGCCAGCTGCTCGCCGAGAAGGGCTATCCGCTCGACATACGCCGCCCGGTGCTCGGCCAAAAGCTGCCGACAACGCTTGCCGAGCATGCCGGCGCCGTCGTCTTCGGCGGCCCGATGAGCGCCAACGATCCCGACGACTTCGTCAAGGCCGAGATCAACTGGCTCGACGTGCCGCTGAAGGAGAAGAAGCCGTTGCTCGGCATCTGTCTCGGCGCGCAGATGCTGGTCCGCCATCTCGGCGGCAAGGTCGCGGCCAATGCCGACGAGACCACCGAGATCGGCTGGTATCCGCTGCGCGCGACCGAAAAGGGCCGGCAGCTGATGCACTGGCCGCGGATGGTCTACCACTTCCACCGCGAAGGCTTCGATCTGCCGCGCGGCGCCGATCTGCTCGCCGAGGGCGACGTCTACCCGAACCAGGCCTTCCGCTACAACGGCCACGCCTGGGCGCTGCAGTTCCACGCCGAACTGACCCGCGCCATGATGCACCGCTGGGTCGTCCACGGCGCCCACCGCTTCATCCTCCCCAACGCCCAGCAGGGCCGCGAGCATCTCGAAGGCCGCATGCTGTTCGACGCGCCGCTCAAGGCCTGGCTCAACGAATTCCTCGATCTCGTCTTCGAGGGCAAGAAGCCGAAATCGGCCCCCGCGGCCAAGGCCACGCTGACGGCCTGATGCGGAGAGCCGCGCGCCGTGTTATGGTGTGCGACGTCACTTCGACGGCATTTTAGTAGCAGAAACAGGTTCCGATCCACGATCCGGCCGATTGGTCGCGCCAAGCGCCGCCATGACCGCAGCCATGTCAGGGGAACAGCATGTCGAACTACGAACAGAAGCTTGTCTCCCTGGGCCTCGTCCTGCCCCAGCCGCTGAAACTGCCCTCTCACATGACGCTACCCTTTCCCTGGGTCAACGTGCGTGGAAACAGGGCCTTCATCTCCGGCCACGGCCCGCAGAACCCGGACGGCTCCCCATCAGGCCCCTTCGGCGTCGTTGGCGACACGGTGACGATCGAGGAAGCCCACGCCTCGGCCCGCAAGGTGGGGCTTGCCATGCTGGGAAGCCTGAAGCGCGAACTCGGCAGCCTCGACCGCATCACCGGCTGGTGCCGCGTGCTGGGCATGGTCAACTGCGCCCCCCACTTCTCCAACCCGCCCGCCGTCATCAACGGCTTCACCGAGCTGATCAACGACGTCTTCGGCCAGGACGTCGGCCGCCACGCCCGCTCCGCCATCGGCGTCGCCGGCCTGCCGCTGAATTTTCCTGTAGAGATCGAGGCGGAGGTGATGATTTCGGGGTGAGGGTTGAGCGGGCGGGCGTTGTGCCGGGTCATACCCCCCTCTGCCCTGCCGGGCATCTCCCCCACAAGGGGGGAGATCGACTCGTGGCTTGCTCCCCGACCAAACAATGAGCGTGGAGCGAGCGGCTACGCCCAGCCAATCTCCCCACCTGTGGGGGAGATGCCCGGCAGGGCAGAGGGGGGTATCACACGGCACAGCGCTCCCCAGGCCCCCACGGCACAACGCCCCGAAAACTACCCCCGCGTCACATGCTCCGGCGCATCCAGCGTATCGATCTTCCGCAACTGCGGAAACCCGCTCGCCCACAACGCCGCCACAACCAGCGTCCCGATCCCGCCGATGACCACCGCCGGCACAGCGCCGAACACCGAGGCCATCGTGCCAGCACGGAACTCGCCAAGCTCGTTCGACGCCCCGACAAACACCATGTTGACTGCGTTGACGCGGCCGCGCAGTTGGTCGGGCGTCCAGAGCGCGATCAGGCTCTCGCGCACATAGACCGACACCATGTCGGCCGCCCCCATCAGCGCCAGCGCCGCGATCGACAGCTCGACATTCTTGGATAGGCCGAAAGCGATGGTCCCCAGCCCGAACAGCGCCACACCGACGAACATGTAGACCCCGGCGCGATGCTTCAGCGGATAGGTCGCGAGCAGCACGGCCATGACGATGGCGCCGACGCCGGGTGCCGAGCGCAGCAGGCCGAGACCCCAGGGGCCGAGCGTCAGGATGTCGCGCGCAAAGATCGGCATCAGCGCCGTGGCGCCGCCGAGCAGCACCGCGAAGAGATCAAGCGAGATCGCGCCCAACACCACCTTCTCGGTGCGGATGAACTTGAAGCCGCCGAGGATCATGTCCCAGCTCTTTGCCTCGCCCGTGGTCTTCTGCGCCGGCTTCGGAATCAGGAAGAGCAGTCCCGCCCCGAGGCCTGCAAACACCACGGCAACGGTGTAGGCGGTATGCGCATTGATGCCGTAGAGCAGGCCGCCGATGACGGGGCCGGTGATCGAGGCGAGCTGCCACGAAGACGAGTTCCACGCGATCGCGTTCGAGAGATCGTCGGCCGGCACCAGATTGGGCGCCAAGGACTGCACCGCCGGCGACATGAAGGCGCGTTCGATGCCGAAGACCAGCAGTACCGCGAAGACGGGGATGGGCGAGAAGGTCCCCGTCATGGTCATGCCAAGCAGCGTCAGCGTGCAAAGGGCGGCCACCAGCGAGCACAGCGAGGCGATGGCGCGGCGATTATAGCGGTCGGCCACCGAGCCGGTGACGAGGATGAGCAGCAGAGAAGGGAGGAACTGCACCAGCCCGATCAGCCCGAGATAGATGGCGCTGCCCGTCTGGTCGTACATCTGCCACCCGACCGCGACGCTGACGATCTGCTGCGAGAACGACAAGAGAAAGCGCGCGAAGAAGAAGCGGGTGTAGGAGGAGTGCCGGAAGGCCGCGAAGCGGTCGCCGTGAGCCGAGATGGACATGATGTCTTTCCAACAAACGGACCAAACATCGCTTCCCGACGCGCCCGTTAAACATGAATTGCCGCAGCATTGCACACGGCTCTTGCCGGTTTAGTCGCCAATGTCTACATGTCTGTCAACAACGAACTGGAGATTGCGATGCTTGCGCTTTTTCAAACCATTGATTTGGCTTTGAATCTTTACACCTGGATCTTGATCGCCAGCGCCATTTTCTCCTGGCTCTACGCGTTCAACGTGATCAATTCCAGCAATCAGTTCGTCAATTCGGTCGGCATGTTCCTCTACAACGTCACCGAACCGGTCCTGCGCCCGATCCGTCGCGTGCTGCCGAACCTCGGCGGCATCGACATCTCGCCGATCATCCTGCTGCTCATCATCTTCTTCATCCGCTCGTTCATGTGGAACACCATCGTGCCGATGGTGTTGCGATAAGGCCCTGGCAGGCCTTTGACGATCATCTCATCCTCGCCATCAGGCTGACGCCGAATGGCGGGCGGGATCAGATTGATGGAATTGAGCTGGATGCCGACGGCAGGGCCTATCTGAAGGCCCGCGTCTCGGTCGTTCCCGAAAAGGGCAAGGCAAACAAGGCGCTGGTCGCACTGGTGGCGAAGCAGCTCGGCCTCGCGAAGTCCTCGGTGAACCTCGTTTCTGGCGACACGTCGCGTAAAAAAATCCTCCGGATCGATGCCGAGCCGGAGGATATCATCAAAAAGCTGGAAGCTTTACTCGGCCTGTAATCAGGCCTTTTCCTTCTTGGCGCGTTCGATCGCCTCGAGGATCAGCTGGCCGGCTTCCTTGGCGTCGCCCCAGCCGTAGATCTTCACCCACTTGCCGGGTTCCAGATCCTTGTAGTGCTCGAAGAAGTGCTCGATCTGCTTGAGCGTGATCTCGGGCATATCCGTGTAGTCCTTGACCTTGTCGTAGCGCATGGTCAGCTTCGGCGACGGAACGGCGATGATCTTCTCGTCCTTGCCGGAATTGTCTTCCATCTTCAGAACGCCGATCGGGCGCACGTTGATGACGCAGCCCGGAACCAGCGGACGCGTGCTGGCGATCAGAACGTCGATCGGGTCGCCGTCCTCGGACAGCGTGTGCGGTACGAAGCCGTAGTTACCCGGGTAGGTCATCGGCGTGTAGAGGAAACGGTCGACAACCAGCGTGCCGGCGTCCTTGTCCATCTCGTACTTGATCGGGTGGCCACCGACGGGAACTTCAACGATGACGTTGACGTCCTCAGGTGGGTTCTTGCCAATGGAAATGGCGTCGATGCGCATGCGATTACTCCCGCGACGTGAAATCTTCGCAGCCAGATAATCGGATTCATGCCGCGAAGCAACAGAGCACGACCGCGCAGGCACATGATTGTTTTATGATCTGGCCTTCAAAATGCCGGAAAACTGGGCAGAGGCCGGCACCTTGCTCCCCCGCACCTTGTCGTTGAGCAGATCGATCAGTTCCAGATGAAGCCGATCTTCTTCAAGGGCTTCTCGTCGAAGGTTTCGGTACCCTCGCAATAATCGATGCCGCCATGGCCGCGATAGAAGTCCGCGCCGCCCTCGTTCTCTTCCAGGCACCAGACCACCATACCCTTGCAGCCGAGCGACTTCAAAAGCCGCCGCGCTTCGGAAAACAGCATGTGGCCGAGGCCGATGCCCTGATATTCTGGGCGTAGATAAAGCTCGTAGATCTCGCCTTCCTGCGGCAGCGCGCGGGCGCGGTTGAGACCGAGCGTTGCATAGCCGGCAACCGTTCCGGCGACATCGAGCACCAGAAGCGTCGCTGGTCCGCGTGTCGCCTTGCGCCACCAGCTCTCGCCGCGGCGCTCCACCATCTGCGTCAGCGCCTTGTGCGGAATGATGCCGGCATAGGTATGCTTCCACGCAAGCCGGTGCACCTCCGAGATAGCTCGGGAATCATGCGGCTCGGCCCGCCGAACATCGATCGACAACGTCTTCATAACGCTTACTCTGGCCCGGTCGCGGACAATTAACCATATGCGCTAACGCATTCAGCCGGATTGCCCACAGGGTTAACATGTGGACGACGGCTGAAATTTAACGCTTTTTTAACTATTGCGACAAGAAGGATTCGGCGAACCGCACAAAATAAAAACCCCGGCGCGATGGCCGGGGTTTCGAAGTCATTGAGAAGCCTGTTCGACTTAGGCGGTCTTCGCCTTGGCGAAGCGCTTGCGGTCGTTGGCGTCGAGATACATCTTGCGCAGACGGATCGACTTCGGCGTCACTTCCATCAGCTCGTCGTCCTGGATCCAGGAGAGAGCGCGGTCGAGCGTCATGCGGATCGGCGGCGTCAGCTTGACGGCTTCGTCCTTGCCGGCGGCGCGGATGTTGGTCAGCTGCTTGCCCTTGAGGACGTTGACCTCGAGGTCGTTGTCGCGGCTGTGAATGCCGATGATCATGCCCATGTAGACCTTTTCGCCGGGCTCGATCATCATCGGGCCGCGATCTTCCAGGTTGAACATGGCGTAGGCAACGGCTTCGCCGGCAGCGTTTGCAAGCAGAACGCCGTTCGTGCGGCCACCGATTTCACCCTTGTAGGGCTGGTAGTCCTTGAACAGACGGTTCATCACGGCGGTGCCGCGCGTGTCGGTCAAGAGTTCCGACTGATAGCCGATCAGGCCGCGGGTCGGAGCGTGGAACACCAGGCGAACGCGGTTGCCGCCCGAAGGACGCAGCTCGGTCATTTCAGCCTTGCGCTCGGACATCTTCTGAACGACGACGCCGGAATGCTCTTCATCGACGTCGATGACGACTTCTTCGATCGGCTCCATGGTCTGGCCGCTCTCGTCCTTGTGCATGACGACGCGCGGACGCGACACGGCAAGCTCGAAGCCTTCGCGGCGCATGGTTTCGATCAGAACGGCGAGCTGCAATTCGCCGCGGCCGGAAACGTAGAACGAATCCTTGCCTTCGGCTTCTTCGATCTTCAGCGCGACGTTGCCTTCGGCTTCCTTGAACAGGCGGTCACGGATGACGCGCGAGGTAACCTTGTCGCCTTCGGTGCCGGCGAGCGGGCTGTCGTTGACGATGAAGGACATGGTAACGGTCGGCGGGTCGATCGGCTGCGCGGTCAGCGCTTCGTTGACAGCCGGATCGCAGAAGGTGTCGGCAACCGTGCCCTTGGAGAGGCCGGCGATGGCAACGATGTCGCCTGCATGTGCTTCTTCGATCGAGGTGCGCTCGATGCCGCGGAAAGCGAGGATCTTGGAGATACGACCGGTTTCGATCGTCTTGCCATCCTGGCTGAGAACCTTGACGGCCTGGTTCGGCTTGATCGAGCCTGAATTGATACGGCCGGTGATGATACGGCCGAGGAAGTTGTTGGCTTCCAGGATGGTGCCGATCATCGTGAACGGGCCTTCGGCAACCTTCGGCTCCGGAACGTGCTTGAGCACGAGGTCGAGCAGCGGCGCAAGGCCTTCGTCCTTCGGACCTTCAGGATTGAAGTTCATCCAGCCATCGCGACCGGAACCGTAGAGGATCGGGAAGTCGAGCTGTTCGTCGGTGGCGTCGAGGCTGGCGAAGAGGTCGAACACTTCGTTGATGACTTCTTCGTGACGGCCATCGGGACGGTCGATCTTGTTGATCGCGACGATCGGACGGAGGCCGACCTTCAGCGCCTTGGAGACGACGAACTTCGTCTGCGGCATCGGGCCTTCAGAGGAGTCGACCAGAACGATCGCGCCATCCACCATCGACAGGATACGCTCGACTTCACCGCCGAAGTCGGCGTGGCCGGGGGTGTCGACGATGTTGATGCGAACACCCTTCCACTCGACCGAGGTCGCCTTGGCAAGGATCGTGATACCGCGTTCCTTTTCCAGGTCGTTCGAGTCCATCACGCGTTCCGCAACGCGCTGGTTTTCGCGGAACGAACCGGACTGTTTCAGGAGCTCGTCGACCAGTGTCGTCTTGCCATGGTCAACGTGCGCGATAATCGCGATGTTGCGAAGTGCCATATGTCTATATCTCTGAGGCTGGGGCGCCACGTTGGGAGGGCGCCAATTGCATTGGGGCGGCTCTTACAGTGTTTTTCGCGAATGCGAAAGGGGGGAGCCTGGAATGAGAGGAATGCACGTATAGCACGGATCGCATCAGCTCGTCCTTTCGGGGTCGAGCACCACACGCCAGAGCTCCTGGTCGTTGCGATCCATCAGCCGCACCGTCAGCTGCTCGCTGGCACCATCGATATCGACGAGACCGAAGAACTGCATCCCTGCTGATGGCGGCAGATTCTGCTCGGCGCCGCCGGGAGCGGCCTTCATGAACTTCACTTCAGGCCCGAAGGTCATGTCGAGCTCCTGCGGCCCATAGGTGCCCGAATGCAGCGGCCCGGCCACGAACTCCCAGAACGGCAGGAACTCGCGGAACTTCGCCCGCTCGGGACTATAGTGATGCGCCGCCGCGTAATGCACGTCGGCCGTCAGCCAGATCATGTTCGATATCCCGGCATCGCGGATGAAGCGCAGGAGGTCGGCGAATTCGAGCTCGCGACCGAGCGGCGCGCCATTGTCGCCATTGGAGATCGATTCCGATCCGCGCCGGTTGCCGTAGTCGTCCCAAATGACGAGCCCGATCGGCAGATCGCAGGCGATCACCTTCCACGTCGCCGTCGAGCGCACCAGTTCGCGCTTCAGCCACGCCACCTGCCGCTCGCCGAATATCCGCGACTGCGGCGAAAGCTTTTCATCCAGCCCATGGCTGTTCGGCCCGCGATAGGAACGCAGGTCGACGAAGAACACGTCGAGCAGCGGCCCATAGGAAACCTTGCGATAGATCCGCCCCGGCTCGGCCGCAACATGACGCGTCGGCGTCATCTCGTGAAAGGCTTGTGCCGCCCGCGCCGAAAGCACCGCGACCGACTTCTCCTTGTAGCGGTCGTCATGGCTGAGATCGGTTGACGGCGACCAGTTGTTCAGCACCTCGTGATCGTCCCATTGGTAGAAGATCGGGCAGACGGAATTGAGCTGCTTCACGTGCTCATCGAGCAGGTTATAGGTCCACTGCCCGCGAAATTGGTCGAGCGTCTGGGCGATCTCGCGCTTGGCTTCCGTGACGACGCGGTTCTTCCAGACCCCGCCGCCGCGCAGCGAGATTTCGTCGGGAACCGGATTGTCGGCATAGATCGTGTCGCCGGAATGGATCATGAAATCCGGCCGGTGATAGGCGATCGTCGAATAGGTCCGCATCCCCTCCTCATCGATCCCCCACCCCTGCCCCACCGTATCGCCCGACCAGACGAAACGGATATCGCGGCGGGCAGCCGGTGCGGTGCGAAACTGCCCGAGGATCGGCTCCGACCGGCTGTTGATGTCCTGGAGATCGGCCGCGCGGAAGCGATAGAACACCTCCTGATCAGCAGGCAGATCCTGAAGCAAGAGCTTGGCGGTCAGATCGCTGTCGGGCGTGACGTCGATCGGCGGCAGCCTCACGGCATTGGAGAACTTGTCTGATGTCGAGCATTCCACGAAGAGCCGCGACGGCCGGTCCACCCGCGTCCAGATCACCCCCGAGGTCTGATCGACATCGCCGGACTGCACGCCCGAGGTAAACACCGGCCGGCTGGACGATCCGCGCGCATAATAGGGCATCGCCAGCCCCGCCACGGCAAATCCGCCAACCGCTCCCATCGAGGATAAAAAACGGCGGCGGGTCGGTTCCGTCAGTGTCATCAGGTGGCGCATCCGGCTTGGCAATCGGGACGATCTCCCGCACCCCGCCTATGCCCACCCCACATGTCACCCACTTGACGCCGCCATGACGGTTTTCCGAAGGTTTGGCGACAGTTTTGTGTTGAGGTGAGTGGTGTTCGCTTGCACTGCACTAGGCGAGTGAGCTCTCACCTACGCTGCGGCCAGCATTACCCCCCTCTGTCCTGCCGGACATCTCCCCCACAAGGGGGGAGATCGACTCGTGGTTAAGCTCTACGCCAAACAATTGAAGTAGGAGCGAGCGGCTGCGTCTAGCCGATCTCCCTCCTTGTGGGGGAGATGCCCGGCAGGGCAGAGGGGGGTATCACACCCAAAAACGCCAAACGACTATCAACTCAGCCGCAAGAGCCCCCAACCCTAAGCATCACTCCCCGAAAGCTCCTCGAACGTCGCCAGCCCGCGCTTCACCAGCATCGCATCCGGGCTCGGCAGCTTGCCGCGGAATGCCCGGTAGGTATCCTCCGGATCGACCGACCCGCCCACCGAATAGACGTGATCGCGCAGCTTCCTGGCTATCTCGCCATTGAACGCATCACCCGTCTCCTCGAAGGCCGAAAACGCATCGGCGTCGAGCACTTCCGACCACATGTAGGAATAATAGCCCGCCGAATAACCGCCGGCGAAGATATGCTGGAAGTGCGGCGAGGCATGGCGCATGACCATCGACTTCGGCATGCCGAGCTCTTTCAACACCTCGGCCTGCACCGCCATCGGATCGGCGACCTTGTCCCGCGTATGGAACGCCATGTCGACCAGCGCGGACGAGGTGAACTCCACCGTGTTGAACCCGGCATTGAAGCTGCGCGCCGCCAGCACCTTGTCGAGCAGGTCTTGCGGCATCGGCTTGCCGGTCTCGAAATGCACGGCGTACTGCTTGAGGATCTCAGGCACCGTCAGCCAGTGCTCGTAAAGCTGCGACGGCAGTTCGACGAAATCGCGCGACACGCCGGTGCCCGACACCGAGGGGTAGGTCACGTTGGAGAGCATGCCATGCAGCGCATGGCCGAACTCGTGGAACAGCGTGCGGGCGTCATCCAGCGACAATAGCGCCGGCTTGCCCTCCGCCGGCTTGGCGAAGTTGCAGACATTGTAGATGATCGGGAGCTCGCCCTCGGCACCATTCTTAAGCGGCAGCTTGTGCTGCGACTGGAACGCGCTCATCCAGGCGCCCGAGCGCTTCGACGAACGGGCGAAATAATCGCCGAGGAACATCGCCACCAGCTTCTCGTCGCGGTCGCGGATCTCGAAGACGCGGACATCGGGATGATAGGCTGCAACGCCCTTCTTCTCCACCGCGTGAATGCCGAACAGCCGCCCCGCCACATCGAAGCAGGCGTCGATGATCTTTTCCAGCTGCAGATACGGCTTCAGCTCCGCCTCGGAGAAATTGAACTTTTGGGCCCGGATCTTTTCGGCGTAGAACCGCCAGTCCCAGGGCATGACCTCATGGTTCTTGCCTTCGTCGGCAATCAGGCTCGCGATATCCGCCTCTTCCTCGCCGGCGCGCTTCACCGCCTTCACCCAGACCTTCTTCAGAAGATCGTTCACGGCCTCGGGCGTCTTCGCCATGGTGTTGTCGAGCTTCAGTTCAGCGAAATTGCCGTAGCCGAGGAGCTTCGCAACCTCGCCGCGGAGCGCAAGCGTGTCGCGGATGATGCCGCGATTGTCCGACGGGCCGTCGCTTTCGCCACGGGCCACCCAGGCCTTGAACGCCTGTTCGCGCAGCTCGCGGCGCTCGGAGAAGGTCAGGAACGGCTCGATGATCGAGCGCGACAGCGTCACCGCGAACTTGCCCTCTTCGCCGCGCTCGCGCGCCGCCGCTGCCATCGCGTCCTTGAGAAATTCGGGAATGCCTGCGAGGTCGTCGCCGTCTGAAAGGATCAACGCCCAGCCCTTCTCGTCGGCGAGCACGTTCTGGCCGAACTGCGTACCGAGGCCAGCAAGCTTCTCGTTGATGCCGGCGAGCTTTTCCTGCTCGGCCTTCTCAAGCTTGGCGCCCGACTTGACGAAGCCCTTCCAGTGGCGCTCCAGCACCCGCGTCTGCTCCAGCGTCAGCCCGAGCGTTTCGCGCGCCTCCCACAGCGTGTCGATGCGCGCAAAGAGCGCTGCATTCATACCGATCTTCGAATAATGCCGCGACATCTTCGGCGAGATATCCCGCTCCAGCGCCTGGATGGTGTCGTTGGTGTGCGCGCCGGCGCGGTTCCAGAACAGGGCCGACACCCGTGAGAGATCGTCGCCCGCAAGCTCCAGCGCCACGATCGTGTTGTCGAAGGTGGGCGCTTCAGGATTGTCGGCGATCGCATCGATCTCCTCTTCGTGCCGGGCAAGGGCCGCATCGAAAGCCGGCGCGAAATCGCCGTCATTCAGCGCCTCGAAGCGCGGCAGACCATTGAGGCCGTTCCAATCGGTGAGAGCGGGGTTGGTGGCGGGCATACGGACATCCTTATTTGGCGGGCTTGTTTGGCGGGCGTGTTGTCTCGCAAACCAATATAGGAAGGCAGCACGGCGATTGGTATCGCCACCTTGAGTGAGCGGCTGCGCCACCTATACAAGAAGTTGATCCCTAAAAATGCTATATAAGAATTAACTATTTGTTAACGATTGACCATGGTGCGGCGCACACGGTATTTTTGCTCAATCTTTTTTAATCATGGATGCGGGCGATGGAAATCACATCACTGCGGTTTTCGCCGAATTTATCGTTCCGGAAATATTCCGATAATTCGCAATTTAACAACAGCTTGACTGAAACCTTCAGCTCGGTTTCGAGCGCTTCATCGACCTTCAGGAT
This sequence comes from Rhizobium sp. NPDC090275, assembly GCF_044772225.1. Taxonomy (NCBI): domain Bacteria; kingdom Pseudomonadati; phylum Pseudomonadota; class Alphaproteobacteria; order Hyphomicrobiales; family Rhizobiaceae; genus Rhizobium; species Rhizobium sp. NPDC090275. The sequence continues at coordinate 45,289 of NZ_JBIVYL010000012.1, read as the reverse complement.
CGACGAAGCGACATCGGCTCAACCCGATTTTTCGGCCATTACAGCCGCCGATCTGCGCAACCACGCGCGCCAGAATTTCGACAACGGCACGCTCGACCAGGACACCTACGCGGCGATATCCGAACCGCTGCCGATGCGCACCATCGACCCCTCAGGCAACATTCTCGATCTCTCCGACGTCACCGACGGCACCAGCTTCAACTTCAGGGACTACTACAAGGACCAGCTGCAGATCGCCATGTCGATCGGCGATCCCGAGACGGTGAAGACCCTGAAATCGGTCGTCAGCTTCCTCGACGTCTGACGCGGTTTAGATTGCGCCCGGCGCAGGCCGATCAAGCCTTGCGCCACCCCATCAGCCCCGGCGTCGCATGCAAGAGCGCCTGCACGGCAAAGCCCATGAACAGCACGCCCGAGCAGCGCACGATCAGCCGCTCATGCGCCCGATAGAAGCGCCGCACGGCGCCTGTGCCGACAATCGCGATCAGGATCATGTCGGCGACGATGAAGCCGAGGAAGGACACGGCAAGCAGCACCGGCAGCGTCTGGAACTGCAAGGCGCTAGCAGACCCCGCGACCAGCGCCGTGAATGTCGCCAGCGCCACCGGATAGCCCTTCGGATTGGTGACGCCGAAGATCAGCCCGCGCCGGAACGGCCGCTCGACAACCATCAGCGCCTGCCCCTCGCCCTTCGGCTTGGCGCGAAACGCGTTCCAGCCGATCCAGGCGAGATAGAAGCCGCAGGCGAGCCCCAGCGCATCGAACACGAAGGTCCCGATCGTCTTGGCGCCGATGATCGCCACCAGCGCCAACGACGCCCACAGCGTATCGCCGACCAGATGCCCACAGACAAACTGCGCCCCCGCCTTCCGCCCTTGCCCGGCCCCGATACCCAACAGCGCCAGAAACGCCGGCCCCGGAATGAGCACGTAAAGAAGTGCAGCCAGAAAGGCGCCCGCGAGCAGCGATTGCGTCATGAAGAATCCCCCGTGAAAAGACCGAGATTATGCGGTGTGGCGGGGACGTCAAGCGGGAGCAAGAAAACCCCGCCGGGATCACCGAAGCAAGCCGCGCCACCTCATTCAAACTATTGATGAACGCGTTCCGCCGCCGCAATGGATTTCGCGGATCGCGCGGATTAGCCTTGGCCATCGATTGCGCTGGTTTCATGAGGAAAGCTGTTGCCCAATGCCCATTCTCGACGCGACCGCCGTCCACCCGATCACCCTCCCGGACGGCACCATCTACAGCGATACCGTCTATCTGAAGAATGTCATTGACCACCCGCGCATGGAGATCGGCGACTACAGCTATTACACCCACCCGGGCAAACCGGAAGACACCGCCGGCATGCTCGCACCCTATCTCGGGCATGGCGTCCGCGAGCGCCTTGTCATCGGCAAATTCGTGCAGATTGCCCGTGGCAGCTATTTCATCACCAGCTCGGCCAATCATCCGATGAATGGCTTCACCACCTACCCGTTCCGCATCTTCAAACCCGAAACCTTCGGCTACAAGGACTTGCCGGTGAAGGATACCGTTGTCGGGCATGACGTCTGGATAGGCCATGACGCGGCGATCATGCCGGGTGTGCGGATCGGGGCGGGTGCAATCATCGCTGCCGGATCGGTCGTTGCCCGTGACGTTCCGCCCTATGCCGTCGTCGGCGGCAACCCGGCCACGATCATCCGCATGCGATACCCCACGACGGTTATCGATGAACTGCTTGAGATCGCATGGTGGGACTGGCCTCTGGACAAGATCGAGGCGAACTTGGCGGCTCTTGAAAGCGGTGATCTCGCGTCGCTGAAAATGGCATAAAGCAAATATAGCAAGGGGTGCTCCCGCGAGCCTTTGCGCGCCTTCGCATTTTTGCATTGCCGGATCAAAAACCTTGCGTCAGAAAAGAGGGAAGCCCTCTTTCCAGGCGTTGCGACCGCCACCAGCCAATCGAGTACCCGCATGCCCCCATTCCGGATGAGCGCAAGGCGAACGAGCATGCTCGGCGCGCTGCTTGCCACCCTCGGCCCGATTTCCATGTCGATCTACACGCCCGCCATGCCGGAGCTGGTGGGAGCCTTCAACACCACGGATTCGGCGATCAAGCTGACGCTGTCGCTCTATTTCGCCGGCTTCTCGATTGCCCAGCTGCTCGCCGGCCCGTTGTCCGATGCCTTCGGCCGCCGCGCGGCGACGCTCATCTTCGTCGGCATCTACATGGTCGGAAGCCTGTTGTCGGCCTTTGCGCCCGGCATCGAATGGCTGCTCGCCGGCCGCTTGATCCAGGGGATCGGCGCCTCGGTCGGGATAACAGTGGCGCGCGCCATCGTCCGCGATCAGTTCACCGGCGTCGACGCCTCCAGGATCATGAACCTGATCGGCATCATGATCGCCATCGGCCCGGCCATCGCGCCGACCGTCGGCGGCCTGGCGCTCGCCGCCTTCGGCTGGCAGTCGGTCTTCTTCCTGTTGATCGGCTTCGGCCTTTTGATCTGCCTCTCCGTCCTCGTCTTCATGCGCGAGACCAGCACGCCCGACCGCCGCCGCGCCTTGCCGGGCCCGCTGCTATCCGCCTATGCCGAGCTTGCCCGCGAACCGCGCTTCATCTCCGCCTCGCTGGTGCTCGGCGGCTCGATCGGCGCGCTCTACGCGCAGGCAACGATGCTGCCCTTCATCCTGATCAAGGTGGTAGGCCTCTCGCCGACCTCCTTCGGCCTCGGCATGCTGATGCAATCCGGCTCATATTTCCTCGGCTCGGTCGTTCTCAGAATGACTTCTGCAAGGCTCGGCGGCGACGGCTCCGTCCGCGCTGGCCTAGGCCTGCTCGGCCTCTCCGGCATCATGATCGCGCTCTCGGTAGCACTCGTGACGCCTAACTACCTCTCGATCATGGGCCCGGTCGCCTTTCTGGCATTCGGCCTCGCCTTCCTCACCCCGCACATGACGACCTCGGGCCTCTACCCCTTCCCGCATATCGCCGGCTCCGCCTCGGCGATGATGGGCTTCATCCAGATGGGCGGCGGCTTCACCGGCGGCCTGATCGCCTCCCTGATCGGTGCGCCGCTTATGGCCTTTGGCACCATCATCCCGATGATGGCTCTGATTGCGATTGCAAGCTACCTATGGTTCCTCCACGCCAGCCGCCGTGCGGCGAGGGTGTCGCATTCCAGCCTGGGGGAATGAGGGCTTGGAGCCAGTCGCCGATAAATCATTGAAGTAAAAGCACAAACACCTCCACTGGCGTCATCCTCGGCCTTGTGCCGAGGATCTAACCACGCCTCCACGAGCTCAAGGTGAGTTGACACTTGGCACTCCCCTCCACAATGCCACTCCTCGTCGCCAAGCATCCATTGACGTCGCGTTCCGGGCAACGTGCTTAGATCCTCGGGACGAGCCCGAGGATGACGGCGGAGCGTGGGGCGATCATCGCAACCTATTGAATAAGCGATAAAATATACCCGCTCCGTCCAACCCCCTAAACGCAAAAAGGCCCGCACAAGGCGGGCCTTTCGAAACCAAACCGACAGTCGCTTACTTGCCCAGATTACGCTTTCCCAGCGTGCGCAGGCGCAGCGCGTTGAGCTTGATGAAGCCGGCCGCGTCCTTCTGGTCGTAGGCGCCCTGGTCGTCCTCGAAGGTAACAAGCGTGTCGGAGTAGAGCGACTTGTCGCTTTCGCGGCCGATGACCATGACGTTGCCCTTGTAGAGCTTCAGCGTCACTTCGCCCTCGACATGCTCCTGGCTCTTGTCGATCAGCGCCTGCAGCATTTCGCGCTCCGGCGAGAACCAGAAGCCGTAATAGATCAGCTCGGCGTAGCGCGGCATGATCTCGTCCTTGAGGTGGGCCGCACCGCGGTCGAGCGTGATGCTCTCGATCGCGCGGTGAGCGGAAAGCAGGATCGTGCCGCCGGGGGTCTCGTAGACGCCGCGCGACTTCATGCCGACATAGCGGTTCTCGACGAGATCGAGACGGCCGATGCCGTTGTCGCGGCCGTAGGTGTTGAGCGCTGCGAGCAGCGTCGCCGGGCTCATGCGCACGCCGTTGATCGAGACGGCATCACCCTTCTCGAAGCCGACCTTGATGATCGTGGCCTTGTCGGGTGCGGCTTCCGGCGAGATGGTGCGCATGTGCACGTATTCGGGCGCCTCGACAGCCGGGTCTTCCAGAACCTTGCCCTCGGAAGAGGAGTGCAGCAGGTTGGCGTCGACGGAGAACGGCGCTTCGCCCTTCTTGTCCTTGGCAACCGGGATCTGGTGGGCTTCGGCAAACGCGAGCAGGTCGGTACGCGACTTGAACGACCAGTCGCGCCAGGGAGCGATGATCTTGATGTCGGGGTTCAGCGCATAGGCCGAGAGCTCGAAGCGAACCTGGTCGTTGCCCTTGCCGGTCGCGCCGTGCGCGATGGCGTCGGCGCCGGTCTTCTTGGCGATGTCGATCAGGTGCTTGGAGATCAGCGGGCGGGCGATCGAGGTGCCGAGCAGGTAGACGCCTTCATAGACGGCATTGGCGCGGAACATCGGGAAGACGAAATCGCGCACGAATTCCTCGCGCACATCCTCGATGTAGATCTCCTTGATGCCGAGCATCTCGGCCTTCTTGCGCGCCGGCTCGAGCTCTTCGCCCTGTCCGAGGTCGGCCGTGAAGGTGACGACTTCGGCGTTAAGCTCGGTCTGCAGCCACTTCAGGATGATCGAGGTGTCGAGACCGCCGGAATAGGCGAGGACGACTTTCTTTACGTCTTTGTGCGATGCCATGATGATGAGATCCGTTGTGCCAGGAGGGTCGCGGCCAGCCGCAAGACCCGGTATCGCCGGGCACTTTTAGCGAGATTGACGCCGGACGCAAGGGCAAGGACGTCGCGGAAGCTCCCGCCGGTTCGGCTTTGCCCTTGGTTTGACTTGCCCTTCGAGATTACCATATCTGGCTGCGAGCGAACAATCCCAGGCGAAAGGCCCAAGCCGTGACCGATCTCACCAATATCATCAAGCCCTCCAACGTCGCCGTCATCACCGGTGGCGCCTCGGGCATCGGCCTGGCGGCCGCCAAGCACTTCGCAAGCAAGGGCATGAACGTCGTCATCGCCGATCTCGGCGCCGATAGACTGGCTTCCGCGGCAAAGGCAGTCGCTGCCATTTCCGGTGACGACCGTGTCTTGGCCGTCGAGACCGACGTCTCCGACAAGGCGGCCCTCAAGGCTCTCGAGCGGCAGGTCACGAAACGCTTCGGCAAGGTGCATGTGCTGATGAACAATGCCGGTATCGGCCCGGAGACGTCGATCTTCAGCGACGACAGCGGCTGGGACGCAATCCTCGGCGTCAACCTGATGGGCGTCGTCAACGGCACGCGCGCCTTCGGCCCCAATATGCTCGCCCATGGCGAACGGGGCCTGATCATCAACACCGGCTCCAAGCAGGGCATCACCACCCCTCCGGGCAACCCGGCCTACAATGTCTCGAAGGCGGGCGTGAAGGTGTTCACCGAGGCGCTGGAGCACGAGCTGCGCAACACCGAGGGCGGCAAGATTTCCGCCCACCTGCTGATCCCCGGCTTCGTCTTCACCGGGCTTTCCAAGGGCTTTGGCGGTGAAAAGCCGGCCGCGGCCTGGACCGCCGAGCAGACCGTCGACTTCATGATCGAGAGCCTTGAGAAGGGCGATTTCTACATCCTCTGCCCCGACAACGACGTCGCCCGCCCGGTCGACGAACGCCGCATGGCATGGGCGGTCGGCGACATCATCGAGAACCGCCCGCCGCTGTCGCGCTGGCATCCCGATTATGCCGATCGCTTCAAGGCGTTTCTTGAGGGCAAGTAAGAGCCGGAGCGATCGGGCCTATTAGAAGGTTTGATTGGTGCACTCCTTGAAACCCGGATATGAGACATTGCTTTCATAACCGGCTTTACGAGTGTGCCATGGATTTTCTGCCGAGCCTGCCGACGCTTCTGACCTTTTCCGCCGCGAGCCTGCTTTTGGCCGCGACACCCGGGCCCGACATGACGCTGTCGATCAGCCGGGCGCTGTCGCAGGGCAAGAAGCCGGCGCTTTACGTCGTGCTCGGCACCAGCCTCGGCATCGTCGTCCACACCATGCTGGTTGCCTTCGGCATCTCGGCGCTGATCACCGCCTCGCCAACGGCCTTCCTGATCCTGAAGACCGGCGGCGCCGCCTATCTGCTCTGGCTGGCGGTGCAGGCGATCCGCTTCGGCTCCAAGCTCTCGGTCGAAAAGGTGGAGGAGATCAAGGGCACGCCGCTGTCGAATATCGCCAGCGGCTTCTGGGTCAATCTTTTGAACCCCAAGGTCATCATCTTCTTCATGACCTTCCTGCCGCAGTTCGTCACCGCAGGCGATCCAGCCGTCACGCAGAAGCTGCTTTTCCTCGGCTTCTTCTTCATCGTCATCGGCATGCCCGTGAACGCGCTGGTCGTCCTCGCCTCCGACGGCCTGGCGACATGGCTGCAGAACAACAGGAAGGTGCTTCGCGGCATGGACTACACCTTCGCCGGCGTCTTCTCCGTCTTCGCGGCGAAGATCCTGCTCACCCAGGCGCGCTAAGGCTAGTAAAAACCCCGGGAGCGCCTGGCGGTCCCGGGGTTGAAGAAATGCCTGATATCAGCCGATCAGCAGCGCGTCGTCGTCGAGCGTCTGGCCGCGCATCTTGCGGAACATGTCGATCAGGTCCTCGACCTGCAGGTCCTTGCGGTTGTCGCCGGAGACGTCGAGCATGATCTCGCCGCCGTGCAGCATGATGGTGCGATGGCCGTAATCCAGTGCCTGGCGCATAGAGTGCGTCACCATCAGCGTCGTCAGCTTGCGCTCCGAGACCACACGGTCGGTGAGGCCCATCACGAACTCGGCCATGCCAGGGTCGAGGGCCGCTGTATGCTCGTCGAGCAGCAGCACCTCGGAGCCGGCAAGCGTCGCCATCACAAGCGAGATTGCCTGCCTCTGGCCGCCGGATAAGAGGTCCATGCGATCCTTCATCCGGGTTTCAAGCCCGAGATTGAGCTCGGCGATGCGTTCGCGGAAATGCTCGCGCCGGCGTGGGCCGAGCGCCGAGGTCAGCCCCCGCCGCTCGCCGCGACGTGCGGCCAGCGCAAGGTTCTCCTCGATCGACAGCGCGCCGCAGCTTCCCGTCAACGGATCCTGGAAGACGCGGGCGACGAGGCCGGCGCGGGCGGCGGTCGGCTTGCGGGTTACATCGGTGTGGCCGATCATCACCTGTCCTTCGCTTGCCAGCACATCGCCGGCGAGGACGCCAAGCAGGGTCGACTTGCCGGCGCCGTTGGAGCCGATGACGGTCACGAACGAGCCTTCCTCGATCGTCAGGTTGACACCATTCAGCGCCTGCTTCTGCAGCGGCGTACCCTTGCCGAAGACGACCTTGATATCCTTGAGCGAGATCATGACGAGGCACCTCCGCGACGCAGGCGGGGAAGAACGAGCGCCACCGTGACGAGGACGGCGGTGACGAAATTGAGGTCGGAGGCCTGCAGGCCGATCACGTCGCTGGAAAGCGCCAGCTGGATGGCGATGCGATAGAGGATCGAGCCGATGACGCAGCCGATCAGCGCGATCAACAGTCCGCGCTTCCCGAGCAGCGTCTCGCCGATGATGACGGCGGCGAGGCCGACGACGATGGTGCCGACGCCAGAGGTCACATCAGCAAAACCGTTGGTCTGCGCAAACAGCGCGCCGCCGAGCGCAACCAGCGCGTTGGAGATCGCCATGCCGAGATAGATCTGGCGGTTGGTGTCGACGCCCTGGGCGCGGGCCATGCGGGCATTCGCACCGGTCGCGCGCATGGCGAGGCCGGAATCGCTTTCGAGGTAGCGCCAGACGACGATGACGGCGATGACGACAAGCACGCCGACGAAGAGCGGGCGCACATAGAAATCGCGCAGGCCATGGCCGAAGAACGGGCTGATCATCGTATCGGCATTGATCAGCGCCACGTTCGGCTTGCCCATGACGCGCAGGTTCACGGAAAACAGCGCGATCATCGTCAGGATGGATGCGAGAAGGTTGAGGATCTTGAAGCGCACGTTGAGCATGGCGGTGACCATGCCGGCCGCAGCCCCCGCCGCCATGGCGATCAGCGCCGCCAGCCAGGCATTGACGCCGGCGATGATCAGCACCGCGGTGACGGCGGCGCCGAGCGGAAACGAGCCGTCGACGGTCAGATCCGGAAAATCGAGCACACGGAATGCGAGGTAAACGCCGAGCGCGACGAAGGCATAGACCAGCCCCAGCTCCACGGCTCCCCAGAATGCGATCTGACTCAAGGCTTTTGCCCTTTCTTGTGGTGTTTCCGTGGACAAGACCCTCTCTGGCCTGCCGGCCATCTCCCCCACAAGGGGGGAGAAGACCCGTGGCACTCGATTGCCTCAATTGGGCGCCGAGGGCTCGGCCAGGTTAAGCCCTCCCCCTTGTGGGGAGGGTTGGGGAGGGGTCTTTATTCCAAGGCGGTAAGGTCCGCTATCTTACTCGATTGTCTTCATCTCTATGCGATCAGCCGCCCCCGTGCAAACGGGAGCGGCTGATCATTCAGGTCTCTATAGTTGACTGTATCAGTCGATCGTCTTCGTCGCGCGCTTCAGCACGCTTTCAGGCAACGTCACGCCCATCTTGGCGGCAGCACCCTTGTTGATGACGAGATCGCTGCCGGCGGCGACCTTGACCGGGATATCGCCGGGGTTCTCACCTTTCAGGATGCGAACGACGATTTCGCCGGTCTGCTTGCCGACGTCGTAATAGTTGAAGCCGAGAGCGGCGACCGAGCCGCGCGAAACGGAATCGGTGTCGGCAGTGAAGAGCGGCAGCTTGGCCTCTTCGGCGACGGCCACGGCACCCTCGAGCGCCGAGATGATGGTGTTGTCGGTCGGGATATAGATCGCATCGGCGCGGCCAACGAGGGCGCGGGCGGCCCCCTGGACTTCGGCGGACTTGGTGGCGGCGGATTCGACGACCTTGAGGCCTGCCTTTTCAGCCTCGACCTTCAGAACTGCGAGCAGCGATACCGAGTTCGCTTCGCCGGAATTGTAGAGATAGCCGATGGTCTTGGCGTTCGGCAGGATTTCCTTGATCAGCGCCACATGTTCGGCAACCGGCGACATGTCCGAGAGGCCGGTGACGTTGCCGCCGGGCTTGTCCATGTTCTTGACCAGCTGCGCACCGAGAGGGTCGGACACGGCGGTGAAGACGACGGGGATATCGCGGGTGGAGGAAACCACGGCCTGCGCCGAGGGGGTCGAGATCGGGACGATCACGTTGGGGCCGTCACCTGCGAACTGGCGGGCGATCTGGGCTGCGGTCGCGGGATTGCCCTGCGCCGACTGGAACACGAACTTCAGGTTCTCGCCTTCCTTGTAGCCGGCAGCCGTCAGCACATCGAGAACGCCCTTGCGGGCAGCGTCGAGCGCCGGATGTTCGACGATCGCGGTGACCGCAACGGTCACGTCTTCGGCTTTCGCGGGAAGGGAAAAGGCAAGGGTCGCGGCCACGGCAGCGAGCAGTACAGAACGCATGGGTATCCTCCAATTATGATTTTGGGCCGCTTGTAGGAAAAGCGGCCCTTAAAATCAATCATTAGAAGATGCTGAGAGGATCAAACTTGCTGATCGGTCACCAGCACTCAGTCGTCCGAGCCGTGGTTGGCAATCATCATCGCCTCGAAGGCCAGGCGCTCGGTCTTGCGCATGCGTTCCGATTCCGACTTCAGCTGGCCGCAGGCGGCGAGGATGTCGCGGCCGCGCGGTGTGCGGATCGGCGAGGCATAGCCGGCCGAGTTGATGAAATCGGCGAACTTCTCGATCTGCGCCCAGTCGGAGCACTGGTAGTTGGTGCCCGGCCAGGGGTTGAACGGAATGAGATTGATCTTCGCCGGCACGCCCTTGAGCAACTGGATGAGACCCTTGGCATCTTCCAGGCTGTCGTTGACGTCCTTCAGCATCACATATTCGAAGGTGATGCGGCGGGCGTTGGAGAGCCCCGGATACTTGCGGCAGGCGTCGATCAGCTCCTTCAGCGGATACTTCTTGTTGATCGGCACCAGGATGTCCCGCAGGTCGTCGCGCACGGCATGCAGCGAGATCGCCAGCATGACGCCGATCTCGTCGCCGGTGCGGAAGATCTCCGGCACGACGCCGGAGGTCGAGAGCGTGACGCGTCTTTTCGAAAGGGAAAGTCCGTCGCCGTCGGTGGCGATCAGAAGCGCCTGCTTGACGCTGTCGAAGTTGTAGAGCGGCTCGCCCATGCCCATCATCACGATGTTCGAAACCTTGCGGCCCTCGGCCGGCATGATCGTGCCCTGCGGCGCTTCGCGATCCGGGAAGTCGCCGAGCCGGTCGCGGGCGAGCAGCAGCTGCGACAGGATTTCTTCCGCCGTCAGATTGCGCACCAGGCGCTGCGTGCCGGTGTGACAGAAGGAACAGGTGAGCGTGCAGCCGACCTGGCTGGAAATGCAGAGCGTACCGCGGCCTTCTTCGGGGATATAGACAGCCTCGATCTCGACCGGACGCCCGGCACCGCGCGCCGGAAAGCGCAGCAGCCACTTGCGGGTGCCGTCGTTGGAGACCTGCTCCTCGACGATCTCGGGTCTTGCGATGGTGAAATGCGTCTTCAGCGTCTCGCGCATGTCCTTGGAGATATTGGCCATGTGGTCGAAGTCGGAGACCCCGCGCACATAGATCCAGTTCCAAAGCTGCGCCACGCGCATCTTGATCTGCTTTTCCGGCACGCCCTTTTCGCGCAGCGCGGCGCCCATCTCCTCGCGGGTGAGGCCGATCAGCGACGGCTTCGGCAATGCTTCGCCGCGCGCCGGCTGGTTGCCTGCGGGCTTGAGAACGGTCATCGCATCCATGACGGACATTTAATCTAATCCCGAATTCAACATGCGATCCTCCCGATAGTCCGAATGACTGGCGGGCGGAGCGGGCATGAAGGCAGAAAGTGAATGCGGAACTTGGCGGCCGAGCCGCGATCCATCCGCTGTTGTGCGCGCCTTTAGCATCATTTTTGCCATCCGTCACTATACATGGAAACGACGAAGGCCGGTGCAAGGGGATGGATGGTGGCCGGCGCTGCGTCGAACGCGGTTATTTTGCGTTGATCGCCCGTCCTACGACCCCGCCTTACCCAACGCCTTCTCCATCGCCGGATAAAGCCCCTCTTTCAAACTGATATCGTCGAACGGTCCAACGCGCTTGTAAAGGATGGTGCCATCAGGGCCGACGAGGTAGCTTTCGGGGATGCCGTAGACGCCCCAGTCGATCGCGGCCTGGCCCTTGGGGTCGATGCCGATTGCCTTGTAGGGGTTGCCGAGTTCGCCGAGGAAGCCCAGCGCGTTGTCGTTCTTGTCCTTGTAGTTGATCGCGACGATGTTGAGCCGGCTATCTTTCGCCAGTTCCTTCAATATCGGATGCTCCTCGCGGCAGGGAATGCACCACGAGGCGAAGACGTTGACCAGCGTCAGCTTGCCCTTGACGGCGGCATCGGTGAGCGCCGGCAGGTTGGCGCCCTCGAGCGGCGGCAGGTCGAGCGACGGGGCCTTGGTGTTCAGCAGCGCCGAGGGGATTTCGGAGATGTTCTTGCCGTGCACATCCTGGTCGTAGAGCATCTTGCCCGCCGTGCCGGCAATGCCGGCGAAGACGAGAAGCGGGATCAGCGCGAAGGCGTAGCGGCCGAGGCCGCGCTTTTCCTTCGGCGTGCCTGGCGCGGGCTGCGTGGCGGACGGCGTCGGGTCGGTGTTCGGCGCGTCGGTCATGGGTTCGCCTGTGCGTTCGGCGCATCCTTGGCGCGGGCGGAGCGGCGGCGGATGCCGGAGGCTTCGAGCGCGGCCAGTTCGCGGCGGCGGGCGCGACCGTCAAGCCATGTCCAGAGCGTCACGGCGATGGTGACGAGGCCGGCGAAAAGGTAGGAGCCGTAGACGTAGAAGGCGTAGGACTGTGTCATCTCTTTAACCCTCGCGGCTTGCCAGGCGCGCGGCGAGCCGGCGCTGGGCGGCAATCCGGCGGCGCCAGATCTCGTTGCGGATCGCCATCACATGCAGCGTCAGGAAGAGCATGGTGAAGGCGATCGCCATCACCAGCAGCGGGCGCAGGAATTCCGGGTCGATGGCCGGACCGTCGAGGCGCAGCACGCTTGCCGATTGATGCAGCGTGTTCCACCAGTCGACCGAGAACTTGATGATCGGGATGTTGACGAAACCGACGAGGATCAGCACGGCCGAGAGGCGGGCGGCCTTGCTCGGGTCTTCCATGGCGCGGTTCAGCGCGATCAGGCCGAGATACATCAGGAAGAGGATGAAGACGGAGGTGAGCCGCGCATCCCAGACCCACCATGTGCCCCACATCGGCTTGCCCCACATCGAGCCGGTGACGAGCGCGATCAGCGTGAAGGCGGCGCCCAAGGGGGCGGCGGCCTTGGCCGAGACATCGGCCAGCGGGTGGCGCCAGACGAGCGTGCCGATCGCCGACAGGCTCATGATCGTGTAGCCCATCATCGACAGCCATGCCGCGGGCACGTGGATGTACATGATGCGGACGGTTTCGCCCTGCTGGTAGTCGCTTTCGGTCGTGAAGCTGAGATACAGCCCCACGATAAAACAGAGGGCGGTGATCCCGGCCATCCAGGGGATGAGGCGGGAAGCGAGCGCCAGGAACCGCGTGGGGTTGGCGAGATCGCTGAATTTGGTGATGGCAAGGCTATTCTCGGTCATGCCGTCTCCTTAGCGCGATCCGCCGCCACGGGCAATCAAGCCGATGATCAATCCGATGTGTTCCTGAGCGCCAATGCCGCCGCCGCCGGGCCGATGACGGCAAAGAACAGCGTGAGCGCGATAAGGATCAGGAAGGGCGGCAGGAAGGGGGCTGGTCCCTCGACGGCCGCATAGGTGGCGCTGACGCCGAAAATCAGCACCGGGATGGTGAGCGGCAGCACCAGGATCGACACCAGCAGGCCGCCGCGCGGAAGGGCCACGGCAACGGCGGCGCCCACCGCACCGATCAGCGTGATGGCGGGCGTGCCGACGAGGAGCGTCAGCATGGTGGCGCCGATCGCCTTTTCGCTCATGTTCATGAAGAGGCCGAGCAGCGGCGAGGCGATCACCAGCGGCAGGCTGGTGGCGAGCCAGTGGGCGAGGCACTTGACGAGAACGGTCAAGACCAGCGGCGTCTCCTGCATCAGCATCAGATCGAGCGCGCCATCGTCACGCTCCGCCTGGAACAGGCGGTCGAGGCCGAGCAGAGCCGCGAGCAGCGCGCCGATCCAGACGATGGCCGGGCCGATGCGGGCGAGCAGCGCCAGATCCGGGCCGACGCCGAAGGGGATGACAGCGACGACGGTGAGGAAGAAGAGCACGCCGACGAGAGCGCCGCCGCCGGCGCGGATGGAGAGTTTCAGGTCGCGCAAGAGGAGGGCGGTCATGGGTGGGGCCTCCTCGGGGTGGGGTGGTGGTGGCCTGTGGCGAGGTTGGTGGGTGGGGTGTTCGAGAGGTTGGTGGGTTGGTGGGTTTGGTCGTTTGAGAGGTTGGTGGGGGCGGTACCCCCCTCTGTCCTGCCGGACATCTCCCCCACAAGGGGGGAGATTGGCTGGGCGCGACCGCTCGCTCTACCTTCGTTGTTTGGCGGAAACCTCTCGGCGAGTCGATCTCCCCCCTTGTGGGGGAGATGCCCGGCAGGGCAGAGGGGGGTAATCCGGGCGCGACGGTGGCGTGGAGCCTCTGCAGGGCGGCTATAGGTGAACTCAGCGTCCGTGGCCCCCTCATCTGCCTGCCGGCATCTTCTCCCCGTCGGGGAGAAGGGACTCGTGGTGGGCCGCTCGCGCCGACCTTCCCTTCGCCCCAACGGGGGTCCGAAGGACGGGTCGAGACCAGCGGCTCGACCCCGGTCGGTGGCCCGAAGGGTCGGATGAGGGGGCCGCACCCGCTGAGCGGAATAATTGTCTCTCACAGCCATCACCCCCAAACCCCAGCACTCACCCCCGAAAACCCCGCCATCCGCAACTCCCTGGCATCGTTCAACCCCAGCGGCTGATGCGTCGCCGCAATCACGATCCCACCGGTCGCACGATGCGCCTCGATCAACCCGGCGAAAAGCTGATCGGCGCTGGCGTCGAGTGCTGCCGTCGGTTCGTCGAGGATCCAGACGGGGCGGTGGGAGACCAAAAGCTTGGCGAAGGCGAAGCGGCGTTGTTGGCCGGCGGAGAGGTAGCCGAAGGGGAGATGGGTGATGCCTGACAGCCCCACCGCGTCGGCGGCGTCTTCAATCGACATGCCGCGACCGCCGCCAGTGTCGCCAAGATGGCTGTCGCCGAGATAGCGGCGCCAGAAAGCGAGGTTCTCGTCCACCGTCAGCTCGCTCTTCATGGCGTTGCGGTGGCCGAGATAGTGGCTGATTTCGGGGAGCCGGATGTCGGTGTCACCGTTCGCATTGGTGACGGTGACCGTGCCCGTTTCCTGGCGCAGCAGGCCCGCCAGCACGCGCAGCAGGGTGGATTTTCCGGAGCCGTTTTTGCCAGTCAGAACCAGGGCTTCGCCTGAGGTCAGGCTAAAGGACACCCCTTCGAAAATCAGCTCTTCACCTCTGCGGGCGGCGAGATCGGAGGCTTGGAGATGCATGGGGGTTCCGGGGTTCACGTTTTCAGTCATGCGATGCAAAAAAATCAGAAATGGTTGGTCCCTCTCTGGCAGCTTTTGATGAAGTTATCTATATGTGGATTACCACGCCAGCGGTCGGCGTGAATTTCATCCTAGCGCCGAACATGAGGTCTGACTTCATGTGCGGACCGCGGAAATGGCCGTACCCGCATCCTGATGTGCCTTTAGTGCATAGGCGTCCGCACAATTGTGTTCGCGATCAGAAACGGGGTCTCTCGTGTCTAAATCACTTGATAGCTTCCACTGTCGTTCCGTCCTTACCGTCGATGGTAAGGACTATGTCTATTTCAGCCTGCCGAAGGCCGAGGCAAACGGCCTGCCCGGCGTTTCCAAGCTTCCCTATTCGATGAAGGTTCTGCTCGAGAACCTGCTGCGCTTCGAGGACGGCCAGTCGGTGACCAAGGAACATATCCTTGGCGTTGCCGAATGGCTGAATAACAAGGGCACGGTCGAAAACGAAATCGCCTATCGCCCGGCGCGCGTTCTGATGCAGGACTTCACCGGCGTTCCCGCCGTGGTCGATCTTGCGGCGATGCGCGACGCGATGGTGTCGCTCGGCGGCGATCCGGAGAAGATCAACCCGCTGGTGCCGGTCGATCTCGTCATCGACCACTCCGTCATCGTCGACGAATTCGGCACGCCGCAGGCTTTCTCCAGGAACGTCGAGCTCGAATACCAGCGCAACGGCGAGCGCTACCGCTTCCTGAAGTGGGGCCAGCAGGCCTTCCAGAATTTCCGCGTCGTGCCTCCGGGCACCGGTATCTGTCACCAGGTCAATCTCGAATATCTCGGCCAGACCGTGTGGACGAAGGAAGAGGACGGCGAGACGATCGCTTATCCTGACACTTGCGTCGGCACGGACAGCCACACGACGATGATCAACGGTCTCGGCGTGCTCGGCTGGGGCGTCGGCGGTATCGAAGCCGAGGCGGCCATGCTCGGCCAGCCGGTGTCGATGCTGCTGCCTGAAGTCATCGGCTTCAAGCTGACTGGCAAGCTCAAGGAAGGCGTGACCGCGACCGACCTGGTGCTGATGGTCGTGCAGATGCTGCGCAAGAAGGGCGTGGTGTCGAAATTCGTCGAGTTCTTCGGCCCCGGCATGGACAACATGCCGCTCGCCGACCGTGCGACGATCGGCAATATGGGCCCGGAATACGGCGCCACCTGCGGCTTCTTCCCTGTTGATGGCGAAACCATCAACTACCTCACCATGTCCGGCCGCTCGCATGACCGCATCGCGCTGGTCGAGGCCTATTCGAAGGCGCAGGGCATGTGGCGCGAAGGCGATGGCTCCGATCTCGTCTTCACCGATACGCTGGAGCTCGATCTCGGCGACGTCGTGCCCGCCATGGCCGGCCCGAAGCGTCCCGAAGGCCGCATCCCGCTGGAAAACATCGCGTCCGGTTTCGCCGGCTCGATGGATGCCGATTACAAGAAGCCCGGCCAGCTCTCCAATCGCTATGCGGTCGAAGGCACCGATTTCGATCTCGGCCATGGCGACGTGGCGATTGCCGCCATCACGTCTTGCACCAACACGTCCAACCCATCAGTCCTGATCGCCGCCGGCCTTCTTGCCCGCAACGCCGTTGCCAAGGGCCTGAAGACCAAGCCGTGGGTGAAGACCTCGCTGGCGCCGGGATCTCAGGTCGTCGGCGAGTATCTGGCGAAATCCGGCCTGCAGGCCGATCTCGACAAGCTCGGCTTCAACCTCGTCGGCTTCGGCTGCACGACCTGCATCGGCAATTCCGGTCCGCTGCCGGCGCCGATCTCGAAGACGATCAACGACAAGGGCCTGATCGTGTCGGGTGTTCTCTCCGGCAACCGCAACTTCGAAGGCCGTATCTCGCCAGACGTGCAGGCGAACTATCTGGCTTCGCCGCCGCTCGTCGTGGCCTACGCGCTGGCTGGCACGGTGCAGAAGAACCTGACCAAGGAGCCGATCGGCGAGGACCAGAGCGGCAACCCCGTCTATCTGAAGGATATCTGGCCGACCTCGCACGAAGTGCAGGCCTTCATCCAGAAATACGTCACCCGCGAACTCTACGAGACGAAGTATGCCGACGTCTTCAAGGGTGATACCAACTGGCAGGCCGTGCAGGTTCCCCCGGGCCAGACCTACGCCTGGGACGATAACTCGACCTATGTGCAGAACCCGCCCTACTTCGTCGGGATGGGCAAGACCGGCTCCGGCGTCTCCGATATCAAGGGTGCCCGCGTGCTCGGTCTCTTCGGCGACAAGATCACCACCGACCACATTTCGCCGGCCGGTTCGATCAAGGCTGCCTCTCCGGCCGGCGCCTATCTGCTGGAGCACAATGTCGGCGTTGCCGACTTCAACCAGTACGGCACGCGTCGCGGCAATCATGAAGTGATGATGCGCGGCACCTTCGCCAACATCCGCATCCGCAACCACATGCTCGGCCCGAACGGCAAGGAAGGTGGCTACACCATCCACTATCCGTCGAAGGAAGAGGAATCGATCTACGACGCGGCCATGCAATACAAGGCCGAGGGCGTTCCGCTCGTCATCTTCGCCGGTGTCGAATACGGCAACGGCTCGTCGCGTGACTGGGCGGCAAAGGGCACCAACCTGCTCGGCGTCAAGGCCGTGATCGCGCAAAGCTTCGAGCGCATCCACCGCTCGAACCTCGTCGGCATGGGCGTCATCCCCTTCGTCTTCGAGGAGGGCACGACCTGGGCGACGCTGGGGCTGAAGGGCGACGAGACCGTCACCATCGAGGGGCTCGAGAACATCAAGCCGCGCGAGAAGAAGATCGCGAAGATCACCTATGGCGACGGCACCGTGAAGGACGTTCCGCTGCTCTCGCGCGTCGATACGCTCGACGA
Organism: Rhizobium sp. NPDC090275; assembly: GCF_044772225.1. NCBI lineage: Bacteria > Pseudomonadati > Pseudomonadota > Alphaproteobacteria > Hyphomicrobiales > Rhizobiaceae > Rhizobium > Rhizobium sp. NPDC090275. The sequence continues at coordinate 27,788 of NZ_JBIVYL010000012.1, read as the reverse complement.
GGTGATCTACCTCAACAATGGCGGCATCCTGCAGACGGTGTTGCGAGATCTCGCAGCCTGATCGGCGTTGATTTTTAAGAAATGCCTGATAATGGCCGCCGGAAAGCGATTTCCGGCGGCTTTTTCGTGGTCTGGAGGGCTACGAGGGGCCGGCTCACGGCGAAGTGTTGCGGAGTTGTCCCACGCGGGCGCCGTCTCACCCGTTCGTGATTTTTCGTTTGGATCGGGAGCGATTATCTCTAGGTTGAAGAGACGGAGACCCTGCCACGCTTTTTGGTCCGGCAAGGGTGGGAGAGGAAAAGAGGTAGAGGTGCAATGTCGCCGCGGTTTTTGATTTCGCTGATTGCAGGTGTCGCTCTGGCGAGCCCTTTGCTCGCCGACGAGGCGCCCAAAGGCGTGGTCGAACTGTTCACCTCCCAAGGTTGCGCCTCATGCCCTCCCGCCGACGCGGCTTTTCGCAAGCTCGTTGAGCGCGGCGATATCATCGCCCTCGCCTATCATGTCGATTACTGGAACTACATGGGCTGGGCCGATACGCTGAGCTCGAAGGAAAACACCGAGCGCCAGTACGGCTATGCTAAGACCATGGGCCGCGCCAATGTCTACACGCCGCAGGTGGTGGTGAACGGCCGCGATCATGTCATGGGTTCGGATATCGGCGGCATCGAGAAAAAGGTCGACGGTTTTCTGACCGGTGGCGAAGGTCTGACCGTTCCGATCAAGGCCGAGGTCAAGGGCGATCAGCTCGAGATCAACGTCGCGCCCGGCCAGGGCAAGGCCAATGTCGTCATGGTCTATTTCGATCGTGAAAAGACGATCGAGGTGCAGAAGGGCGAAAACAGCGGCCAGAAGATCTCCTACATGCACAGCGTTTCGGATGTCGAAACGGTCGGCATGTGGGATGGCAAGGCGACAAAGCTGACGCTGCCCGCCACCGTGCTGCAGAAGCCCGATCTCGAGGGCTGCGCCGTCATGCTGCAGTCGTCGACGACCGACGGAACGCCATCGGCGATCCTTGGCGCCACCGTGGTAATGGCCGGCAAGAACATCTGAGCCGTTAGGCGTAAGCATGTCGCGCAAAAGTGTGCAGCGGTTTTGCGGCGACGACATGCGACAAAACAAAGACTTGAAGCGTGACTAGCGAATCCGAAGGATCGCGACACGCTTCAAAGAATTTCATCTGTCTTATCAGGTGGAAGCGGGGCGGCCCGACCGATCGTATTCGGGGCTGGGGTTAAGGTCGATACGGTCAGCCGGGCCCTTTGGCGCGCTGGCGCCAAACAGTCACATCTCCTCCAAAGTGCCGAAAGACGATGCGCAGAATTCAGTGTCGGCGAATCCGCTGAGGATGCGCCGGTCAAGTGCGAGCGAATTTCACTTTTAATTGAGGCGCTGTTTTGACTGAAATGCGGCACGCGGCAGATTGCACAGACTATGCTTAATGCGCGCGAGGCCGCGCTTGCAATTTGTAAAGGCTAAGGCAAACTGTCACCCGCGTGTCACGAACGGAGGCATTCGAGACTGATGACAGATCAGCCGGATTTGCGGCGTGGGAATAATCGGGCCACCGATGGCGATTCCCCCGTCGTCGTGGATATCAGGGACTACAAGCAGAGCAAGGACCCGTTGCCGGTGACGTTTCACCGGAGAGAGCTGGATGCGATCCTGTGGATCTACGGGCGCATGGTCGGCGAGGGAGAGTGGCGGGACTACGCGATCGACCACCTGAAGGACCTTGCCGTCTTCTCCGTCTTCAAGCGTTCCGGCGAGATGCCGCTCTTCCGCATCGAAAAGAATCCCAAGCTCGCCGCCAAGCAAGGCGCCTATTCCGTCGTCAACACCCACGGCCAGATCCTGAAACGCGGCCACGACCTGCAGCAGGTGCTGAAGGTGTTCAACAAGTCGCTGAAGCTCGTCGAGAAATAGGCGCTATCAACCCAAGAACAGCGTCGCCGGATAGGTGTCTGGATCGGGATCGGTCGAGGTGCCGGCGCCGAGCGCCCGCTGCATCAGCATCGTGTCCAGCCAGCGCCCGTGCTTGAAGCCGGAACCCTTGATGCGGCCGATTTCCTCGAATCCATGGCTTGCGTGCAGCGCGATCGAGGCCGGGTGCGCACCGCCGATCACGGCGATCATCTGGCGGAAACCGAGCGCCGTCGAGCGCGCTATCAGTTCCTCCAGCAACCGCTTGCCGATGCCCCTGCCCCGCGCTGCCGGCGCCAGATAGATCGAATCCTCGACCATGAACCGATAAGCCGGCCGCGTGCGGAAGGCCGATGCGTAGGCATAGCCGATGAGCGCGCCATGCTCGTCCTCGGCGGCGATATAGGGGTAGCCCTTGTCGACAATGGCCTGGTATCGCGCCGCCATTTCCTCGCGGTCCGGCGGGGCGATCTCGTAGCTCGCAACTCCGTTCAGGACGGAATCGCGGTAGATGGCGGTGATCGCATCGATGTCGGAAAGGGAAGCGTCGCGGAGGAGAACGGGCATGGGGCGGGCCGATGTCTGGAGGGGCGGTTGTCTGGAGGGGTGGTGTTCGCTGCTTGAAGAGCATTCGCAGCGGCAGTTGGCAAGGGGAAAGCGGATGGGCTGCGATGGTTGGGAGGGGGGCGGATGGTCCATTGAGGTCGCATCTGTGGAAGCGCGCTTAGATTCTCGGGACGAGCCCGAGAATGACGACGGAGTGTGTGGTTGCCGCCGGTAACCTATTGAAACACTGAGATTTCCCAGCTCTCGACGTTATCCTCGGCCTCGTGCCGAGTATCTAAGCACGTCTCCAGGCGCACAACGTCGATGGCTGTTCATCACTTACTTCGCCGAGCACCGTTACGCCGTCTACCGCTCAGCCCGATACCCATCCCGATAACTCTCCCCTGGCTAGCATTGCAACTTCAACTTTCGCAAAGCCTTGCCTCTTGCTGCCGGCTGCTTTAGCTCATGAATGAAATGGAGCAGACCTAATGATTTTCATGGTAATCGCGGTCCCGATCGTCTTGATCTGCTTCCTGCTGTTTCCCCGCCACACGCTGATCGTCGTTGCCGCCCTTGCCTGCGTCGGCGCTGCCGTTGGTCTCTATCTCTATTTCCAGCAATCCGACCGGCTGAACTCCGCAAGCCTGGTGTCCGGCACAAGCAGCGGAACCAGCGGTTGCCAGGATCCGGACAAGCCGGTTTTCGTCGAGCTGTCGAATGCCTCCGACCGGCAGGTCAATATCGTGCGCTTCCGGCTGATCGCGAAGCGTCCGGGGTTCAGCGGCGAGGTCTATTCGGATTATTTCACCAGCGACAAGATCATCGCGCCGCATAGTGAGTACGGCAGCTGCTGGGCGCTCAACCGCTACAGGGGCCTGGACACCTTGCCGGGCCGACCCGCACCTAGTGATTTCGAATGGTCCGTCGATATCTCGTCGGTCGATTTCGCCGGCAACTAAGCGCACGTCCCAAGGCCGGTCCATCGGCCAAAGAAAAACCGCCTGCAACATCTCTGCTGCAAGCGGTTCTTAACGTCTGGATCAGGGGCGACAGCGTCGCCCTGTCTCGCTCTTCGTCTTACTTGCGGTTGCCCATGAACTGCAGAAGGAACATGAAGAGGTTGATGAAGTCGAGGTAGAGCGTCAGCGCGCCCATGATCGCCTTGCGGCCGGCCATGGTGGCGTCGTCGGCGGCGTAGTACATTTCCTTGATGCGCTGCGTGTCGTAGGCGGTCAGGCCCGCGAAGATCAGCACGCCGATCACCGAGATCGCGAACTGCATGGCCGAGGAGGCCAGGAAGATGTTGACGATCGAGGCGATGATCAGGCCGAAGAGACCCATCATCAGGAACGAGCCCATGGCCGAGAGGTCACGACGGGTCGTGTAGCCGTATAGCGAGAGCGCGCCGAACGAGGCGGCCGTCACGAAGAAGGTCTGCACGACGCTCTGGCCGGTGTAGATCAGGAAGATCGACGACAGCGACAGGCCGACAAGCGCTGCATAGACCGCGAAGGTCGTCTGCGCGGCCGATACGCTCATCGAATTGATCCTGAAGCTCAGGAAGAAGACCAGCGCCAGCGGAGCGAAGATCACCACCCACTTCAGCGGGCTGGTGTAGATCGCGGCGCCGAATGCGGTCAGCTGGCCGTCAGAGACGGCGAATGTGAATGCGAAATAGGCGGCCAGGCCGGTGATCGCCAGGCCGATAGCCATCAGGTTGTAAACCTTCAGCATATAGCTGCGAAGGCCCTGATCGATCTCGCCGGTCTGGACACCGCTCTGAACGCGGCCCTGGTAATTTCTTAGGTCAGCCATGATTTCCTCTTGTCAGCTCCGAATGAACACGGTGTCGGGTTTTCTTGCCCGGGCGCCGCTGCGGAGCTTCAGCATGCCTGCGGATAATATGAGCCTTTCGCCCTTTGCAAACAAGAGCCTTGCAACCCGCGATCGGGTTAAATCGCCGTAAGGTGCCGGAATTATTTCAACCCGGCCACTCAGAGCTCGCGCAAAACGGGTGCCGCCTTCTGGCCGAGAATGCGCCATGTGCCGATCAGGCCGATGCCGACGGTCAGCACCAAGGCCGTGACGATCGTCATTCCGGCGACATCGGGCAGGAACTGCGAGGGGATCTTCATGATGCGGGCGACGATGAACCAGGCGGCGACGCCGCCCGAAAGCAGCGCGAAGACCGCGGTCGCGAGCCCGAGGATCAGATACTCGTAGCAGAAGGCGCGCATCAGCATGCGCCTTGTGGCGCCGAGCGTCTTCAGCACCACCGCATCATGGGTGCGGGCACGGTTGCCGGCGGCAAGCGCGCCTGCGAGCACCAGCACCGAGGCGATGAGGGCGACGGAGGCGGCAGCGCGGATCGCGGTCGCCAGCTGCGCCACCAGCGAATTGACGATGTCGATCGCATCCTTGACGCGCACGCTCGTGATCGTCGGATAGGTGTTGGTCACCGATTTCAGGATCGCGGCTTCCTGCGAGGATGTCGCCGAGGGATCGGTGAGCGTCGCCAGCCAGGCATGCGGGGCGCCCTTGAAGGTGTTGGGCGAGAAGACCATGACGAAGTTGATCGACAGGCTCTCCCACTGCACCTTGCGCAGATTGGCGATCTTCGCGGTCATGTTGCGGCCGAGCACGTTGACGGTGACGGTATCGCCGACCTTGAGGCCGAGTTCGCCGGCCTCTTCCGCCGAAAACGAGACCAGCGGCTCGCCGCTGTAATCCTTGTCCCACCATGTGCCCTCGGTGAGGACCGCGTTCTCTGGAAGCGTCTCGGAGTAGGTGATGCCACGGTCGCCGCGCAACACCCACTGGCCAGATGGCGGCACCCTGCGCTTGGTCACGTCCTCGCCGTTGAAGGCAAGGATACGGCCACGCAGCATCGGCACCTCGACGAGCTTGCCCTCGGGCGCATCGGTCTTCACCAGATTGCGGAAGCCGTCGAGTTCGGCGCCCTGGATATCGACGAAGAAGAAGTTGGGTGCGCCATCGGCCATGCGGCCGGTGAGCTGCTGTCTGAGATTGCCGTCGATCAGCGTCAGGGTGACGAGCAGCGCCAGGCCAAGGCCGAGCGAGAGCACGACGGAGGGGGTGAGCGCGCCGGGGCGGTGGATGTTGCCGATCGCAAGCCTCAGCGCCGGCGAATTGACGCGCGGGCTGCGGCGGGCAAGCCAGGCGATGCCGGCAGCCACCAGCCGCAGAACGACGAAGGCAAAGGCGATGGCGCCGATGAAGACGATCGCGATGAAACGATCATGGGCGGTCGCCACCGCAAGGCCGGCAAGTGCTGCAAGGAAGACGGCGGCCATCAGAATGTAGGGCCAGGAAGGCAGGCGGCGGGCCTCGAAGCCCTGCTCGCGAAACAGCGCCGTCGGCGGCACTTCGCGGGCATGGCCGAGCGGCATGATGGCGAAGGCGAGCGTCGTCAGGATGCCGAAGAGGACGGCCAGCGACAGTGCCACCGGATAGAGCGTTGGCGCGGTCGAGACCGGCAGGAACTGCGCCAGGAACTGGGCGGCGAGAATAGGCGCGGCCGCGCCGATGACGAGACCGATGGCGATGCCGCCAAGCGCGATCAGGCCGATCTGGAAGAGGTAGATGAGGACAACCGTCGAGGCCGGCGCGCCAAGGCACTTGAAGGTGGCGATCGTCGTGCGCTTGGCGTCGAGGAAGGCGCGCACGGCATTCGCCACGCCGACGCCGCCGACGATCAGCGCGGTCAAGCCAACCAGCGTCAGGAACTGCGAGAAACGCTCGATGTTTTCGGTGAGCGAAGGGGCGGCGCGGTCGCTTGTGCGGATCGACCAGCCGGCCGAGGGGAAATCCCTGGTGGCGCGGTCGCGGATGCCTGCCATGTCCGACCGGTCGTTCAGCCTGACCTTGTAGCTGTGCTCGACGAGGCTGCCCGTCTGGATCAGGCCCGAGGCCTGCAGCGCCTGACGGCTCACCATCAGGCGCGGCGCAAAGCCGAAGCCTTCGGACACCGCGTCCGGCTCGGTCTTCACCGTGCCGGTGATGTTGACGATGACGTTGCCGAGCAGCAGTTCGTCGCCGATCTTGAGGCCGAGGCGTTCCAGAAGCAGCGGCGCGGCCAGCGCGCCATAGGTGCCATCCTGATCGGCAAGAAGCGTATGAAGGGGGTAGTTGGGCTCGGCCTCGAAGCTGCCGTAGAGCGGATAAGCGTCGTCGACGGCCTTGACCTCGACCAGTGCCTGGTCGGATCCATCAGGCTTGCGGGCCATGGAGCGCAGGCCCGTCGAGACAGAGACCTTGCCGAGCGAGCGCAGGAAATCCAGTTCGTTGGCGGCCGCCTCGCGGTTGTTGAGCTCGAAGCGGACGTCGCCGGCCAGAATCTCCTGGCCGCGCGTGGCAATGGTGTCGGTGATCGACTGCGAGACCGAATTGACCGCGGCAATCGCCCCGGTGCCGAGCGCGATGCAGGCGAGGAAGATGTAGAAGCCTCTCAGGCCGCCGCGCAGCTCACGAAGGGCAAGACGGAAGGCGAGCGCGATACGCGGGGTGATCAGCGTCATGCAATGGCCACTTCGGCTTCAATCGCGGCGCTGTCGCCTTCTATCTTGCCGGAGCGGACGCGGATCTGGCGCGAGCAGCGCTTGGCGAGCGCGTTGTCGTGGGTGACGAGGACAAGCGTCATGCCGCGCTCGGCCTGCTTGGAAAACAGGAGATCGGCGATCTGCCGACCGGTATCGGTGTCGAGATTGCCGGTTGGTTCATCCGCGATCAGGAGCGCCGGAGAGGGCGCAAGCGCGCGGGCGATCGCCACGCGCTGCTGCTCGCCGCCGGAAAGCTGGCCGGGATAGTGGTTCAACCGGTCGCCGAGGCCGACGGATTTCAGCTCGCGACGGGCGATCTCGAAGGGATTGGCGACATTGGCGAACTCAAGCGGCACGGCAACGTTTTCAAGCGCCGTCATGTTGGCGATCAGGTGGAAGGACTGAAAGACGATGCCGATGTTGCGGCCGCGAAAATCCGCGACCTGATCCTCGCTCATCGTGTGCAGGGGCGCTTCGTTGATATTGATTTCGCCGCTGTCCAGCCGCTCGAGGCCGGCAAGCACCATCAGCAGCGTCGACTTGCCGGAACCGGAGGGGCCGACGATGCCGACCGATTCACCGGCGGCGATCTCAAGGTCGATACCCTTCAGCACATGCACGGAGGCGGCGGCACTACCGAGCGTCAGATCGGCCCGTTTCAGATCGATGATGGTTTTTGCCAACGGTAAATGCCCTACCTATATGAAAGCCCAGCTGCCGCCAATTTAGGGACAATGGAATGAGATTTAAAGTTGCGGGTCTTCACATCGCTGTCATCGTCTTTTCGATGATGCTTTCGGTTTCAGCGCAGGCGCGCACGATCAATCTCGTCGGCTTCGGCGACAGCCTGATGGCGGGATACCAGCTGCCGCCCGGCGACGGCTTTCCCGAGAAGCTGCAGGCGGCGCTCAAGGCCAAGGGGCTCGACGTCTCGGTGGCGAACGCAGGCGTGTCCGGCGACACCACGACGGGCGGGCTTTCGCGCATCGACTGGTCGGTGCCGGATGGCACCGATGGGGTCATTCTGGAGCTCGGCGCCAACGACGCGCTGCGGGGGATCGCGCCCGAACAAAGTGAGAAGAATCTCGACCAAATGATTACCCGGCTCAAGGAGCGCGGGATCGCCGTCTTCCTCGCCGGCATGATGGCGCCGCCGAACATGGGTGGCGATTACGCGGCGCGGTTCAATCCGATCTACGAGAAACTCGCCAAAAAACATGGCCTTACGCTCTATCCGTTCTTCCTCGACGGCGTCGTTCTCGATGCGTCGCTGAAGCTGGAAGACGGCATGCACCCCAATTCCAAAGGCGTGGATACCATGGTTCAAAAGATGGAACCGGCAATCACACAATTCATTGGAACGTTGCCGACTGTGAAGAATTAGGGACTTGCGCACGTGATCAATGCGTGATTCCGTGTGAGCACCTGCAAAAGATTCGGGGAGTGCTCGTTATGCCGAGACTGTTTACCGCCCTCGAAATTCCGCGCAATGCGGCGATGAGCCTGTCATTGTTGCGCGGTGGTCTCCCTGGCGCCCGATGGATCGATGTGGAAAATTACCACATCACCCTGCGCTTCATCGGCGATGTCGATAATCGCACGGCCGACGAGATCGTCGACCGGCTCGACCGCATCGACAGGCCGGAATTCCAGATCAAGCTCGACGGTATCGGCGCTTTCGGCTCGAAGAAACCGCATTCGGTCTGGGCCGGCGTGACGCAAAATCCCGAAATGTATGCGCTGCAGGCCGAAATCGAGCGGATCTGCCAGCGGATCGGCCTTTCTCCTGATCCGCGCAAGTTCACTCCGCATGTGACGCTGGCGCGGCTGAAATCCTCGCGCGTCGACGATGTGGTGCATTATCTCGCCGGACGCGGCAATTTCCAGACCGCATCCTTCACCGTGCCGCGCTTCGTGCTCCTGTCGTCGCGCGATTCGGTCGGCGGTGGGCCCTATCTGACGGAAGAGGTGTTCCCGCTGCGCGAGGCGCTGTCGGCGCCAAGCGTCGACAACAGCTTCCTGCAGCCGGCCAAGAGCCTGGCATAAACCGCCTCGAAGCCGTCGGCGCCGCCATAATAGGGATCGGGGATATCCTCTCCGCTCCCGAGCGCCAGATCACCGAACAGATGGATGTTCCCTGCATCGGGATCGAGCGCCTTCAAGGCTGCGACATTGTTTCGGTCCATGGCAATAATCAGATCGAAATCGGCAAAATCATCCCTGCGGATGCGCCGCGCGCGCTGAGCTGATATGTCTATGCCGTGATGGCGGGCAGTCGCGATCGACCGTCTGTCGTGCTCATCGCCCTGATGCCAGCTGCCGGTGCCGGCGGAATCGACGAGAAAGCGGTCGGAGAAGCCTGCTTCGGAGGCGAGGTGGCTGAAGACGCCTTCGGCCAGCGGCGAGCGGCAGATATTGCCCATGCAAACAAACAGGATACTGATGCGTTTCATAAGAGACCCATGGTGAACGCAAAGGACAATCGCATGAAACGGGACAAACTGGAACGCCAGGCGATTAGCGATGAACTGGCGAAACTCGACGGCTGGTCGCTCGGCGACGGCGGAAAGTCGATCACCAAGAGCTACAAGTTCAAGAACTTCGTCGAGGCCTTCGGCTTCATGACGGAAGCGGCGCTGGCAGCCGAAAAGCTCGATCATCATCCGGAATGGTTCAACGTCTATTCCAAGGTGGATGTGAAGCTCAGTACCCATTCGGCCGACGGACTGACGGAGCTCGATTTCAAGCTGGCGGGCCTGATGGAGAAGGCGGCGGCGCGGCGGATCGATTGAATCGCGGCTGAAGACCCCCCATATTCTGGCCTGACCTCAAAAGGGCCAAGTGGAACATAAAGGGCCAACTGGACATGGACGACGTCAAATACGGTGAAATCCTGCTGCCGGGCGATGAAGAAACGCAGGAGCGGCGGGAGAAGAGCGTTCGGCAGAAATTCTGGCCGACCTTCCGCAAGGCGGCGCGCAAGATCCCCTTCTCGCGCGATGTCGTTGCCGCCTATTACTGCGCGCTCGACCGTGAGACACCGCTCAAGGTGCGCGGCACGCTGCTCGCGGCACTCGCCTATTTCGTGCTGCCCGTCGACATGATCCCCGACATGCTTGTCGGCATCGGCTTCACCGACGACATCGCCGTGCTTTCGGCCGCCTTCGCCATGGTCAACCGCCACATCCGCCCCAACCACTACGAAGCCGCCGACAAGGCGCTGCAAGACGCGCCCGACCGCGTGCGGCCCGAGGATATGAAGACGGTGTAGGCCGGCTGTTCGCCGGCGCCGGCCCCTCACGCTGACCTTTTACGCTGACCCTTCACACTTGGCGCGCGCCTTTCAGCTGCGCCAGATATTCGCTACGGGAAAACGGGTTCGGGCCCGATCGACGGCGCACCGGCGCCGCGCCCCTGACCGGCCGATAGCCTGAAAACTCCGTTTCCATCGTCCCGAGACCGCTTGTCAGCGACGGCAAAGCGCGCTGGATGTCGTGGACGTTGATGGCGGCGATGGTGCCAGCCAGCATCATCATCTCTCCCCTTGCGACGGGCGGTTCGAGTGCTGCGTCGAGACGCATCAGCAGGCTTTGCACGCGTGGCAGCGCGTCGGCGGGCATGTCTATCGTGATGCGGTCGATCGGCTCGCAGACTTCTGTTCCGGCGATCCGCAACGCCTGCGCCAGCACCAGAGGCGTCAGATTGCGATGGTCCGACGGGGTGCTCGTCGTCCATTTTCGGAGCCTGGTGATCTCGGTGATTGAAACCGAGGCGTTGATCACCTGCCAGCCATGGATGCCCTGACCGAACGCGGCTTCGAGGGCTTCGTCGATCGCCTTGAAGGCGAATGGCGGTGCCGCACCGGGCTCGACCTCGAAGGTCAGCCTGTGCCGGCCTTCATTTTCGCCGGCTTCGACGCGAAGCCCGATGGTTGCCAGAAACGGATCGGGCGCGTGCTCGATGGCGTTTCCGACGCCGAGGACGCGCTCGACATAGATCGGGGAGGTGTCGAGGAAGCGCACGGAAAGGCCATAGTCGGCCTTCAGCGTGTGCTCGATCACTTCCTTCTGGACCTCGCCATAGAGCGAGATCGACAAGCCGTCCTCGCCGTCGCCCTGGCGAAGATTGATCAGCGGGTCCTGTTCGGAGAGCTGGGACAGGGCCTTCCACAGCGCAGGCGCATCCGCCGTGTCATCCGGCACGATTGCCGCTTCCAGCATGGGCGGCGCGAACTGCCTTTGCGGAGCCGTTGCGCGGTCTCCGATCCAATCCCCGATCTTGATGTCCGAGAGACCTCTTATTCTGGCGATATCGCCCGCCTGGGCTACGTCGCTGCGTCTCACCCGTCCTTCAGCAAAGATCTCGATGTCGGTGACGCGGTTCTCCCTGTCAGCGATTGAGCCGGCGATCGGGATCCGGTCGCGAACGCGCAAGGCACCTGAGACCACACGAAGCAGCGCGAGCTTCTCTCCCGCCGCATTGCGCTCGACCTTGAAGACGGTTGCCGAGACCGGGCCATCCGTCGGCGGTATCGGCGCCGGAAGAAGATCAGTGATGCCGTCAATCAGCTCCTCGATCCCGGCGCCTGTTATGGCCGAGCCGAAATAGACCGGGAAGATCAGGCCATCGGCGGTCTGCTGCGCCAGCCGTTCGCGCAGCGTTCCGGCCTCCACGACGCGATCCTCCGCGAAGGCGGCAAGCAGGTCATCGTCGCGCTCGGCGAGCGCCTGCAGCACTGCGGCGCGGAAGTCGCAGTCGTCCCAGGCGCCGGGGTCGAAGCTTGCAAGCGGCGTTCCTGGTGCGCTGACGGACCCCATCGGTACGAGGGCTGTCGTCAGACGATCGCGGAGATTGGCAAGTGCCGTCTCGCCGTCGGCGCCGCGCCGATCGACCTTGTTGACGAAGATGACGGTTGGCACCTTCAGCCGGGCAAGGGCCCGCATCAGGACGCGGGTCTGCGCCTGCACGCCCTCGACGGCGGAGACGACGAGCACCGCGCCGTCAAGCACACCGAGCACGCGCTCGACTTCGGCAATGAAATCGGGGTGGCCCGGGGTATCCAGAAGGTTGATCCGCGTGCCTCGCGCGCTGAACGAAGCCACCGCCGAGCGGATCGTGATGCCGCGGTCGCGCTCCAGCTGCAAGGTGTCGGTCTGGGTGTCGCCGGTATCGACGCCGCCAAGCGTCTTGATGACACCGGCGTGAAACAACAGGCGTTCGGTGAGGCTAGTCTTTCCGGCGTCTACATGCGCCAGGATTCCAAGATTGAGTGTTCGCATCGCACAACATGTTCATGGCTACGGGAGTGGCTCCATTGGCTTCGAACATGTGACGGCGCATGTGATTACCTCCATCTGTGGATGAAGGCATCTGATACTACTCTTCCCTTCGTTGCAAGGGCGCGTTGGCGGTTCGGCTCAGGCGTTTTCCGCTTCCAGCACTTTCTTCAGCTTGCCGAAGGCCAGACGTATGCGGGATTTGACGGTGCCGAGCGGCAGGCCGGTCGATTCGGCGATTTCGGAGTGGGATTGGCCGAGGAAGAAGGCGGCGCGGAGCATTTCGCGCTGTTCTTCGGGCAATTGGCTGACCGCTTCACGAACTTGTGCATCGCGATCGCCATTGGCGACCAGCTCGTCAGCGCCGATTTCGGCGGTCGGCTGCAGCGCCGGATCGTCCTCGTCGAGGATGCGGGCGCGGGCGCGCCGCTGGAGATCGATGCGGCGGTTGCGGGCGATGCGGAAGAGCCAGGTGGACAGAGACGAGCGGGTGGAATCATAAAGATCGGCCTTGTGCCAGAGCACGATCATGACCTCCTGGACGAGCTCTTCGGCCTCGCTTGCGGTCATTTTCTGCCTGAGAAGCCAGGATTTCAGGCGTGGGGCGAAGTAGTCGAACAGGATGGCGAACGCCTGCTGGTCGCGGCGTTCCGCCACAGCCCCAGCTAGGGCAGCGAAGCGCTGTTTGTCCTCGGCGTCCATTCCGTTCGAAAGCCCCCTGGCTCGATGAAATCCTTGACGGATTTCCAGTCCTTATTCACGTACATCGGTTTTTCGAAACGTCAAACTCTTGCCGTTATCTTTATGTCTTAAATTCCTTAAGAGCGATGGTTTCAGATCATTTCCGGACTACATCATCCCGAGCGTTAATCCGGCGCTCAACATTGACACCCGGGTGGAAATGGCACAGGCACGGACTTCTCGCGGCCTGCGTTGACGCTTTGGTAACCTGAATTAAGTCAAAATAAAGCAGATCGTGATTATGCGCCGCCCGCTCGCTCGGGCTCGAATCGCAAGAACCGGCAGGAATATCCATGTTTGTAAAAAGTACCGTACTCGCCCTTTCCCTTGTTCTCGCCGGCGCCGGCATCGCATCCGCACAGTCCAAGAAGCCCGCAGCCGCGCAGCAGCCAGCCGCCGCCGCTTCTACCGCGCCGACCCGCATCCAGCAGTTCCAGGCCTGGGGCGCCTATTCCTACAAGCAGGGCAACAGCACCGTCTGCTACGTCCTCTCGGTGCCGACCGAAAAGAAGCCCGCCGGCATCGACCACGGCGAGAACTTCTTCATCGTCTCGCAGCGCCCGGGCCAGAACATCTCCTACGAGCCGCAGGCGATGATGGGCTACACCGTCAAGGACGCCTCGAAGATCAACGTCGTCATCGACAACAAGACCTTCGTGATGTTCACCAAGGACAAGGCCGGCTGGGTCGAGAACGCCGCGCAGGAGCCGGCGCTGGTTGCCGCCATGAAGGGCGGCCACTCGATGACCGTCAACGCCACCTCGCGCAAGGGCACGGCGACGTCCTACAGCTATTCGCTGGCCGGCATTTCGGCTTCGCTGAAGCAGATTGAAAGCTGCAAGTAAGCTTGTTGATTGCAGGTGAGAGCGGGCCGTGCGGCCCCTCTTCCGCCCCTTTCGGGCAAGCTTTTCCCAGCGCAGGCCGTTGCAAAAATACGGAAGCGCATCCCGCTCAAAAGAGAAGCGACATGATTTTGCCCCGCCCGGTCCCCCGAGCGGGGCTTTCGGTTTCGGGCGTGGGGTTCGGATTTGCTGGGCGCTATCTGCCGCCCCTTGAACAAAATGCCGATCGGATGTCGGATCAACCAGCAGCCACCCGTCCTTGGGGTCCTATCCATCGCATCAACTTCGGAGGAACAACCCATGCCAAGCACCATCCGCCTGCACCGCGTTCTCGCCACCAAGCCCGAGAAGGTCTACCGCGCCTTCATCGAAGCCGACGCGATGGCCAAGTGGCTGCCGCCGAACGGCTTCACCTGCAGCGTCCACCATTTCGAGCCGACCGTCGGCGGCACGTTCAAGATGTCGTTCCGCAACTTCACCACAGGCAACAGCCATTCCTTCGGCGGTGAATATCTCGAACTCGTGCCCGGCGAGCGCGTGCGCTATGTCGACCGCTTCGACGATCCCAACCTGCCGGGCGAGATGGAAGTGACGGTCGAACTGAAGAAGGTCTCCGTCGGCACCGAGATCAACATCACCCAGGCCGGCATCCCCGACCTCATCCCGCCGGAAGCCTGCTATCTCGGCTGGCAGGAATCGCTGCGCAACATGGCGCGGCTGATCGAGCCGGAGATTGCGGAGTAGAGAAAGGGTCCGACATTACGGAAGTCCCCTCCCCAACCCCTCCCCCCAAGGGGGAGGGGCTAACCCGTGGCACACCCGTTCCAAATCATCCGCCTTGAGACTACCGACAGGTTACGCTTGCCACCGACAGCGCGTCCAGCAAGCCCCTCCCCCTTGTGGGGAGGGGTTGGGGAGGGGTCTTCGCCACACCTCACCCAACGAGTAAATGCCTCTTTTGATTGCATTAACACAGAACCGCTATCCTGACGTCACCAAGGGGCGCGCATGATATCCGCCCTTGGTATTCGCCGTCTGCGGCCTTGCACAGGACTGACATAAGCGGGATGACAATGAGGGACCCACCAGAAGCCAGCTTTCCTCGCCGCGAATTCAAAAGAGCGAAGCGGCCCATCTATATCGGTCTGCTGGCTGGAGGCGTGATACTTCTGTATCCGGTTGCCATGGGCACCACGAAGATACTTGGCCCAGAGTTTGGCGTGGCTCCCCGAATATTGCTCACTATGGCATGTTTGGCCATCTACGCCGTCGGAGCCCGTGCACTTCTGTCACGGTTTGATTTTGATGAGGTTGTCTTGGCGTTTGATCACCAAGGCATCCACTTCACACCCCATGGCGCGGAACGCATACCCTGGGCGTCGATCGCCGGCATCAAATACTACGAAGTGGGGCGATTCCGGGAGAACAAGATCATCGCGATCAGCAAACGGGATGCCGAAACAAACGAGACCAGAATTGGTGCTCACCTTCTCCGCGGCAGCAGGCCGCGAGAACTATATGAGACCATGAGGCGTTACCATCGTCACTTTGCACCGGCGATGAATAGCAAGGACGACGCGAATGTCGGTACCTATGCCTCATCGTCGTGGACAGGACTGGACGACGATTGAAGCCATGCAGCGGCGGCCGCCGATTGGCGCAGCCAACCTCACGTGCAACAAAAAAGGCGACCCGGAGGTCGCCTTTTTCGTCAATCCTTGCGGATGAAGCTTATTCCGCTGCCGGCTCGGCTGCGGCGGCTGCTTCAGCGGCTGCTGCCTTCTCGGCGGCTTCCTGTGCTGCCTTTTCGGCTGCCAGAGCCTGAGCTGCTGCAACCTTCTCAGCTTCCAGACGTGCCTTTTCCTGGGCGAGAGCGGCGCGCTCGGCGTCGTTGAGCTTGCGGGCGCGAACGCCGGTGTCTTCAACGATACGGGCCGACTTGCCGCGACGGTCGCGCAGGTAGTAGAGCTTGGCGCGACGGACCTTACCGCGGCGAACAACTTCTACGCTTTCGATGGCAGGCGAGTAGACCGGGAATACGCGCTCGACGCCTTCGCCGTAGGAGATCTTGCGGACCGTGAAGTTTTCCTGCAGACCGCCGCCGGAGCGAGCGATGCAGACGCCTTCGTAGGCCTGTACGCGGGTACGCGTGCCTTCCGTGACCTTCACGTTGACGCGGACGGTATCACCAGGAGAGAATTCCGGGAGCGTGCGCTTGGCTTCGATCTTGGCGACCTGTTCGGCCTCAAGCTGCTGAATGATGTTCATGTGTCAACCTCATTGTTGGTTCGACAACCAGAGCGCCCTGCGATCAATCCTTGGGTCAAGCCTTGGATCTATGCCTCTTCAGGCAGGGGCGAATGCGTCTGTCTTTCTTTGCTTGGTTGATGGGAGATTCCCATTCCGGGGGTGCGCATACTCTATCGCGCGGGCTTTGTCACCCCTTGTGCGTGAGATTCATTGGCGGGTGATGGTGATTGGGTCGCTGCCGAGCCCGCGTTTAATCCCCTCCCCAACCCCTCCCCACAAGGGGGAGGGGCTTGCTGGGCGCACCCTCTCACCAAACAGAAGCCTCTCGACCATCGCCAGTGATATGAGTTCGCGCGGAGGGCGCAACAAGTTAACCCCTCCCCCTCGTGGGGAGGGGTTGGGGAGGGGTCTTCGTGTCGCGCTGTGCATTATTTGATTAAATATTTGTCAAATGCCCAAATCGGGAGCAAGTTCGATTGTGGCCATTTTGTGGCCCGCGAATCCTAGGAGGGGATTACATGACATCTGGCAATCCGTCGCCCTCGTTGTACAACGAGGATCTGGCGCCCGCTCGGGAGAGGAAGTGGGGCGCCTTCAGCATCTTCAACGTCTGGACCTCGGACGTTCACAGCCTGTGGGGCTATTATCTCGCCGCCAGTCTTTTTCTTCTGTGCGGCAGCTTCATCAATTTCGTCATCGCAATCGGCCTCGGTTCGCTTGTGATCTTCGTACTGATGAGCCTCGTCGGCAATGCCGGCGTGAAAACCGGCGTGCCGTTCCCGGTGCTCGCCCGCGCCTCCTTCGGCACCTTCGGCGCCAATGCGCCGGCGCTGGTGCGCGCGGTCGTCGCCTGCTTCTGGTACGGCGCGCAGACGGCCGCCGCTTCTGGCGCGATCGTGGCGCTCCTGATCCGCAACGAGAACATTCTCGCCTTCCACCAGAACAGCCATTTCCTCGGCCATTCGACGCTGGAGGTGATCTGCTACGTCATCGTCTGGGCGCTGCAGCTTTTGATCATCCAGCGCGGCATGGAAACGGTGCGCAAGTTCCAGGATTGGGCCGGGCCGGCCGTCTGGATCATGATGCTCGTCTTGGCTGTCTATCTCGTCGTCAAGGCCGGCACTTTCTCCTTCGGCAGCGAAATCCCGCGCGATGTGCTGATCGAAAAGACCAAGGATGCCGGCGTTCCCTATGAACCGGGCACCCTGCCTGCACTCGCCGCCGTCGCCGCTACCTGGATCACCTATTTCGCGGCCCTCTATCTGAACTTCTGCGATTTCTCGCGCTACGCCAAGGATGTGAAGACGCTGCGAAAGGGCAATCTCTGGGGCCTGCCGATCAACCTGCTCGCTTTCTGCCTGGTCGCGGGCGTGACCACCACGGCGGCCTTCACCGTCTATGGCGAGGTGCTGCTGCATCCCGAAGCCATCTCGGCCAAGTTCGACAGCTGGTTCCTGGCACTTCTCGCAGCGCTCACCTTCGCGGTGGCGACGCTCGGGATCAACGTCGTCGCCAACTTCGTCTCGCCGGCTTTCGACTTCTCCAACGTCTTCCCGCGCCACATCAGCTTCAAGCGCGGTGGCTATATCGCGGCGTTGATCGCGCTGGTGCTCTACCCCTTCGCCCCCTGGGAGACGGGTGCCGCCCACTTCGTCAACTTCATCGGCTCGACCATGGGGCCGATCTTCGGGGTGATGATGGTGGATTACTATCTCATCAGAAAGGGCGAGCTCGACGTCGCGGCGCTCTACCGCGAGGACGGTGAATTCCGCTTCCAGAGCGGTTGGCATGTGAACGCCTTCATCGCCTTTGCGATCGGCGCGCTCTTCTCCTCCATCCTGCCGACCTTCACCTCTGTCCTGCCGGAATGGTGGGGTACCTATGGCTGGTTCTTCGGCGTCGGCATCGGCGGCGGGGTCTATTATCTCCTGCGCATGACCACCCGCGGCTCCGCCGTCGGTGCGGCATCGCGATAAATGCAGTGCCCGGCTTCGGCCGGGCACTTTTCTTCGCAACGGATGCGGCTGCCTGCATCCATTTTCTTCACTCCCGTCCGTTCCATCCACGCGACCTTTGCTCTAAAGCCCTTCCAACAGAATTGGAAAAGGCAGCGCAATGGGCTTCTCGATCACCACCTGGAACATCAATTCGGTCCGGCTGCGCATGCCGATCGTCGAGCAGCTCTTCCTCAAGCATCGCCCCGATATCATCTGCCTGCAGGAAACCAAGGTGCCGAACGAGCTGTTCCCCTTGGCGCCGCTGAAGGCCATGGGCTACGAGCACATCATAATCCATGGCCAGAAGGGCTATCACGGGGTGGCGATCGCCTCGCGCTTTCCGCTGGTCGAGGATCACAGCACCGATTACTGCAAGGTCGGCGATGCCCGGCATATCTCGGCGGTGTTCGAGCGCGGCGGCAAGCGTATCCGCATCCATAATTTCTATGTGCCAGCCGGCGGCGACGAGCCGGACCGGGCGATCAATCCGAAATTCGGCCACAAGCTCGATTTCATCGAGGAGATGAAGCTCTTGAAGGCCGATGGCGAGGCCAATACCTCGGCGATCCTCGTGGGCGATCTCAATATCGCGCCGATGGAGCACGACGTCTGGTCGCACAAGCAGCTGCTGAAGATCGTCAGCCACACGCCTGTCGAGACCGAGGGCCTGCTTGATGTCATGAAGCGCGGCCAGTGGCTCGACCTGATGCGCCAGAACGTGCCGGAGACACAGAAGCTCTATACGTGGTGGAGCTACCGCGCCAAGGATTGGGAAGCGGCGGATCGTGGTCGGCGTCTTGACCATATCTGGTCGTCGCGCGATCTTGGGCCGCATCTGCAGCGCATCGAGATCCTGAAAGAGGCGCGCGGCTGGGACCGGCCGTCCGACCACGTTCCGGTGACGGCGCATTTCGATCTCTAAGGGTCGTTAGGCAGGCGCCTCAGGCGAAGCGGTGAAGCTCGGCGGCGGCCTTGGCCGCCAATGCCGCGATATTGTCGCGGATGCGCTGCTGGATCAGCAAAGCCGCATCCGGATATTCCTCGATCAGCCGGTGAAACAGCGCGCGGGTGATGCGGATGATTGCCGTGTCCTCGCGAGCGATCGCCGTGAACTTGCGCTCGACGAGCGTGACCAGCGCAAGCTCCGACAAAAGCGTGCCGGACCCGACAACCGCCTGAACCTCAGGCTTGTTGTCGCGTCCGGTGTGGCTGAGTTCAACACTGCCGCTGACGATGACGTAGGCGCTGTCGGCGGGAGAGCTTTCGCGAAAAAGCATCTGCCCGTTCGAAATCACGCGCCGATCCGCGCCGAAGGCGATCAGCCGCAGCTGATCCTCCGACATTCCGTTGAAAAGCGGAAGCTGCGCGAGCAGCTGGATATCGTCATTCAGCGCCATGATTACGGAACGATCTTGTAGCCGCCGTTTTCCGTGACCAGGATTTCGGCGTTCGACGGATCGCGCTCGATCTTCTGGCGCAGGCGGTAGACGTGGGTTTCGAGCGTGTGGGTGGTGACGCCGGAATTGTAGCCCCAGACTTCTTCGAGCAGCACGTCGCGGGTGACGACCTTCTGTTCGGCGCGGTAGAGATAACGGATGATCGCCGCCTCCTTTTCGGTGAGGCGGATCTTCTGACCGTTTTCCGTGGTCAGCAACTTCTGGCTCGGCTTGAAGACATAGGGTCCGACACTGAAGGTGGCGTCCTCGCTCTGCTCGTGCTGGCGCAGCTGCACGCGGATGCGGGCAAGCAGAACCGCGAAGCGGAACGGCTTCGTCACATAGTCGTTGGCGCCGGCCTCGAGGCCGAGAATGGTATCGCTATCGGTGTCATGGCCCGTCAGCATGATGATCGGCGCCTTGAGGCCGCCCTTGCGCAACAGCTTCACAGCCTCGCGCCCATCCATGTCGGGAAGGCCCACATCCATGATCAGGAGATCGATGGCCGTCGCGCGGGCGCGTTCGACGCCCTTGGCAGCCGTGGATTCCTGGAGAACCGTGAACTCGTCATAGAGCGAGAGCTGCTCCGTGAGGGTCTCGCGGAGGTCGTCGTCATCATCCACCAACAAAATGGTGCGTGCTGTCATGCGGCTATGTCCCTCGCCATCTGGTCCCCTTACTCCTACGCCAACTTGAGAGTGTTGGCAAAGATCAGGATACCAAGCTGTTGTCGTATATGGTGCTATATGATTTCAATCATTGCCCCGGCAATTGCAAAAACATGTGAGAAACATGGAAAAAACAAGGCGGAAACCGTCTATACAACCAACGATCATCACGGTTAGACCCGCACCGGGGCAGAAAAGCCGGGCTTTGCTGCAATTCGGCACAGTCGTGATACCCGCGGCAGTTGGTCGCTCCGGGCGCACCACACGCAAGCGTGAGGGTGATGGGGCCACTCCGATCGCCGAAATGCGGCTGATTTCGGGTTTCGTGCGCGGCGAAAAAACCTCCGGTTTGCGAACGCGGCTACCGATTCGCCTTATCCGCGAGGACATGCTCTGGTGCGATCAGCCTGATGACGCCAACTACAACAGACCAGTCAAGGCGCCGTTCAGCAAAAGTCACGAAAAGATGAAGCGCGACGACGGGCTCTATGACGTCTGCCTCGTCATGGACTGGAATGTCACCTCGCGCGCCCGCAATCGCGGCTCGGCGATCTTCTTCCATCTGATCCGCCCCGGCTACCAGCCGACGGAGGGCTGCATCGCCATTCACCCGCGCGACATGAACCGCATCCTGCCCTACTTGCGCAAGGGCACCGTCGTCAGGGTTTTGTAGTCTTCAGCCAGGGAGCAGGGGTGATATCGCGCGCCGCCTGACCTATATGCAATGCGACCGACGCCCGGGCTGAGAGGCGTTTTGGGAAACGGCGGGATACCCGCCGTTCAACACGCCCCGTTCCATTCATCGCTTTCGCGGAGATTTATTGTGGCACAGCAATCCATCATTACGTTTCACGACGGACATTCCATTCCCCAGGTCGGCCTCGGCGTCTGGCAGACACCCAACGACATGGCGGCACCCGCGGTGCGCGCTGCTATCGAAGCCGGCTATCGCCATGTCGATACGGCCGCCGTCTACGAAAACGAAGAGGGCGTCGGCGAGGGCATCCGCTCGTCGGGCGTCGACCGCAAGGACATCTTTCTGACGACCAAGCTCTGGAACGCCGACCAGGGCTACGACACGACGCTGAAGGCCTTCGACAAGAGCCTGAAGCGCCTCGGCACCGATTATGTCGACCTCTACCTCATCCACTGGCCGGCGCCGAACCGCGACGCCTATGTCGATACGTGGAAAGCCTTCATCAAGCTGCGCGAGGAAGGCCGGGCGAAATCGATCGGTGTCTCGAATTTCTATCCTGAACATATCGAGCGACTGATTGCAGAGACCGGCGTCGTGCCCGTCATCAACCAGATCGAGCTGCATCCGGACTTCCAACAGAAGGTGGCGCAGGAAGCGCACAAGAAGCTCAACATTGCCACGCAGTCCTGGAGCCCGCTCGGCCAGGGCAAGCTGATCGCCCACCCACTTCTTGCCAAGATCGCCGAGAAGCACGGCAAGACGCCGGCGCAGGTGATCATCCGCTGGCACATGGATAGCGGCCTCGTCGTCATCCCGAAATCGGTAACGCCGTCGCGCATCGTCGAGAACTTCCAGGTCTTCGACTTCAAGCTCGATGGCGATGACATGGCCGAGATCGCCAAGCTCGACAGCAGCTCGGCGCGCATGGGTCCGGACCCGAAGACGGCGACGTTCTAAGGATTTGAATTGAGGGTTTGGGCCTGGAGCTTGTGGCTCTAGGCCCCGCCCTGCCAGGTCTTCACCGCCTCCAGCGGCCAGACCAGCATCAGCACGTTGAGCGTCAGGTTGTCCCGGATCATGTAGCCGGTGAATATCTCAAAGAAGATGGCGATCGTGACCGTCAGCCAGACCGGCGCGCGCCAGGCGAAGAAGAAGCCGAGCACCATGAACACCGTGTCCATCGCCGAGTTCAGAATGCTGTCGCCGTAGTAGTCGAGCGAGATCGTCGCCGTGCGATAGCGGTCGATGATGATCGGCGAGTTTTCGAGTAGCTCCCAGCCGGATTCGATCACCAGCGCCAGAAGCAGCTTCATCGCGATCGGCTTTCCGCGCAGCACGAGGTGCGCCAGGCCGTAGAACAGGAAGCCGTGGATGATATGGGACGGCGTGTACCAGTCCGACATGTGCTGCGAGTTGCCGCTGGAATTGACAGTGCCCTCCCACAGCTTGACGTAGCCGCAGGTGCAGATCGGCGTGCGCCCCATCAGATATTCGGCGAGGATCTGCGCGATGAGCACCGCGGCGCAGGCGATGAACCAGTAGGTCTGGTGCCTGGCTCTTTCAGTCGCCTGAAGCGCCGTCACTGGCCGGCCTCGCCCTCGGGCGCGATCGTGTGCTTCATGATGACAGGCATCTGCGCCAGCGTGAACAGGATGGTGATCGGCATCGTGCCCCAGACCTTGAAGGCGACCCAGGTGTCGTCAGAGAAATTGCGCCAGACGACTTCGTTGAGCACCGCCAGGAACAGGAAGAACACGCCCCAGCGAACGGTGAGCTTGCGCCAGCCTTCGGCATCGAGCTGAAAGGCGGCGTTGAAGACATAGCCGAGCAACGACTTGCCGAAGAGCAGCCCGCCGAGCAGCGTGAGGCCGAACAACGAATTGATGATCGTCGGCTTCATCTTGATGAAGGTCTCGTCCTGCAGGTAGATCGACAGCGAGCCGAAGATCAGGACGACGATACCCGAGACGAAGGGCATGATCGGCAGATGGCGCAGCACGACCTTGGAGATGACCAGCGAGATCACCGTCGCCGCCATGAACAGCGCGGTCGCGACGAATAGCGGGCCGCCGAGGGAACCCAGAACCGGGAACTTCTCCACCAGCCAGGGGCCGCGCAGATTGGCGAAGAAGAAGATCAGCAGCGGCCCGAGCTCCAGCGCCAGCTTGAGCATCGGGTGATGCTTGTCTGTCGCCGACGGGGTGATATCGCTCTCGGTCGTCATGAGGTCCCTAATCCGTTCCCTAACCAGTCTTTGTCGTCAGTTCTTATCGTCAGTCTCTATCCCGGACGCTTGCGCGCCCTTGCGGGCATATCTGTGGCATCAATCGCTTTTGACGGCAATGGCGACGATTTGATCAGCCCCGCGCGTCGCCGAGGCCCGCGATCGCATGGGCGAAATCCTCGGCCTCGAAGGGCTCCAGATCGTCCACGCCCTCGCCGACGCCGATGAAATAGACCGGCAGCTTGTGCTTGGCGGAGATGGCGACGAGGATGCCGCCGCGCGCCGTGCCGTCGAGCTTGGTCATGATCAGCCCATTGACGCCCGCGACGTTGCGGAAGATCTCGACCTGGCTCAACGCATTCTGGCCGGTGGTGGCGTCGAGCGTCTGCAACACGGTGTGCGGCGCGTCCGGATCGAGCTTGCCAAGCACGCGCACGATCTTCTCGAGCTCGGCCATCAGCTCCGTCTTGTTCTGCAGGCGGCCGGCTGTGTCGATGATCAGCACATCGCATTTTTTCTGCTTGGCCTGCTCGAAAGCATCATAGGCAAGCCCCGCCGCATCGGCGCCGAGCTTGGTGCCGATGAATTCCGACTTGGTGCGGTCGGCCCAGATCTTCAGCTGCTCGATCGCCGCCGCGCGGAATGTATCTCCGGCCGCGACCATCACCTTCAGCCCAGCGCCGGAAAGCTTGGCGGCGAGCTTGCCGATGGTGGTGGTCTTGCCGGTACCGTTGACGCCGACAACCAGGATGACATGCGGCTTGTGGCTGAGATCGAGCTGCAGCGGCTTGGCCACCGGCTTCAACACCTTGGTGATCTCGGCTGCCATGATGCGGCTCACATCCTCGCCCGACACGTCCTTGCCGTAGCGTTCCGACGCCAGCGTATCGGTGACGCGCAGTGCCGTCTCGACGCCGAGATCGGCCTGGATCAGGAGGTCCTCGAGATCCTGCAACGTGTCGTCGTCGAGCTTGCGCTTGGTGAAGAGCGCGGAGATCTGGCCGGTCAGCTGCGACGAGGTGCGGGCAAGGCCGGCGCGCAGGCGCTGGAACCAGTTGAGCTTGGCCGGGGGGACGATGGTGACGGGTTCGGGGGTCTCGTTGGCGGTGGAGAAGCCCTTGGGGAGGATGGGAGAGTCGGAGTCGGTCTGAGTTGGTTCGGGGGCGTCGATAGAAGCTGGCTCGGCGGGTGTGATACCCCCCTCTGCCCTGCCGGGCATATCCCCCACAGGTGGGGAGATTGGCTGGGCGGGCTCGCTCGCTTCATTCTCGACCGTTTCGTCGGTTGACGCCTCGGCCTTGCCACTCTCATCAGCATCAGAGGTCTGGTCGGGCGCCCCCAACGAGTCGATCTCCCCCCTTGTGGGGGAGATGTCCGGCAGGACAGAGGGGGGTACCGCGCCCACTGCGCCAACGTCTCCCGCCTCAGCATCAGACTCCGCCTCAGCCTCCAGCAAGGACAACGGCACCAACCCGACATCATCTGTCGCCAGCGCCGTCGGCAAATCCTCGGAAACCTCGTCCTCGGCAACACCCTCGCCATCAGCCGAAGGTCCACCCGCGGTCTCCACCTCCTCCGGCAACACCGGATCGGCGGCAACAGGCAGCTCCTCCACCGGCGCGGACGGCACCGGCGCCGTCACCTCGGCAACAGGTGCCTCCGCAACCGGCTCGACCGCAACCTCGGGGGCCTTGGTCTCGACCGTATCCGGCGCCTGCTCTTCCACCGTCTTGTCGGGGCCGAAGGTGAAGACCTTTTTGATGAAGCTGAACGCCATGAGAATTCCGTCAGGTCAGGCCGCGGAGGCGGCCGTCAGTTGCATGTCGAGGTGCTTGCCGTTGTGGCCGACGATGTCGACCTCGACCAGCGCGCGGGGGCTTAAGCCCGGCGCTGCGACAAGCGTGAAGTTTTCCGTATGCGCCAGTCCGTTGTTTTCCACCAGCAGCCATTGCCGCGTGCCGACCATGCGATCGAGATGGGACTGATGCAACATATGTCCAGTGGCGCGCAACCGTGCGGCCCGCTCCTTAACGAGCGCCCGGTCGAGCTGCGGCATCCGTGCCGCCGGCGTTCCCGGTCGCGGGCTGTAGGGGAAGACGTGGAGATGCGCGATCCGCGCGTCTTCGGCGAGCCTCACGGCATTGCCGAACATCTCTTCCGTCTCGGTCGGGAAACCGGCGATCATATCGGCGCCGATCGAGATCTCCGGCCGCAGCCTTCTGACCTCGTTGACGAAATGAAGCGCATCGGCGTTGGAGTGGCGGCGCTTCATCCGCTTCAGGATCATGTCGTCGCCATGCTGCAGCGACAGGTGCAGATGCGGCATGAAGCGCGCTTCGTCGGCGATGAGATCGAGGAGATGCCGGTCCGCCTCGATGCTGTCGATCGACGACAGACGGAGACGCCTTATATCCGGCACCTGCTTCAGAAGCGTCTTCGCCAGCAGCCCGAGCGTCGGCTCGCCTGGCAGGTCGGCGCCGTAGCTGGTGGCGTCGACGCCCGTCAGCACGATCTCGCGATAGCCGCTCTCGGTGAGCTTGCGCGCCTGATCGACCACCGATCCCATCGGCACCGAGCGGGAATTGCCGCGGCCATAGGGGATGATGCAGAAGGTGCAGCGATGGTCGCAGCCGTTCTGCACCTGGATGAAGGCGCGCACGTGGCCGTCGATGTGCTTGACCATCTGCGGC
Organism: Rhizobium sp. NPDC090275; assembly: GCF_044772225.1. NCBI lineage: Bacteria > Pseudomonadati > Pseudomonadota > Alphaproteobacteria > Hyphomicrobiales > Rhizobiaceae > Rhizobium > Rhizobium sp. NPDC090275. Next base: position 1,936 of record NZ_JBIVYL010000012.1, on the reverse strand, counting down.
GCGGTCGCCTTGACGCTCATGATGTCGTTGACGCGCAGCTTCTCTTCCGCCGAGACGCCGAAATCCGGCAGCGCGCGATAGTTGGCGCTCTTGAGCTTCTCTTCGTTGCCGAGCACCGCATCGACCTCGGCCATCTCGGCGAAGGTATGTTTCTCGGTCTGCGCGGCACAGCCGGTGACGATGATACGGGCTTCAGGATTGTCGCGACGCGCGCGGCGGATCGCCTGGCGCGCCTGGCGCACGGCCTCGCCGGTCACGGCGCAAGTATTGACCAGAATGGCGTTGTTGAGGCCGGCCTTCTCGGCCTCGGCCCGCATCACTTCGGATTCGTAGGTATTCAGACGACAGCCGAAGGTGATGACCTCGACCCCACTCACTTGGCTTCCGCCCCCGGAGCCTCGACCGCCTCATCGCGCTGCCATGCGCCGGTCACGGGATCGACGGTGCCCGACCATTCCCATTCGGCGGGACCGGTCATGACGACATGGTCGTCCTCACGCCATTCGATGATGAGCGGCTGCCGGCTTGGCGCGGTTGCGACGTCGATCGTGACCTTGCGCCCGGTGCGGCCGGTGCGCGCCGCGGAAACGCCGGCGGCGCAGGCGGCCGAACCGCAGGCAAGCGTCAGGCCTGCGCCGCGCTCCCAGGTGCGGGTGCGCAGGCTCGCATCGGACGTCACCTGCGCCAGCGTGATATTGGCCTTCTCGGGAAACATCGGGTGATTTTCGAGCAGCGGCCCGAAGCGCTCCAGATCGAAGCTCATCGGATCCCTGTCGACCCAGAAGATCGCATGCGGATTGCCGATCGACATGGCCGAAGGCGAATGCAGCACCGGATTGTCGATCGGGCCGATCTGCAGCTCGATGCGACTGGTATCGAAGAACTCTTCCGCCAACGGGATCTTGTCCCACTGGAACACCGGCCTGCCCATGTCGACCGAGATCGTTCCATCCTCGTGCTCGGCGGCATTCAGGATGCCGGCGACGGTCTGGAAGGTGAAGACCTTCTGGCCCGTCTCGGCCGAAAGCGCCTGCACCACGCAGCGCGTGCCGTTGCCGCAGGCCTGCGCCTTGGTGCCGTCGCAGTTCAGGATATCGATCCAGGCATCGGTGCCCTCGGCCTTCGGATCATGGATCGCCATGATCTGGTCGAACTGGGTCTCAGAGGCCGCATTGAGCGCGATCGCGGCTTCGGGCGTCACCTTGTCCTTGCGCCCGCGCATGTCGACAACCAGGATCTTGTTGCCAAGCCCGTTCATCCTCGCGAATTCGACCGTTGCGCTCATTGTCTCATGTCCATGTGTGTTTGGGCTGTATATGGCGGAAATGCGCGGGAATTACCAGTGGCGGCGTGCGCGGCGCATCCGCTGTCTCCGTCAGCGTGACGACGGGGAAAATTTCACGGCTCGACCAAGAAACATCCCGACATTATCAGCATGATAGCCGAATTCGGCGTGCGCCGTTATCCCCGCCCTCCGCAATCGCCACACACTGGTGACGTCATCGGACAGGGAGCCGGGTTCGCGAACCGGTCACGCCAAGGTTGGCATCCGGCGTTCGGTGATGGTTGTGAAGAGGTGTTTCCAAGGCCGTCAGGGCCAAGGAAACATCCGGCAAGGAAAGGCCGAGAGACGCTCCTGTCGGCCCGGACGACCCGGAAACCTTGACGCAATCGGGCAGGTGGAAACGCCTGACACACATACCATCCACATACTGCCGCCTGCCCGCTCCCATTTTATGGGGTCCCGCCTGCTGCCGTCGCCGAGCTTTGCTCCGCGCGGGGCTTGGTGGTGTCGTGATGGTGCCAAGTGTCCACGCACGTCGAGCAAGTGGGACCGTGCTTAGCACTACTTTGGCAGATTCGGGCAAGGCTGGTTTGAGATGATTTGTGCTCTCTTCATTTGAGGGCGCGACATGGCAGATTGGGATACGGAGCT